>JBBDNN010000067.1:0-79639 GCA_040877545.1 Balneolaceae bacterium
GGAAGCAGATGAACTAATGGTAGCTTCTTACATTTATGACCACAATGAACGGCTAAAGTCTTACCGGTTATTTGCAGAGATGATGGGAATTCCAGATTAGAAAAAACTGTGACTGAGATTCTGGCCGATTTGTTTTTGTGTGATGGGAAATATCGAATAAAAAAAACCCGTCCTTTTTAAAAACGGGTTTCATATATGCTATTCATCATTGTGGTACCAAAGGTGGGGATCGAACCCACACTCCCGAAGGAACACGATTTTGAGTCGTGCGCGTCTACCAGTTCCGCCACTTTGGCTGTTTGGAAGATTTTAAAGATAAGGCTCCATGACGGTAAATCACAAAATACATTTCTGAATTATTTTTAATTACCGATTTTGTGAATGCACAGGTATACGTGGAAAGGAACGAGTAATATTGTATATCTTTTATACATGGAGATGCTAAAACATCCTGTAGAATTTTAATTTAAAGATGGAATTATGTCGTTCAAAGCTGTAGCCATTCAACTAAACAGTCAGCCAAATTTGGATCATAACCTGAATCAAATCCAAACCCACATAAAAAACGCAGTTCATGGAGGCGCTGAACTTGTAACGCTGCCAGAGAATTTTGCCTTTTTTGGAGATAATAATGAACTGCTTCATCAGGCAGGTACCATTTCAGAGAAAGTGGAATTGCAATTACCAAAATGGGCATCAGAGTTTGGTGTTTATTTATTAGGGGGAGGATATCCGGTACCGATGAGCAATGGAAAGATTAATAACCGCTCTATCCTGGTTGATCCAAAGGGAAAAATCGTTGCAGTATATAATAAGATGCACCTGTTTGATGTCACTATTTCTGAATCAGAATATTACCGGGAATCTGATATCATGAAAGCCGGCAAAAAACCTGCGGATGTGTTTGATGCACCAGGTCTTGCAAAAACAGGTCTTTCAATCTGTTATGATGTACGTTTCCCAGAGTTATATCGGCGCATGGCAGATCAGGGTGTAGAACTTATTACCGTTCCTTCGGCTTTCACAAAAACAACAGGCAAAGTACACTGGGAGGTTTTACTCCGAGCCAGAGCAATTGAAAACAGTTCCTATTTGATTGCCCCGGCGCAAACTGGAAGCCACGGCGAAAACCTGGAAACCTATGGCCATTCCATTATCGTTGACCCATGGGGAAAAGTGCTTGCTGATGCAGGTACGGAACCGGGAATAATTTCCGCTGAAATCGATTTGGATTACCTGAAAGAAATCAGGAAAAAACTGCCTGCCTTATCACATAGAATATTTTAAACAGGATATGATTTTATGATTCAGGTATAACGAGAAAAAACCTGTACCCGTGACAGAAAAGATAAAAGAAAAATTATTTACTCCGATAAATGCAGAAAGCCTGGCTGTATTTCGCATTTTCTTTGGGCTCATAATGCTCTGGGAAGTAACCCGGTACTTTAATCATGGCTGGATTGAACGATATTGGGTTTATCCTGTATTTCACTTCAAGTACGAGTGGTTTCATTGGGTGGAGCCTCTTTCTGCAACAGGATTGAGCTTCCTTTTTTATCTGCTCGGTTTGTTATCTGTTTTTATAATAGCCGGTTTTTTATACAGGATAAGCGCCAGCCTGCTGTTTCTAATCTTTACCTATACCTTTTTACTGGAACAGGCAAGATACCTGAACCATTTTTACCTGATTATGTTGATCAGCTTTCTGATGGTATTTTTACCTGCTCATAAAACATGGTCTATTGATGCCTTGCTAATGCCTCAAATCAGGGAAAAATGGATTCCCCGGTGGACCACCCTCCTGCTTCAGTTCCAAATTGGCATAGTTTATTTTTTTGGTGGAATTGCTAAGCTGAACCGTGACTGGCTAACCGGTTCTCCCATGGATTTATGGCTGCCCCGGCGATCTGAATTTCCCATAATAGGCAACTATTTTTCAATACCAGAAGTAACCTGGTTTATTAGCTACTCCGGACTTCTACTGGATCTGCTGGCCTTCCCGCTGCTTATGATCAGAAAAACCCGCCCCTGGATTGCTTCCGCATTGGTGCTTTTCCATTTATTGAACGACCGGTTTTTCAGCATTGGGATATTTCCCTGGTTTATGATTGCCGCACTAACTATTTATCTTCCCTCACTATGGCCGGAGCAAATTTATAGTTATTTACGGGAAAAAAGCCAAAATCAGCTTTTACTCAAAGTGGCTGTGGGTGTGTCTGGAGCCCTAATAACATCCTGGTTTCATGAGAGAATCAGCCCCATACCATTTCTCATTGGGTTTTTAATAACTGTTATTCTGATGTGGGATTTTCAAAAGAACCCAACTGAAGACAGCATCAATCAAAAAACTCTAAGATTGCCCAAAAAGGCCGGTTTTGTATTAACGGGGTTAGCCATTTTCTGCATTATGCAAATTGCTATTCCACTCCGCCACTTTGCGATTCCAGGTAATCCGAGCTGGACTGAAGAAGGCCACCGGTTTGCCTGGCATATGAAACTCCGCAGCAAGTCCTGCGATGCCATATTTTTTACCGATAATCCTGCAACCATGCAAAGAGAACAAATTGAATCGGCATTATACCTACCAAACTGGCAAAGAAATAAAATGGTGAAACGACCTCAGCTCATTGTTCAATTTGCAGGCTTTTTGAGTGGGATGAATAACGAGCAATCCATATATGCAGATATCTATTGTTCGCTCAATGGCGCACCACCACGGCAACTTATCGATCCAAATACAGATTTAACAAAAGTGGCTTTTTATGATTGGAAGCAGAACGCATGGATTTATAGATAAAAGGAGCGGCTTATGCTTGAAATACTTTTCCCTAAGATATTTTTCACGACTGTTAATTAGTAAATCTGTTTAATTCAGTAAATCTGGAACACAGGAAATAATGCTACTGTTTTATGCAATAGAGCATAATTCAACATAGAGGAAATAAATTCGGAGAAGCAGCAAGTTTAAAAATAGGTTAAGAAAGAGAAATAAAATTATGGCTGACGAAGATAAAAAGTATAATAAGTTCAAAAAATATAAAGGGCAGCGCTACTCGGGAATGAAAGTAGGCGGTACTCACAAATGGTACTATGATAAAGGTGAGTGGAAAGAGCGAAAAAAGACTCCCGAAGAGTGGGATGTATTTTATAAAACTCAAAAAAGAAGAGCGGGAAATGCACCAGAGGGATCTGGGGCACCTGTAGGTACCGGATATAACTGGCTGATTGTAGCCCACCAAAGAGTAGAAAAACTGGATGCCAACAATTACATGACTTTTCTGGACGGTAAAAAATTTAAAGTAGCTCATTTGCGGGCAAGTAAAGGCAAATGGAATATTACAGAAAAGACGCAGCGAAAAAAGGTAATCGAATTTCTGGAAAAAGTGATTATGGATATAAAAGAAGCGGATGAGGAGGAGGAGGTTCCTTATTCCGTAAATGAAGAAGAAAGAATATACGGGCTTAAGCATATGACCAAGAAAGAACTCTATGAAATAGCCCGTGAACGAGAAATATCCGGCCGTTCAAAAATGAAGCGCAACGAGCTGTTGGAGATCATCCAGAATGGCCATAAACAGGAAGAAAAAGTTGAAAAATGAATGGATAACGGTGATAAGAACTCGGCACCAGACTAAAAAGGCCAAAGAGATAGAAACTATTCTAACTTTTGTTATCTATCATCTCGGGGAATGAATTACCATGTTGAATTATTTATATTCAACAAAAGCGGAAATGATCAATTTTAGACAAAATTCACCCTAAGAAAAAAAGCATGCAAGCATTAGACCCGGCTATTCAGGATAAAGTAAACCATTGGCTGAATGGTGGTTTCGATACAGAAACGCAAACCGCCATCAAGCAGAAACTGGAAAATGAGGAGTATGATGAACTAACTGATGCTTTTTATAAGAATCTTGAATTTGGTACTGGTGGCTTGCGTGGAATAATGGGAATTGGTACAAATCGAGTTAACAAATATACTTTTGGAATTGCCACCCAGGGCTTGAGCAACTATCTAAAGAAGGCTCACCCGGATAAAAAAATTAAAGTGGTTATTGCTCATGACAACCGGAATAATTCCGATACTCTGGCAAAAATTGTAGCTAATGTATTTTCAGCAAACGATATTTACGTGTACTTTTTTAATGGATTACGCCCTACTCCCGAATTATCCTATGCAATTCGCCAATTGGAATGCCAAAGCGGCGTGATGCTTACAGCTTCTCATAATCCCAAGGAATATAACGGCTACAAAGCCTATGGCGCTGATGGCGGTCAATTCGTTTCCCCATCCGACAAAGAAGTAATGGAAGAGGTTCAGAAAATTAAAAGTGTGTCTGAAGTTAAATTTGACCGGATTGATGAAAATGTAGAGATTATCGGCGAAGAAATGGATCAAAAATATATAGATGAGCTGGTTAAACTCTCTGTTTCAAAAGATGCCATCAAACGCCAAAGGGATTTAAAAATCGTCTTCTCTCCTATTCATGGAACAGCCGGTGTTTTAGTGCCTCCTGTCCTCGAAAGATATGGTTTCGAAAATGTGGCACTTGTTGAAGAACAAATGGCAGTGGATGGTGATTTCCCCACAGTTGTATATCCTAATCCCGAAGAAAAAGAAGCCTTGGCCATGTCGCTTGAAAAAGCCAAAGAAATTGAAGCCGATCTGGTTATGGCTACCGATCCCGATGGCGATCGTGTGGGAATTGCGGTAAAGAATACAGAGGATGAATTTATTTTATTGAACGGCAATCAGACGGGAACACTCATCATTAATTATATGCTCACGGCTTGGGAAAAAGCCGGTAAAATCACTGGAAATCAATATATCGTAAAAACGATAGTTACTTCATATTTGATTGATCGAATTGCTAAAGCAAAAAAGGTTGATTGTTATAATACCCTCACCGGCTTCAAATACATTGGGCAATTAATGACCAGCCTGGAAGGAAAAAAAGAATTTATAGTCGGCGGAGAAGAGAGTTATGGATATCTGATTGGCGATCATGTCCGGGATAAAGATGCCGTCATTTCATGTGCTATTATTGCTGAAATGACCGCTTATTATAAAGATCAGGGAAGCAGCCTCTATGAAGCTCTTCTGGAAATGTATGTTGAATATGGACTGTTTCGGGAGAAACTGGTTTCCATCACCAAAAAAGGAAAATCAGGTGCGGAAGAAATTCAGCAAATGATGAAAAATTTTCGTGAGAATACACCAAAAAGATTAGGCGGTTCAAGAGTGATAACCGTTAAGGATTATCAGAACAGTGAAGAAAAAGATGTAACAACTGGAAAGGCGAAAAGCATTGATTTGCCTGCCTCAAATGTTCTGCAATTTATTACCGAAGACGGCGGAATTATATCTGCACGCCCATCGGGAACCGAGCCCAAAATCAAATTTTATTGCAGCGTAAATACTAACCTGATGAGCGTAGAAGATTATGATCAGGTTTCAGTAACCTTAGATCGAAAGATGGATGCTATGATTGAAAATTTGCAGGATTAATTTTCTTAAGCTCTTTAATCTATTATTGTTAATGCGCAGAATAGCTATGAACCACCTATCAACTATGAACATTTGGGAACATGTCTTTGTTTAGCTAGGTGAAAATATATGTTCCCTTGAATTTAAATAGGAGTAAAATATGAGTGTAGTAAGACGCGAAACCATTGAGAACCTAATTGATCACACAGGTGATATTAACATATCAATTTTTGTTCCCACTCATGTGCGTGGCGAAGAAGGAAAACAAGATCCTATTCGCCTAAAAAATATTCTAAAGGAGATAAAACTGGAATTGGAAACTAAAGGATGGCAGGAAAAGCGAATATTAGATCTATTTAAAGATATTTATGATCTCCTTGATGAGAAACAATTTTGGCTGCACCAGGATCGCGGATTAGCACTGTATCTAAACGAGGATTATTTTGAATATTTCAAAATCCCCATCTCTCCACAACAAGATTACTATATAGCTGATAATTTTCTGATAACACCTCTGCTTACTCTCCAAAATCACCATGAGGTTTATCATATTCTTGGATTGAGCCAAACCAATACCCGCTTGTTTAAAGTAGCCCCGGATAAACTTTCTGAAATTGAATTAGAAGGTGTTCCTACCAGCATGGGAGAGCATTTGAAGTTTCATGAATTTGAACCTTCTATCCAGCATCATATGGGTACAAATAGACAAGAAGCAGGGTTCCATGGCCACGGTGGTGAAAAAAATCATGGAAAGGAACTTGAACTTTTTCTGAAACACCTGGAAAGCAAAGCCACAAAATATCTTAAAAAGATAAATGGTCCTTTGGTTTTAGCTGGTCTTGAAAAAGTGTTATCTGAATACAAAAAAGTAAACGGTTATAATAATGTTGTCGGCGAAATTCCCGGAAATGTGGACACCCGAAGCGGACAGGAATTAAATGAGGATGCCTGGCCTATAGTTGAACCTTATTTCAGAGAAGAGATAAAAAAAGACGTTGAACGTTTTAATATTTCAAATGGAGACGGTATTACTTCTACTGATATAAGTGAAATAGTGAGTGGTGCTTATTTTGGAAAAGTAGAGACTTTATTTGTGCCAATGGGCAGGCGTCAATGGGGAAAATTTAACCCTGATAAAAACTCAGTCCAATTAGCCGAAACCCCGACAGATGAAACGGTAGACCTTATCAATTTTACCGCAATTTCAGCCCTTAAAAATGGAAGCGTTTTATATGGGCTTGATCCGGAAGAAATGCCAGCTAATTCTAATTTAGCAGCTATTTACAGGTATAAGACTTGATGGGATAATTTTGGATCTCACCTCAATTCAAAAATCTTACCGGCTTTTTGGCTTACTAAATCTGCCATTTCCAGCTGAAGCAGAGCCACCAGTAATTGGCTGGTGTTGAGTTTTAACTTATCGGCCATATCATCCACCTGGTAAGCTTTTTCTTCGAGAACTTCGCAAATACTTTTACTTAATTCATCAAGATCGGCTGACTTCCAGTGTGCCTTTTCCTGAACCTGTTCTGCAGTGGTTTCGTGTGATTTTTCTACCGGTAATTCTTCCAGGATATCATCAACCGTCTGAACCAACTTGGCAGCTCCTCTTTTTATCAGGAAATTACATCCGGTTCCCGAAGGATTTACCAACAGGTGTGGAAGAGCAAATATTTCGCGATTTTGATCAAGTCCGAGATCTGCTGTTATCATACTCCCACCCTTTATTCCGGATTCTATAACCAGTACTCCCAAACTCATTCCGCTCACAATTCTGTTTCTCACCGGGAAGTTACCGGCATCAGGTTTGGCGCCAAGAGGAAATTCGGATATTACCGCCCCACCCTTTCTTATAATTTCATTGGCAAGATTTGCATTCTTTTGGGGATATAAATTGTCGATACCTGAACCAAGTACAGCTACCGTTGGTGCGTTTACATCCAAAGCTGCTTTATGAGCAATTGAATCGATCCCATAAGCCAATCCACTGAAGATACACAAGCCCTGCTCGGCCAATTCGGTGGTTATTTTTACTGCCATCTTTTTTCCATACGGAGATGGATTCCGTGTACCTACCACTGCAATTCCCGGCAGGTTCAATGCTTCAGGATTTCCTTTCATCCAAAATAAAAGAGGGGGGTCATAGATTTGCTTTAGCAGCGGCGGGTATTCAGGGTCAGCCAGGGTAATAATTCGCGCCCCGATTTTATTGGTTTTTTTGATGATCTCATCAACTTTTTCCCATTCATCAAAAGAAAGTATGGATAATGCAGAGGCTTCTCCGATTCCCTGAATATTCCTTAATTTTGATTTGCTATAGTTGAAGATTTCACTGGCATCTTCACTATTTCTGATTAATTCTCGCCCGCGCTTAAGTCCAAGGCCGGGAATAATGCTAAGTGCTATAAGTACTCTAAGTTTCTTCTTGTTTAACATGTTGAATTTGCTCCCATAATTTCTCTCTCAGCTCATCCACCCCATAACCAGTAGCTGAAGAAATAGGAATAACGGGAATTTCATCATCAAAGTGAAGTTCCTCTTCCAACTTAAATCCCTGTTTTAAATCCATCTTGGTGATTGCCAGTATTCGCGGCTTATCAAGTAAGTCTTTTCGGTAGGTTTTTAGCTCATGCAGAAGAGCTTTGTATTCATACGAAATATCCGTAGTTGCACTCACCAAAAATAACAGCACATTATTGCGTTCTATGTGTCGCAGAAACTGAATTCCCAATCCTTTCCCTTCATGGGCTTCTTCGATAATTCCGGGGATATCAGCCATCACAAAACTTCTGTAATCGGAGAATTTTACGACCCCAAGATTTGGCTCCAAAGTAGTAAACGGATAATCCGCAATTTTTGGTTTGGCATGAGAAAGTGCTGCAAGAAGTGTGCTTTTCCCGGCATTGGGAAATCCTACCAGCCCGACATCAGCAATCAGCTTCAGCTCCAACTCAACAACCCGCTCTTCTCCGAATTTTCCCTGTTGGGCATACTGCGGAGTTTGGTTGGTTGATGTTCTAAAGTGCCAATTACCCAAACCGCCTCTTCCTCCTTCAGCGATAATAAGTTCTTCACCAGGTTCGGTTATTTCTCCTAACCGTTCTTTTGTTTCTGCATCAAAAATAACCGTACCCAGTGGGACTTCAAGTTTTTCTGATTCCCCTTTAGAACCAGATTTCTTACTTTTCATCCCGTCTTCACCAGGTTTAGCCTTAATAAACTTGCGATACCGAAGATCAAGAATGGTATTTAGCTGTTCATTGCCAACCAGTACGACATCCCCGCCTTTGCCACCGTCTCCACCATCCGGCCCCCCTTTTGGGACAAATTTTTCTCTTCGGAAGTGAAGGGCGCCATCCCCTCCCTTTCCGGCTGTAATATAAATTTTAGCATAATCAGCGAAGCGCATAACCTTATTTTAAATATTTAGTGATAAATGAAAAATGAACTTTCACATTTAAAATTTATCTTAAAAGTTGGCATTGAATATCGCCATTGAAAATCTCTCCCTGGAGAAAGCTCTCGATATTTATACGGATACTTACTTCTTATGCAGAACCATTTTAAGCAAGTGGGTAAGCTTTTCCTTCATTTCGGTTCTTGAAATAATAAAATCCAGAAATCCATGCTCAAGTAAATACTCGGCGGTTTGGAATCCTTCGGGTAAATCTCTGCCTATTGTTTGGCGAACAACTCGAGGCCCTGCAAAAGCGATCAAAGATCCTGGTTCTGCTACATTAAAATCACCCAGCATAGCAAAACTGGCAGTAACGCCTCCAGTGGTTGGGTCTGTGAGATAAGAGATATAGGGCACTTTAGCCTCTTCGAGCTGGGCAAGTTTTGCGGATGTTTTAGCCATCTGCATCAAACTTAGCACACTTTCCATCATGCGGGCGCCCCCTGTTTGAGAAATGATGATAAGCGGGATTTTATGCTCCCGGGCATGATCAATGGCAATACCCAGACGTTCGCCTACTACCGACCCCATACTGCCGCCGATAAAACTAAAATCCATGGAAGCGACCACAATATCCAGGCCGCTCATTTTTCCTACACCCACACGGACGGCATCAGATAATCCCGTTTTCTTCTGCGTTTCTTTTAAGCGGTCTTTGTATTTCTTGCGGTCTTCAAATCCAAGAGGATCAGTAGGTAAAATGTCTGCACCAATTTCCTTGAATTTCCCCTTATCAAACAGGATGGAAAAATACTCTTCACTCCCAACTCTGAAATGATAACCACTTAGCGGATCTACATACAAATTGTCTTCCAGCTCTCTTTTATGGATGGTTTCTCCGGTGGTTGGAACTTTAATCCAAACCCCTTCCGGCATTTCCTTTTTGGTTTCAGTTTGTATGTTATCGTCTTTTCTTTTAAACCAGGACATAAAATATTTTTGGTTTTTTTCGGATGCCTAAAATAAAGATTCTCCCGCTTAAATCGGAATCTGTTTTGCGGGATTTGAATCTGCATAAAAAAAGAGGCGCCTTATAAAACACCTCTGTTATTTCTAAGATTTATCAGGATTCAGGACCTGGATCTGGCTCACCTGTCCAGGTTGAATCCGATTCAAAAGTGCGACCCATTGCTCTGAATTGGCGAACAAAAGGAAGTTTTTCCCGGACCGATGGAGCAAACTGTGAATATTCAACCATAAACAGACGTTCTGTATCCGGATCATAATAGGTGAAATTCACAAAAGGCCCACCCATGGCTCCATTTATCATGTGCCAGGTTCCCCTGGTTTCATAAGCAATCAACCGTTCTTTTTGGAAACTGTTGGTAATTACCGGCCTTTGAGCAGGACTTTCATAATAGGTATTCACGTACATCGAATCTCTGGTGCCTTTTATAAACTGCTGAGAAAGTGAATCTCTGGTGCTGTTGATCCAATCGTTATCAATAAAGGAAATATCCTTAACATCATCCTGCCACCAAACCCACATCCAGCGATCGTTTTGAGGAAGGAATCGACGGTAACTGATAAAGTTAAGGGTATCGATATTTTTTATATAATCATGCTGAATGCGGACTTTAAACCCATGATTCTCCCAAAGCGAATCGGAATATTGAACCTGCTCTTTCATTTCGTACACGAAATATTCCCAGCGTTTTAATTCCTTTTCAAGCAAATTATTAACCAGGATTTCATCTGTATTCCTGATTTTCTGTGCCAGGGCAGAATCTGAAGTTGAAGTCAAAATCAACACATACTGATCCCGATACCATTGATCCTCTACCGGAAAGGCAAAACTTTCACCGGCTCTCACTCGTTCTTCCACAGTTTCATCTAAAAAACCCCTAACCTGACGGGCAGTGTTAGTTTCTTCATCAATGGGTGCTGCAAAAATGATATTTTTTTGTTTTTTAAGGCGATCAAGCTGATCCTGAGATCGAAATGAGGTGAAGGTAAGGTCATAAGATGGCTCAGCATTGGGAACGGTAAATACTAACTTACCGAAAGTTTCCCGAATGGCATCAGCTGTTTCACTTTCAAAATTAGTGGAATCCATAATAACTACTACATCTCTGGTATTTCCGCTGGCAAGTTCTCTATAGTCGCCATTACAGGCAGTAAATAAAAAAGCGAATGCTGCAGCAATTATTGATAAGAATTTAAAACGTTTCATTTTATTTATTTTCCGAATTTAAGTGTATGAACAAAAGAGAATATCTGGGATTGCCATCCATCCTCCGGATAGTTTTCTTTAATATTATTAATTAAGGCACTTCCAACTATAAAACCATCGGCAATTGATGTTACATCTATTGCATCTTTATGGGTTTTAATCCCGAAGCCCACCATTACCGGATTTTGAGTGATGTTTTGCTTTACACGAGAGATAAAGCGGCTAACAGACTTCGAGACTTCTTCACCTTCACGAGCACCTGTAACGCCGGTTACTGAAACGCAGTATACAAATCCGGTTGATTTTTCATCGGCTAACTTCATGCGTTCATCCGACGTATTTGGTGCTACAAGATAAATCAGGGACAAATTAGATGTTTTGGCTTTTTCCCCAATCATCCCGCCTTCTTCAATGGGAATATCAGGGATAATTAAACCATCCACGCCGGCTGCTTTTGCTTGCTGGCAGAATTTATCAACCCCAAACCTCAATATCGGGTTCATATATCCCATAAGGATAATGGGAATACCCGATTTTTTACGCACCTCTTTCACCATTTCAAAAATCTTAACTATAGTGATTCCATTATTGATGGCTATATCACTGGAGTATTGAATAGTAGGTCCATCTGCCAGGGGATCACTAAATGGCATTCCCAGTTCAATAATATCGGCACCGTTTTTTTCGAAGCCCAGAATCAAGTCTACCGTAGATTCCAGATCAGGAAAGCCTGCTGTAATAAACAAACTCATTAGTTTTGAGTCTGCGGATTTTTCTTGGAAGGTTTTTTGGATTCGGTTCATTAAGGCTATTTCTGCTTATCAAATTTTATACAGTTGTTATAAATCCCATCTACCCCTGAATCTTTCTCAATGTGATACTAGGTGTATCAGATGGTGGATTATATTAATATATCGTCACTCACAGATTAATCACAAATTCTCTGAAATTGTCCCCATATCTTTATCGCCACGACCGGATAAATTCAAGATTACTATTTCATTCTCTGAGGTTTCAGGCATCAAATTCTCCAGCCATGCAAAAGCGTGTGCAGTTTCGAGGGCGGGAATGATTCCTTCTTTTTCAGAAAGCAGTTTTACAGCATCCATCGCTTCTGCATCAGTTATGGCATAATATTTCACTCTGCCCAAGTCGTGTAAATGGGAGTGTTCGGGACCTACACCGGGGTAATCCAATCCTGCGCTTATGGAATGCGCCAATTCAATTTGCCCTTCCCCACTTTGTAGTAAATAGCTTAAAGAGCCATGTAAAATGCCCGGACTTCCTTTAGTTATGGTAGCTGCCGTTTTTCCCGAATCCACTCCTAATCCTGCTGCTTCAATACCAATAATTTGTACGCTTTCATCTTCTATAAAGGGGTAGAAAAAGCCAATGGCATTCGAGCCGCCGCCTACACAGGCAATCAGGTAATCCGGGTTTCTACCTTCTGCTTTTTGAATTTGGAATTTCACCTCTTCTCCTATCACCTCATGAAAGTACCGGACCATCATTGGATATGGGTGCGGACCAACTACCGAGCCTATGATATAGAAAGTATTATCTACATTGGTTACCCAGTCACGAATGGCTTCATTAGTGGCATCTTTTAACGTTCTGGAGCCACTGGTTACATTTCGCACTTCCGCGCCGAGCAACCTCATTCGGTCAACATTCAGCTTTTGGCGGGCCATATCTTCTTCGCCCATATACACAATACATTCCAGCCCAAATTTTGCACAAGCGGTAGCTGTTGCCACCCCATGCTGACCGGCTCCAGTTTCAGCTATTATTCGCTGTTTTCCCATTCGCCGGGCCAATAACACCTGCCCAATTGCATTGTTAATTTTATGCGCCCCGGTATGACAAAGATCTTCACGTTTCAGGTAAATTTTTGCCTTGCCATAGTGCTCAGTGAGGCGGTTTGCAAAAGTTAGCTGTGTTGGCCTTCCCACATA
Source organism: Balneolaceae bacterium (assembly GCA_040877545.1). Taxonomy (GTDB): domain Bacteria; phylum Bacteroidota; class Rhodothermia; order Balneolales; family Balneolaceae; genus Gracilimonas. Next base: position 13,074 of record JBBDNN010000067.1, read on the forward strand.
TTCATTGAGCAGCTTCTTGAAATCCTTCTGAAAATCCGGATCGTCTTTGGCTTTAAAAAATTCGGATTCCAATTCCTGAATAGCAGGTATTAAAATTTCAGGCACAAATTTTCCACCAAAGTTACCATAGTAACCACGAGCATCTGGGAAGGAGTATTTTTTTTGTTTGTTTACAGCAGTCATTTCTAAAAGAAGTTATAATTGGAACGCGGATGATACGGGATTGTACGGATGATGGCGGGTTAATTCAGTCTTACCTTTATCCGTGATTATCCGCCAGATCTGCGTTATCAGTGTTCTATTCATTTTTTTGTAAAGCCCGCATTACATCCATCAGTTTTTCTATTTTTCCAAAGTCTTTGAGGCCTGGTTTTTGCTCCAGGCTGCTGGAAATATCCACTGCAAACGGCTGTACTGTTTGAATCGCTTCTTTGATGTTTTCCACATTCAAACCACCGGATAGGAAAAATGGAATTTCCTCCTCTATTTCCTTCAAAATATCCCAGTCAAAAGTCATACCTGTTCCACCCCAAAGTCCGTTTACCTTGGTATCAAAAAGAAGGTGTTTAACTGTGTCAGCATAGCGTACTAATATTTGTTTTAGTAGATAGGGTGCAGTTTCTTCTTCAATATGGATGACTTTTATAACCGGTTTATTTACTAATGCACAATATTCGGGAGATTCATCTCCATGTAACTGGATAAGGTCAACACCTGTTTCCTTTGCAATACGATTTACATCATCGAGCGGTTGATTTACAAAAACTCCAACTTTCTTCGGGCCTTCAATCCAATTGATAATGGCCCCAGCCTGGGCGGGTTCTATGTAACGCGGACTTTTTTCATAAAAGATAAATCCAAGATAATCTGCTAACGCTCCCGCAGAAAAACGGGCATCTTCCAGATTGGTAATCCCACAAATTTTAAGTTTTGTTCGTTGGTTTGAATCAGTCATTATCCTGTAATTTTTCAAATGCTTCTTCTGCGTTCTCCAGCAACTCTGTAACTGCTTTTCCCGGATTATCCTGCCTCATAAAATATTCACCGATCAATGCTGAATGAATTCCTTCTTTTCGAAGCAGAGCCAAGTCCTCACCCGTTGATAATCCACTTTCAGAAACCAAAATTGTTCCTTGAGGCGCTTGTTGCAATATCTCAATTCCACGATGCACATCTACTTCAAAATTCTTTAAGTCACGATTATTGACGCCGAGAATATCCACCAAACTAAAATTAAGGCGTTCAAAATCATCCTGATTATAACATTCAACGAGTGCCTGTAAACCAAATTCTTTTGTGGCATGAAGTAATTCCTCAAGCTGGCTTCCATCTGTAATGGCAACAATAATTAACACTGCATCTGCTCCAAATGCCCGTGCTTCTTTTACTTGATAAGGATCTACAATAAAATCTTTTCGAAGCAAGGGGAGTTGAACTCGCTTCGATACCTGCTCCAGAAATTTTAAATCACCCTTAAAAAATGGCTCATTGGTCAGTACAGAAATAGCTGAGGCTCCACCATCTTCATATCTCAATGCAATATTTATCGGGTCAAAATCTTGTCGGATAATTCCTTTTGAGGGAGAAGCTTTTTTAACTTCCGCGATAATGGAAACTTTTTCATTTGCTGATAATGTTTTACCAAAATCTACTCGCTTTTTTTCGAATTGTTCGAAAGAAGCAAAATCGGTTAAGGAAATCTTTCGTTTTCTTTTTGAAAGATCTGCGAGTGTTTGGTCTACTATTTCATCAAGAATTGTACTCATCAGTATTTAAAAGTCCCCATCGCATCATTTGTGGCATCCACGAAATTGTTGAATAAGCTTCTGGCTTGGCCGGATTCAAGGCTTTCGACAGCCATTTCTTTTGCTTCTTCTAAAGTGGAGGCTTTGCCGGAAGCTTGAATGGCAAAAAGAGCATTCAACAAAACAATATTCTTTTGTGCATCCGTTGCTTTATTCGCCATAATATTTTTAAATATTCTGGCGTTTTCTTTCACATTTCCACCTTCCAGTTCCTTCATTTCAACTTTCTTAAATCCGATTGATTCCGGATCAAAGACTTTTGGCGTGGAAACAAGGGTATCTTTTAACTCAAATATTTCGGATTGGGATGTTAAACTTACTTCATCCAGGCCATCATGGGCATTAAAAGTGTAGGCAAATTCAGTTTTCAGGTTTGCTAAAATTCGTGCCATTTTTCCGGCTACATCTTTGCTGTAGGCCCCGATTACATATCGTTTAACGCCAGCAGGATTTACCATTGGTCCCAAAATATTAAAGAAAGTTCTGAAGCCCAGCGAGCGGCGTGTGGGCATTACATATTTCATTGCGGGATGAAACATCGGTGCAAACATAAATGCCATTCCAATTTCCTTAAAAACTTGCTCCACTCCTTCTTTTCCAATCTCAATAGCCGCGCCCAAATGCTCCAGAACATCAGCGCTGCCGCATTTACTGGATGCACTACGGTTCCCATGCTTGATTACCGGAACCCCGGCCCCGGCTGTAATAAAAGAAGCAGCAGTAGAAATATTAAAAGTTCCTGATTTATCCCCGCCTGTTCCAACCAGGTCTATTGCATCTTTAACATCCACATTCACCTTTACAGCTTTACTTCGCATCACTTTTACAAAGGCAGTGAGTTCTTCAACCGTTTCTCCTTTTAATCTCATTGCAGTTAAGAACGCGGCAATTTGTTCTCCTTCCACTTCCCCGCTCATTATGAGAGTGAGTGCAGTTTCGGCTTCGGTTTCGGTTAGATTTTCAGAGAATGATAGTGTACCTAATATTTGCTTGAAATCCATTATTGCTGTAACCAGTTTAATATTATTTTTGGCCCTTCTGTGGTAAGAATGCTTTCAGGATGAAATTGTATTCCCTCGATCCGGAATTTTTTATGGCGAACTCCCTGAATCACTCCGTCATCCGAGGTCGCGGTAACTTCGAGTACGTCAGGAATAGCATCAGGATCTAAAACCAGGGAATGATACCGTGTAGCTATAAAATCTCGTTCTATATTTGAAAAGACGGATTTTCCATCGTGTGATACCTTGGACACCTTGCCGTGCATTAGCTTAGGAGCATGAATAACTTTCCCGCCGAATACTTCCCCAATCGCCTGATGCCCCAGGCAAACTCCCAAAACCGGAATTTTCTCGCCCAGCATTTTTATGACTTCCTCGGTAACTCCCGCCTCATGCGGCCGACCCGGACCCGGTGAAATCAGAATTTTTGTGGGATTAAATTCTTTGATCTGCTCCACCGTCATCGCATCATTTCGGATTACTTTATAATCTTCTGTCTCGGCTGCAACCAAATGAACGAGGTTATAGGTGAAAGAGTCGTAATTGTCGATTATAAGGATCACAGATTAGTGGGCTTTAGGAATTGCGCAGATGCTTTTTTAGTCTGCGGTTTTTGTCGAGCATAAATTACGAAGATTTCGTTGATTATGGATTTTTCGCTGAAGCTCAAAAATGGCACTCTAAAATTATTATCTAAATTTTTGTTTATCAATATTCAGCGAAATCAGTGATCGAAATGGCGAACAATACCTGCCACTTCCCTAATGGGCTCCATCACTTCTTCTGCTCGTTTTCGGGCTTTTTTTCCACCTTCTTGCAATACATCATGGACATAATCTAAATTTTGCGCCAGCTTCTTACGTTGTTCGCGGGCATCGGCAAAATAATCTTCAATCATAGATAGCAATTCTTTTTTGGCATGGCCATAGCCATATCCGCCAGCACGATAGTTAGCTGCGATTTCTTCCCGCTTTTCTTTATCAGCGAAAAGTTTTATCAGAGCAAACACATTATCTGTCTCGGGATCTTTGGGATCTTCCAGAGCAGCTGAATCGGTTTCAATGGCCATTATCCGTTTTTTGAGTGCTTTACCTTCTGCGAAAATATTGATGGTGTTATTGTAACTCTTGCTCATTTTCCGTCCGTCAATTCCCGGAACTATGGCAACCGATTTCACTATATGGGCATCTGGAATTTTTAAAAATTCACCGCCAAATTTATGATTGAATTTACCGGCCAAATCGCGTGTGATTTCAATATTCTGTTTTTGATCTTCCCCAACTGGAACTACATCCGAGTGATAAATCAGGATGTCAGCAGCTTGTAAAATTGGATAGGTAAAAAGGCCGATGTTTGGTTTCAATCCTGACGCTACTTTGTCTTTATAGGCCACTCCTTTTTCCATCATACTTACCGGAGCTAACGTTCCTAAAATCCAGGCAAGTTCAGTTACCTGGGGCACATCAGACTGTGCAAAAAAAGTGGATTTTTTGGGATCAAGCCCAAGTGCCAAATAATCGAGTGTTACATCGATGGTGTTTTGTCGAAGTTCATTTCCGTCATCAAGAGAAGTCAGGGAGTGATAATTGGCAATGAAATAAAAAGCATCTCCCTGCTCCTGCATGGAAATGTGCTGGCGGAGCGCTCCAAAATAATTCCCGATATGAAGCTTGCCAGAGGGCTGAATTCCTGATAGTATGGTTTTTTTCTTAGTCATTGAATATCTAACGCTACGCTGAGCGCCTGAACCAGGGCACCCGCTTTGTTCTGTGTTTCTTCGAATTCTTTTTTGGGGTCACTGTCGGACACAATTCCCGCTCCCGCCTGAATATACACCTTGTTTCCGGTTACTACCATCGTTCGAATAGCAATACAAGTGTCCATATTTCCTGAAAAATCAAAATAACCAACTGCGCCCGCATAAGGGCCTCGTTTGGTTTGTTCGAGTTCATCGATAATCTCCATGGCGCGAATTTTAGGAGCCCCGCTTACCGTCCCGGCCGGGAAACATTGCATAAGTGCGTCTACCGAAGTCTGATCATCTTTTAGTCTTCCCACCACATCGCTGACAATATGCATTACGTGAGAATACCGCTCAATCACCTGGTTCCGTTCCATTTTTACCGAACCCGGCTCACACACCCTTGAGATATCATTCCGTCCTAAATCGACCAGCATTATATGTTCGGCCACTTCTTTGGGATCGTTTTTAAGATCTTCTTCTAAGGCTAAATCCTCTTCGCGTGTCTTCCCTCGCGGACGTGTTCCTGCAATTGGTAACACCCGTGTCTCTTTTTCCTGAACCCGAACCAGCACTTCCGGCGATGATCCCACCAGTTGAAAATCTTCAAAATCTAAATAAAAGAGATAAGGGGAAGGATTCACCATTCGAAGTGCACGATATAGCATAAATGGATCACCGCTCATATCGGCTTCAAATCGCTGGGAAAGTACCACCTGAAAAATATCACCTTCGTAAATGTATTCTTTACCCTTCTCCACAATCTGCTCGAAATATTCCGGCTTCATGTTGCTCTTTAATGATTCCGTATCAATATGAAAAGAGCGGGATTCGTAATTGGAACTCAGCGCAGCCTTCTCCATCTCATCTAAATTTTGCTGTGCCTTATCAAAAGCTGAGTTCAAATCTGCTGCTTCCTCGACAAATACTGTTTTGATCAGAATTACCTGATGTTTTACATGATCGAAGGCAAAAATTTCATCATAAAAAGCCCAGATAGCTTCAGGAAGATTCAATTCATCTTCCGGGGTATTGGGAAGATGTTCTACCAGGCGGACTGTATCGTAGGCTGAGAATCCTACCGCCCCGCCTTTTAATCGTGGAAGTTCCGGAAGTGTAGGTTCATTGTAGGCAGTGGTTAAATGTTTGAGTTGATCAAAATAAGATTCCTTCTTCTCTATCCCACCGGCTTTGGTATGCAAGGTGGTTTCACTTCCATCAAACATCAGCTTTTGGTAAGGATTTCGTCCAATGAAGGAATAGCGGGCAAGCTGCTCTCCTCCTTCCACTGATTCCAGTAAAAATGGATAATCAGCATTTTCACGGATATTCATGAACAAGGAAACGGGCGTAAGTATATCAGCCAACAATCGCCGGTAAACCGGAATTGCTGTGTATTGTCCGCTAAGTTCTAAAAATTTATCCTTAGTCATATGACTTATCAAGAGGTTTCAAAGCAAGGGGTTGCAACCCCTTGCTTTGAAAATGGCATTATTATTAGTCATTAGAAACAAAAAAACCCACCATTCGAGGAACAGTGGGTTTTTAAATTTCTTTAATCAATCGCTCAATTTACATAGCGTGCCCACTGCATTTATGTGCAAAAAGCCACCACCAAATATTGAATTGAGTTTTATTTTTCATAACGCGAAGAATATAAAGGCAGCCTTTAGCAAAAGCAATAATCATTATTTTATAATTAAATAGTTGCAATAACGTATTGGAATTAAGAATGAGTTATCCTTACCATACATCTAAATAACAGAGAAATTATCAGAATTATATTGAAGAAGCTGTTCATCTACACCAGTGCCCTTTTCATAATGTCAGCCGGTTTTTATGCCTGCGATTCTACCACGGCGCCGGAAAATCCTATTGGTGAACAACCATTCATAGGTGAGATTCTAATCACTCCCAATTCCATTACTTTTAGTGAAGAAGACGGATATACTGATACGACTTTAGCAATAGAGATTTTTGCAAGAATACAGAATTTTCCAGCACCTGTAGCCCCTAGATATTCAGTGACAAAGAAGAGTTCAGGTGAACAAATTTCAGAAGAAGAATTAGAAACTCATGATTCCAGACGCTTTAATTATATTTCAACTGTAAGTATAGAAACCACCACAACTTCCATTGAAGAATACATTATTAATATTTTTTGGGAGACCGGAAGTGATAGTTATGCCCAAACCACTTTTCCAATAAATGGTTTTTCTAATTTTCCCCCTCAGATTCTTGAAACAAGTAATCCTGAGGTAGTTAACCGGCCGGCTTCAGGAGAAGTACCGGCAGTTTTTACTGCTAAAGTAATAGACGACGATGGACAAGAAACTATTGACCAGGTTTTTATCAGAGTTATCAATCAAGCATCGGGGGAAGTTCAAGGTTCGCCTTTTCAAATGCATGACGATGGAACAACCTATAATGATTCTACAGCCAATGATTCTGTATTTACGTGGTATCAACCTGTTCTTCCTAATGAAGAAGATCCAGACCGAGATTTTGATATTGAATTTTATGCAATAGATAAAGGTGGTTTAAGTAGTGATACTGTCAGAACTACATTTAGCATAAGAGAGAGTAATTAATGAAGAAGCTGATAGTCTTATTTTTGTTCATTCCGATAACTGCTCAGGCCCAGATCGTTGGTCCTGTCTCCTCCCCCGAAAATTCCATCCGCCAAAATGGTGTTAGTACAATTGCCACTTATGGTGATACTGTTTGGATCAGCCCGGCTTTAAACCGCAATATTGGAAACGCCGCCGAATGGTATTCACCAGAAAATGCAGATAGTGTTGTGGGTGGAATCGGCCGGGTTTTTTCGTTGGCACTGGGTCGGGATACTGTAGTGGCGGGTTTAGGATTCAGCCGGGAAACAGAAGATGGCTCTGTTCCAGCTGCATACGGATATTACACAAGTACTGATGGTGGTATTCTTTGGGATTACCACAGCTTTCTTTTGGATCCCCAAACTGAGGATGATACGACCTTTTTATATGGTGGAGAAATTTATAATCGCCTGAGAATCACCGTTCCTGAACAATCTCCGCCTTATGATATTGACTATGCAGGCAATGTAATTTTATCTGTTAATTGGGCTTCCGGTTTACTTAGAAGTTCTGATTTTGGGGAGTCGTGGGAAAGAATTGTCATCCCTCCCTATAATGTGCAGAATTTAACCCCGGATGAGGATGATTATTTTTGGATTACCTGCCTGAGTAGAAGTTCTGATGGGGGTTGTTCAGAAACAGAAAATAAATACAATTCAATTGAAGATGATAACCTTAAGGGGTTCAGTATACATATCGACTCCCAAAACCGGGTGTGGTTTGGAAGTGCGGGAGGAATTAATGTTTCTCATAATGCACTGACAGCTCCCACCGACAGCATATCGTGGAAGCATGTGAGTTTTGATAATGCTTCGGATGGTTTAACAGGAGACTGGATTATTTCTATTCAGGAAGAACCGGAAACCGGAAGAATCTGGATGACTAACTGGATTGCATCAGATCAGAACGAAAGTCATTCCATTGTCTATACAGAAGATGAAGGTGAAACCTTCACGCAAATGTTGGTTGGTGAAAAAATCAATGATATCGGTTTTAAGGATGGCCATGTTTTTGCAGCCGGAGACAATGGACTTTTCATATCCCCTGATGGTGGTGCTACCTGGATCAAATCACCCCAGATAAAAAGCCCAAATACCTTTATAAAGCCTTCAGCGGCTTTTCAATCTGTTGCCACAACCACCGATAGAGTTTGGATTGGAACAGATGACGGCATAGCCTCTACCGACGATTACGGAAAAATGTGGGAAATTACCCGAGTGAACTTCCCTCTCGAAGGCGGGAATCTCTATGATCCGGAGGCCCGAAATGTAGAATCATACGCTTACCCGAACCCATTTTCACCATCGGTGTATGAAGTGGTCCGCATTAAATTCGAAGTTCAACAACAAGGAAATGTAAAGGTTCGAATTTTTGATTTTGGAATGAACCTGGTTCGCGAGGTGGAAAATGATTCTTTTACTCCCGGCACCTACGAAGCTGTATGGGACGGTTATGATAATCATGGGCGTAAAGTAGCAAACGCACCATATATCTATGTGATTGAAAGCGGAGATAAAAAAATAAGTGGAAAAATTTTGGTAGTGGATTAAGTGAAGAAATCATATCAGCATAAAATATATTTACTCCCTGTTTTACTATTCCTGATTTTATGTCTGGAAACTCCATCCCTTTTTGCCCAAAGCGGGGGATTTGCAGGAGCTGCTAACCGTATTGGTTATAACGCTCGCACAATGGCAATGAGCAATGCCATGATGGCAACTACATCCGAAGGCTCCTATGCCTACTACAATCCAGCCCATGCGGCAATGTATACAGAATCGAGGCAAGCTGATTTAACTGTTGGTGCGCTGCAATTCGATCGCATATTTCAAAGTTCCGGTGTTACGCTTCAGCTTCCCCCTACTGCTGGTATTACTTTTTCATTGATGAGAGCCGGGGTGAAAGATATTGATGGAAGAACCCAAAGCGGTTATCCCACTGATTTATTCGACGCCTCAGAGTACCAGTTGAATACCAGTTTCGGCATCCGGCTTAGCGATAAAATGAATGCCGGAATTGGACTGAAATTCAGCCTGGCCAATTACCACGAACAGCTGGATAATCCTCTTAGTGTAGGAATTGATTTGGGTTTACTTTACAAAGCAGGAGAACAGTTCAATATCGGATTTGCAGTGAAAGATATGTTTGCAAACTATTCGTGGAATTCCCAGGAGTTGTACAATTTAGAACAAGCCCGAAATGTTGTTAATAATTTCCCAACAAGAATTGCCTGGGGTTTAGCATGGCAAACGGATAAACTTACTGTATCAGGAGATTTTGAAGTACAGGTTCAGAGTTCGGAAACAACAAACAGAGAAATCATTGTATCTGAAGGCCGGCCTGTTACCATTACCGGGACAGAAGAAATTTCAACCAGCACAACACAATTCAGAATTGGAAGTTCCTGGAGAGCTCATGAACGTTTTACCTTACGCGGGGGATGGCAGTTACCAGATGTAGCCAATAGCGATAGCTGGGGACTAAGCAGCGGGTTTTCCATTCATCTTCCTTTTGATGTATTTTCCCCTTCCATCGACTATGCTTTTGTGGTGGAACCTTACCGTATTTCTAACATGCATGTTTTCTCCTTACGATTAAATCTATGAAATCAGTTTTTATAACCGCAGTACTTTTCTTGATAAGCGCAGGTGCTTTTGCTCAAAGTCCCGGCTTGGAAATGTTGAATATTTCCCCCACACCTTATTCTTTATCCAGAGCCGAGGCAACCACTTCTGTGGCTGAAGGAGCCGCATCTATTTTCTCCAACCCTGCTTTACTCGCCTTAAACAGGTCTTCATCAATGGATTTAGGCTACTCTTTTTGGATAGCCGATCTGACTAATATTTTTGGCGGAGTGAATTTTCTGAACGGAAAACAGGCTATAGCATTTTCATTTTACTCTTCCGGTGCTGATGATTATGAGCAGCGAAATAATCCTGCTCAGGAATCCAACGGCACCTTTTCTATTCAAAATCTTTCCATTGCTGCAGCTTACGCCTACGATTTTAACCTTTTCTCGTTTGGCGGGGCGGTCCAATATCTGAACGAGGAAAACTTCACTTATCGCGCTTCAGGCTATGCTTTCAATTTGGGAGTAGCCCGGTATTTTCTTGATGAAAGAATCCGAACCGGGGCTTCTGTCTCTAATTTGGGTGAGATGAGTGAATTGAACGTAACAGCTACAACTCTGCCCTCTAATTTTAAAATGGGTGCGTCTGCAGATATTGTTGAAATCAGCGCCCAAAAAAATAATGATCTGCCTGTCTTAATTTCAGCATACACAGATTTTGTGTACCCCTTAAGCGATACCAATGACAAAGACTATGCTGATTACTCCCCTTCAGACCCTCACTTTAATTTGGGATTGGGATTTAAAATTGCAGAAGTAGTTGAGTTAAGCGGAGGATATAAATTTAAAATTGAAGACCTCCTGGATAGGGATTTTTCAGGATATTCTGAACGTCCTTTTGCAATTGGTGCAGCTTTTATATCAGATGATATAAAATTCAATTATGCATTAATTCCTTTTAATACAGGATACGGAACGGTACATTCTATCGGAATTCAGTACAAATTTTAAAGAATCTTTAGGGGCAGAAATGGAGACGAAATCTCTTGAGGAGGTATATTCATCACTCGATGAACATACCCGTATCATTTATGTAGTTCCCTTGATCAGGTATTCTCACCAGAAAACAGATTACCTCTACCTGCTCTACGAAGATCTTATCAAATCAGAGAAGTTTGATATACAAGCCATCAGTGTTATAAATCATTTTAAATTGGTAGCTGGCATTTTAAAGAATAAACATGCCATTCTTCACTACCATTGGCTTGAGTTTCAGGATTTTAAATCTCTGCTGGGAATGCCCTGGAAAATACTGTGCATTCGCCTTTTTAAGCTTTTTGGAGGAAAAATTGTATGGACGCTACACAACGAATTTCCCCACGACCAAAAGTATTTAAAACTCCATTCCTTTTTACACCGAAAGATGGCCTCATGGGCAGATAAGCTTCATGTTCATTGTAATACAGCTGTCGAAATTATGAGTAATCGGTTGGATGTATCAAAGAATAAGTTCTTTGTTAGACCTCATCCCAAATTTCCATCTACCATTCAATCAAAAAATGAGGCTATCACCCATCTAATTGAGGAGTATGGTTGCGACCTTCAACCGGGGATACCTCTGCTGTTAATGTTTGGCAATATTAGCCGGTATAAACAAATTGAAAAAGTAGCTGAGATAGTCAATGATCTGCCTTTAGAGAGTAAGCTGCTCATTGTGGGGCCTATCAAAAAAGGAAATATGAGCCTTTATAAAGAGCTCAAAAATCTGGAACAGGGTTCGCAGCGAATAAAATTAATTCCCAGGTTTATAAAAGAAGAACACGTGCCCTGGTTTTACAATGCAGCAGATATTTGCCTGTTTAATTACCGGGAAATTCTTTCTTCAGGTGGTATTCATTTAGCCCTCAGTTATCAAAGAATCATTATTTCTCCTGATAAAGGTTGTATCTCCGAAATCCAGGGAGCGCAAAATGTGCATTTATTTGAAAACGAGGAAGAGTTTAAAAAACTACTGATACGGGAAATAAAATCCACTAATGCCTAAACTCAAAGAAAAAGCATTCTGGATTGTAGCTGGAGATATTGCCGGGCGTGGCCTCTCCTTTGCTGCTTCTATTTACCTTGCCCGAATACTTGGTTCTGAATTTTACGGCCTTATAATTGTTGCACTTTCGGTATTAGGCTATGCAACCTGGTTTTCTGATTTAGGCTTAATTAGCATTGGAACGCGCGAAACTGCAAAAGAACCTTTAAAAAGAAATTTCAGGGTTCTGGAAATATTCAAGCTTAAACTGGTACTGGGAGTCACCGTTCTGATTTTGGCAACCCTGCTTGTTTCCATTATTGATTCCGGGGAAATTGAGCAACAGGTAATTTTAGGCTATTTATATTCTCTTATTCCTTATATGGCTCTAATGGAATGGTTTTATGCAGGGAAACAGCAGTTTGGTAAAATAGCTGCCTCAAAAATATTCAACGGTCTTGTTTATTTTCTTCTTGTTATTTTTCTGGTAGACACCGCAGAGGATGTTACCCTGGTTCCGGTTCTTTATACTGCAGGAATTAGTGTAGCCGCGCTTACGCTGGCTACATTTGCCATAACAGATAAACCTTTTACCCTTCCCTCCCGCGGAACCCGGATATACTCTGACTTAATAAAAACAAGTTCCATTTTAGGTTTGGGGAAATTTTTTTCCCAGATCGTGCAACTGTTACCACCTTTATTAATAGGCGCACTGCTATCATTGCATGATGCCGGTTTGTATGGTGCCGCATTTCGAATTGTTATCATAGCCATGATGATCGATCGTGTTTTTGTGAATCTGTTATTACCAAACCTTGCTTCCTTGTGGAGCATAGATCGTTCAGCAGCAGCGTTAAAGGTTGATATAGTTTACAAATCAGTTGCTGTAGGAGGGGCTTTTATTGCGTTATTTACAGCAGTATCAGCGGAGCAGGTTATACAAATATTATATGGTCCTGAATATGCCGGCAGTGCTGTACTGCTCCAGTTACTTTCCATTTTGATTGCCGTTACTTTTATAAACAGCCTGTTCTCGTTTGGATTAATAGCTACGGGGAACGACAAAGCTTATTTCTTAGCCACTTGTTTGGGAGGCACTATTTCGGGTTTGGTAATTGTAATATTTATTGCTTTGGGTAGTTCTATTTATGCAGCTGCAGCTGTTTCTCTGGCAGAAATTATAATCACATTTTTCACTTTTATGTGGTTTCGGAAAATTATTCCTCTCAACTACCTAAAACCTTTACTAATTAGCTATCCTGTAGCCATCCTGTTATTTTTCGCCTTTAACCTGGTACCTTTTATGCCTTTAATTAATGCTGTACTGGCATCTATTTTATTCCTGATTGTCATAAAAATAACCGGCATCTTTAATAACGCCCAGATTGCATGGGTTAAAGAAAAACTTCTTTAATGAATCAACGGCTCTGCATAGGAATACAACGTATTGACTCTGGCTGGCAATCTATACTTGATCAAATTGGCCTGTGGTATGAAGAAGTGAGTTATGGCCATTCTTTAGCTGAACAATATTCAGTTATTATTCTGAATGATAAAATCCACGCTTCTCAGGAGAAACAACTAAAGGAGTATTTGGGCAATGGAGGTTCCCTGCTGGAAACTGGAAAATATCAGGTATTCACTGATTCAAAGAATACCCTAACCCGTCGGGTTTCTACTCTAACTAATAAAAGCCAGCATCCGGCTTTTCAGCACATCCCCTTTATTGATATCTTCTCAAAAATATATTTACATAGGGAATCTTCCCTCTTTCAGGGCTTGATGCATATCCGTAATGCCGGGGATGGTTTTTTGGGTTTTATGGGGGCTGATCTTCCAGCACTTTTAAATTCTAAAGGGTACATGCGCAAGCGATTTTTTAATCCTTCAGCAAAACATGCTGATGAAATTGTCAGTAAAGTTTCGAAGCATGAATTGATGCAGGCATTTATCGCGCTACTTAAAGAATTACATTTTTTGCGAAAAATTCCATTCCTGAAAAAATGGGAATCACCAGCTAAAAAACCTGTTTTCTCCTTTCGGGTTGATAGTGATTTCGGTGATCAAAAGTCTATGGATGATCTTTATAAGCTGGCGCAAAAAAATAATCTATCACTGACCTGGTTTTTACATGTAAAGGCGCATGAAAGCTGGCTCAATCACTTTCACTCCTACACAAATCAGGAAATTGCCCTCCATGGATATTCTCACGGCACCTCATTATCTGCCTCAAAAACACTCGAAAACACAAGCAAGGGATTAAATCTACTTCAAAAAGAAGGGTTTAAAACCGATGGATTTTGTGCACCTTATGGAATTTTTAATAGAGCTTTAGTAAAGACCCTGGAAAAAAGCAGGTTCTCCTACACTTCCGAATTCACATTTTGTTATGATGGATATCCTATACAGACAGAGAATGAAAAACTGCCCCTTCAAATTCCAATTCACCCAATTTGCACCGGTAGTCTTAAACGACAAGAACTCACAATCTCTGAAATGACCACCTATTTTGAATTTATACTGATAAATAAATTGGCAAGGTTCGAGCCGGTAATATTTTATCATCATCCGTTGCAAACAGGACTGAAGACAATGGAGCATCTTTTTAAACGTGTGAAATCAGAAAACTTGGTAAATCTAACTTTCTCACAGTTAGCGAATTTTTGGAAACAGCGACAAAACTTCAAGTTTGAATCTTTTTGGGATGAAAATCAGGTCGAAATAACATCATCATCCGAAGATAAAATATTCATCCAATCCTGTAAAAATCATCAGGAATTTGATTTAATTGCAGCCGGAGCAAAGAAATTAGATCTATCACAACCTTCCGAATTTGAGTATGCGAAACAGTATCTTCCTGAGCCATCACAGATATCTAATATGCGAAACCACGACTTACAACTCTTCAAAACTTCCATGCTTGACTGGAAAAACAGGATCAGGTTATGAGAGTTGGTTATGTAGCACCTGCGAGTATTGCTGCCGTTAATGGCGGTATTCGAGTACAGGCGCTGAATACTATAGAGCAGATAAAGGCGCTCGGTGTGGAGCCGGTTTTACTTTCGCCCTGGCAGAAGCTTGAAGAGCAAAACATTGATCTAATTCATATTTTTGGTGCTACCGTCGAAAATGTGGGGATTTCAGATCAACTAAAGGGATTGAAAATTCCCACAGTTTTATCACCTGTATTCTATTCAAATCACGGATCTTCTTTTATAAAAAACGCCTTAAGATTAGAGAAACTTAGTTCTGTTTTAGGAACGGGAATCCGATCAGATTTCAGTGTGAAGGCTCAACTATGTGGTCAGTCAAATATGATTCTCCCCAATACCAGCGAAGAAGCCAGGTTAATTGAAGATGGCTTTTTAATCCCACAGAATAAAATTCACGTAGTGCCAAATGGAGTTGAAGAACGATTTGCTGATGCTGATCCTGCATTGTTCTCTGAAAAATATAAACTGAAGGATTTTGTGCTTTTTGTGGGTCAAGCGGGGGCTCCCAGAAAAAATGTAATGAATTTGCTTAAAGCAGCAGAAGAAATAGAAGCCCCTGTAGTTATAATTGGCTCTTTTTATAAGGATAATTATGGGCTTCGGTGTAAACAACTAGCTCTAAAAAATGACCATGTGCATCTGATAGAATCTATTGAGCATAATTCAGAAATGCTTTCCTCGGCCTATGCGGCTTCGAAGGTTTTTGTACTTCCCTCCCGGTATGAAACTCCGGGAATTGCCGCCCTGGAAGCCGCACTTGCAGGAGCAAATATTGTCATCACTAAAAATGGCGGAACCAAAGATTATTTTACTTCTCATGCTGTATATATTGATCCGGATTCATTGTCCTCTTTATCAGAAGGAATAAATAAATCTCTGAAAAAAGAGAAAGACGACTTACTTAAACAGCATATTTTAACCAATTATACCTGGAATAAAGTAGCGCAGCAAACAGTTGCTCATTATAAAACCTTGGTTTCATGAAAAAGATATTGATTGCTTTCGGTACACGTCCGGAGATTATCAAATTAGCCCCGGTAATTAAGGCACTTTCAGAGGGTGAATTTCAGATAAAGATTCTTCATACCGGCCAGCATCGTGAGTTGATTGAGCCTATGCTAACCCTCTTTGATATTCGACCTGATATTAACCTGAATGTAATGAAGCCGGAACAGGATTTATTTAACCTGACTGAATCTCTTACTGGAAAGATGAAGGATGTATTTGAATTTGAGAAACCTGATTATGTGATTGTTCAGGGTGATACAACTTCAGCTTTTATAGCTGCACTTTCTGCTTTTTACCTGAAAATTCCCGTTTTGCATGTGGAAGCCGGGCTTCGAAGCCATAATCGTTATTATCCTTTTCCAGAAGAAGGTAACAGGGCGCTAATATCAAAGTTAGCGACCATTCATTTTGCCCCAACCGATCTCAATAAAAAAAACCTGATAAAAGAAGGCATCCCGGTCGAGCAAATTTTTGTAACCGGCAATACGGTGATAGATGCACTGGAATTAATTCGCAGCTCTAAACAATTTTCTGACTCCAAACCTGATATTTTACAGGATATTCCACCTGAGCATAAATTGGTGGTATTAACAGCGCATCGGCGTGAAAATCACGGAAAGCCATTTTCGGATATACTGAAGGCAGTAAGTCAGTTACTAAATAAAAATGAGACACTTGAGGTAGTTTTCCCTGCACATCCCAGTCCTGCAGTTCAGCAAGCTATTAAAAATTCAGATGTACAGAGTGAGCGATTTCATATTACTAAACCTTTTGGTTATCTGGCTTTTCTCCATATTCTGCAACGTGCTGATTTAATCCTGACGGATTCAGGTGGAATTCAAGAAGAAGCAGCCACATTAGGAAAACCTATTTTGGTGCTTCGAAATGAAACAGAAAGACAGGAATTGATTGACTCGGGGCTTGGTAAATTGGTTGGCTCAGATCCTGATAAGATCCTTCAAACAGCTGAAGAGTATTTAAAGAACAACATCAAGTTAAATCCCCAGGCTCTGTTCGGAAATGGAGAAGCCTCAATGCAAATAAAAGAAGTACTACAATCTTTTTAGATGAAATCCAGTTATTTCCTACATCGGTGACCCATTAGCTATAATCCTGGAACTCTTCCTCACCTTCGGGGCCATAGTCATCTCGAAAGAATTGAATAGCTCCATCCACCATTCCTTTTATAATAAAAATGATGAATACAATCATTAATCCATATTCCTGAAGAATGAGTATGAGCAACAGGTAAAAAAGAAATAGAATAATTTTGCCCCGGTTTTCGCGAATGGTAGCACGATCGAAACGCGGAATTTTATCAAATGGAAGCGTGCTGACCATCAAAAAAGAAATAACTACAACAATGGGAATCAAAACTGTATTTACTCCATTTTCGAACATAGAAAATATTTCCAAATTATCTTTGAAAGTTAAAAGGAAAGCTCCTAAAATAATTGCCTGAGCAGGAATCGGTAATCCAATGAAGTGATCTTTGGCGGGTGTCAGACGAGCATTTACATTAAATCTTGCGAGCCGGACTGCACCACAAAGAGGCGGTAATGCACTGATGATAATTCCCACAAAACCGAATTGGTGCATGCTCCAGGTGTAAATCAAAAAACCGGGAGCAACACCGAATGATACCATATCACTTATCGAATCAAGCTCTATGCCGAAATCGCTGGTGGCATTTGCAAGACGAGCCATCAATCCATCAAAGACATCAAACAAACCAGCGAGGGCAATCAACCAGGCCCCTCTGCCTAAATCACCATTTGAAATTGAAATAATTGCAAGAAACCCACTGAACAAATTCATCAGTGTAAAAAAACTTGGCACAGCAATTCTGTGATTAACAGGCGGCTTTGCCTTCTTCTTTCTTTCCCGTAACTCTTTAAAGGAGTGGTATTCTTTTTGAATAGGATATTTCATTAAACAATACTTACAACGTTTTTATCTTGATGAACAATAGTAAGTATTATAAGAATTAGTTACCTGTTGAAAAAGGATGCAAATTTGTTTTGTCTCTCTATCATCGCAAAGAGTTGAAATCCATCGCTCCAGTAAAAAGTTTTACCGACCCATATAAATTCCTTTACACCAGCGAAGCTTTCAGGCTTTCGCTAAAAAAATAAATTATGATCTTTCAACAACGAATTTGCCATAATCCGGAATGGCTATTTTATCAAAATTGGCAGCCAATTCTTTTAATCCTTTTCTGAGTTCTTCTCCCTCCATTGAAGATCCATGGCCCGGAATTACCAGCTTTGGCTTTAGTTCTTCTAATTTTTTTACTGATTCCCATGCAGCTTCCCAGTCAGTAGTTAAATACCGTGGAGGTCCTTGTACTTCTGATTTTTGAACCAGTACCTTATAAAAAGAATCTTGTTTTACCGTAATAAAAGCGTCTCCTGAGAGAAGAGTTTTATCTCCTTCACGATATAATGCAATATGCCCAGGAGAGTGGCCGGGTGTATGAATCCACTGCCAATCCGGTAATTCAGCAACCATTCCATTTTCGGGCAAGGGTTTCAATATTCTATCAATATTGATCGACTCTTTAGGGTAAAAACCGGAAGCTTTTGCCAGAATTCCTCCCTCTACTGAAGTATCCGATTCGGGATAATTTTTTTCTCCTGTTAAAAATGGAAACTCCAATGGGTGAGCATATACTGGAATATTCCATTCATTAATAAGGTGAATTAAACTACCTATGTGATCAAAATGTCCATGGGTTAAGATAATGGCTGCTGGTTTATTATCAGTACCAAATCTATTGGCCGCCGCATTTACTATTTCCTCACCTGATTGAGGCATTCCAGCATCCACCATCACCCACTCTTCATTATCCGGATTTCCAATCATTACAATATTCACAATCTGATTGGTATAGTAATAAACATCGCTTCTGACCTGCCTTCCTGTTCCACTAGTGGAAGAAGTCATGGGAATGAACTTGCTGTCCTCGCTTTGATGCATACTCTCTTTCTGATCCATAATTTTTCCAGATTTTATTATTTATAACCCATAATAATCTCAACTAATTTCATCTTGGTAGCGTATTTGAAAATAAATTCAAATATAAGCTGAGCTCGTTTTATTGATCTAAATTTACTTCGGGAATGGCTTTAGAAGAGCATAATACGAAAGGAGCTACCGGCTAATTATTCCGAGAACAGATTCTCCGGCCATGGTTTTATCTCCCTCTTTAACTTTTATTTCCACAGATGAAGGAACTACCACATCCATTCTTGACCCAAATTTCATGATACCAAATCGTTCACCGGCCTTAATTTGATCTCCTTCATTAATATGATAGACAATTCTGCGGGCGAGAAATCCGGTGATTTGCCTGAACAAGAATTTTGTTCCTGTGGGATGAAGTACCCCAAAATCAGCGCGTTCATTTAAATCAGAAGCATGCTCGTTCCAGGCCATGAGATATTCGCCCGGATGATATTTCACATACTCTAACAGTCCTGAAATGGGATTTCTATTCACGTGAACATTCAGCGGAGAGAGAAAAATACTTATTTGTGTAGCTTTCTCTTTCAGGTATACATTTTCTTCGATTTCTCTAATTTGAACCACCGTACCATCAGCAGGTGAAATGACAAAACTTTCATCGTGGGGTGTCTCCCGTTCAGGATCACGAAAAAAATAAATTACAATTCCACATAATGAAATCATGACGGCATAAACCACATAAGCAAACCAGTTATTCAAAAAGTAACTGGCAAAAAATGATACCAGTACAGTAATAAAAAGCATACTGGCAATAGTGAAATATCCTTCTCTTGCAAACATATTAAAAGCTGAAATATCTAAAAGCGTCATTGAACATCACAAAAATAAACAGGCCGATCATCAAAAAGAAACCAATCTGTTGCGCAACCATACGTACTTTTTCAGAAGGTTCGCGCCGTGTAATTCCTTCATAAATCAGGAAAACCAGGTGGCCCCCATCCAATACCGGGATGGGTAAAATATTCAGAATAGCTAAAGTAATACTCAGTAAAGCAGTAATATTCCAAAAGCCCACCCAGCCGGATTGATCTGTAGCGTTCCTTGTCAAATTAGCAATAGCAATTGGCCCGCCTAAATTCTGGCGGACAGAAATATCACCGGAAACTAAACGTGCAAAACCCTGTGTAATGCCTACCGTTTGCTCTATGGTTTGATCATATCCCGCAACAATAGAATCAAAAAAGCCATAATCTATGCGCTCGAAACCAGCCATTTCTGCTGTCGGTGATCCAATACCCAATTGCTTTGTTTCCAAATCCGGTAAAATTGAAGCGGTAAAAACTGAATCATCCCTTTGAATCTCAAAAGCAATCGGTTCTTCTGCAGTTTGAATAAGTTCAACCAGTTGTATCCAGGTAAATACAGGTTCACCATTTGCACTAACAAAACGGTCGCCTGGTTGCAAACCTGCTTCTTCGGCGGGTGTACCAGGTGCAACATTTGCGATCATACTCGGCATGAAATAATCCCTGGATATAAAACCCCGTGTTTGCAAGCTATCCAGGTAATTGGAGGAAACATTAACGGTAGTTACTTGTCCGTCCCGCTCTACGATATAACTGAGGTCATCTGAGGTGAGTTCAGAAGCTGAAACCAAGTCACCATAATATTCCACTCTTTCTCCATTCACTCCAACCAGCCGGTCTCCGGTTTGAAATCCAATTTCATGTAGAATGGAGGTTTCAGGCACATATATTTCCGGCGTTTGTTCTAATGGAAGAACATTATGTCCGTAGGAAAAAGTCATTCCGAAGTAGATAAAGAAAGCCAGAATCATATTGAAAATAACCCCGGCGGTAATGGTAATAATCCGCTGCCAGACCGGCTTGCTACGATATTCCCAGGGCTCCGGATCTTTACCCAGATGCTCTGTATCCATACTTTCGTCAATCATTCCGGAAATTTTTACATAACCACCAAGTGGAGTTGCCCCGATACTGTAATCAGTATCGCCTTTCTTGAATCCCCAAATTCTGGGTGGAAAGCCAATGGAAAAACGCTCAACCCGCATTCCAAATAATTTTGCCGCTAAAAAGTGACCTAACTCATGTACAAAAACGAGGATCATCAGAGCCCCGCCGAAAATGAGAAGTGTCTGTAATAAATTTATAAACCAATCCATGTAAATTATTTATTTATTGATGAAGCGTAATTACGCGTCTCTTTGTCTATTTCTTTTAAAGTCTCTGTATCTAATCTCTGCGTTGAATGAATATTCTCTAAACTTTTACCCACAATTTTTGGGATGTCAATATAACCAATTTCTTTATTCAAAAATCGCTCAACTGCCACTTCATTTGCAGCATTTAATACAGCCGGTGCGCAACCGCCTGCTTCAATACTTTCCATTGCTAACCTGACACAGGGGAAACGTATGTAATCAACAGGCTCAAAGCTCAGGTTCTGAATTTCCATCCAGTTTATTCTTGGCGTATCCAGATTCATTCGAGCAGGATAAGTCAGCGCGTAAATAATCGGCACTTTCATATCCGGAAGTCCCAATTGGGCTTTGCTTGACCCATCTATAAACGTAACAACAGAGTGAATAATGCTTTGAGGATGAATAACCGGTTGAATTTTTTTTACCGGGATATTGAAGAGCCAATGGGCTTCTATTATTTCCAGGCCTTTATTCATCATGGTAGAAGAATCAATGGTGATTTTAGCACCCATCTCCCAATTTGGATGATTTAGAGCCTGATCAACGGTTACTTTTCCCATTTGTTCTTGAGAGAAATCTTTAAAAGGTCCACCACTTGCTGTAATTATAATTTTTTCAATATCTTCACTCGATTCCCCTGCCAGGCATTGCAGCATTGCACTGTGTTCAGAATCAACTGGAATTAATTGTGCCCTGGAGTTTGCCAAGGCTTCAGTTATCAATTTTCCACCCACCACCAGTGACTCTTTATTTGCGAGCGCAACTTTCTTTCCGGCCTTAACTGCTTCCAAGGTTGATTCAAATCCCGCAAACCCTACCAAACTGTTTAGCACGGTATCAATTTCATCCAGAGATGCTATTTCCGGCAATTGCTCTGCCCCACATAATACTTCTGTATTTTTGACTGATTTTTTTAGATTGGCATAATGAGTTTCATCAGAAATCAGGGCATATTTTGGAGCGAATTCCTTCACCTGTTCAGCCAATAACTCCCAATTCGAATTAGCCGTTAAAGCAACAATCTCGAAGAAGTCAGTATTCTGCCGCACAATTTCCAATGCCTGAGTTCCTATTGAACCCGTAGATCCCAGAATAGCCAGTTTTTGTTTAGTCAAATCTTTCTTTTGGTTAAGGTGTGGCTGTAATTTATTCACAGGCTAATTTAGTTTTATTATTCCCATCATGCGTCCGCTTTTCTCTTTTTGGCGCCTGTAGGAATAAAACTGTTCATCTGATATGGTACAACCTTCATCTACTTCTACATTTGATTCTGCAACACCGGCTTCCAATAGCTGACTCTGCAAAAATGCTTTTAAAGCAACATGAGGCTTGCTAAAGTTTTCCCTATCCACAAATTGTTCAGGGAATTTACCGGCTACTTCTTCTCCAACTTCAAAATGCTCCAGTGAAATACAAGGACTTATAAAAGCTTTTATAAATTTAGGTTCTGCTCCGATTACTTTCATCTTCTGAATAGTTTTCAAAACTACACCGCCGACAGCTCCTCTCCAGCCGGCATGGGCTGCACCGATCACTGCATTGTCTTCATCCCCAAGGAGAATAGCCGCGCAATCAGCAACCTGTATAGCTAAAGCCAATCCCTGAACGTTGGTTACAAAAGCATCTGTATCAGCATAAGTTCCACCTTTCTTCACAAGTTTCACTTCTGTTTTGTGAATTTGGGTGCCGAAGGCAATTTCATCCTTTTTCAGTCCTATTTCATTCAACAGAAGCCTTCTACTCTTCTCAACCACCCATTTATTTTCATTCGTATTCAGCCCAAGATTCAGCCCATGAACCTGTTGATCAGATTGAGTTAATTCCGGGTTTCGGAGTGTAAACCAGCTTGAAATCGCGGCTCCGTTTAATAAATCAGGCTTGATAAAATTAATTTGGGAAGACATCTTCGAGCCTCATTCTGATCAATCCAAGAGGGAATTTTTTTCCTGTCCACATTTTGAAGGACTTCGCTGCTTGCTGGATCAGCATTTCTAATCCGCCAAAAGGGATACCTCCGGCTTCTTTCGCTTGCTTCAGAAATTTTGTTTCCTGGGGATTGTAGACAATATCGTAGCAGATTTTATTTTTAAGCAGCCCTTTTTCTTCATCCCGAACCGGAGATGCATCCGTATTTGGCGTCATTCCCAAAGGCGTTGCATTTATGATGATAGCTGATTCTCCGGCATAGGCTGACCAATTATCGTAATTGCACATAATCACTTTTTCGCTGGTATCTGAATACTGTGCCGGACGGCGTGAAACCATAATTATTTCTTCAATTCCCATAGCATTCAAGGCAAAAGTAATGGCCTTGGTAGCCCCTCCCGTTCCAAATATAATAGCTCTCTCTCCATTCAATTCGCTTTCTAATTCTTCGAGGGGAATTCTAAACCCCCAGGCATCTGTATTTTCACCAACTATTTTTCCATCTCTTTTAACAATTGTATTGATAGCTCCAATTTGCGCAGCTTCCACTCCCAGTGTATCCACCACCTCAAAAAGGGTTTGTTTGTATGGAATGGTGATATTTGCACCTAAAAATTCGAACCTGTTGAAGCTGGCAATCAGCGAATTTATTTCATGGGCTTTTACAGAAACTGCGTGGTAACTCGCTGGAATTTGATAGTGCTTAAAAGCTGCATTGTGCATTAATGGAGAAACGCTGTGGCCGATCAGACTTCCTATAAGCAGATAATGCGGTTTTCTGCTCAGTTCTGAATTTAAAAATTCATTGAATTCCATATTTCTTTTATTTGAAGGCAAAAAAAATGCGCATCAATACGATGCGCATTAAAAGTAAATATATAATTGAAAAACCCTAAGCGGTAACTTCTTCTTCCTCTTCTTCTTTTGGCTCGAGAGGAGTTTCTTTGAAGGTTCCGTTTTCGGCAAGTTTCTTAAACTTGGCAAGGTCTTTTACCAGCTGTGCAGGAGATTCTTCAATGAATTTTGCAAGCTCATCGGTAGGATCGCCAAAGAAAGTTCGGTAATCTAAAGAGAAATCTACGCGCGTACGTTCGCCATTATCGAGCGGGGTAAAACGGATAGTTCCGGTTTGATTTAAATTACCATTAATGGTAATCCACGCAAAACGAGTATTGCGAAGATTGTCAATTAGGTTGGTGGTCCAATGAAACTCCTCTTCCCCAATCTTGGTTTTGTATTCGAACGTTTGAGAGTTAACTCTTTCAATTTTGTCGATGCGGCCCAAAAACTTAGGGAATTCAACTGGATTGCTTAAGAGTTCATATGCTTTGGCAAGAGGTAGATCAACTTCGATTCTTTCGTGCGCCATAATTTATTACTTGGTAGTTATGATCGTTAGAATTGTATTCTTTTGATGAACTGGTTGTCGTGGAAACAGGCAGGACTCATCCAGATTGTTCTAAATTTACGGATAATATGGCTAAGCCTCAATCATCTTACAGATAAAAAAGAAAAAATTATTTCAACACCTTACAAGTATTTATTACAAGAGCTAAGGAAACATACTATTACTTTAACTTTTCTCTGCTGTTTTGGAATGTGATAAACCAATCTGAATTGGCTAAAGTTTCGGATGTAAAATATTTAATATTTGTTGCTGTATGGCATCGGGTTCCTGCTTTGCATCAATAACCTGGATTCGAGATTCGGTACCAGCCAGTTTTTCAAAGCCGGCTAAAACACGTCCGTAAAATGAATCTCCGGCTTGCTCCATTCTATCTTTATCAAAATGTTTGATGCGTTCGGCCGCATCCTCTAAACTCAGCCGTAAATAAAAAGTTACATCAGGAGTCAGGTTGTGGGTGGCAATTGCATTAATTTGATGAATTTTTTGAATGGCTAAGCTTTCCCGCCCATATCCCTGGTAAGCAACTGTAGAGTCATAGTAGCGATCTAAAATGACGATCACTCCTTTTTTATGTAATGGCTTTACTTTTTCGGCTACCAGTTGAGAGCGCGCTGCGGAAAAAAGCAAAAGTTCGGTTACAGGATCAATTTCCAGTTCCGGATTGAGCAGCATTCCACGTATTAGTTCAGATACCTCCGTTCCTCCCGGCTCCCTGAATACTTCTACATGATGTCCCAGTGCTGATAATTTATCTCTTAGCAGTGAAATTTGGGTGGATTTCCCGCTGCCGTCAATTCCTTCAAAGGTTATTAGCATGAGCTAAAGTTAAAAAGAAATTTGATGAGGAGGTATTGGAATTATAAGCTTCCTGACTTTTCCAATTAATCCCGGAAATTATGCAGCTATTTTATTTTATTTTTATAGAGCTACTAAAAATCAAAATCATCCATCATCTCGATAGGCTCTTTGGGCATGGCCATCGATAGGCCTAAATACACCAGCAGGCTCGCGCCCCAGCTCATGAAAAAAGCGAATACGAATATAAACCGAACCACCGTGGCGCTGATACCAAAATATTTGGCTAATCCGCCGCAAACACCCGCCCATTTTTTATTGGAACGAGATTTCATCAGCCTTTTAGCATGGCGATAACCGTAGTTATCAAAATCCATTTTTGAGGAACCTGATTTTGAGCCTGACCTTGAAGAGGAATCCAGGTCATTTTTCAGACCTGCATTGCTATTAAAACCTGAGGTTTCGCCGCCGTGGATATCGGAATAACTTTCTTTGTGCCTGGATCGCTTCCGCTTCGCTTTTTTTGCTTTTCTTGAACGTTTTCTGTCACCTACCAAAAAGCCAAAACCAACAAGTGTGATAAGGGCACCTCCAATTAAAGGAAGTACTGCAGATCCAACCAAACCTTCCGACAACTCTGATAAAAATTCACCGGTTGGCAAGCCAATAGTTTGAATGGCAAAGGTAAAGGCAATAAATAACATTACCATCCCAGAGATGGTGGCGATGTTCCAAATACCTTTGCCGGTATCTTTCTCCTCTTCTTTAAGAAAATCCTGCATGGTTGAGTTTAGCTCAAACTCATCGAACTCAAGGGTTGAAGTGCCTGTTTTAGAAGTTTGTTTTTGCCGTACTTGATCTGCCATAGTTTTTAGAAAATTTTCTTTTTCACATTATAAGCTACGCATGAGTGTTACTATTGTTACGCGAAAATAATACCCTTTTCGGAAATTATAACATCCATCCTGACATCAAAATTTTCAGCAGGAATTTCCTCAAAGATAAAATCATTAAATACAAATCCGACTTTAAAGGCTTCAATCTCTGAAAGAAAACGGTCATAAAACCCTTTTCCATATCCCAGCCGGTTGCCTTTTTTGTCGGCCGCCGCCATAGGTACTACCACAATATCCAAGTCTTGTATATTCACCTTTTGCATTTGGCGGGGTTCGTAAATTCCCCATTTATTGGGAACCAATCCTTTTGTTGAATTAATTTCTGAATGTACTAAACTCGAATCCATGAAATTTGTAACAGGAACAGCAATTTTTTTCCCATCTGCCAACATCGCTGTAATTAAATTCCATGTATCCACCTCATTC
This sequence comes from Balneolaceae bacterium, assembly GCA_040877545.1. GTDB lineage: Bacteria > Bacteroidota > Rhodothermia > Balneolales > Balneolaceae > Gracilimonas. The sequence continues at coordinate 39,465 of JBBDNN010000067.1, forward strand.
CTATGATTCATAGAGACATAGCTATGGATTAAGACGGCATCCTTATAGAAATCACTTTGTGTAAAATGTGCATTTATTTCCTCTGATTTTGTCTGCCATTCGTCTTCTGAAATTTCCAACCGTTTAGACAAAACATCTCCTCGCAGCTCTCTCTTTCTGTCATCCAGTGATTTCATAGCTTTACCAGGTAATGCTTGCCAAGATCTAAACCCTCTCTTTCTATTCCTTTTAACAGGGATTGCCAGATATCCAATCCGTATTTATTCATAAAATAAACCGGCGAAACCGCTCTTTCCTGTGCGCCGCCATCAGGAAATAAATTCACTTTTATTTTTTCGATGCGTTTAATCTGTATCTCTTCTTGTTGTTTGATGGAGCGATGAACACGCCCTTGCAGCTTTTCCAGTTCGTTTTCAAATCCAGCCACAGTTTTGCCTACGGTTCCATCTAATGTAGGATCAATTTTGTTAATGACTTCAAGTGGATTTCCAGCAGCTTGTTCCAGTTTAGATTTCCAGATTTTAAAAACTTCTTCGAGATCAACAGTGTCTGTTCGTTCTATAAATTCGGATTCCAGGTCTTCTATCCGTTTTCCATATTCACAGATTTCGAAAGGAAGTTTTTCCACGATTCTGGCAATTCCGGATTCAATCAGTGTTGCACATAGCCGGGGAAATATAACCGGCATTTCCAGGTCAAATTCCGCATAAAAATCTTTCATCTGTCCGTAGTAGGCTAATTCGCCGGGGCCCGAGACGTAACCAAGTGTAGGTAAAAGTTTATCCTGAATTACCGGCCGTAAAAACACATTGGGGGAGAAATTTTCCGGATTGTTCCTGATGTTTTCAAGTAGTTGGCTGGTAGTCCAATTAGAGGAGCCTGCTTTCCATCCTTCTTTATCCTTTTGGATTTTCACACGGCCTTCCTTTTTAGAAAGATAAAAAAGGTCGGAATCTCCATTTGATACCTGGCGGTGGAATATTTTTTCCAGGGCTAAACTTTTCTTTTCAATGGCATCAAAAAGAGCTTCAGCCTCTTCAATTGATTGAGAAAATTCAGGCGCCAATAATTTTTTAATTTCGGGATGATTGCTCCCAGTTATCAACAATCCCTGATCAGCAAACCAGCTATCAATTAAGCCGGCAAAAGCCTGGATGTGAGTTTTACCCTCTTTATAAAACTGATCCAGCTGTTCCCAAAGTGCCTGGGAAAAATCGGTGTCAAATAATTCCTCTTTTATATCAGTTTTGAAAGTTTTTAATTCTGAAGATAATTTTTGCTCTGACACAGGCTGCCCATTTCCCTCCCCCTTATATCTGATCTTCTTAAAGTCTGCTCTTCCGGTAATTCCTGCCCAGGCTATTTCTTCAAAATCGTGATCTTCATCTGCCGGCCAAAAAACCGGAACTACAGGCCGGCCTAGCTTCTGCTCATACTTCTTTGCCAGCAAAATAGCCGTAATTATTTTATAGATAGTAAAGAGTGGTCCGCCATACATCCCTAATTGCTGACCTGTTACTACTACAAGAGCATTTTCTTGTGACAGCTTCTTTAATGATTCCTGCTGATTTTTTCCAATCCCAAGTTCCTTATGGTACGCTGAAAGTGCGGAAAGAAAGCTTTCCTTATACTCAGGCTTTTTGAGATTAGCCGCTCTTTTTGAAATATCATCCTCATTCCAGGGATTATGCGGGTAAAAAGAATCTAATTTTTGATAATCGGCAAGATAGGTGTTAAATAATTTTGAGTAGGAGAGTGCTTGAAACGAACAATCACTTATTTCCAAAGTTATCCTTTCATTTTTGAAATGCGGTCTCTGATCTTTGCCGCCTTCTCATAGTTTTCAGTTTCTATCGCCGTTTTCAATTCCACTTCCAGTTTTTCCAACTGCGATAATTCTTTTTGTCCGGGTTCAGACTTTTCCGACTTTAATGCTTCTTCCAGTGTCTGTGATTCAGGTTCTGTACTAATACCAGCTTCTTGTAATACTTCTGTATTGACAAAGATGGGCGCGTTAAACCGAACAGCCAATGCAATTGCATCACTTGGCCTGGAATCGATTTCTACTACCTGATCTTCACGCTCGTAATGAATTTGAGCATAAAAAGTGCCTTCGCTCAATTCATTTATATATACCTGCTTTACTTCGGTATCAAAACTCAATACAAAATTTTTGAGCAGGTCGTGTGTCATAGGACGGGGTGGCTTTATATTTTCTAACTCAAGTGCTATTGCCTGAGCTTCAAAAGAACCTATAATAATAGGTAACCTTCTGTTGCCTTCGGCTTCTGATAAAATCAGCGCATATGCACCGCCACTACTGGGACTGGTAGATAGTCCCAAAATCTCCATCAATATCTTGCTCAAAACTTCACCTGATTAAAAACATTAAAGTTATTTTTTAAGGTAAGGATTTTTATTTAAGTCTTAAACCTGCCCTTGGATAAAACAACTTTGTTGAGCCGGAAAAAGTTTATTCAAATTTCCTTCCGTAAAAATATTAAATAAAGGCTATATTCTCGCCCAATTTCGTTGACATTGCAACACAATGAACCTAACTTTTCGACTCACTATTTGAGAAATACAGACATGCTCGAAAATTATTTTCCGATTTTAATCATTGCCGCCGTTGCCATTATACTGGCAATTATTTTAATGGCTCTTTCCAGAATTCTGGGACCTTTCCGGCCAAATAAAAACAAATTAAATCCCTACGAAAGTGGTATGGATCCTGTTGGAGAAGCCCGTGATCGGTATTCTATCAGCTTTTACCTGGTAGCAATGGAGTTTATAGTTTTCGATCTTGAAGTGGTTTTCATTTATCCATGGGCAGTACGTTATCTGGACCTCGGTTTTGGAACATTTATAGCTATGATGATCTTTATTGTAATATTGTTTGTTGGATTACTCTACACTCTCAGGAAAGGCACATTAGACTGGGATTTAACTCATATTAAAGAATAGTTTACACCATGGGAATAGAATCAGCACTCGGTGAAGGATTTTTAACAACTAAAGTTGATGCACTTTCAAATTGGGCGCGTGCAAATGCAGCATGGCCTATGCCAATGGGCCTGGCTTGCTGCGCCATCGAGATGATGGCTTTTGCAGGTCCCCGTTATGACGCCTCCCGCTTTGGCTCAGAAGTTATGCGTTTCTCACCCCGTCAAAGTGATGTGATGATTGTGGCAGGCTGGGCAACCTATAAAATGTCGCATGCTATTCGGCGAATTTGGGATCAGATGCCTGATCCAAAATGGTGTATTGCTATGGGGGCTTGTGCTTCTACCGGCGGAATGCATCGTTGCTACGGAGTAGTACAAGGTGTGGATAATTTCTTACCTGTAGACGCTTACATTTCCGGCTGTCCTCCCCGCCCTGACGCGGTCATTCATGCCTTGATGAAAATTCAGGATAAAATTAAAACCGAGCACTCTGTACTTTTAGATACCTAATGATATGAGCTTAGATTTAAATGCAACTTTGCAGAAGGTAGTAGACGGGTTATCAGACAATTTTTCGGAAGATTTAATTGAGGTATATGAATCCTGCGGCCACACTTATTTTCGTATAGAATCTACAGCTATTGTGCAAATCTGCGAGTACCTGAAAAAGAAACATCATTTCATTTTGTTATGTGATGTCTTAGGAACCGATCGCTATAGTTCAGAAGAGCGTTTTGAAGTTCTCTATAACCTGATGAATCTTCGCACACAGGATAGAATTTTTGTTAAGATCAGGTTGAATGAAGAAAATCCCACCGTTCAGTCTGTCTCTTCTGTTTGGACGGCTGCCGGCTGGAACGAGCGCGAAGTTTATGATATGTTTGGCATTTGGTTTGAAGGGCATCCTGATTTGAGAAGAGTATTTATGCCCGAAGATTATGAGTATTTCCCATTACGTAAAGAATTTCCACTACTGGGTATCCCCGGCTCTATCGAGCTTCCCAATACAACCCCAGAAACGGAGTAAGGCATGAAAATGACAGATATTGGCAGTAAGGTTGATCCTAAGTTCTTCAAAGAACATCAACAGAAGCTTTACAAAAGCCTTGAGGACAAGCATACCACCATTGAAGATATTGATAGTGAAGATCCTCTGAATTCAAAAATGATTTTGAATATGGGGCCGCAGCATCCTGCCTCTCACGGTGTAATTCGTCTTGTTTTACAGTTAAGAGGCGAAACCATTGAAAAAACAAAAATAGATATAGGATACCTGCACAGGGGCGTCGAAAAAATTGCCGAAAATAAAACCTATCAGGAGTTCATGCCTTATACCGATCGCATGGATTACCTCTCCCCTTATGGTAATAATGTAGCTTTATGTTTAGCCGTTGAAAAACTTGCTGATATTGAAGTACCAGATCGGGCACAATATATCCGAATGATTTGTAGTGAATTAGCACGGATATCTTCTCACCTGCTCTGGCTGGGAACCATGGTAATGGATGCCGGGGCAATTTCCTTCTTTATATGGACTTTCCGTGAGCGCGAAAAGATTTATGACATTTTTGATGAAGTAGCCGGCTATCGCTTAACCGTTTCTCATTCCAGAATTGGAGGTGTTGCAAATGATTTAACGGATGATGCAGTTGCCAGGATTAAGGAATTCATCACCACCTTCCCGCAGGAATTGAAAGACTGGCATGGCTTACTCGACAAAAACCGAATTTTTATAGACAGAAATAAGGATGTTGGTATTTTACCCACTGAAAAAGCACTTGATTTGGGAGCTACCGGTCCTGTATTAAGAGCTTCAGGTTATGGAGTGGATCAGCGTATCATTAATCCATATTCAAAATATGCCGAGGTTGAATTTGAAGTGCCTACCCGAATGGAAGGCGACAACCTTGCCCGATATTTTGTCAGAATGGAAGAAATGAGTGAGAGCATTCGCATCATTCACCAGTGTTTTGACAAAATGCCAAAGGGGCCGATCAGAACAAACAATGCAAAGCAAGCATATCCTTCAAAAGACGAAGTGTATTACTCTATGGAAGGAATGATCCACGATTTCATGATGACCGACACAGGAATTTGTCCACCGGCTGGTAAAGAAGTTTATCACGCCATAGAATCGGCAAAAGGCGAGTTGGGATATTTTATTCAAAGCGACGGTACAGGTCATCCCTGGAGATTAAAAGTAAATGCTCCCTCCTTCCGAAACCTTCAGGTACTTGAACATATTTTAGATGGAGAAATGGTTGCTGATACCGTAGTTATAATTGGAGGCATTGATCCTGTAATGGGAGAAGCAGACAAATAAACAATGGAAGAAAACTACACATTTACACCAGAAGATTTACAGGAAATAGAAACAATAAAGGCGAAATTCCCTACTGTGCTGCCTGCTACCTTGCCGGTTTTATGGGTAGCTCAAAGGAGATTCGGGCATGTGGAGCCTGCTGTTCAGCAACTTGTAGCTGAAACACTTGATCTACCCGAAGCTCATGTACATGGCGTATGCACTTTTTACACTCAATACTACAAAGAAAAGAAAGGAAAATATGTATTGGATGTATGCACTACTACAAGCTGCCAGCTCTGCGGGGGATACGACATGCTTCACTACCTTGAGGGTAAATTAGGTATTAAAGCCGGTGAAACAACCGAAGATGGCATGTTCAGCATTCAATCGGTAGAATGTTTGGGAGCCTGTGGTTACGCTCCAATGATGCAAATCACTAATGATGTGTATGTTAATAATCTCACCGAAGAAAAATTAGACGATGTCATTGAAAGCCTGAAAGATGGAAAAGTACCTGAGTTTGAATCTGTAGGAATGCCTCTACTCGAAAAAAGAAATATTTAGATATGGCTGTAGATTGGAAATCATATAAACCAGTTATCATCCCCGACATACCAAATCTTGAGCAGATTGATGTATATATCAAAAATGGTGGCTATGAGGCGCTGAAAAAAGTGGTAAACGGTGGCGACTGGACTCCTGAGAGTGTTGTCAATGAAGTGAAAGCAGCTAATATTCGCGGGCGTGGCGGTGCAGGATTTAATGCCGGCCTGAAATGGTCTTTCATGCCTAAACCGGATGGCGGTGCAAGATATCTTGCTTGTAATGGGGATGAATCGGAACCGGGTACTTTTAAGGACCGAAAGATTTTTGAATATAATCCGCATCTTTTTATTGAAGGAGCCTCGATTGCCGCATACGCCATGCAGATAACTACGATTTATGTGTACATCCGGGGCGAATATTATTCCTGGATAAAGATGATGGAAAAAGCTCTCAAAGATGCCTACGACAAAGGATTTATTGGGGAGAATCTTTTTGGATCAGATTTTAGTGTTGATTTCCATGTAATCAGCGGAGCGGGAGCTTATATATGTGGAGAAGAAACCTCCATGCTCGAATCGCTGGAAGGCAAACGTGGTTATCCGCGTGTGAAACCTCCCTTCCCTGCACAAAAAGGACTTTGGGGGCGCCCAACAACCATCAACAATATTGAAACGCTCGCCAATGTGCCACTTGTTATAAATAATGGCGCGGATTGGTTTAAGGGAATTGGAGTAGAAACGCATCCCGGCCCTGTTCTTTATGGGATCTCAGGTCATGTAAACCGGCCGGGAGTTTATGAGCTGCCTTCTGGTGTTCCTGTAATGGATATGATTAATGATGTTGCCGGCGGAATGCGCAATGGCAAAAAACTGAAAGCGCTGATTCCGGGCGGTTCTTCCACCCCCGTACTACGTGCCGATCAACTTGAAGGTATTTCTATGGATGCTGATTCTTTACGTGAAGCAGGTTCTATGATGGGAACTGCCGGCATGATTGTAATGGACGAAGACACTGACATGGTAGATATGTTGTGGAGAATTTCCCACTTCTATGCCCATGAATCTTGCGGGCAATGCACTCCATGCCGAGATGGTACAGGTTGGGCAGAAAAGATTTTATTGAAAATCAAAAACGGAAATGGTGAAGTTCGGGATTTAGAACTGCTTCATGCAGTTGCAAATCAAATGGAAGGCCGAACGATTTGTGCGCTGGCAGATGCCGCCGCCTGGCCAATACGGAATACCATCAACCGATTCAGAGACGAATTTGAAGCACGTTGCAAAAAAAGCGTTCATGCAGTTGCGTAAGGGATTAATGATTTTAAATTGACGATTTATGAATAATTAGCTGCAATTTGAATAAAGATGATCTAAAAATACGTACTAAAGAATGTGCCCATAGATGTGTGAAATTGGCGATCAGTTTACCAAAAATATATTTGGGCAATCACATAAAAGGTCAACTGATTCGATGCGGAACCTCTGTAGCTGCAAATTACCGTGCAGCATGTCTTGGGCATAGCAAAGCAGCCTTTACTGCTAAATTAAGTATTGTTATTGAAGAAGCTGATGAATCTGAATTTTGGTTGCAATTTATTATTGATGAAAAACTTAAACCGACTAACTTGGTAGAACCATTGAAGAACGAAGCACATGAATTAGCTTCTATATTTATTTCTTCAAGAAAAACAGCACAAAGAAAACATTGATTTATTATGATTGAAAATTTATAAACAATCATAAATTATAAATCATAAATCAACAATTAAAAGATGCCAGAAGTATTTATAGACGGAAAACGATACGAGTTTGAAGAAGGCAATGACAAAGGCCTTCTGCAATTTATTCTTGATCAGGGGAAAGAAGTGCCTTTTTTCTGCTATCACCCAGCCATGAGCGCACCGGCTAATTGCCGCCAGTGTTTTGTAATGGTGGGTACGCCAGTAAAAGACAGAGAAACCGGTGAGTATGAATTAGATGAGAATGGTGAGCGAGTGATCCGTTGGTTTCCTAAAATGCAAACTTCCTGTACCACTCAATTACAGGATGGCATGGTGGTTCATACACAAGAGACTAGTGACGATGTTGCTGAAGCCCAAAAAGATACTATGGAGTTTCTGCTTATTAATCACCCCCTCGATTGTCCAATCTGTGATCAGGCCGGGGAATGTCCGCTTCAAATTCAGGCATATAAATATGGGCCCGAAGGCAGCCGGTTTGAAGTTAAGAAAGTACACAAGCCAAAAAGAGTAGCCCTCGGCCCCCGGGTAACTTTAGATGCCGAACGGTGCATCAACTGTACACGATGTGTGAGATTTACCGATGAAATTAGCGAATCGCACCAATTAACAATTACCTCCCGGGGGGATAAAAATTTCCCAACCACCGCTCCCGGCCGACAGTTTGACGATCCCTATTCAATGAACACCATCGATATTTGTCCGGTTGGCGCCCTTACCTCCTCCGACTTCAGGTTCAAAGCCCGTGTGTGGGAAATGAATCAAACACCAAGTATTGATGTAACCAACGGAAAAGGTGCAAATATTGATATATGGACCCGGGATAACCTGGTTCTTCGCATCACCCCAAGATATAATGGTGAAGTGAACGATCACTGGATGACCGATGAAGGCAGAAATGCCTATCGCAGATTTAATGAAAACAGAGTTTCCCGCCCTGCAATAAAACTGGATGGTGACAATCAATCCAAAACTTCCTGGAATAATGCCATCGAGACTTTTGCTGAGACTTTGGAAGCCAGCAAGCCCGAAGATGTACTCGTAATTGGAAGTGCACATGCCTCGGTAGAAGAAAATTATGTACTCATGAAATTTTTCAACCTTTGGGGAGTAAATAATTTCAAATACGTTCCTCATGTTATTGAAGGTTCCGGAGATGATTTTTTGATGACCGACGATCAGGCTCCAAATACAAACGGTGTACAACTGCTCGGTTTTGAAAAGAGCAGCGATTTAAAAACTGCCGTTTCTGATGCCAAAATAGTTATTACGCTTTCTGATGAACTGGTTGATCGGGAAGTATTATCAGCGGATGATCTAAAAGGAAAGTTTAGCGTTCTGCTATCCACCAATGAGTGTAAAACAAGCAAGGCTGCAGATTTAGTAATCCCGGTTACCTGTGTTGCCGAACATGCCGCAAGTTATGTAAATGTTGATGGTCGTATTCAACGCTCCCTACCCGCTAAAGAAACCAAGTACACGAACCGCAGCATTGAACTTGAGATGTCGCAAGGCCGCTTAGATCGTTACGGCACTAATTTTGATAATTGGGTTTCTGAAGACAATAAAGTTGACTGTTTACCGACCTGGACAATTATGAGCCAACTTGCCGGCCGCATGGGACTTGATATTTCTTATGAAACTGCCAGAGATGTTCTGGATGAAATTTCCACTTCTATTCCTGCTTTTGAAGGGGTCAGTTTTGAAAGAATGGATAGTGAAATGGGCATCAATATAAATCCTTCACAAAAAAAAGAGGCAGATCTTAAATGAGTCCAGGTGGAATTGATATTTTCGGGTTATTTATACCAACTTGGGTCTTGGTTCTAATTGTCGGAATGATTAGTTATCTCAACTCAGCCGCCATATTGGTTTACGTAGAGCGAAGGGTTGCCAGTTTTATACAAAATCGTGTGGGACCAAATCGAGTGGGACCTTTCGGACTTCTGCAGCCATTAGCCGATGTTGCTAAACTTCTCTTCAAAGAAGATGTAACTCCTGCTCATGGCTATAAAGTATTGCACACATTAGCCCCGATGATACCTGTAACCACTGCTTTAATGACGGTGGCAGTTATTCCTTTTGGAGAAACCTTGTACGTCACCGATATAAATGCCGGAGTTTTATATTTGCTTGCGGTAGCTTCGCTGGGCGTTTATGGCGTAACACTGGCAGGCTGGGCATCAAACAGTAAATATTCTCTTTTAGGAGGATTGAGAGCTGCCGCACAGATGATCAGTTATGAATTACCAATGGGAATGGCTGTAGCTTCTGTGGTTTTAGTTGCCGGATCTTTAAGTGTTGTTCAGATAGCAGCCTCGCAGGAATATTTATGGAATATCTTTATCAATCCAATTGGAGCTGTGATTTTTATAGTAGCAGCATTTGCCGAAGCCAACCGAACACCTTTCGATTTAGTTGAAGCCGAGCAGGAATTAGTTGGCGGTTTCCATACCGAGTACAGCGGCATGAAGTTCGGTACATTTTTTCTTGCTGAATACATGCACGTATTCATTGGAAGTATTTTGATCACCACCTTCTTCTTTGGAAGTTATCACCTTCCTTTTGCCGGATATTGGCTGCCTGAGCTGGAACCACTTGCCAAGGGGATTTTGGATGTATGTGTGTTCATGGCTAAAGTTTCTTTCTGGTGTTTTGTATTTATATGGGTACGCTGGACTATTCCACGCTTCAAATACAATCAGGTAATGAAATTAGGCTGGGGAAGAATGCTACCGCTCAGTATTATTAATTTTGTGTTAATTGCTGCAGGGATGTATGCTTATACTCACCTCTTCTGATTAAAAGAGTTTAAGAGATCAGGGAATTACGAAGATTTTAAAGAAACCGGCTTCTGCCGGTTTCTTTTTTGGTTTCAGTTTCTTCTTTTCTTTGAAACCAATTCTGAGTTTGACGATTTGTAATCACCCAAACATGCTATTAACCGGCATGGTGTTATTTTCTATTATCCTTGCAGTTCTTGATTGAACTTCACCCCAAAACAAAAAGAGATGGTTATGAAGACGATTAAATTTTTGACGGTACTGGTTAGTATTTTTGTATTTAACGCATGTGTCATCCACGATAATGATATAGAAACTGAAGTTGATCTGGTTTATACCGACACGATCACAATTTTGGCCGCCGATTTTGTCGCAGAAGATGAATATGTTTCTGTGGCGGAATATGGTTGGAATAACCTGGATGAGTATATGGTAGATGAAGGCTTGGTTTTAGGTTATCTGAGATTTGAAGGTACAACCGCATGGCAGGCACTTCCTTTTGCAATACCTTTTGAAAATGATTTTGTGAATCTTCGTTATTTTTTTGATGTAGATAACTTCAGCCTTGTTGCAGAAGGTGAGATTCCTGATAATAATCAGGAAAATGTGGAGCTTTTTCATGGTGATGTTCTTCGAATTATTGCTATCCCTCCCTCACAAATAGTAAGTGGAAAAGGAATTGATTACAGCAATTATGAGCAGGTAGCCGAGATATACGGTTTAGAGAAATAAAAACTCATACGCCTTCAGAGTTTCATATTAAACCAAAAAATTTCGTAACAAACCGAGGTATAATTTCTCTTGTTGCAAGTTTTCACCTTAGATTCTTCTATCTAATGAACATTTACTTTAGCTTCTTCAACCCAAAATTGAATAGTTAAATTTTTTATAGAATCATTAATCAAACGGAGATATAAATGTCATCAAAACTGATACAAAAAATAACAGTTCTTTTTATCCTCACTTTTGGAATTACATTAACAAGTCATGCACAAACTTTACCGGAAATGGGTAGCTTAGGGATTCGGGCTAATATCGGTGGTCAGACTACTATTGAAATGCCATACATGATGAATAGAAATTTATCATTGGCTCCTTATCTCGGATTTAGTACTGTGGAAAATTTCGATACTAATTTCAGCTTCGGGGTAAAGCCGAGATATTATACCGGTATTTCCAATGCAGTAGCACCCTATTTTACCGGCACACTCGGCATGACAAACAGGTCTATTGATGGAGTAGATACCTCTGAAACTAATTTCACTCTTGGAGCAGGATATGGAGCGGAGTACTTTTTTTCGGATAAATTTAGCGTAAGTGCCGACGCTAACTTAAATGCCCGTTTTGGTGATAACGCTAATACATTTGGAACTGAAGCCAGAGTTTCTGCTTCTATTTACTTTTGAAACCTAATTATCACTTCTTTTAAAAGCCGCCTTCGTGCGGCTTTTCTTTCGCTATTTCCCACGGATGAATCATGTGTTGTGCGGCTTTCCGGCCATCCCGCCTTTAGGCACTTTACAGGAAATATGCGCTCCGGTATTTTTGAGAGATGTAGATTCTTTAATTTCAAGCGTACCGTCAAGCAATTCCATACGGTGCCGCATAATATTGATGCCTATTCCATCTTTATCACTATCGGCAGCCGAAAAGCCTTTGCCGTCATCTTCAATGTCCAGGTACAGGTAATCAGCATCTGACTGTAATTTAATCAGCAGATTTTTGGCATTGCCGTGCTTAGAGGCGTTTTTTGCCGCCTCATGGGCAGTACGATACAAATTTGAAGCTATTTCAATATCAACTATATCATCCATTAAACTGTCACCCTTCAGGATAACCTTAAGGCCATAAATTTTTTCTATGCGTTTAGAAAGGCTGCTGAAAGCATGTCTCACGCCCTCTTGCTGTACATCAATGGGTACAATTTCGTGCGATAAATCCCGGGAAGAGATCATACTTTGATTAATAAGCTCTATGGGCTTGTCTAATTCTTCCGCGGATTTATTGTCCTTTTTAAGACTGTTCTTAATATCATGGAGCATAAATTGTGCGGCTAACAGGTTCTGGGCAAGTTCATCGTGCAAATATTGCCCCACTTTCCAGCGCTCATTTACATCATTCTTAAGTATTTGGCGCTGCAGTTCTTTTATCTGCTCAATTCTTTTAGCCAGCTTTGCTTCGGTTGCTTTTAAATGGCTCACATCTACAAAAGTAATTACTACCCCTTCAACCTCCCCATTAATCGTTTCATAGGGAGCCAGTCGCATAACATAATACACCTCGTTCTCAGCGGACACCTCCTTTTTTATTTTATCGTGATGATCAAGCACATGTTTAATATCATCTAAAACCCCGTTATAATTAAGCCGATGGGTAAAATGTTCAATTGGGCGGCCTTTATCAGAAGAGGTCAGATTAAAAATTTCGGTGGCTTTGGTGGTAAAACGCTTTACATGTTGCCCGGTATCCACAAACAGGATTCCGATTTCGCTGGCATCCATCAGGTTTTGCAAATCGCTGTTGGCACGGAACAGATCCTCCACTTTCATTTCCAGCTCTTGGTTCACAATTTTTAGCTCCTCATTTGTCGATTGCAGTTCTTCCCGGCCGGTTTCCATCTCTTCGGTAGTTGATTGCATCTCTTCGTTTATCGACATGAGCTCCTCATTAGAAGCTCTCAATTCTTCATTAGAAGTTTCATAATCTTCTGACGTTATCTCTAGCTGTGCTTTAGTTTGCTGAAGCTCGTTTTCCAGCTCTGTAATAATTTCCCCCTCTTCATCATCAGAGGATTTTTTCTTCCTACTATCCTGCTTGTCAGTGGCATTCTTATTCGTAACTATTTTTTTGAAAATGATGTGCCTGAGGTCGCCCGAAAAATCTTTTTCTTTTACCTTATACACCGTTACTTCAGTAAGCTGTGGTTCATTCTTCAGATTCGCCTGTATTTGTTTAACCACAGGCTGCTCATCATCTTCTTTCTTTGCCTTATACAGCATACTACGCAGGCCGCGGCGTAATTCGGGAACCACTATTTCAAGAATATTCCGGCTCGGTTCTCCAATGGAATATTCCAGGTACTGGTTGATGTCTCCGGCAGTATGCAACACGTCATCGTATTCATTAATAATAACACTGGGGGACGCATACTGGCGGCTAATCAGCCTGTGGTGCAGCCGGTCGAAACTAGTTTTTGTTTTGGACGCCATCTTCCAGGAGGAGCGGGTAGCAGGAAACCGGTTGCTATCGAACTTTAATGGAAAAACAGGAAGATGAACTTTCGGTTGTGCCGTAGAGCTGTTCCGGTATATTCTGTATTTCTTGTCGAGAAGCGAAAACAGTTCCTCAGCTTTAATATTAGAATCTGCATTTCCTAAAAAAAGCAAGCCTCCCGGATTCAGTGCGTAATGAAAGAGGTTAAACACTTCATTCTGTAGTTCTTGATCTGTATATATTAACAGGTTACGGCACGAAATCATATCTTGTTTTAAAAAAGGCGAGTTTGCAAATAGATTGTGTTTGGTAAAAAGAATCATGCGGCGAAGTTCATCTTTTACCTGATAGCCATGGTCTGTTTTAGTAAAATATCGCTGCAGGCGGCCTTCGGTCAAATCAGCCGCGATAGATGAGGGGTAGCTCCCCTGCCGGGCATGGTTTAGCGCATCTTCATTTACATCAGTGGCAAAAACCCTGATATGAGGAGCTTCATTGATAGTTCCGGAATATTCATGTAGAAGCATGGCAATGGAATAGGCTTCCTCACCGGTAGCACAACCCGGCACCCACACGCGCAGTTCATCATCGTACTGTTTACCCTCAAACAATTTGGGAATGGCTTTTTTTTCTAAAGCTTTGAAAGCTTCGGGATCACGGAAAAAGTTTGTTACTGTAATTAACAGGTCTTTAAACAATTCCTGTGATTCACCGGCGTGATCTTTTAAAAAGGAAAGATAACCAGCAAGTGTATCGGTATTATTTACATGCATACGGCGTTCAACGCGGCGCATTACAGTTGAGCGCTTATAATGATCGAAATCGTGTTCGGTGTCACTGCGGACTTGCGCCAGTATTTTTTTAAGCTCTTCTTCTTTGGTTTTCGAAAGACTGTTGGGGTCATTAAAAATACGGTGCCCGTTCATTTTTGTCTTATAAGCCATCAGCTCTTGGGGCATCTCCCCAACCGGTAGAATTATATCCACCAGATTTGTATCAATAGCGCTTTGTGGCATTTGGCCGTATTTGGCCTCGCCCGGATCTTGGACGATGACAAAACCATTATTTTCTTTCACCGTTTTCAAACCCAAAGTACCATCGCCGCCCGTCCCTGACAGAATAATGCACACTGACTTTTCACCTTTTACATTGCCCAGAGAGCGGAAGAAATGGTCTATCACCTCCGGGCGGTGATTTTTTTTCTCAAGTTTCGACAACTCAAGATGGTTATCTCCCACAGTAAGCGTTTTATTAGGCGGAATAATATAAACACAGTCGGCTTTTATCTCCACCTTCTCATTCACTTGCATCACCTTTAATGAAGTTCGCTCTTGCAACAGTTCAGCCAAATTACTTTTATGCTCCGGTGAAAGGTGAAGGATGACTATAAAAGCCATCCCCGTTGTTTCCGGCAGAGCATCAAAGAAAATGTTTAAAGACTCCAGTCCGCCGGCGGAAGCTCCCAGTCCTACTACTAATAGTTTATTATTGCTTGCTTGCTTGCTTGCTTGCTTGCTTGCTTGCTTGCTTGACTTGGCGAGTTTTTCACTGTTGTCTTTATTCATATTATTATATTGAAACAGTTTTCAGAGAATGTCCAGATTACAATTCTTAAGTCTACAAAATACCCTTATTAAAAATTAGGCAAATTATCTCCGTAAAAGATTCAGAAGTCTTAGAATATTTCAACTCTCTATCACGGTGCTTTTGGTAGCTATTTCTCCCTTTTACTTTGGGAAAGTATCTTATAGTCATTTTCCTCATTAGTCTTAATTAACTGAGCAAAAGTAATTTTAGTTCAAAAAAGGCTTCAAAACAATTCTTTAGCTACCTCATAAACCGAGCCTGATTTCCCCATTGAATAGAAGTGCAGCGTAGGCACTCCGAACTCTATTAGTTCTTTGGATTGAGCAATGGCCCATTCGATACCAACTTCTCTGGCAGCATCATTATCAGCACATGCTTCAATCTCTTGTGAAAGCTCAACTGGTATATCAACATGAAAAAGCTGCGCCAGCAAATTTACCTGTCTTTTAGTGGTGATAGGCTTTAAACCGGGAATGATGGGAACTTTTATGCCTGCACCCCTGCACTTCTTTACAAACTTAAAAAAAGATTTATTATCAAAAAACATCTGTGTAACGATATAATTTCCGCCTTTATCGATCTTCTTCTTCAGAAAATTAATATCCGTTTCCATATTGGGGGCAGCAAAATGCTTCTCAGGATAACCCGCCACACCAATACAAAAATCTGAAGGCATTGCATTTTCCAACTCCTCATCCAGGTAAATCCCTTTATTAAGGCACATTACCTGGTCTATGAGATCAGAGGCATATTCATGACCACCGGGTTCTGCTTTAAATTCCCGTTCAGGCTTTTTGGTATCCCCCTGAATCAGCAGCACGTTCTCTATGCCCAAAAAATTAAGATCAATAAGCGCATTTTCGGTTTCTTCTCTTGTAAATCCACCACAAATTATGTGGGGAACCGCATCAACCTGGTAATGATTTTGAATGGCCGCACATATACCTACCGTACCCGGCCGTTTACGTACCGTTTTTCGCTCAAGAAGTCCATTCTTCTTTTTCTTATACACATATTCCTCACGATGGTAGGTGACATCTACAAAGGGCGGTTTGAATTCCATCAGCGGATCCATGTGATCGAATAAAGTTCGGATATTTTGGCCTTTTAAAGGTGGTAAAACCTCGATGGTAAATAAAGGATCATTAGCATTTTCAATGTGTTCAGTAACTTTCATTTTGTACCTGGATCGTAATCTAAATTAGGAGAAAGCCATTTTTCTACTTTCTCTTTGCTGTATGATTTTCTCTGTGCATAATCTTCCACCTGGTCTTCTCCAATATTCCCCACACGGAAATATCTCGATAACGGATGGGAAAAATAAATTCCGCTAACCGATGATGCAGGATACATGGCAAATGATTCTGTGAGTGTAATTCCCGCTTGCTCTTCCACTTTCAGCAAGTCGAATAATGTTCTCTTTTCAGTATGATCCGGGCAAGCCGGATATCCCGGCGCAGGACGGATACCGGAATATTCCTCTGCAATCAGTTCTTCATTTGAGAAAGGTTCTTCTTTCGAATAGCCCCAATATTCAGTCCGTACTTTCTGATGCATCAATTCAGCAAATGCTTCAGCCAGCCGGTCGGCCACTGCTTTTACCATGATGACCATATAATCATCATTTTGCCTTTTGTATTTCGTGATGATCTTCTCAATACCCATCCCGGCGGTTACTGCAAAAAATCCTATGTAATCTGTTTTTCCTTCTTTTTGTGGGATGATAAAATCCGACAAACAGGAATTTGGCTGCCCTGGTCGTTTCTTTGTCTGCTGACGTAAAAACCGAAAATCGATCAATTCTGTTGTACGGCTTTCATCTTCAAATAATTTTACGTCATCATCGTAAGTTACTGCAGGATAAAACCCTATAACTGATTTAGCTTGCAATAATTCATCTTCAATAATCTCATTAATTAATTTCTGTGCATCCACTAATAGAGATTGCGCCTGCTCACCAACCGTTTCATCCTCTAATATGTCAGGATACTTTCCAGTCAGCATCCAGGTTTTGAAAAAAGGAGTCCAATCAATGTACTCCCGGATTTCTGAGATTGGATAATTTGTAAATGTTTTAGTGCCAAGAAAAGATGGTTTAGGTGGATTATAATCACCCCAATCAATTTCAGTTTTATTGTTTCGTGCTTCCTCAATAGATAAAAGCTGCTTTTTATTCTTTCGCTGAGAATGCTTCTCCCGTAAACCTTCATATTCCAGCTTGAATGCTGTTTTAACTGCACCTTTTCTCTTTGGGCTGATAATATCTCCCGCCACCGAAACCGCCTTAGAGGCATCCAAAACGTGTATAATAGAACCTCCGTACTCCGGATCAATCTTTACAGCGGTATGAAGGCGGGATGTGGTAGCGCCGCCAATTAAAAGCGGTAAATCCAGCTTTCGTTTTTTCATCTCCCGAGCCACATGAATCATCTCATCGAGAGAAGGAGTTATCAGCCCACTCAGACCGATGGCATCCACTTTATGCTTTTCGGCTTCATCCAAAATCTTATCTGCCGGCACCATCACCCCAAGATCGATTACATTGTAATTATTACAAGCCAACACTACACTTACTATATTTTTTCCAATATCATGAACATCCCCTTTCACAGTGGCCAGCAATACTTTAGGTTGTTCACTTGTATCTTTATTTCTGGCTTTTTCTTCCTCAAGATACGGCGTAAGATAAGCGACTGCCTTTTTCATCACACGGGCGCTTTTCACCACCTGGGGAAGGAACATTTTTCCGGAGCCAAAAAGATCTCCCACTACATTCATCCCGTCCATTAACGGCCCTTCGATTACCAATAAAGGACTTCCATACTTGAGCCGGGCCTCTTCAGTATCATCCAGTATATGATCGGTGATTCCCTTTACCAGCGAATGGCTCAATCTTTTCTCAACCGGCCAACTTCTCCACTCTTCATCTTCTTTTTGTTTAATGGTTGATGAAGCCCCTTTATACTCCTCGGCAATATCCATAAGCCGCTCGGTAGCATCATCTCTCCTGTTAAAGAGCACATCTTCCACCCGCTCTAACAAATCTTTGGGAACTGAATCATAAACCTCGAGCTGAGTGGGATTCACAATCCCCATATCCATTCCATGCTGGATGGCGTGGTAAAGAAATGCGGAATGAATAGCTTCGCGAACTCTGTTATTCCCACGGAATGAAAATGAAACATTGCTAACTCCTCCAATCACATGCGCACCAGGTAGATGCTCTCGAATCCATTTGGCTGAGTTGAAATAATCCAGTGCATTCAGCCTGTGCTCATTCATTCCCGTAGCTACGGGAAAAATGTTAGGGTCTAAAATGATATCTGAAGGATGAAAACCAACTTTCTCTTTCAAGATTTTATAAGCTCGTCCGCAGATTTGAATTCGTCGATCCAGGGTATCCGCCTGTCCATCTTCATCAAAAGCCATGCAAATAACCGCTGCTCCAAATCGGCGGAGAATTTTAGCTCTTCTCAAAAACTCCTCTTCACCGTCTTTAAGGCTGATAGAATTTACTACTCCCTTTCCCTGAATGCATTTTAAGCCGGCAAGAATCACTTCCCATTTCGAGGAATCCACCATAATAGGAATTTTAGCTATATCTGGATCAGATGCTATAAGATTCAGGAAGTTGGTCATTTCTTCGACGCTTTCGAGCATACCTTCATCCATATTTACATCCAGGATCTGGGCCCCGCCCTGCACCTGATCTTGAGCAACCTTCAATGCCAACTCATATTCCTTATTTTTTATGTGATTCAGGAAAACCTTTGAGCCAGTTACATTTGTACGCTCTCCTACATTCACAAAATTTGAATCTTCTGTTATGATGAGAGGCTCAAGTCCGCTAAGTGTGAGTGGTAGTGATTGCATAATTTATTTAAACTGTCTTAACCGCAAAGGACGCTAAGGACGCAAAGCAATTCGTGTTATTCATTTCCCTATTTAAAACTAATCTCATATTCACAGATTTCATTGAACCATTAAACTCTTTGCGGTCAGTTTTCTGGGTTTATATTTATCTGCCAATTCAGCCATTTTTGAAATATGATCCGGAGTAGTGCCACAACAACCACCGAGAATGTTTACCAATCCATCTTCCAGGTATTTTTCCACCTCTCCCGCCATCAGTTCCGGGGTTTGATCATACTCCCCGAACTCGTTTGGGAGTCCGGCATTGGGATATGCACTCACGAAGAAATCCGATTTTTCGGAAAGATTCTGTAAATAAGGCTGAAGTTGCCGTGCTCCCAATGCACAGTTAAAACCAACACTTAACAAGGGAATGTGAGAAATGGAGATCAGGAAAGCTTCCACAGTTTGGCCGGAAAGCGTTCTTCCGCTGGCATCAGTAATAGTGCCGGAAACCATTATTGGAAGCTCTTTTGCGGTTTCTTCAAACAATTCCTGCACGGCATAAAGTGCCGCTTTTGCGTTAAGGGTATCAAATATGGTTTCTATGAGAAGTACATCTGCCCCGCCATCTATGAGTCCCCTTGCCTGTTCTTTATAAGCCTCAGCCAATTCATCAAAAGTGATAGCCCGGTATCCCGGATCGGTTACTTCAGGAGAAATGGATAATGTTTTATTAGTCGGCCCCATCGAGCCGGCAACAAAGCGTGGTATATCAGGATTTTGTTTATTGAATTTATCCGTGGCTTTTTTAGCTATCTCGGCAGACCTCAGATTCAATTCATACACTACTTCTTCCAGTCCATAATCTGCCTGTGCAATACGGGTTCCGCTGAATGTATTAGTTTCGATGATATCGGCACCCGCTTTCAGGTACTCTTCATGTATTGCCTGAATGATACCCGGGCAAGTTAAACTCAGCAGGTCATTATTTCCTTTCAAATCGTCGGGATGATT
Organism: Balneolaceae bacterium; assembly: GCA_040877545.1. GTDB lineage: Bacteria > Bacteroidota > Rhodothermia > Balneolales > Balneolaceae > Gracilimonas. The sequence continues at coordinate 59,451 of JBBDNN010000067.1, forward strand.
TTTAAACTGCTCTCCACGGAAATCTTCTTCCTGCAAATCGTAGCGCTGAATCATGGTGCCCATGGCTCCATCCAGGATGAGGATCTTGTCTTGTAATACTTCTTGTATATTCACTCTTCTGTTCTTGGATTGGCTTATACAGAAAGAGTTGGTGAGGGATTAGCTCGCTTATCTTTCTCCGCAACTAAATTGCGAAGTGGGATTTGGCACCTGCTCTGTCATAAAATGAAAAGTGGTTGCCAAGACGTCACAGGGCCCATCCCTCAGTCTTTCTTTATAAGCATTCAATAAATGTCTCCGAATATAACGCAATGATAATCTATGAGCAATAATGATCGCAGATTTCCCCGAAGGTATTCCTTTGGAAGATGGCTCGCCAGCAGGTGTTGGATTTTATAGATGGCCTTGCACTTTGTGCGGAAATAAAACCTCCCTTCTCTGTATTCATTCCTCAAATTTTTATAAGGAGGTCCGTATCCCAAAGTGAATCTTCCCATTGCCAATAGATTCCTCCGGAGAAACCGCGTATGTGAATGTAAGGCGGCCTATTTGAGTTCGATAACTCAAACCAAAACCGGTGGAAAACAGGTAGTCAATAGCTTGAAAGGTATTGTCCGATTCTGTGAGTAATCTCGGGCGTTCATATCCGCCGGCAGCTCCAAAGGCGAATAGATAGGAATACCGATTTAGTAGAAACCGGTATTCAAGATCTCCCCAGAGCATGGTACCTGCCCGGAATTGTTCTTCGGCATATCCGCGAAAAGAATTTGCTCCACCAAATTGAAAAAGATCATTTATCGTAACTCTGTCCGCATCCAGAAAAAAACCATTGAACGAGGTAGCAATTACACTTTTTTGAAAAATGGAAAGGTAATTTCGAACTTGAAATTGCAGCGTATTTTGTATGAAAGAAGCAAGGGAGTCATCCTCCAGGTTTTTATTTGCCACACTAAAATTGACCATAATGCTGTTTCCGGCAGTTGGCACATCATAACTATCCAGGTTTGAATATTCGAAACCTAAGCGTCCAATTTGTTTCCTGCCGTCAGGCTCCACAACCTGTGGAACATTGGTACCTGAAGTTGTTGCCTGAAAACCAACACCACCCGTCAACCTGAATCCTGAACTCATCAGGTAATATCCATTCAAATCGAAATCACGAGACTGATAGGTAGTATCGTTCTGGTGCAGTTGAAAACCGGCGGAAACTCCCACAGGAAAATTGCCAATCCAGTCTTGCGAAACCTCCAGGTTTAGTTTACTTACTTCTGGCTTTAAACGCTGATAACGAAAGTTGAAGCCATTCCCCTGGGTAAGCACGTTCCAAAGTGAAAGCTCTACGTTTCCAATAACCTGACCTTCCCCCTCAGCATCCGGAACGTATCCAAGAAGGCCATCAAACTGGTTAAGGGCCCGCTCTTCAACATCAAAAACAATGACAGGTTCTCCATCCCTCATAAAAATGCGGGCATCTTCCACATAACTAAATAGCTCACTGGAACTGAGATTGGATTTTAAACCTCTTAGATAATCGGGTGTAACCAAGGCAGATTCTCTGAACCGTGATACTCTTCTCAGGTATTCCTGGGAATTTGATGCCGCTCCCGTAAAATAAATATTTTGAGAAGTTATATTATTTCCGGTCTCAATTTCCAAAGATACAGATACCGAACAGTTGGTGAAATCGGGATTAAACTCTGCAATTCGTGATTTTGCAAAAGGATATCCCTGCTCCTCCAGGTCTAATATCAGGGCCCGGATTTCCCTTTCGAGCTTTGCCTGTGAGTAGTCTCCCCTGTTGCCAATGATAAAAACAGAATCCATTTCGCCGGAATCCCTCACAAATAACTCTTCGAGTTTAAACTGACAGCCTCTTTCTATATCTGCTCTGGTTGAAGAGAGGGAGTTAATTTCAGCATTCAAAAATCCCCGCGCGGCATACCATTGCAGCAATGTTTGTTGAATGATTGTGGAGTCGGTATCAATTTTCGACTGGAGTGAATCGGGCAGTTGTACTTCTTCCCCATCTTCCAATATCTGCAATTCCTGGCCTTCGGATTGGGCGAATGCCGGGATAAAAAAAGCCATCAATAAAAGCAGTGAAAGAAGGTTTATTCGCATATACACTTAACGCAATGATTGGCAATTAATTTCGGCTACAAATGCGGGCGATGCAAGCATAGATTTGAAAAGAATTGCAGAACCTGCCAGCATCTAACGGTTCTCACAGCGTGCGGGTTGAAGGCAAATAAAGCCTATACCACATTTCCCGAAACGCTCGTCACAAAGCGATCCCTTAGAGGCAGGACCTTCCGACGCTGCAAGGCTGCTGAGTGGCGACATCCTTCTTACCTCAACTGAAGATTAATATCAAATCTGCCTGTTAAAACATCCTCCTCTTCATTGAGTGCAATAATGCGTCCGGATTCTGCCTCGCTTGCCCAGGGATCGGATTCGATGTACTCATCTCCTTCGAAATAAAGCTGGGTGACCAGGTCCAGGTGATCCTCCGCCTTCACCAAAAAATGAATATGCCGCGGCCTAAGCTGATTTCCGTTTAAATATCTTCCCGGCAGAATACTCATAAACTCATAATCCCCATCATCGTTTGTTTGTAACCTGCCGCGGTATTTAAAATCGGAGCTTTCCGTATCATACTCACCTTCATCATCTGCCTGCCATACATCCACGATGGCCTGTAACAGAGGCGTTCCACATTCAGCACCTCCCATAACAGAGCCCTGAATTACAATGGGAGTTCCCTCTTCACTTAAAACATTTAAAGCCTCCCGGAATGGAGCCTCCGCACGATAAAAAGGACCCAAAATATCCTCCCCGGTCTGACAGTGGATGTGATCGCCGCCATTTCCGGAATTACTTTTACAGCTGATAAGCGTAGCAAAAGGCAACCCGGCAATACCGATAGATGTGGTGCGTATGAAGGTTTTTCTGTCCATTTTACATCGTTAATTCCAGCTTTAAATTACTTAATCAATGTCATTTGCTTGGTCTGCAATAATAGAGTTCATCTTATTGAGCAAATCCAATTGAGAGAAGCTACTTAAGATGATAAAAATAAATCTTTTCATCTTCCTCCCTCCCAATAAATATCAAAGACCACCGGATACTCTAGATAGTCTGTGGATAACACTTTAACGATATAGTCGGCACCACTTGGCCGGGTTGCATCAGTTTTAAGAATTCCGGTCCGATAATATAAACTGTCATTTACCAGCTCCACGGTTTGCTCTTTGACCCATACCTCCGTGGGTTGAGGGGTAGTCATTCCAGCCAAAACAAATTCCTCCTCAAAATTCACACTTACCGTATCATCGCAGGAAATATAGGTGTCAAAATCAGCTTGTGAATCGATCACCAGTTCGAGCCCGCTAAGACCTTCTTTATTGTTGGAGTCCGGATCAATATTTTCGTAATTGAACTTGCAACTAACTACATTTTGATATCCACCAACAGCCTGAGATCCGAAAACAGCCCTCAAAACCTTAAATGGTACAGGTTCTTCTTTAAGGTCAGCATTCGTACTGCAACCGCTGCCCAAAAGAAACGGCATAGCGAATAGCAGTACCAGAACAAAAAGCTTCGGCTTGTAGAATTCTATTGTTAATACTTCACGTTTCATTTGATTACCTCACTTCGTTTAATTGGCTTTGTAATCCCTCTACTTTTTGGTCTTTAATGCCTCCAGCTCAGCCTGTAGATTCTGCACAACGGCCAATAGAACTACCGTCAATTCCTGATAGTTTATGGCTTTGGTGGTTACGGTTTCTGAACTTGCTTTTTCATCGTTTTGTAACTGATGTATCACATCAACCACTAATTCAGGGAATATCTGCTCCAGATCTTGAGCAATCAGCCCGTAATGCTCGCCTTCTTTGGCATTCAATGTTGGGAGATTCTGTTCGGTTAAGACTTCATTTGTCAAAAATTGATATTTCCTGGGTTGTAACTGCATAATTTTAGAAAGCATAGTGGAGCTATTAAGTGGTTCAATATTGCTTTTAAACCGTTCATCGGAACTCGAATAGCTTCCCGTTGCATAAACACTTCCCGAAAAAAAGACCAGCCCATGCATTATTACCAGAAGCAGTACCAGAGATACCATAACTGGCATACCCCCCGGCTTCTCCGTGCACACCGTAAGCCACATAGCCAAATGCTTTGCTGTAGATACCATAAGCATTTTCTCCAATTGAATTTGCATCCTTAGCCTCAACATAAATACCATATCTGCTCATACTATTGCAATTATTACTATCACTGCATTCAACTTTAAGCATTTGGTTAGCAGGAGGGGCGCTTGTTAAACCTATAGCTGTGCGCTTTTGAAGAGTGGAAGTTCCATTACTGTTAACAGTAACCTGTGCATTTGATAGAAAAGTAGTTAGTAATAAAAAACAAGTAATTAAAAATGTGCGCATATGATCTCCAGTTTATCGGCTGCAACACTTTTTGCCGTATTTTATTTTAGTTCTAAGGAAGGAGCTTGAAGAACTACTTATTTTCTCTTCACGATTACTCCCTCAATTTTTGGGAGCTTTACGGATGCTTATCTTTAAACCATTGTTTATTTAAATAAATTTGTACTTAATGGCAATTTTTTAAGATGAATAGCGAAAATATGAATGAGAACTCAGAATTCAGAACTCAGAATTCAGGAGCCAGAATATCCTGAATTCTGAGTCCTGTATTCTGCCTCCTTCCTACCCAATTATCCCCGCCACAAATCCCGGCAAGGCAAAAGCACCTTGGTGAACAGCTTTATTATAATAATTGAGGGAAGCACCGAAGTTTTCCAAGCCTTTCTCCACCCTTTTAAGCACTTCTTCAGATTGTACCTTAATTCCCTTGGAAGCAAAGGCAAATGACCACATTCCGGCAGGATATAAAGGAATAAACCCCAGGTACATATCAGATTCAGAAAAAACATCATCCAAAGCATCAAATACTTTTTTTATGCTGGAGTGATATTCTTCCACCCACGGCGATTCGGTTTGAGCGGAAAGTACGCCGTCATCTTTTAGCGCATCAAAACAGAACTGGAAAAAATCTTTTTCAAAGAGTCCTTCGGCGGGCCCAACCGGATCAGAGCCGTCAATGATTATCACATCATATTCGGCTTTGGCATTTTTCACGAAAGTAATGCCGTCTTCAAAACGTACATGCAGCCTTTCATCCTTCCAGGCTCCAACTTCCGGCAAAAACTCTTTGGAAGCCCGAACCACCGCTTCATCAATTTCAACCATATCTACGTGTTTTACGGACGGATGCTTTAACACTTCTCTTGCCGTTCCGCCATCTCCCCCGCCAATTATCAGCACCTTCTCAGGTTTGGGGTGCGCAAACATTGCCGGATGAGCCAGCATCTCATGGTACACAAATTCGTCCTTCTCCGATAACATCACCATCCCGTCAATCGTCATCAGGTTTCCCCACGTATCGGTTTCATAAACCTCAACCAGTTGGTAATCTGTCTGTTCGGAAAACAGCAGCTTTTTGATTCCAACAGTTAACCCGGTGCGTTCGTGGTAAAATTCGTTGTATTGAAGGGGCATAAGGGAATTAAGAATTATGGATCAAAAATTAAAATCAGGTGTAAGGTTGAAGGCGCAAGGTTCAAGAAATTCCTTGAACCTAAAATCTTGCACCTTGAACCTCGTTATTTATACCACAAAACAGCTGCCGCAAAGGTAGATCCACACTTTTCAACCTGATGCTCTATTCCCGTGAACTTTATTTCCTTTAAAGCACGATCCCGGTAATCAAAAGCATCAACCACCATTTGTCGAACAATATTCTCCACATACTCAAGACGGGTATGATCTTCAAATTCCATAATTACACCAGGTTCTTCCGGGTCTTCGGGAATTCCCACTGCAATAGCCGAAGCAATCCACATCTGCGGCGTTTGGGAATCAATGGAAGCATAAGCAAGCGGAATCAATCCTCCTTTAGGCAGCTCAATTTCATCTCTGGAAACCTGCTGTGCACCGGGAGGACAAATACTGCTCATACGCATGAGATTGGTATCGCCCACGCCGGCTTCAAGTAAAGCATTATCAAAAGCATTGAGGCGGGTATTTCCTTCAGCTGCCCCGGAAACAAGGCAGTACAAATTCGGAGTTGGAACCATTTGCAGATTTAAACCCTTAGTTGTTGGAGATGTATCCATGAGTCAGTCAATAATTTTGAATGTTTGAAGACGGTTTAAAAAGCAATTTTTCTCCCTGTGGAACTTTAAAGAGTCCTCTTTTCATTTCCATGCTTGAAACCTTTTGGGAGCTAAACGCATCTTTCAAATACTCCTGGATTAGCCACGGATCAATGGTATCTCCGCAGGTAAAAATATCCACCGCGGCATAGTTGTATTCGGGCCAGGTATGAATGGCAATATGCGACTCTGCAATAACCACCACACCACTCACTCCATAAGGACTGAATTTGTGAAAATTATGAGAGATTATAGTAGCCCGGGCTTCTTTTGCAGCCCCCAGCATTGCTTCTTCGATGTATTCTACATCGTTTATATGAGCGCTTTCGCAGTCATAAAATTCTACTAAAATTTGTCGGCCAAGTGCTTCCAATCTTCATATAGGTTCTAAAGTTAAAAGTACAGTGTTTGTGCTTTTGTAATAAAGAACGAAAACGTATACTTGGCTGAAGGTTAGCCACAGATACTTCTTTTCTTTAAAGCGCACAAAGATACGCATATTTATAAAAAAACAATGATTACCGCCTCTAAAAAAATTTCCAAAAAAAAAGCTCTCAAGATATATAAAGCATTGCTTTTTCCCCGCCGGATAGAGGAAAGAATGTTGAAACTTCTCAGGCAAAATAAAATAAGTAAATGGTTTTCGGGTATAGGCCAGGAAGCCATTTCTGTTGGTGTTACACTCGAGAGTAAAGCTGCTGATTTAATATTGCCTATGCACCGTAATCTGGGAGTATTTACCACGCGAGAAGTTCCACTGTATCCACTTTTTTGCCAGTTATTTGGCAAAGCTGATGGCTTTACAAAAGGCCGGGACCGATCTTTCCACTTTGGCACACTCGAGCATAATATTGTGGGGATGATCTCCCACCTCGCCGCCATGATGCCGGTAGCCGATGGCCTTGCCCTGGCTAAAAAGTTAAAGAAGGAAGATGCAGTGGCTTTTTCTTTTTGTGGGGATGGAGCCACCAGCGAAGGTGATTTTCATGAAGCGCTAAATCTTGCTGCTGTTTGGAGGCTGCCGGCTGTGTTTATAATTGAGAACAACGGCTACGGACTTTCCACCCCAACTTCTGAACAGTACGTCTGTGAGCAATTAGCAGACCGGGCTAAAGGTTACGGAATGCACGGCTTTTGCATTGACGGCAATAATGTTTTTGAGGTGATGGAAACCATTGAAAAGGCTCGTAAACTTGCCTTAAAAGGCGAACCTGTTTTGATCGAAGCAATGACCTTTCGAATGCGCGGACATGAAGAAGCATCGGGCACTCATTATATCCCTGATGATCTTTTTGAAGACTGGGCCGAAAAAGATCCTATTCTTCAGGTAGAACAATTCCTGGAAAAAGAAGGAATTGCCGGGAAAAAAGATTTTGAGAAAATCACACAAGAAATCGACCAGTTTTTCAAAGCAGACCTGGAGAAAGCATTAAAAGCTGATAACCCGGTTTTTGATGAGCAGAATGAATTGGATGCTGTCTATTCAAATGAGAAACCTGAGGTTCCGAAACATACTGATAGGAGTTCCTCTGAAAAACGATTCGTAGATGTGCTTCATTCTTCTCTTCAGCAAGCTTTTGAAGAAGATGATTCCTTTTTGATTATGGGACAGGATATTGCCGAATATGGCGGCGTGTTTAAAATTACGGAAGGATTTTTGGAGCAGTTCGGAAAAGACCGAATTCGGAATACTCCTATTATTGAATCAGGAATTTTGGGTGCGGCTATGGGATTAGCCCTTGAAGGCTTCAAACCAGTTGTTGAAATGCAATTCGCTGATTTTATTTCTTGTGGATTTAATCAAATCGTAAATAATATCTCCAAATCTCACTACCGGTGGACTCCCCCGCTCAATATCACCATTCGTGCCCCGCATGGCGGCGGAGTTGGTGCCGGACCTTTTCATTCACAATCTGTCGAGGGCTGGTTTATGCAAGTTCCCGGGCTAAAAGTGGTCGTACCCGGAACAGTGGAAGATGCTCAGAACCTGCTGTATAGTTCACTCTATGATCCCAACCCGGTTTTGTTTTTTGAACACAAGAAATTATACCGGAGCCTAAAAGAGATCACACCCGATAAAGCTAAATATGAGCCGCTGGGAAAAGCGAAAATCTGGCGGGAAGGAAATGATGCCACTATTATTACTTATGGAATGGGAGTTCAGTGGGCGTTGGAGTCGGCCGGGGCCTTTGAAGAAGAAGGTATTTTCTTGGAAATCCTGGATCTCCGAACACTCCTTCCTCTCGATAAAGAAGCCATCAAAAAGACTGCAAAAAAAACCGGAAAAATCTTGCTGCTTCAGGAACCTTCACAAACTTTAGGTCCTCTTAGCGAAATTGCCGCCATCATTACCGAAGAATGCTTTGAGTGGCTGGATGCTCCTGTTATTCGATGTGCTTCTATGGATACGCCGATTCCACATGATAAGGGATTAGAGGATGGATTTATGGCATCGTCTTCATTGAAGAAAAAACTTCTCTCATTAATTAACTATTAAGTAACCACATGACATCCTATCCAAAATCAAAATTCATAAGAGCTGTTTGGACCTTTAATGCTATAGCATTTGCTATTCTACTCTCAATAGCCCTACTAAGCGAAATACCATTTAATTATCTTTCTTCTTTTTTTGCGGAAGAGGATCATGAACGAGGACTTATAGTAGGGAGTAAAGCTGAAAAGGCAAGTAAATTAAATGTTGATCTTCAACATCTTATGTATGATACACCAACGCGTATCGATTCTACTGACTTTTTCTTTACTCCTGTAGTTGTTTTAGATAAAGATCTTCCCCAAAGTATTAAGGATGATATAAATTCTGCTGCAGATATGTCGATATATATGGTAGGTGCAGCTATTAATATTCTTTTTTTTAATAAAGACCGTTCACAAGTAAGAAAGCTGCTAACAAATAATGGATACATTGATGAGTATAGTATTGGGATAGGTAATTATGATTATAACACCAGAAATAATAAACACCTTCCTTTTGCTATTTATAAAATTGCTTTAAATGATGACAATGGAGACTCAAGAATTAATGAGGAAGATAATGCCCCCTATTATTTATCAGATTTGGATGGAACTAATCTTCGTCAAATTACACCTGATTCTTTAGATCTTTCTAGAGCCTGGTTCTCAGATAACTATACTGAAATTTATTTTGATGAAGTTATTGAGGATAAAAGTAGTCCCCTTACATATAAAAACTATTACGAAAAAACTCGCATTGTGTACTATTACAGTTTACTTAGTGAGGAATTTAGGCGTTTTGATGAGCTACAGGAGGAATTTATAGAAATTCAAAAAGCCTTCAATAATTCTGCCCGATAGATAGAATTATAACCTATTGATTCACTTTTTGTGATACGAACTAATTTGACTCATTATTAATGATACATGAATATATGTTTCACTTTTAATGAAACATTAGTATTATATGGCAATCCTTTAAAGAATTCTTCAATATTGGCTGCAAAAACTAAATATTACATTCTGATGGGAGATGTCGTCTCCAGTAGTGAGTATGATGCCAAGGTTCTTCGTTCCAAACTCAAGGCCCTGGTGGAAGGCTGCAACCACACTATGGAGAAGAAAACCCTCTCCCCCTATACCATAACACTGGGGGATGAATTTCAAGGTATTTCAAAATCTTTGGAAACTGCTATTGAAACCTTTTTTTATTTTGAAGAAGAATGCCTGAGAAAGGAAATTGAATTTAAACTGCATTATGTGCTTCATTATGGAGAAATTGAAACGGAGATTAATAAAGATATCGCCTACGAAATGATGGGGCCCGGATTAACAAAGGCTCGGAAAACACTATCCAGCAAAAAAAGAGAACGAAAACGCTTTGAATTTGACCTTTCTGACAAAGAGTTAACCGAACAACTAACGAGAATTTTTGAAGTGCTGGATGCTATTATCCTCTCCTGGAAAAAAGAGGATTTCCCCCTGATTATATCTATGATTGAAAGTGATAATAACAGCGAAGTAGGGAAAAAGCATGGAAAGAACAGAGATCAAATCTGGAAAAGAAGAAAAAATTTAATGGTAAATGAGTATAATCTGCTCAAGGATTTCATCTTAACCTACATCAGGAAAACATGAGCTGGAGCTGGATTTGGCTATTTCTTTCCTACACCATACTGGAACTACTCATCAGCGGCATTTTTCATTTAGTAAGTAAAAAATTGGGAGCTCAGGAAAACAGGGTAAGATCCGTAATTAAGGGTATGTTAGAGCGGCTATTTTTAATAATTGGACTTTTGAGTGGCTTTCCCCAGGTAATCATTGCTTTCGCTGCCATTAAAATCGGAACCCGTTTTCAAAAGGATTCTAAAGTCTCCAACGATTATTTTTTGATCGGGAATTTTGTCTCTCTTTTAGGTGCTCTTCTTTTTGTACTTTATACCATTCATTATTTAGGCTTTTGATATGCGAATATTCTCTCTCTTCTTTTTCATCTTTCATTTTAGCTTCTCACCAATAATTCAGGCCCAGGAGATTTCCATCTTATTCGAAGTGAATATGAGTTATCAAATAGAGGCAGACATTTTTGATCCTCAGGCAGATTTCGTAGATCTGGCGGGCTCATTCAATAACTGGGGTGAAGATCTTATTCAACTAAGTGATGAAAACCAGGATTCCATTTATTCGGTGGAAGTAGATGGCTTTACCGCTGGAGAAGAAATTCAATTCAAGTTCAGGTATAACGGGGTTTGGGATGATCGGGAGGAATTTCCCGGTGCTGGAAATAACAGAACCTACACCGTACAGCCCGACAGTAATCATATTTCCGTTTGGTATAACAATGAAATTGATCCCACCGGCCCTCCCCTCGCCGATTTTGTAGTAGGCTCACAAAACGTATCCACCAACAGCCTTGTACAATTTACCAATCGCTCAACGGGTGATATCTCAAAATGGGAATGGATCTTTGAGGGTGGAAATCCGGAAGAATCAACGGAGGAAAATCCCGCTGTCAGGTATTCATCTACCGGCAGTTTTGATGTGCAGCTAATTGCCTCCAACGAAAACGCAGGCGACACGTTGCTAATTGAAGATTTTATTACTGTATCGGAGCGGGAAACAGGAGAATCAAAATGGTGGAATGAAACGGTATTTTATGAAATTTTCGTTCGCAGCTTTTATGATTCCAACGGTGACGGTATTGGTGATTTTAACGGTTTAACGCAGAAATTAGATTACCTGAATGACGGCGATCCGGAAACAAATACCGATCTTGGAATTACCGGCATCTGGCTGATGCCTATTAATGATTCTCCCAGTTACCACGGCTATGATGTCATCGACTATCGTTCCATAAATCCTGATTATGGAACTATGGCGGATTTTAAAGAATTCCTGAATGCAGCCCACGAGCGAGGCATTAAAGTAATTATTGATTACGTGATGAATCACACTTCCACCGAACATCCGTGGTTTCAAAAATCGGCGGCCGGAGAGGAAGAGTTCAGAGATTTTTATCGATGGAGTGATTCCCATCCCGGTTATAATGGTCCGTGGGGACAACAAGTTTGGCACAACCAGCATAACGGGCAAAATTTTGATGACTATTATTACGGATTATTCTGGAGTGGAATGCCGGACCTGAATTATGAAAATCCAGCCGTAAAAGATTCCATGTTTGCCATTTCGGATTTTTGGATCAATGATATTGGCGTAGATGGCTTTCGTCAGGATGCGGTTCTATACATCCATGAAGATGGTTCAACTCTAAAAAATACACCTGAAACATTTCAGTTCTGGAATGATTTCAATATCAATTTAAAAGCGGCTAATCCCGATGCTTTTGCGGTTGGCGAAGCCTGGGAGCCTACAGATATTGTACTTGAATACATCACCAGTAACCGCCTCGATTATGCCTTTGAATTCGATCTTGCTCAGTCTATTCTGAATGGCGTGGAAAACGAAAATGCTGCGCCAATTCTGTCTCAGATGCAGAAAGTATATGATGCTTATCCATTCCTGCAATACGGCACATTCCTTACCAATCATGATCAGGACCGGGTAATGAATACTTTGGGGAGCGACATTAATAAAGCCAAACTTGCAGCTTCACTGTACCTCACACTTCCCGGCATTCCATACCTCTATTATGGAGAAGAAGTGGGCATGCTGGGGCAAAAACCCGATGAGAATATCCGCCTCCCCATGCAGTGGAGTGATGAATCAAATGCAGGTTTTACCACCGGATCTCCATGGAGAGATCCCAATTCAAATTATACAGAATTTAATGTGGAGGAGATGGTAGAGGATGAGAATTCATTATTTAATCATTATAAAGACCTGATACAACTCAGGAACGAACTCGAAGGCCTCAAAACTGGTGAATATGAGGCCGGAATCTCCTCTCATGAAGGGGTTGTCACTTTTTTACGTGGCATTCCGAATAATTCCCATCACCTTATCGCAATTAACCTTACAGCTGATACTGTCTCCGGAGTATCAGCTAATTTCTCTAATTATTTTTTCCACGCGTCAGAGCCCGATTCCTATTGGTTCGAAGAAATGGTTTATGGAAACATGGAAACAGGCCAACATGAATACGATACAGGTGGTAAAGTATCAGAAAATGAGCAAGTGGTTGAAAATATAATTTTACCTCCTTATGCAATAGAAGTAGTAGCTTTTAGAAATATTCTTCTCTCAAATGAAAAGAATGATAAAATTGAGCGTTTCAGATTAAATCAAAACTACCCCAACCCATTCAATCCCACTACCGCGATTTCCTTTTATCTGCCAAAGGCAGAAAACGTGGTGCTAAAAATCTATGATATAACGGGAAGGCTTGTTTCTACACTTGTGGAGGGAAAGAGAAACGCAGGTCATCATTCCGAGAAATTTGATGCTTCTGCATTTTCAAGCGGAATATATTTTTATAGTATAGAGGCGGGTTCATTCAGGTCAACTCAAAAAATGACGTTGATCAAATAGAAATTTCCTGGTGAAATTTTCAATCAGAAAAGCTGTCGTTCAAACGCTTTTTAACTGCATCTCTAAATTTAATTTTCCGGAATTGTTCAAGTAGCTTTTTACCAGCTATGGCATTGAAAGTAAGGTCTCGAAGGTCATCGTCATGAACCAGCAGTTCTTCAAAAGCCATTTTTTCAATCGCGCTTATTTCCTCTTCTATATATTCGGAAATATAAGCTTCAATCACCGGGTGGTATTCTTTTTCTAAAAATCGGTCCATAAAAGGGTGGATGTAATATTATCTGTCACACCCTTTAATAGAATTAAGCTACATTTGTTCCCATCTGAACATATTTTTTTAGCAAGAGTTGAAGTTGTGCCCTTCCGCGGTTAATGCGCGATTTTACCGTGCCCATTGGTACGCCGGTTATTTCGGTCACTTCTTCATAGCTGAGTTGCTGTAAGTCGCGAAGCATTATTACTTCTCTAAATTCTTCCGGTAGTTCCATTAATGCTTTTTCAAGTTGCTCCATACATAATTTTTCATGGAGAGCATCATCCTGAAGGATTCGGTCATCCTCCAGAACAAGCTCTCTATCATCGGGGTCAGAATCATCTTTATGAATAGAGACTTTATACATACGCTGCTTCTTTTTGTATAAACTCTTGGCAAGGTTGAGCGCAATGGTGTACATCCAGGTTGAAAACTTGGCGATGCGTTCGTAGGAATGTTTACTTTTATGAACTCTTAGAAAGGTTTCCTGCACCAGGTCTTCGCAGTCCTGATGATCTTTAGTGTAGCGAAATAAGAAGTTATGGAGCCTAACCTGGTAGCGACGCACTAACTCATTAAAAGCCTGTTCCTTCCCTTCCTGGAAATATTCCATTAAATCTTCATCATTATACTCTTTGACAGATGTTGCTGTAAACGCGTCCATAAAACTCCACAATATTAGTTTCGATTCTATATAAAGCGCGAATCGTAACTACCCGATGATTCGCTTGACGAGGAGGAAAAGAATGGAAGTGGAGTCTAATGTGCTGAATCCTTTGATGGAGCGATCTGCATCCAACAAAGCTTCAAATACGCGGGGCATATCACCGTAGTGAAAATTCGAAGCATCATCCCAAAGTTTATTGAAATACCAGCTGCTGCCGATTCCCAAATCGCTTTGTATCTGATGTTTGGCATTACCTTTTTCGGCAAGCCTTCGAATCTGCCAGATATTTGTAAACACACTGTGAAAGAACCCCACAAGCCGTATCAATTCGCCCGTGTCTGATTTAGTGTGTTGCAATATCTGTTCCGCTATATATAACGAATGGTTTAAGTCTCTCTTAACAATGGCCTCTTTGAGCTCTATGGCCGTATATTCGCGATATGAGCCAATAATTTTCTTCACATCGCTTTCTGAGATGGTCTCAGAAGTGTTCACAAAAGTGCACACTTTATCTATTTCTGTAGACAGTAGTTGAAGATTGTTGCCTACAAATTGTGCAAGGAGTTGCGCGGCTGCGGGTTCAATATTTTTTTTATGATGTCCCCGCACCCAGTCAATAACCCAGTCAGGAATCAGGTAGTCGGCCATTCTCTCAAATTGGTAAAAACCGACCTGTTTATTCTTTGATAGTGCCTTTCCGACGTTTGTGTTCCCGGCTGGTTTTTTTGTATCAAATAATACCAAAAGCGTGGAAGGATTGGGGTTTTTAAAATAATCAATGAAGTCATTGATGTGGCCTCTGGGAGAATCATCTTCTCCCCCGCCTTTACTAAGCTGCAGGAAATTTCGCACAATCAATACTCTCTTTTCTGCCATCATAGGAAAACTTCGGGCAATGGAAAGCGTTTGCGCAGGAGTTACTTCCTGTCCGTAAAGGAGATCAAAATTAAAATCCTTCTGTTCGGGGGGAATGACTTTCGAAAACATATCCAGCAATTGATCGAGATAAAAATCCTCTTCCCCATATAAGTAATACACCGGTTTCAGGTTCCCGGATTTCAACTCCCCGATAACCTGTTGATATATTTGATTGCTGTTTTGTTTACGTGCCGCCATGGCTGGCAAAGATAAGGAAAGTGATGTTTAATGCGATCATTGATTTCGCTGATTTCACTGAAATTTGATAGGCTGATCTAAATTTCCAAAAGCTATACATAAGGAACCTGCCCACATCAACACCAGCATCCATATAAATCTTCCGTATCTTTGCCCAGCAAATAAATTAAAGTGATATAATGAACGAAGCATTTTATGAGGGTAAAGAATTTAAAGGAATCAACTATTCAGAGAAGAAAATATCCAACGGGGATTATGAAAACTGCCAATTTATAAACTGCGCATTTGCAAATGCAGATATATCGGCGGTAAATTTTGTGGAATGTACATTCCGAAATTGTGATTTCAGTAATGCTAAAATTTATGGCACTTCCCTTAGAAATATTCAGTTTCATAATTGTAAGCTAATGGGGCTCCGTTTTGATGAAGGCAATGATTTGCTGATGTCCATGGATTTTAATGGCTGCATCCTGAACTTTTCATCATTCATAGAATTAGACCTAAAAAATACCAACTTCACAAAATGCAATCTTCAGGAAGTAGATTTTACTGCAACCGATTTAACCAATGCGGTATTTGATGAATGCAATTTAAGTGGTGCAAAATTCGATCACACAATTTTAGAGAAGGCAGATTTCCGAACTTCACATAATTATATTATTGATCCGGAGAATAATAAAATCACCAAAGCAAAATTTTCGACTTTTGGAATAATTGGCCTCTTGTATAAATATAATATAGAGGTGGAATAATCATCACAGGTTTATTCTAAGGGCAGGTTTTTATTATCAAATAATTAACCCTTTGGAATTTGGTAAGTAGATCCTGGAATATAAAATCTTCATATAATTCTTGGAACTAATCATGGTGACTGCTGTACCATCCTTACATGAGACGTAAGCAAAAAACAAGGAAAGTGAATAGTACCCGAAGCCCAGAAGCACCCGCCCTCACCTACATCACCAAAAACACGGAAATAAAAGCTGATTTACACTGCGATATTGATATCCGGATTGCAGGATCTGTTGAGGGGGAAGTTGAATCAACACAAAAAATAATACTGGATAATTCAGGAAAAGTTAAAGGATCTATTATCTCAGCTATAGCGGAAATTTACGGAGAAGTGATTGGTGATATTTGGGTATCAGACAGGTTAACTCTTCATCCTACAGCTGTTATAGATGGCAAGATTTCAGCAAAAATACTAATAATCGAAGATGGCGCTCAAATCAAAGGCTCCCTGAAAGTAGGTCCTGAAACCGAGCTGAAAAAGAAAGTGTCTGATAAAATTTCAAGCAAAGAATCTTCTAAACTTTCTGCTTAAGCGATCACTGATTTATGATTAGCTTTAATTCGCTCCCCAATAAAATATGAACGCTGTGAGGCCTGTCGGACGCTCGGAGGTTCTATAATTTCCATCAATTAAGGTTTTAATCTCCCCATCATTCTCGGGAAAGGAACGGTTTCTCGGACGTGAGATAATCCACACAGCCACGCTACCGTTCGCTCCAAGCCAAGACCGTAACCCGAATGAGGAACAGTTCCATAGCGGCGTAAATCCAGGTACCACTCAAAAACTTCCTGATCCAGTCCCTCTTCTTTAATTCGTTCTTCCATTACCTTAAGATCATCTTCACGCTGACTTCCGCCAATGATTTCACCGTATCCTTCCGGGGCGAGAACGTCCATTCCCAGTGCCAGTTTATTTGTTTCATCGCGCTTCATATAAAAGGCTTTGATTTCTGCAGGCCAGTGAGTGATAACTAAAGGAACATCGTATTGAAACATAAGCACGGTTTCATCACTGCCACCCAAGTCATTCCCCCATTCAAAATTCCTGGCCGATTCTTTCCATCCCGGAATATTCCGAAGGTCTTCCTCGATCTGGTCAATGCGGGCTGAAATTTCTTTTATGCGCTGATCAATCTGTGCTTTTCGCCATTTCTTAGCCGAGCCATGTTCTTTTTTGATCTCATCACGCTCCTTTCCTATTTCGACCTGTTCATTTTTGCGGGATTCCATCATATCATCCAATAAACCGGCAGTCGCATCACTTTTGAGAATCTCGACCGCTTCGGTATAAGTTATCCGTTCGAAGGGTTCATTGGCTGTCTTTTTGAGTGAAGTTGTATCACGTTCTAAAATTTCCAGTTCTTCTTTTCTTTTATCGAGAACAGTAGATATAATCGCTTTGATCATATCTTCCGCGAGATTTATATTCATCTCTAAATCATAATAGGCCATTTCCGGCTCAATCATCCAGAATTCAGTAAGGTGACGTCTTGTTTTGGATTTTTCTGCCCTGAAAGTAGGCCCGAAAGTATAGATTAATCCATGGGCCATAGCCATTGCTTCCCCGTACAATTGGCCGGTTTGTGCCAGATAAGCTTTTTCATCAAAATAATCTGTTTCGAATAAATTGGTACTTCCTTCCGCTGCATTTCCAGTAAAGATTGGGGAATCCATTTGTACAAAATTCCGCCCCTGAAAAAAAGTATGAATGGCAAATATGATTTCATTCCGAATCCGCATTGCCGCCCATTGTTTTCGGCTGCGTAACCAGAGATGACGGTTGTTCATCAAAAACTCAATGCCGTGCTCTTTCGGGGTAATAGGATAATTTTCAGCAACCTGAATTACCTTCACATCCGAAACATGAATTTCATGTCCTCCAATGCTGCGTTCATCCGCTTTCACAGTTCCTGTAATTTCCAGCGAACTTTCCTGTTTTAGCGATGAAGCTCCTTCCCAAACTTCCTCCGGGACATCATCTTTTGCCACCACACATTGAGTGATTCCGGTTCCGTCTCTCATTTCGATAAAGACAAGGCTTCCGCTGCTTCTGAAGTTATAAACCCAGCCTTTCAGGGTTACAGATTTATCAACGTAATTGGCGAGATTGGTGATGTAGGTCATTTTAAATTTTATATTTTTTGTTGGATGAAGGTAATTTTAAATGCTAAATGTTAAATTGAAGCGTCTACAATTAAGTCTGGTTCCGATGATCTGCGCCAGAGCATTTAAAATTTAACCTTTAAAATTAATAATTACTCTTCCGGGGAAAGAACCCCTTCCATAAAATACTCTTCTTTAAAGAAATCCCGGGCGAAATCCTGAGTCTGCTCCGCGGTTACGGAATCAATATTTTCTTCCAGTTCATCTAAAGTTACAAAGCGCTCGAAATATAATTCACTTTTCGCGAGGCGCATCATCCGGTTGCTGGTATTTTCTTGCGAAAGCAGTAATTTTCCTTTTAACTGAGATTTTGCTTCTGCCAGTTCCTTCGCCGGAACCAGTTCTTCTTGAATTTGCTTCAATTCTTTTATGATCAGTTCCCGAACATGATCTACGTAATCTTTATCGGTACCCACATATACTCCCCATATTCCGGAGTCGGTGTAGGATTGATTAAAGGTTTGAATGGAATAGCAGTAACCATATTTCTCACGGACATTTTGGTGCAAACGGGAACTCATTCCTCCTCCCAAAATGGTATTTGCCAGCAACAGCAGGTATTTATCTTTGTGATCGAAATTCAATCCTCTACGGCCATATAAATAATGCGTTTGCTCAATGGCTTTACTTAGAAGCAGCTTGTCTTTTTTAAATGGAGTCAAAGGATTTTTGGCCTTTTTCGGATTTTTGGCCTCCAGATCAGAAAAATAATCTGTTACTAATTTTTCCACTTTATCATGCTCTATATTACCCGCAACAGCTACCAGTAAGTTTCCCGGATAATATCGCTCACTCATATAATCATATAAATCTTGCCGGGTGAAATTAGCTACCGTTTCTTCAAAACCAATAACCGGGCGCCCCAACTCATGACCTTCAAAAAGTTTATTATTGAATTCTTCGAACAGGTAATCATCCGGGGAATCACGGTACATTTTCATCTCTTCAATCACCACTTTCTTTTCCTTTTCCACTTCCTCTTCAGGAAAAGTGGAATTCAATACCATATCTGAAAGTACATCCAGGGCAAGATCAAGCTGAGTATTTATGCATCGGGCATAGTAGCAGGTATATTCTGAGGATGTGAAGGCATTCAAATAACCACCGACCGATTCCATGCTTAAGGCAATATCATAGGCATTCTTTTTTTCTGTTCCCTTGAATAACATGTGCTCCAGAAAGTGTGTAATGCCGGCCTGCTTATGTGTCTCGTGACGGCTTCCGGTTTTCACCCAAATTCCTATTGAAATGCTTTTTACACTTTCTATTTTTTCGGTGACAATCCTCAGCCCGTTTGGAAGGGTACTTTTGGTAACAGAACTAATTTCTTTGGTGTTTTTCATTTTCTGTAATCTGTTTATTGTCTTTTTTCACATTAGTTCCCATACTCAACAAGGGGTTGCAACCCTTGTTGAGTATGGCGAGCTTCAGCGATTCGCCTTGGCGAAGAGCAAAGCCCGCGGCAATCT
Source organism: Balneolaceae bacterium (assembly GCA_040877545.1). GTDB lineage: Bacteria > Bacteroidota > Rhodothermia > Balneolales > Balneolaceae > Gracilimonas. The sequence continues at coordinate 79,100 of JBBDNN010000067.1, forward strand.
CCCTGAATTGTCTGATATATCAATCAAAGAGAATGCTTCGTCGGTGTAATTCATAAACCAATAATGCAATGGTGCCTCCTCGCAAAGACAGCTTTTTCGTAACAACGGGTAGCTATCCCTTGTTACAAAAAAAGGCGCCTCTCTGTGAGGAGGGCGCCAATTATCTTCATTTACTAAGAAGCGAAGATTAGTTTTCGTTGTTATCCAACAAAACTTTTCTTGAAAGGCGGAGTTTATTACCCGGCTCAATTTTCAAAAGTTTCACTTCAATCTCATCACCTACACTCATGTAATCGTTTACGTTTTCTACACGCTTGTTATCGATTTCAGAAATATGCAGCAAGCCGTCTCTGCCGGGAGCAATTTCAACAAATGCGCCAAAGTCTTTAATGGACTTCACTTCGCCTTTGTAAATTGCGCCTTCTTCGAGCTGACCGGTGATGGCTTTAATTCTGTCCTGAGCATTTTCGGCTTTTTCGAGACTGTCAGCAGAAATAGTGATTTTACCTTTTCCACTTTCGTCTTCTTCAATCCAAATCT
>JBBDNN010000068.1:0-17355 GCA_040877545.1 Balneolaceae bacterium
CGGGACTTTCAGTCCCAAATCAAACCTCTGCACTTTCAGTGCAGAGTGGTTTAGTTAAGGATCAATTCGAGGGATGGGAATTAAATTGGTAGATAAAATTCTTTTGAATTAACTGGCTACTTTTATAAAATAAACCTGTGGAAATTATTTATTCGACTACTTTGAACCCATACTCATGAAATATTTTGCAATTATTGGAGTAATAACTTTCACTTCTCTATTCCTTTTTCTGATTTCTTCCCAGACATCTGATAAAGCTTCTAACCAGCAAAATAATCAGGAAGATATTTTTGGCATGAAATCAGCCCAACAAGATACTCTTCCCAATGAGGAATACCCTTTTCAGAAATCAGATGCAGAATGGAAAGAAATTCTGACTTCAAAAGAGTACCGAATTTTACGTAAAGGTGGTACTGAATTTCCCTTCACTAATGAGTTGAACAATAATAAAAGAGAGGGTATTTATTATTGCGCGGGATGCGGTCAACAATTATACAGCTCGGAGCATAAATACGACAGCGGGTCAGGATGGCCCAGTTTTTGGAAACCAATCGCTGATTCTTTGGTGGGTGAAAAAGAAGATAATAGTTTTTTTATGACGCGAACCGAGATTGTTTGCAGTAACTGCGGCGGCCATCTTGGCCATGTTTTTGATGACGGCCCCGAACCTACTGGCCTGCGTTATTGCATGAATTCTGCAGCTATGAAATTCGTAGAGAAAGCAGATTTGAGCGATCATCAGGAAAATTAAGCTTGGATACCAAGGCAACTATATAGATTATCAGGAATTACTATGCGGTATAAAACCACCTCCAAACCAAAGAAATCATGAGCCAAAAAGCCACCGTTCTATATGAAGCCCAGTTCAACCCAAAGATTCAGACTTACCTGCTTACAGTTGGTAGTTTAATAGGTGTAACTACTATTTTTGGAATTGTTCTGATACCAATCTGGCTATTGATTGCTTCCCTATACCTAAAAAGATATTTTGAACGACTAGAGTGTGATCTTACCACCCGCTCTCTCCGTTTTAAGAAAGGTTACATCTTCCACACCGAGAGAACTATCCCACTAGATAAAATCCAGGATCTGACTTTCAAAGAAGGCCCGCTTCTTAAATACTTTGGGCTGAGTATTCTGAAGATTGAAACCGCTGGTAGTTCCGGACCTAATGGGCCTGATCTATCCCTGCTCGGCATCATAGATGCTTTTGAATTCAGAAATATGGTATTGGATCAGAGAGACAAAGTAACCGACAACAACAGCTCCTCTCCTTCCACCAACTCCGAATCAGTGGTTGATGTACTTAAGGATATCCGTGACTCCTTAAAGAGAATTGAGCTGAAGAATACCAACGCCGGTTTAAATATTTAACCCTTCTTCTTTCCTGTAAGCCGGTTTCGGAAAAAGTAAACTAACCCAACAGCAAGCGCCCATTGACACAATACAGTGGCGACAGAAAATGGACTGAAAGGATTAAACCAGGTATCAGGGGCATATTCTGCGGCACTTAGATACATCCACCAACCCAGCAATGTTACTACCTCAACAGGCACTACATATTTAATAATCACTTCCCACCAAGGGCCCAATGTAGTTGAACTATCATCCGAGTTCACCAATTCATCCCTAAATTTACGGGCTCCATATTTAATTACTGCATATGAAATTAAGGCACCGGAAACCATCAATCCTACCCCCCATACAAAATCTTGATTGGCGAAAAATGTGAGGTTCATTGCTGATGGAAGTCCAAATCCAAACCCGGCTAAACAGATAATTATAGTAGCTCTTTTACGATTTGCGCCCATATCTACAAACACTTTCACAGCAAGTTCAATCATAGATATCAGTGAACTGAAAGCGGCAAAAGTTAAGCCCAGAAAAAACAGGATAGCGAAAATACCACCACCTCCCATCGTGGCAAAAAGCTGCGGCATCCAGATGAAAGTTAGTCCGGTAGACGCTGGCCCGGAGGTTTTCATTACATCCAATACCTCTGCATTATTCATTTCGGGGCTAAGAGTGCCAAACACGGTAGAAAATATAATAACAGCAGACATAAGCGAGACCATATTATTTCCAATTCCAGTTTGAAATGCACTGATTGTTACATCGTCCTGCTTTCTCATGTATGCAGCATAAGTGAGAATAAGGCCCCAGGCAGCACCCGTATCCCAGGCATTTTGAGTGAGTGCTTCAAGCCATATTTGTGGCTCTTTTAGAGTGGACCAATCTGGTGTAAATAAGTAAGCGATTCCTATTTCACTGCCTTCAAGAGTTAAGGCTTTAATCAAAGAAACCAGAAGAACGAGTAACAAAGAAGGGATTAAGATTTTATTTACTTTTTCGATGGCCTTAATGCCTCTTATAACTACAAAACCACCTGCTATAACAACAAAACCATGAGCAATACTTGGCCAGTTTGATCCTTGAAATCCATCCCAGATAGCACTTGCTTCTAATGGGGTAGTTGGTAATGCCGTAGTTATTGATGTGATCAGGTAATACAAGCACCAACCAGCTACCACGCTGTAATAAAACATTATAGCAGTAGCTACAAAACCCACAAAAGCTCCCAGCCAGCCTCTTTTCTCCCCGATTAATTCAACAAAAGAACCTACAATACCTTTCCGGCCGTTTCTACCCATTCCGTACTCGGCAATCATCAGTGGAATAGACCACAATATCAGAAAACAAAGCCAGGCGACAAGAAAAGCACCTGCCCCCTCTTCGCCACCGTTTTGGGCTGCAATTCGTGGAAATCTCCAAATATTGCCTGTTCCAATTGCAATACCGAGAACACTCAGAATTAATCCGAGTTTGGAGGAAAATCTTTCTTTACCTGCTGATGACATTCAAATAATTATTAAGAAGAAAATACAGCGCCATAAATCTATTTATCCCACACGAGATATTTCAGAATGTTATGTATCTTCTATTTTGATTAAAATTTAGCTGTGCGTATAATTGCGAGCCAATCATACTAATGTATTCATCGAATATCCAAAACTTTTTAGTCTATAAAAAGATATTACATGCTTTCAGATCATAAGACTACCAACAAGTACCTTGCTTTATTTACCTTTGTATTATCTTTGATAATTTACAGCCTCACACTGGCACCTACTGCAAGTTTTTGGGATGCTGGTGAGTTCATAGCTGTTGCCCATGGCTTACAGGTAAACCATCCGCCGGGTGCGCCCTTCTATTCTATATTGGGTAGAGTATTCTCAATGTTTATGCCTACAGAATATATTGCAGTAAGTATCAACTTCATTAGTGCCCTTGCTTCTGCTCTTACCGTAATGCTGCTTTACTTAATAATTGTAAGGTTAATACGCGAATGGAAAGGCCATCCCGATGGCATGAATATTATGGATAAAATCGGGATGTATGGCGGTGCCCTTGTTGGTGCCTTAACTTTTGCGGTTTCAGATACCTTTTGGTTCAGTTCTGTTGAAGCCGAAGTCTATGCATTATCCATGTTTTTTACAGCCATTGTGGTTTGGCTTGCACTGAAGTGGTCCGAAAATCACGATGCTGACTATAATGAGCGCTGGCTGGTTCTCATAGCTTATATGTTTGGAATTGCCATTGGCGTACATTTGCTCAATTTATTAGCCCTGTTTTTTGTTGCACTGATAGTTTATTTCAAAAAATATGAATTCTCCTACAAGTCATTTTTGATAATGGGAGGCATAAGTGTAATTATATTTTTCTCTATTTACCCATTCACTATTCAGACAATACCAACTATTGCGAATGGAATAGATGACGCTACTTATGGCCTGATTCAGCCTCTTGTATTTATCTTTTTAGTAATGATTGCTGTAGCCTGGGGAGTTTGGTATACCCAAAAGCATAAATATCGGCTCACGAATATCATATTAATCTGCTACACAATGATATTGATCGGATTTTCATCCTATTCAGTTATCATGATTCGATCTATTGCAAACCCTCCCATCGATGAAAATGATCCTGAGACAGCAGAAGCTTTTATCAGTTATCTCAAGCGGGAGCAATACGGGGCAACACCTATTTTGAAAGGCAATAACTTTGATGATAATACCGGCCAGATTAATCGGGATAGTGAAAAATATTTCCCCCGAAGATATTCTCCAGATCCCAGGCATATAGATTATTATTCTCGTTACGATTCTGATTGGGATTTTTTCTGGGATTATCAGGTCAATCACATGTACATCAGGTATTTTAACTGGAATTTTATTGGCCGTGAAGCTGATATACAAGATGCAGGTTGGCAATCTGGATTTAAAGAAGCTCCTTATCCGGATAATTTTGCCAGCAACTACTATTTCTTCATTCCATTTTTATTAGGCTTTTTTGGAATGATCTTTCATTTTTCTTCAGATTGGCAACGTGCTTTTGCTGTGCTTTCGCTTTTCTTGGTCACGGGGTTGGCCATTATCGTCTTCCTCAACCAAACTCCATATCAGCCACGGGAACGTGATTATGCTTATGTCGGCTCCTTTTTCGCCTTTTCCATCTGGATCGGGCTGGGAGTAACCGGGCTGGTGGAACTCATTAAAAATTACTTTAATGACAATAAAGCTCTGGGTTACGCAGCTGTAATTCTGTGCCTGTTTGCCTCCCCCATTTGGATGGGTGCCCAAAACTGGGACGATCATGATCGAAGTAATAGGTATGTAGCTCCTGATTATGCCCGCAATCTTCTAAATTCTGTAGCTCCAAACGCTATCTTGTTTACCAATGGTGATAATGACACTTTCCCCCTGTGGTATTTACAGGAAGTTGAAGGAATACGTACCGATGTTCGCATTGTTTGCCTGAGCCTCTTAAATACCGATTGGTATATTAAACAGCTCCGTGATCAATGGTCGCATGAATCAGCCCCTCTGCCAATTTCATTAAGTGATGAAGAAGTAGCACGAGTTACCTCCGGCATTTCTCAATGGCAGCCACAAGAAATTCAAATTCCCGTAGATAAAGAAATGCTGAGAAATGCTTTTTCAGAAGATTTCAACTATAAAGAAGCCATTGGTGTCACTCCTGATACTTCGCTTCCCATTTTACAATCGGGCACCGATTTCGAAATGCCGGTAGATTCACTGGATGATGTGGTAAGCTGGAGAATCAATGGCCGCAGATATGGGCAGGATCAACAAGGTAACACCATTTACTATTTACAAACTCAGGATCATCTTATCATTGATCTTCTTACTACCAATAACTGGTTGCGGCCAATTTATTTTGCCAATACCGTATCTGGACAAAGTCAGCTTAACCTGGATGACTATTTCCGTACTGAGGGTAAGGCTTACCGTGTAGTTCCCAAAGACTTTGGCGAGGGTGATAGCGGCTATATAGATACCAAAATATACACGGACCGTTTGGAAAATTTTCAGTTTAAAGAATGGAATGACCCTAACCTTTATCTTGATGAAAATATCCGTCGAATGCTGAGTAACTATCGGTATAACTTCATGCAATTAGCTATGAAATATCGTGAAGAAGGTAAATTAGACAGTGCCGGATATTGGTTGAAATGGGGCGAGGAAAGGATTCCCTTTAGGCAAGATGAGCAGAGCCAATCACTAAAATTATTATATGCCATACGATATTCACAAGCGGGAATGAACGATGATGCAACCCGGTTGGCAGATTCAGCGGTAGATAAACTGTTTAATGAAATAGATAAAAACTTCAGCCAGTACAATAATATTCTAACTGAATTCAACCAGTTGAATCAGGAATATGAAAGCGCCAGAAGTTCAGGTGATATTCGCAAGCAGCGAAGTTTAAGATCAGAATTAACCAGCCTAAACAATCGTGCAGAAAATGCAAGCCGAGAAATAATCCCAACACGCCAGGGAATAGTACTTGCGCAATACATCTTCTATCAGAATGATGAGACTGAAAAAGCAGAAGAACTGGCAAACCGGGTGAATGAAATTCTGGGATCACAATTTCCAGCAATGCCAAATTCCAAAAGCAGCAGCGAGCAAGAGGTTAACAGATATGGTATCAATTAAACATATTTATTTTAGCTATCGGTATCGTATATTTACACAGCAAAATAAACTCACATGATTCACCAGTTTACAAAAGAAAATATAGACACCATAGGTAAAGTTTTAGGCGCAACACCTAAACCTCTTGGAAATGATGTGTTTCGCCTGGAAGTGAAAAATGAAGAAGAGCATCGAAAACTGGCTCTTGAAATTCATCTCGGACTTGATGTAAATAGCGAGGAAATGAATATGGTATCAGTGTATGCCTTCAATACTTTTCTTCAACTGCATAACTGCACCGCTTTTGTTGCAAGTGATATGTTACAACAAGTTACTTTCTTTGGAAAAGCAGGTGATAAAACCTCTGGCCTAATTGTAGAAAAAGCAGCAGGATGCAGCCTTTATGCTAATGTGGATTCCTCCATTTTAAGCGGAGATTTTACGCAGCTGCCCGAAGATCTTATGATGTGCGGAATAGCCCTCTCCCTCACCGAAACAATGGACGACGATTTTACTTTTTAGTACTACCTGCTTTGAATGATGAATCCCCTATTCTCCAGATTTTCAACGAAAGCGGGGTTGATATCCCTCTCCAGGAAAAGAAACTTTCTCAACTTTTAGAGTATATCGAAAAGCAGGAACACTGCCGCTTTTCTTTTGTTGAATTGGTTTATGTAGATGAAAAAGAGATTATTCGCATCAATTCAGAATATCTTCAAAGAGAGTATATCACAGATATTATATCGTTCCGGTATGATGAAGACCAGTCAAATTCACAAATAGAAGGCACACTTTATTGCTGTGCTCCTCGCATAAAAGAACAAGCCAGGGAGTTTGATGAATCTGTATCAAGGGAATTGTTACGGATTTTTATCCACGGCCTCCTTCATTTAATTGGCTTTGAAGACAAGGCTTCTGCAGAAAAAAAACAAATGACAGCACTTGAAGACCACTATTTAGCATATTCAAAATCTATCTAAGGTTTCCTCCATAAAATGATATTTTTTATAGGAGGAAATTGATTATTGAATAAGTGTCACCACTAGGAATTTTTCACGTACAGCCTCTCAAAAAAATACGGATGGATACAAATAACAACACGGACAGCATCAAAGAAAGAAGTAAAGAGTATGCTTCTCAGCTTTGGGAATTAATCCGCCACCAGGTTGATAAATATTCTGTCTCAAATGACGATGTGGTTCAGGAAATAATACCTCCCAGAAAAACCAGTCAGCATAAATGGCTGCTGAAGTTGCTTTTTTTTATTCCATTCTTGCTGATCATCGTATTTGGTTTTTCTTTTTACTGGGATTTTGCGGGATACTCCGCTACCCTGTTTGGCAACACGTTCAATTTTGAAGGATTACTCCGAATACTGAGCATAAGTGGTCTTATTGGATTTCTTACCAACTGGCTCGCAATAACCATGTTATTCCGCCCGGTACACCGGCGGCCGGTGTTAGGACAAGGGTTAATTCCTGCTCAGAAAGATCGCATTGCTTATCGGCTCGCCCGGGCGGTTTCTGAAGATCTAATTAACCCCGAGATCATTAAAAAGAAAATTCATGAGTCTCAGGTAATCAGTAAGTACAGAGAAAAAGCGACGGGTTATGTGAAAAATATTATTGATGATCCGGAATTCAGAGATGGCCTTAAAACACTGGTTGTCAGTTATGTGGATGAAATGATCGCCGATCCAAATGTACGGTCATCCCTTGCTAAAAATTTAATTAAGCAGATTGATGAAGCCGTGGCTGAAAATTCTTTCGAGAAAGTTGCACTCAGAGCCTACAGTTTTTTGAAAGGCCAGGAAATGCAGATTCTTGTGGAAGATGCCCTTCACAAACTTCCAACCGGTATAGAAAAAGGACTCAATAAAATGGATTCCTTCCTCGATCAATTACCGGAAAAACTGGATGAACATAGCGCAATGATTGAAGAAACAGTTACTACCCTGTTGTACAAACTGGTTAATCAGTTGGATGTTCATGCTTTAGTGGAAGATAATCTCCGCGAATATGATGAACGAAAGCTGGAACAGCTCATTAAAAATGCCAGTAATGATCAGCTGCAATATATACAGTATCTGGGTGCTGTACTTGGTACATTTGGGGGATTTATAATCTGGGAACCGGTTGCGAGTCTTACTGTTTTAGCGTTTCTTATTTCCTCAACAATTTTAGCCGATCAGGTTATCTACAGAATCAAAAGTAGTCGTTGATTTCAAAATCTATCATTGAAATAATTCACCCTTAAATAATAGTAATGAAAAATTTATCCAGAGTGTTTACTGTTTGTGCCCTTTTATTTGCTATGGGTTGTGCAGGCCCTCAAGAATTAGCACAAAATATCGAAAGTGCTGAAACTGATACCACTGCAACTGCTGCAATATTTTCTGCGGAAGAAGCTACCAACGATTGGCATTTAAATTCTCCAAATGCATCGCCATTTTACGGAACAAGTGTGGAAAGAGCTTATGAAGAATTTTTAGCTGATAAATCACCCCAAAAAAAAGTAATAGTAGCTATAATAGATTCAGGGACAGATATCGAGCACGAAGATCTCACCGCTAACATCTGGGTAAATAATGGTGAAGTGGCTGGAAATAATCTGGATGATGATGAGAATGGTTATGTAGATGACGTGCATGGATGGAATTTTATTGGAGGCCCCGATAGTGCACATGTTGATAAAGATACATATGAAATAACCCGCCTCTACTCAAAATTGGGAAATCAATATGCGGGAATAGAAGAAAATGAAGTTCCTGAAGATCAGTTAGAAGAGTATAATTACTACCTGGAAATCAAAGAAGCTTTTGAAAACCGGGTACAGGAAAATAACCAGCAGTTAATGCAGGTTTCGCAAATTTTACAAGCTGTTGGTTCCGCTAAAGAAGCCCTCAATACTTCAAGTATTGATTCGGTAAGTATGGAAGAACTGGTGCCCACAGAGGAAGATACTCCAGAAGTGCAACAGGCAAAGCAGATACTCGCTATGATTAAAAATAATGGTGCTACTGAACAAGCTATTGAAGAAACCCAGGAGTTCTACGAACATCTCTCTGGCCTTAGTGAGTATGGACTGAATCCTGAATTTGATCCTCGAGATATTGTCGGGGACGATTACGAAGACCTCAGCAATAGATTTTATGGAAATAATGATGTAAATGGCCCTTCTAATGAACATGGCACACATGTTTCAGGAATTGTAGGTGCTGTCCGGGATAACAATTTGGGCACAAAAGGTATTGCCGGTAATATCGAATTGATGATTCTCAGAACTGTTCCAGATGGCGATGAGCGTGATAAAGATGTTGCAAATGCAATCCGTTATGCTGCAGAAAATGGTGCCAATGTCATAAATATGAGCTTTGGGAAAGGCTATTCACCTGAAAAAATTTACGTTGATGCAGCAATTCGCTTTGCAGACAGCACCGGGGTTTTAATGGTATCAGGTTCTGGAAATGATGGACAGAATGTAGATAGTACCGATTCTTACCCTTCTCGTTTTTATGATGATGGTGGATTTGCTGAAAATTATTTATCAGTAGGGGCTTCTTCATGGGAATCAGACTCTACACTGGCTGCCGGTTTTAGCAACTATGGCAAAGAAACCGTCGATCTATTTGCACCTGGTGTAGATGTATATTCTACCTATCCGAATAATGAGTATAAAATGAATAGCGGAACCAGCATGGCTTCTCCCGTGGTAGCCGGTGTAGCGGCACTCATTATGTCTTATTACCCTGATTTATCGACCATTGAGGTAAAGGATATTATGCTCAGTACGGTCACAAAAGTAGATCAACAGGTTTTAAAACCGGCCTCCCAGGAATACATTTCATTTTCTGAATTATCTGCAACAGGTGGAATTATTAATGCTTATGAAGCATTAAAACTGGCTGAACAGAGAAGTAACCAATAATAAATTGACCTCAAGCACAACAGAATTCGATGCTATTATTATTGGCAGCGGACCAAATGGGTTAAGTGCAGCCATAAGATTGGCTCAGGAAGGCCTAAGGGTGAAAATATTGGAAGCCAAACCTACCATTGGTGGCGGTACAAGAACACAGGAATTGACTGAACCAGGTTTTCATCATGATGTATGTTCGGCTGTTCATCCCACCGCGGCAAGTTCCCTTTTTTTTAGGTCACTAAACCTCGAAAAAGCAGGTTTAGAATGGGTACATCCGAAATATCCGTATGCTCACCCGCTTAAGGAGGGAAAAGCTATAGCTGTTTCAAAATCTTTGAATGAAACACTGGCAATATTGGGGAAAGATGCTAAAAGTTATAAGCAGCTTTACAAGAAATTTGTCAATAATTGGAGCCTGTTATCCGAAGATATCTTCGGAACTTTACGGCTGCCAAAACATCCTCTTACTATGGCTCGTTTTGGCTGGTACGGCATGTTTTCCGCTTCATTGCTAAGTAATGCCATGTTTGATTCGGAAGATACAAAAGCTCTTTTTGCGGGATCCGCGGCTCACAGTATACTTCCACTAAATAAAGCCTTTACTGCTTCTTTTGGACTTGTTTTGGGAGCTTCTGCCCATGCTGTAGGCTGGCCTTTTGCTAAAGGAGGATCGGCTGCCATCACAAAAGCACTATCACAAGTCTTTCAAACATTAGGCGGTGAAATTGAAACCAACTCAGAAGTTACTTCCCTAAGCGATATTCCTTCCACCAAAACCATATTATTTGATCTCACTCCACATCAAATAGTAAAAATAGCGGGTAACAAATTATCATCAGGATATAAGAGTAAACTTCAGCATTATAAATATGGTCCGGGAACTTTTAAGATGGATTGGGCTCTTTCCGAACCTGTTCCATGGACAAATAAAATGTGCAGACAAGCTGGCACCTTACATTTAGGCGGAAGTTTCCAGGAGATTGCGGATTCAGAAAAAGCAGCATGGAAAGGTAATCATCACGAAAAACCTTATGTATTGGTTTCCCAGCCAAGCATTTTTGATGATTCCCGAGCTCCTGCCGGAAAACACACCCTTTGGGCTTACTGCCACGTGCCAAATGGCTCGGAAAAAGATATGAGCGAAAATATTGAGAATCAGATTGAAAGATATGCTCCCGGCTTTAAAGATACCATCATCAGCAAGCATGCAATGAACACCCGGCAATTCGAAACCTACAATTCAAATTATATAGGCGGAGATATTAATGGTGGCGCTCAATTTTTCAAGCAACTTTTTGGGCGACCGGTTTTGAAATGGGATCCATATAAAATTCCTGTTAAGGGAATGTATATTTGTTCCGCCTCAACCCCACCCGGAGGCGGCGTTCATGGTATGAGCGGGTTTCATGCAGCCGAATCTGTTCTCAAAAATAAATTTGGTCTTTAGGATGATAAAAGCTGCAAGAAGCTTATTTTAGAACATGCTTAAAGCGCTACATACGACCATTCAGAGTTTCAAACCCGAGCCTAAAAGAGTCCCCCACAAGTCTATTAAGTGGACCTTGTTCAGTCTTTTAATAGCTGTCCTTATTTCCATTCCTGTGCTCACGGTTGTAGTTTCGGTATTCACTCCCGCAGGAGAAATATGGGCCCACCTTGCAGAGACGGTACTAAGCGATTACGTAAAAAATTCATTACTCCTGATTACAGGAGTATCTGTTGGTGTACTTTTGATAGGAATTTCATCAGCCTGGCTAATCACCATGTGCGAATTTCCAGGGCGAAAAATATTTGAGTGGGCTTCCATCCTTCCCTTTGCCATTCCCGCCTATTTAATGGCATATATTTACACCGATTTTTTTGATATAGCCGGTCCTTTTCAGTCAATGCTAAGAAGTGTTTTTGCACTGGGAATTGATGAGTACTGGTTTCCCAATATCCGCTCTGTAGAAGGTGCCATTGTAATTATGTCGCTCGCTTTTTATCCATACGTGTATATGCTGGCACGTTCTTCTTTTTTAGAGCAATCCACTAATCTTTTGGAAGCAAGCCGCATTATGGGCTACTCAACCTGGGAAAGTTTTCTTAAGGTGGCATTGCCTGTGGCCCGTGCCGGTATTGCAGCTGGGCTGGCTCTTGCCTTAATGGAGACATTAAATGATTTCGGTACAGTTGAGTATTTCGGTGTCCAAACCTTTACAACCGGAATTTACCGTACCTGGTTTGGCCTTGGGGAGCGACCAGCCGCTGCTCAACTTGCGGCTTTTCTGATGGCATTTGTTGTGGTGTTGGTGATTTTGGAGCGATGGTCACGCAATCGTATCAGTGATAAGCAGAGTGATTCAAACCGTTTCAAGCGCCTTAACAGGTTTCAACTAAAGGGAATCAGATCAACCCTGGCATTTATGGCCTGTTTCCTGCCGGTACTTGCTGGGTTTATAATCCCGGTTATCCTTCTGCTCGAAATGTTTTTTTCGAACCTGAACCATATTAACTACAAGTTTCTTGAACTCTCCTTCAATTCGTTTACCGTTTCGGCTATTACCGGGTTTTTGGCTGTATTTATCGCACTTATGATGGCCTATGCAGCACGGCTCAATCCTACTAAATACGTACGAATATTTAATCGGATCAGCTCTTTAGGATATGCCATTCCAGGTTCAGTAATTGCCGTGGGGGTACTTATACCATTTGGTTTTATTGATAACAGCATTGATACTTTTTTTCGTGAAACCCTGGGATTCTCCACCGGATTATTACTCAGCGGAACCTTATTTGCGATGGTTTTTGCTTATTTGGTTCGGTTTTTAGCGGTTTCTTTCGGTGGTGTGGAAGCAAGTATGTCTAAAATTACCCCTAATATGGATGAAGCCGCACGTGGATTAGGCTACCCTTTTTTGAGAGTACTTCGAAATATTCACATTCCTATGATGTCTGGTGGATTACTCACAGCAGGATTGCTCGTGTTTGTAGATGTGATGAAAGAACTTCCTGCCACACTGATTGTGCGGCCTTTTAATTTCGATACACTTGCGGTTCAGGTTTACAGGTATGCTTCAGATGAACGACTTGCGGAGTCTGCAGGGGCAGCTCTAATGATAGTTCTGGTTGGTATTATTCCTGTTATTCTAATTAGCCGTACTATTGCCAGATCCAGGAAATCAGAAACAAAGATAGACAAATAAACCTCTCATTAAGGAAATTTTTGATACTGGAGCAAGTGGCAAAATCAATATTCCCGGACAAAATATTACAGTTTTTTAAATTTGCTCCGTCTATCTTAAAAAAATGAGCTCACCGAACAAGGGAAATCCATACCTCATTATTTTTGCATTATGGCTTCTTGTATTTGCTGCAAGCAGTCAGGTAATGATTATTTCCCCTATCCTGCCAAGAATCAGTGAACAGTTAGGAACCCCCTTAGAAATTCTTGGAAGCCTTGTTACTGTATATGCCGTAATGGTGGGGATTTTTGCTCTCATCATGGGGCCCTTGTCTGATAAAATTGGAAGAAGAAAAATTCTACTTATTGGTACAGGCGGAATTTCAGTATTCCTTTTTTTACATGGTTTGGTAAATACATTTTCAGGGCTTCTTGTTGTTCGGGGATTAGCAGGCATGGCCGGAGGTGTATTAAGTGGTGCTGCTGTGGCTTATGTAGGCGATTATTTTCCCTACGAAAAGAGAGGCTGGGCAAACGGGTGGGTTATGAGTGGAATAGCCATGGGGCAGATTTTGGGAATCCCAATTGGTACCCTGTTAGCCGATATGTTTGGGTTCAGAATTCCCTTTGTTTTATTTGGCGGGATTATGGCACTCACTTTTGTTCTGGTTCTGATGAAAGTACCACAACCGGATGTCACCCTTACCACCGACCGGCTTACCGTAATTGGTTCACTTAGAAAATACCACAAGCTACTGCAGCGCAGTGACGTCCGGGCAATCGCTTTTTCTTATTTGTTGATGTTTTTGAGCATTTCAATATTCGTGGTGTACCTGCCCACATGGCTTGAAAATACCTTTGGAGTAAGTGGTTCAGCCATAGCATCTCTGTTTTTTGTAGGCGGTATAGCCAACGTTATTACCGGACCTATAGCCGGCAGAATATCAGATAAAGTTGGACGCAAAAAAATAGTCATTACTTCCTGCATTGGACTCTCTATTGTGTTGGTATTAACAACCCATGTTATCACAGAGTTTTGGGTTGCCTATATCATGTTTTTTCTTGCAATGGTACTTATTGCCATGCGCATAAGCCCATTTCAGGCGCTTTCTACCGAATTGGTAAAATCCGATAACAGAGGCTCGCTTATGAGCTTGTTAATAGCAATCGGGCAAGTGGGCTATGGTGTTGGCGGCTCCGTTGCTGGCCCTTTTTATGTACAAAGCGGCTATGCCAGTAACACCTATATCGGGACAATGATTATTTTAATATTGGCTTTTATAGTATGGAAATACGTGCCTGAGCCGGAGTTAAAAATGGATGAAACCTCGGAACAAGCCCTCTCTCCACAAAGTAGCGGCTTAGCTGAATAATCACCCCGGGTATTTATATAAAAAAATAGCTTTTAAAGATTAAGAATTTTTAATATTGTGTGTAGCAAAATCTATGACGGTTTTGATGCAAAATATTTTACAATTTGATCTGCAAAATTGTAACATAAGCTCGTTCCAATTCTCTTGATAAATAAAATAGCTATGAAAAAAATATCTCTACCAATTTTCGCTCTTGCAATTTTAGTTGTGAGCTTTAATTCCTGTTCATCTGATGACGAAGATAATGTCGTAATTCAGGGTGAAGTGACAAACCAAAATACCGGTAACCCAATTGAAAATGCTACGGTACAGATCAATACTCCTCAAGAACTTAGTGATATATTTGGGAGAACAGATGAGTTGGGACAATATTCTATTGGAGAAATAGAAGTTTCTGAGGTTACGGATCTAACTATTTTAGCCTCTGCCACAGAGTTTGTAGAAGCAACAAGAACTTTAAAAGTAGCCCCCGGAGATAACATTACCAGCTTCAACTTTGAATTAACAGAAGAAGGCAGCGATGATGGAGGAGGTGATGATGATGATGAGGAAGAAGTAGGAGGAGAAGCAGGAGGACCTGCACAAATTCAGTTAGTTAATGTTACCAGCCCTGCTATTAATGTCGCTGAAACGGGTGGAATTACAAGTACCACATTTACTTTTGAAGTTCAAGATTCTGCCGGACGAAGTGTAGATAGAAATCATGAAATATCTTTTGAAATTATAAGAGGTCCTGAAGGTGGGGAATATATTACTCCTGCAACCGGCCTGACAAATAGTAGTGGGCGTGTCACCTCTAATCTTGTAAGTGGAGATTCTTCTGGCACCGTTCGTATAGAAGCAATAATCGATCGTTCTGACGTCGGTTTAACGATCCGTTCTTCCCCTGTAATTGTTTCTATCAGCAGTGGTTTTCCTCACCCTGATAATTTTAATGTGGCACCAAGAGTCTATAATTTTGATGCTTATGCTTACTTAAATGAAAATCATACTAATAATATCACGGTTAGCGTCGGGGATCTAAAAGGAAATCCAGTAAAAGAAGGTACTGCTGTTTATTTTTCAGCCTCCAATGGTGGTCTCGTAAATGGAAGTGCTGTAACTAATGAAACCGGATATGCTACTGTAAACCTGGCGGCAAATGGCAGCACACCTCAAACCCACCCGGATGGAGTTGGTTTTGTAGATGTAGTGGCTCAAACAGTAGATAAAGACAACAACTATATTGAAAAAACTACCACTCTTTTACTTTCAGATCCAAGAGATCCTGTAATGACAATAAATCCCGGAACCATAAATGTTCCCCACAGTGGCGGTCAAAGTTTTGAGTTTACCATTATCGATAGAAACGGATATCCAATGGCTGCTGGGAGCCAAATCACCGTAAGTGTTGGTGAAGGACTCGTAGCAAATGGAGATGTTGACTTCGTACTTGGTGACTTTTTTAATCCAGGTCCTGGTAGTACAGAATTTGGATTTGTGGTGGATGACACTGATGACGTTAATAGTGATGTGGTAAATACAAGCTTAACTGTAACTATCGAGACTCCATCCGGTTTCATTAAATCTCTCACTATACAGGGAACACGAGCAAAAACAGCAAACTGATTTAATCGTATTTAATTTATTTAAAAGTTCGTTTTCTACACAAAGCGGACTTTTATTTATTTCCCACTTTCTTACAATCCCTTTAAAGAGTACCTTTGAAGCTCAATTGTAACTGGTTATCCTCAAAAATGTCTACAGAAAATACCTTCGACTTCAACAGCTCGGAATACAAAGAATTTATCAAGAAGTACCGAAATAAGGAGACTAAAACACACAGCCTCATTGTTTTTGCCGGTGAATTTTCAACAGACCGTTCTTCTGCCATAGATGAGTTACAAAGAGAAACTATGGGAGAAGCTATTGAAGTAGACCTCTCGGAAATTATCACTCAAAATGAAGAGGAAAGCTATTCCAATATTGATGCCTCCCTTGAAAAGATTGATGATGATGTTCCATTGGTAATCTTTAGAAATGCGGAACTGTTAAATGGTGCTTATACCGGTTATTCAAATTCGCAGGTAATTTATAGCACCCCCCAGGAAAAATATTTTCTCAAGAAAATTAAACAAATTTCTGCTCCTGTCCTGCTTGAACTAAGTAATGTAAACCAATTGGACATGACTCTTGCACGAACAGCAGATGTTGTGGTACATTTTAATGCTCCCTCCTCTTTTCTTGAAAAGATGGCTTGGAAATTTCAAAATATTCATGTTCACGGCTCCCGGTTTTTATCTCCGCGCCCGGTACAAAAATGAAAGCAGAACGGCCGGCAAAGCCACTCCATCTTCTCTGGAACGATATTAAAGCCCGACCTACATCAACTTGTTCTGTTTTTGGATTTTGGAAATTCCCCTTGCTTACTTCCTGTCCATAATCTTGGGTTGGAACGAAGAAGGCGTATTTTACTCTATAGTAATTGCAGAATCAATGTTGGGAGTAGTCGGCTTTATTCTGTTCAAACGTGGAACATGGAAACAAACAAAGGTATAGTTATGAAAGTCACAGTAAAAATGGAAACAGCGGGAAGACGCGGAAAACAAGTCACCGTTATAAGGGGAATCACTCACAATCCACAAGTGATTGAAAAACTGGAAAAGAAGCTAAAAACCCAATTAGGTACCGGAGGAACTACCAAAGGCAAGGTGATTGAAATTCAGGGAAACCACGTAGAAAAAGTGAAGGAGATATTGCTTAAAGAGGGATATGAAGTGTAGAAGATAGGTTTAAGAGGTTAGGATAGTCTCTAATAATCCTAATATAGAACGTTTCACCTATAGAGATTAGATAATTCGATCATCTCCTGACTTCCGCATTTTTTTGATGTAAAAAATATCGGTATTGTTTTTTAAAT
>JBBDNN010000069.1:0-3044 GCA_040877545.1 Balneolaceae bacterium
CTCGTTCAAACTGAGTGATGATGCGCTTCTTGGATTTTTCATTGAGGGATTTCCAGATTATCTGCTCTCCTTTTGCCGCGGCATCTATGGTCTGATCTTTTAGCAGCACTCGATAATCAGCTTTCTCCACACTCACTTCAGAGATTCCCGAGCCCATTAATCCTGCTCCTAAGATGCCGAGTTTCTTAACCGGTTTTACCAATTCCGGCTTTGGGATTTTTTTTGAAGCAGTCATCCCAAAAAATAAATTCACCAAATTTCGTGATTCCTGAGTGGCTCCCAATTCCCCGAATAAACGGGATTCATTTTCCAGTCCTTTTTCTATTCCATTTTTGTAGCCGTATTCCACCGCGTCAATAATTTTGGGAGGGGCGGGATAATTTCCTTTGGTTTCAGCGGCGGTTTTTTTTCGGGCTTGTGAGAAGATGATTTTTCTTCCGAACCCATTTCCTTCCAAAGATTTTTCCATGAAAGAGCGGCGGTCTTTTCTGTTAAATTTTCCATCCGAAATCTTTTGAACCGCTTTTATTCCGGCTGTTTCGAGCGCGTGTTGATGTGTGGTTTCATCAACTAATCCCATTTTTTTAGCCTGACGCGCATAGATGTTTTTTCCCGTCAGCATATAAGTAAGGGCTTTTTGAATACCAATTCTTCGAGGCAAACGTTGTGTGCCGCCGGTTCCGGGCAAAATTCCCAGTTTCACCTCCGGAAGAGCAAAAACGGTTTTTGGATGCTCCGAACAAATACGGTACTGACAAGCCAATGAAAGTTCCAATCCACCGCCCATACAGCTTCCGTGAACAGCCACCACAATCGGTTTGGGGAAATTCGCGATTCGATTTAGAATCTTATGGCCATCTTTGCTCAGCTGCTCAATTTCCTCAGCAGTCTCCCGGGCCTTGAACATCTCGATGTCTGCACCGGCTATAAAATTATCCTCCTTTCCTGAAATCAAAACTGCTCCTTTCAGGCTTTTATCATTTTCCAGCTCATCTAAGAAAGTCGAAAATTCCTCAATCATGGACTCATTCAGCTTATTCACTTTTTCCCCGGGCTGATCAAGTGAAACTATGGCAACAGAATTTTTATGGGAGATGTTTAGGTAGTTCATAATTATTCAAATACGATTAAGGTGTTAAAGACAACGAAGCAAGGGGTTGCAACCCCTTGCTATGAGTTCTGATGGCGGAAGAATGATGACGGAGGACCGTCGGTGATTAATAGTTATTTGATTTAATGCTAAATGTTTACTGAAAAACTGATCACTGACCATACCTTTCCAAAATAACAGCATGGCCTTGTCCGCCGGCAGCGCAGGCGGTAACGAGGGCAAAAGCGCCGTCTTCACGAATCAGGCGGTTAGCTGCGGTGGTGACAAGCCGTACTCCGGTGGCACCAAAAGGATGCCCTAAAGAAAGTGAGCCTCCAAGAGTGTTGAGCATATCAATTGGGATTTCACCATACCGGTAATCTCTGTTCAGGGATTCCCTGGCAAATTTATCAGAATTCAGGGCAGTTAAAACCGCCAGAACCTGTCCGGCAAAAGCTTCATGAAGTTCGAATACATCAATATCTTTCAAGGAGAGGTTCATCTTATCCAGAACTTTTGGTGTGGCATAAGCAGGACCGAGCAGTAACTCTTCACCCGGATCCTGGGATACAAAATTATATTCCCGCACATAAGCTTTTGGTTTTAAGCCCAGATTCAGTGCAGTTTGTTCTTCCATAATAAAACAAGCGGAGGCTCCATCGGTAAAGAATGAAGAACTTCCCGCCGTAACTGTTCCGTGGGGCTTAATGAAAGCCGGCTTTAGTTTTGCAAGCTTCTCCATGGAAGTATCTTCGCGAAAGCCATTGTCGTGCTTTACCACATCAAATTTTGGAGGGACTTTAGCAGGAATTAATTCCTCATCCAGCAAACCCTCTTTTGTTGCTTTTGCGGCAAGGTGGTGAGATCGCATGGCAAATTCATCCTGATCTTCTCGTGATATCCCGAAACGTGCAGCCATTCTGTCGGCGCTTTCACCCATCACTTCACCCGTGGTAAATTCGGCAACTGCAGGAAGCTCCGGCAGGTAATCTTTGATGCCCAATCCTTTGAAGAACTTTAGAAATTCCAGTGGTGATTTATATTTTCGTGCTGCTAATATATTCTGGCGAAATTTCTTTTTAAATCGAACCGGTATATCCGACATGGTTTCGGTTCCGCCCGCTAGAATAATTTTTGCTTGCCCTGAGCGAATTAAATCCACACCGCTTGCGATGGCCTGATTCGAAGAAATGCATGCCATCGTAGTTGTAAAAGCCGGAATGGTAGCAGGTATCCCGGCACCCAACGCACTTTCACGTGCCACATTACTGGTTTTAACCTCCTGAATTACAGAGCCCATAATAACGCGGTCAATGTCTGCCGGATCTACCGTATTTCGGGCTAACAACCCCTCTATAGCCATGCGGCCAAGATCATAGGCCATGAGGTCGTTGTAATTAGTTCCCGAGCGCTGAAAAGGAATTCTGCAGCCGTCGACTAAAACGGCATTGAAAGAATGGGGTGATTTATCTGGCATATTTTGGTTCATTTATTATAGCCATAGAGGCTTACTGCTATGCGCCCCTGATGGTTGCTATTCATCCGTGAAGGATAAGTTAACAGTGTTAACCAATAAATCAAGCAAAGGGTTTATTTTTCTTTGTCAGGGTTAAAAATGTTCTTATATTTGTCGCCCTTCAAGCAGGTGATTAGCCAATCTCAGGATTTCATTTTTAAAAATCAGTGGTTTGTTTGAAGGATTTTATTGAATAGGGCGATTAGCTCAGTTGGTTTAGAGCACCTCGTTTACACCGAGGGGGTCGGGGGTTCGAGTCCCTCATCGCCCACTTACAAAGCCAGGCAATTAATTTTGTCTGGCTTTTTTTTATTTAAGGAAAAGCCTCGAATAGTTGATCGTAGCACCTCGTTTGCACCGAGGGTCGGGGGTTCTGGCGAAGCCATCCCTTATATATTTGAATTAAGAGTTAGGAAGAGCTAACCTAGCGAAGTGAGG
>JBBDNN010000070.1:0-3034 GCA_040877545.1 Balneolaceae bacterium
CCAAAAACAAGATGCGCCAGCCGCGCTATAACGACCCTGCGCATAACGGGCGCGGGGATTAGGAATAATAAACGGCTAAAATTTTATAACAAGCAACATTGGAAATCGAAACCATGGCCGCGTCCCCCGTTGATGCGCTTGTTATGTACCGTTTTGCTTTAAAATCGATATCCAATTAGTAATCTAAAATGATTCTGTCTTACAAAAATAGGATACTCTTCTTTTCCTAAATCAGTTATTCCAAACCAGCCCTCGGCTCCTATTTTAACCTTCTGAATGATAGGATATTCCAAACGAATTCCTGCATCTAATGACAAATCTTTAAATAAAAAAGAATTATCTGAAGTTCTCCATCCGTTGATATCCTGAGGGTGATTTTCATAGTAATTCTTCTGTTCTATTTCCAAATGGTAATTTAGTTTAAATCCAGCGCCCATATTAATTCTTGATATTGAATATGTACCATATATTCCAAATTCTAAATTCCGAAACCTATATTGATCCTTGTAAAGGACATCAGAATTTAAAAACCAATCAACACTTTCAAGCTTACTATGTCCACCAAATTCATTGTACCCTATAAAAGGATGTAGATTTATTTTTGAAAAAACATCAAACTCATAACTTATTCGAATAGAAGGCATTAATGAAAATGCTGTTCTGTCATAACTTTCTTTACCTCCATCCACATCTGTAGCCTCCCATAAGAGTTGATTATAGCCACCACCAATTTCAATACCTAATCCTCGAAAAAAAGCAGACGCTTCTTGCGCATATATCGAACTAGAAGCAGAACCAAGCATGAGTAAAGTGATCACAAAGGTCTTATAAACAAATTTTCTAATCATGAAGATTGAGTTTCTAGAATTCAAGGTACATAACGACCCTGCGTTTAAGCGGTTTTAACAAGTTGATGTTTAACAACGGCAATAACGAACTAAAACTTTTAAGTGGCAAGTAGCTCCATGTTAAAATCCGCTTGAAACGCCTTGTTATGCTTTCCGAAAGATTATTTAACCGAACAAATCGGAGTGTGTCCCCGTCCGAATTAAAACAAGTTCAGATTCATTATCCTCATAGATCAACAACCAATCCGGTTCCACATGACACTCTCTGGTACCCACATAATCACCTTTTAATTTATGATCTCGAAACCGTTGTTCCAGTTGCTCATCGTTAGCTAATTTTTGTATGACTTGTTTAAAAACATCAAATGATTTACCCCGCTTCTTCATCTTTTTGACATCTTTTTTGAAGCGATTTGTCCGCAGAATCTTCTTCATCAGATATCAAGATCTTCAAAAAGTTCATCCGAGCTTTCAAAAGATGAAACATTTTTTCGTGCTTTGGCATCCAGAATAGCCTCTTCGGTAATTTCGTTTGGAATCTTCATTTCAAATGGAAGTCCTCGTTGAAGCTTTACCTGTTTAAAAAAAATACGGATAGCTTCAGTGGTATTAATTCCGAGTTCCTCCAAAATGAGTTCGGTTTCTTTCTTCAATTTAGGTTCTAATCGAGCGCGTACAGTGGTTGATTTTGTAGCCATGACATTAAGGTTTTTCTATAATGTAGTTCAAAGGTGCTACAAATACAACGGCAAGAAATGATGATTGTTGTTAAATGTGTAAGGAAGCATAACGACCCCGCGCATAACGGGCGCGGAGATTGTGAGTTAATAAACGGCTAAAATTTCTAAACAAGCAACTCTGGAAACCAACGGCACGTCCGCGTCCCCAGTTAATGCGCTTGTTATAGGGCTGGTTGATTTCGAATTATTTATTTGAGTTAAGTTGAGTATTAATTTTTTGTAGAATTCGGTGTTCAAACTCATCAATATCATCCTGATTTTTCCACCACCAAAAATTTTCATTTGGAGGTTTCCATCTCCATTCCTTTTTAAATGAAT
Source organism: Balneolaceae bacterium (assembly GCA_040877545.1). Classification (GTDB taxonomy): domain Bacteria; phylum Bacteroidota; class Rhodothermia; order Balneolales; family Balneolaceae; genus Gracilimonas. The sequence continues at coordinate 1,907 of JBBDNN010000070.1, forward strand.
TTATACTAGCAAAGGCAAACGTTGTTTTTCCGGTAAATGTAGGTCTCGTCCAAGTAAGAAGAATTTGTTTTTTGTCAGGATAATAGAAATAAATTTTATGCCAATGAGAAGTACTATCTCTTCTTCCATCTTTCAATTCTATATAATCACCATCTGGCATTTTGATACTTTTTGGCAGTATAAATTCGGGATTTTCTTGTTTGACGCTTTCAATGATTGATATTAGAGAATCTTCCTGAACATCAAACTCATAAAACTCTGCTCTTGGAAATGCCCCGGGACCGAATAACCAGCCCACATAAACAAATCCTAAAATAAGTACAGCTAGAAAAAGTGTTAGAAGAAGTATTTTATTTTTCATTATGGAGTTAAGCACTATAACGACCCCGCGCATAAGCGGCGCGGAGATTATGAGTTAATAAACGGCTAAAAATTTAAAACAAGCAACTCTGTAAATCAACGGCACGTCCGCGTCCCCCGTTGATGCGCTTGTTATGCCACCGGTTTGTTTACTTCAATTTTGTTTAATCCGAGCAATATGTAATAGATAAGATAGATTGCTAATACATAGCCAAACGAAGTTAGCAGGGAAAATTTTCCAAACATTAAAATTCCGCTCCAGAATCCATCTCCACTAATCATTCCCGAAAAACCACCAGTTTCAATTGTTCCTACATAAAGAAAAAATAGAACTAAGAATATGGAGGTAAAAATAAATGGTGCAACAAGTGTGAAATACTTAATCTGCTTTGCATTTTTATTCTTTTGCCAATAAAAATAGAAAGCCAAGAAAATGAGATATGGAATTCCGCCATATAACAATGAGAAAAATAAAAAATACGCTCCGTCGAGAATTAGGCTTTCACCTGGTCCAATTAAGAGAGCAATTACATATGCAAAAAATGGAACAATGATCGGAGCCAAAAAGGAACGATTGAAATATTGTTTTTCTGACATTTTGCTCATTTTCATCTTAGGTGGCATAACGACCCTGCGCATAACGGGCGCGGAGATTATGAGTTAATTAACGGCTAAGATTTCTAAACAACCAACACTGGAAATCGAAGCCGCGTCCGCGTCCCCAGTTGATCATACTATTAGGCACCCTCAAGGTTGACGTCTTCATCG
>JBBDNN010000071.1:0-75736 GCA_040877545.1 Balneolaceae bacterium
CTCCGAAGATGTAGTAATGAAAGCCAGAAACGGGGTGATGGATGGTGTTTCTCCTAATCACCGTATTTCCTTTTTCGAAGGCAATGCCCAAACCATCTGGTGGTATTCTACCCAACAATGTACCATTGACATAACACTAGTTATTAAGTTACCCAAAAATTGTTCTCAGATAAAACATCATTTACTTATTACCAGTAAATTAAGGCAGTCTAAGAGAAATCAGCTGCTCAACTTCCCATTGCTTATTTTTAATTGCTGCCCACGAATAAAATTCGTAATTTGTCGAAAATAAAACGACAATTGTCGCTATGGATAACAAAAATTATGAAATCATCTTTGAAGAAGCTGTAGCATACAGCACAGGCAATGAAATGGATATGATTGAAATGGCCCGAAAAGGGGTCTCCAAAAAATCACTCCTGAACTTATCCAAATTGGGTTCCATACCGGTAAAACAACTCTCAGAACTATTACCGGTTTCGGAAAGAACTATTCAAAGGTATAGTAATAAGGAAAAATTTAATAGCGATGTATCAGAGCACCTCATATTAATAGCCAAGGTTTTGCTTCGGGCTGTTGAGGTTTTTGAGGATAAAAAAAGCATGAGAAGCTGGCTGCAAACCCCATTGCTTGGCTTTGGGCAAAAAACACCATTAAGTCTGCTTGATACCAGTTTTGGCGCTCAGCTTGTAATGGATGAGCTGGGAAGGCTCGAACAGGGTGTTTATTCCTGATGCATCTTTTCCGCATTACCAGGAAAAAATATGCCGGAGATCTGTCAGGAGAGGGAGCCAGGATTTATGGTGGAAGATGGAACCGAAAAGGAGTTAGTGTAATTTATACTTCAGGCCACGAATCGCTGGCAGCACTTGAGGTGCTTACACATACTTCAATAGCCGATATTCCAAAAGATCTGGAAATGCTCGTTTTATTTGTTCCTGATGATATCAGATGCGAAGAAGTTTCTGCTGAGGATTTGCCTGAGAATTGGAGAGTATATCCTGCCCCACAACATTTAGCTGAAATTGGTATTAAATGGGCATTGTACAAAAATAGCCTGTTACTAAAAGTGCCTTCGGTTATCATTCCCACTGAATTTAATTATCTCATCAACCCAATCCATCCCGATTTTTCAAAAGTTTCAATTAAAGAAATTCGAGCCTTTAGCTTTGATGACAGGTTGAGAGAGTGAGTGGATTCCATTTAATTTCCCCTGCCACCTGGCAGTTGATACTACCTGCAGGAAGTAATGATAGGGGTAGAACCTGACTCATGAATAATAATTATCAAAGTACTCCTTCTCACAACTTTCTGTATAAAACCGTACCTTAAAGGCTTCACCAATTTTGTTAAGAATGAGCACAATGGATCAGACGGCTACAGCCGAATCAGAAATTATTAAAGAGGCAAAAAAGAGACGTACTTTTGCGATTATCTCTCACCCGGATGCCGGTAAAACCACCCTTACAGAGAAACTGCTGCTGTATGGCGGGGCATTGCATGAGGCGGGTTCCGTGCGTGCGCGGAAAGCTACCAGGCATGCCGCTTCCGACTGGATGTCGATAGAAAAAGAACGCGGAATTTCTGTGACTTCTTCCGTTTTACGCTTCGAGAAAGACGGCATCAAATACAATCTCCTGGACACTCCCGGTCACAAGGATTTTTCTGAAGATACACTGCGGACTTTAGTTGCCGCCGATTCTGGCTTGATGGTAATTGATGTGGCCAAAGGTGTGGAGGAACAGACCGAAAAACTGTTCGAAGTTTGTAAGTTGCGGGAAGTGCCGGTTATCACTTTTGTTAATAAATGTGACCGCCCCGGAATGGATCCGCTGGAAGTGCTGAGTAATGTGGAGTCGAAACTGGGAATAGAAGCCGTTCCGGCAAGCTGGCCGATGGGCTATGGACCAAAATTCCAGGGCATTTATGATGCAATTGAAGGCAAGGTGCACATGTATCAAAAGTTGGATCATGGAGCCAAAAAAGCTACTACACAAATCCTTGAAGTTGAGGATGCAATTGCCGCTTCTTCACTCTCTGATAATGAAAAGGAAGCTTTTCGTGAGGAAGTAATGCTTATTGACGGGATGTATAAAGACATGGATAAGGAGTTGTATTCCATGGGGAAAATTACACCTGTTTTCTTCGGATCTGCCTTACATAATTTCGGGTTGGATGTGTTCCTTAATTATTTCCATAAGCTGGCTCCTTATCCGCAGAAATACATGAACCCGGCGGGAGAAGTACGAGATCTCGAAGATGGCTTCTCAGGATTTATATTCAAGCTTCAGGCAAATATGAATCCCGACCACCGTGATTGTGCGGCTTTTATTCGGGTTGCTTCAGGAAAATTCAGGCGGGGCCTGGATGTGATTCATGCCTCCACCGGAAAGAAGATCAAAATGTCTACTCCGCATACTTTAATGGGAGATGACCGACAATTAATGGAAGAGGCTTATCCCGGCGACATAGTATCTATTTTTAATCCCGGTTCATTCCGGATCGGAACTACTATTTTTGAAAATAATAAAGTGGACTTCGATGTTATTCCGCTCTTTTCTCCTGAACATTTCCAAAAAGTAGCCACCAAAGATCCTTTCAAAAGAAAACAACTGCGCGAAGGTTTGCGCCAACTTTCGGAAGAGGGGGTTGTTCATGTGTTTGAGGTTCCACAAGGAGTAGGAAATGAACTTTTACTTGGAACAGTGGGTGTACTTCAGTTTGAAGTGGTGGAACATAGAATGCTTGGCGAATATGGTGTTGAACTGGTTAAAACCCCAGTCTCCTATTACGCTGCCCGCTGGCTGCCGAATAACAATAATGATATAGTCAAAAAGCTTGAGGCGAGTTATTCCACCCATGTAACAAAAGACATGGAAGAAAATCCCATCGTACTTTTTGAATCCATGTATGCCCTAAATCAAGCCGAAGAAAAAGTGGGTGCGGAAAATCTGTTCAAGTTCAAGCAAGGCTAGAATAGCGAATTGAACAAAGAACATTGAAGTTATTTGGTTAAGCTCGTGCTCACCTGATATGAGCAGATTAGGTTTTGTTTTAAGCCCCATTTTTAATAATCTCTTAGGCAATTTTAAATAAATGAGGAGAGGCTTATGTGCATACTAAATAAGCTTTTATTGGTTACTGTAGTTTTCACTTTTATAATTTCAGGTTGTAAAATTGGCCCAAAAGTTATTTACTCTGATGTAACCCTTGAGTATGACCGAGAGGAAGGCGGCGAATTAACACGTTATAAAAATGGCGAACCCTATACAGGCACTCAAACTTTTCGCTATAGAAAAACAGATAAAGTATATTACACAAATACTTTTGAAGAGGGATTACTAACTCAAACAAAAGGTTTTACTGAGGATAACAGCATCGAGTGGAATATAAAGTTTGAATATGTTGACAAGAAAAAAGCACGAACAATGAGATTCTATCCCGATGGGAGTATTAAAGAAGATAGAATTACTGCTTCAGGTACAGAAAGTGGAGTAGGTACAACAAAAATGTGGCATGAAAATGGTCAACTGCAATTTGAAATGGGAACGGATGAAAATAATCAATACCACGGTTTAATGACCAAATGGGATGAAGAGGGTAGCGTTATTGAACAAGAGAATTATGAACATGGTGCACGAGTAGATATTTAGCTTGTTTCCTGGCCTTTTACTTACCACCATTGGCTTGAAGATCGTTAATACAATTTGCATCCAGCCCGGGGATTTCCTCACCCACCAAAAACTGCTCAATTAAATCTGGCCGTTCCATTGCCCAATACATCAGGCAGCTGTTATCATTGCAGTGACTCCCATGCTCGGCGTCTTTATGATCTCTCTGCATATCAGTTCCTGAGTTAGGAATTCCAACTAATCCCAAAAGATGTCCAAATTCATGCCTGAAAGAAATGGCCTCAGTCCGGTAGCGGGATGGGGCTCCAAATCCACTGGTGGCATCTTCATAAGCTACACCAAAAAAAGCGTTTGATGTATTATAGTAAGCTATTCCCAGTACATTATTTTGTTCAAAGCGGCCATCTACTATTATCATATAAGCCGCAAGAGTTTCGTCTTCAGTAAATTGATTACGATGTTGTTGTTCCAGGTTACGAATTTCATTGGCTGTGTAGGTATTTTGTCCAGCTGCAGAAATTTCCGATGGCTCGAGAATAGTGATGGAAGTTTTATTTAGCCGTTGTTCTAAAAATGCCTGAAGGCTATCAAGCGCACGCTCATTAGGGGCATAGCCTGGCATGTAATCTATCTCTATAACTACTTTCGAAAAATTTTCTGAAGACATAAAATCATTGGCAGAAATTCCCGGATTTTGTAAATGTGAGTACGAGCTCTCATCATTTTCTGTATCGGCAGGATTATTATAACAGCTTGAGGTAAGAAATATCAGGGATAAAAAAAGGCTGCATAGAAAAACTGATTGTAGAATAATCTTCATTATGTTGTTTTATAATATCTTTCTGAATTATAGAAACTAGTACACTTTTATGTTCCAGATTATCACACTTATATCTGGTGGGTGGAATATAAAATTTGTCCAATAGCATAACTAATTAGCATCACAATTTTTAAATAAGCGGCTATATGTGTAATTTATGTTATGAAGATTTATCCCCCGATTCGCAAAATAATCCATATAGATATGGATGCATTTTTTGCCGCTGTTGAACAACGCGATAATCCTGCTTTGCGAGAAAAACCGGTTATTGTTGGGGGCTCGCCAAATAGTCGGGGAGCGGTTGCTGCAGCCAGTTATGAAGCCCGAAAATTTGGAATTCATTCAGCCATGCCTTGTTCACAGGCTGCGAGACTTTGTCCACATGGAATTTTTGTAAGAACCCGATTTGATGCTTATAAAGAAGCATCGGGTAAAATCCGTGAAATATTTTATGAGTATACTAACTTGGTAGAACCTCTCTCGCTGGATGAAGCTTTTCTGGATGTAACTGAAAATCATAAAGAAATACCTTCTGCTACACTTATTGCAAGAGAAATAAAAGAACGCATAAAAGAAGTGACTAATCTTAGTGCTTCAGCCGGAGTAGCACATAATAAATTTCTCGCGAAAATCGCCTCCGATTATAACAAGCCAAACGGACTCACCTTAATTCCACCGGAAAAAGCGGAAGCTTTTCTTGAAGAATTGAAAATTGAAAAATTTTTTGGAGTAGGCGCGGCAACTCAAAAAAAAATGCATGCTGTTGGAATAAAAACCGGAGCAGATTTAAAGCAGTGGTCGGAAATTGACTTGGTGAAGGCCTTCGGGAAATCCGGGCGCTACTATTATCATATAGTCAGGGGAGTGGATCATCGGGAAGTAAAACCTCATCGCATCCGAAAATCCTATGGCAAAGAACGAACTTTTCCGGAGGATGTGGGGGAAATTGAGTGGATCAACAAATTTCTTGACGAGCTAGCTCAAACTATATCAGAAGGAATGAAAAAGATCAATGCTGCCGGTAAAACCATCACCCTGAAAATCCGTTACAAAAATTTTGATACTATCACCCGAAGTTTTTCCCTGCCCAATTATACCAACCGTTATTCTGATATCGCTGAAATCTCCCGAAAACTCTTGTTGGAAACTGAAGCCGGAAATCGTAAAGTTCGGCTGGTAGGAATCACCCTTTCAAATCTCAATTTGAATGAGAAAGATTTTTATGAGCAATTGGAACTTCCGCTCTTATATAAGGGATAGCTTTTTATCCGGGCCTGCTTTTTTGGATTAATCCTTCACTTCGGACGGCGGCACAGAGTGTTTCAATGACTTCTGATTTTGATAAGTAAATGGATGCCCCGGCTTCTAATATTGCCTGAGCAACATTTTGATCCTTATGAAAAGATAAGCCGATGACTCGGACAGGCAAGTTCTTTAAGGTGATTTGATATGTGGCTTCAATTCCATCCATTACCGGCATATTAATATCCATGATTACTACATCCGGGGAATGCTGGTGTGTTAAATCTATCGCTTCTTTTCCATTGGATGCCTCGGCAATGACTATTAAATCATCTTGTTCTTCGATCATTTTTACTAGTCCTTTTCGCATCATCTGATGATCGTCAGCGATTAAAACCTTGATCTGTGTTTTTTCTGTATCTTTTATCATACTTGTGTTTTCATATTCCTAATTGATCACTCTCTTGCTTTTTCTGTTTATTGGGAAGAAGGTTTCATCCATGCTCCTTCTCTTTGTTAAGATGGCTGTTTATTAAACCCCGGCTTTATGTGTGTATGCCGGCCATTTCTTCCATTGTATTACTCATACTTGATAAGGGCTTCTTTTTTTTCTCATAGATAAAATTGAGCGTTTCTGAATCTGTTTTAATCAGACTCTCTTCCAGAATATGCAATAGATGATTTTTTTGCTGTGCTATTTCTCGACCCTCTCTTTAATTAATGCGGCTAATTATCTACTAAAATTGTGAGAACGAATAAAATATTTCTTGGCTCTCCTGCACAAATAACGGTGAGAATGATCAGATATTTGATTTGATTACCCGAGTGTCGTAATTGGGAGAATAAGCCAAGGAAGGATAATGGTTTACAACTATCTATCATGCAGCGATTACCTACTTTAAACAGCCCCTTCTTAATGTAAATATCAGGAGGCAATTGGAGCTAGCTTAGCAATTAATATTAACCATCAATGCAGTTAATATTTTTTCATCTCATGGTTCGCTGAACAATTTACCTGTCTCTCAAAATAACAGGTTGAGTCCAAGCCACCTCAACTTCATTTTCTGCATATGGATTTTCTTTTAGCTTATCGGATATTATTTTAGCGCGGACATATAATTCATCACCAGAAAAAGAATAAGAAGCCGAAGTTCCCTTTACTGAATCAAATAGTTTACCGGGCTGAGATATTTCGCCTGAGCTTGTGCCTATAAATTGTGTTGTGTAGTTCACCTCTTCTTCTGCCACAATTTCAACAGACAATGTATTGCCATCAAAGGAAATATCTGTGAGACTAACTCCAGTCGAAGAATAGAAATCACCTCTTTCCATTGCAGAGATCAGCGAATCGGGTGAGAGAGTATTACTCTTTACCTGAATCCATCCCCGGCCTGGATTAGATTTATTGATATCTTGGTCGTGATATTCATGGGCATCATCTACCGCAATACCGTACATAATTGGTTTACCTTCAAGCAGGTAATGTGTAATTACCTCGTCCCATATTTGTTCCGTTCCAGACCTGAGGGAATCACCGTAATTATGTACCAGAGGGTGACCATTATAAACTTCAAAAAATTGTTCACCTTCCAAATTTTTTAGATCTTCTGCCGTAACCGCCCAGTAGAAGTTGGGATGGTTTATATGCGGAAGTATGGGTTCCCCTGTAGCCTTTCGTTGTTCAAGTACAGCATCGATATTATTCTGCATCACTTCTTCAACACTTTCGCCACCTTGTGGTTCAATAAATTCCTGAATATTGGTGGCGTTTACATGAACCGGTTTATTCTCAAAGCCATCGGTAATTTCCTCTGATTTAATTATAAGAAATTCCCCTTCTTCCTCTGAAAGTGAGCGGTATTCTTCCAGGGTTTTCAATCTCACACTATAAAGATCATCCAGTTCTTTATATTCTACCCACGTACTGTCGTAACTTTCCAGGTATTTTTTAAATGCTCTCTCGTGGCTGCTACCCTTTTCAACTTCAATCCATTTTTCTCCTTCAGCAAGAATATTGTGATCCGACAAAGCAACAAAGTCGTAGCTTTGATCTTTATACCATTTCATAATCATTTCCGGGTAGTCATCTCCATCACTCCAATAAGAATGTGTATGAAGATTACCTTTATACCACTGGGTTGATTGCTGAGTACAACCCGTCAACAAGAACCCAATAAGTACCAATTTTTTTGTAATAGCCATAAGAACCTCTTTTAAAAAATTATTTGGTAGAATTAAGCCAAAGGGGCCATAATATAAAAATGGATTTCGAAGATTATGTGTTTTTTTGCGAATAAGCTGCCATTACAAAATGAACAACCGTCTGAAAATAGCCAATAAAAGAGTCTTTATGTAAACGAATACATTTAATTTAATTATTTATTATTTTAATGCTGAAATAGGGGGTGTTTTATACCTGTCTACAAATGTAGCTATTCAGATAATTCATTGCTAACGGGATAAGATTATGTCAATAAAAATAATTGCCGAGGCAGCCGGTGTATCAACGGCAACAGTATCCAGGGTTTTAAATGGTTCGGATAAAGTAAAAGAGAATACCGCAGAACATGTAATGAAGTTTGTTGAAAAAATGAACTATCGTCCCAATCATGTGGCAAGGAGAATGAAAGTTAAAACCTCAGATTCTTTGGTGATTGGTTTAATTATTACAGATATCGGAAACCCTTTTTTTTCAAATGTTGCTAAGGGAATCGAGGATGTTGCCTTTCAGAATAAGCACATCATGATGATATGTAATACCAATGAAGATTCTGAAAAAGAGAAATTTTTTCTTAATTCCATGCTTTCAGAAAAAGTATCCGGGGTTATTGTAGTTCCTTCCACAGGAAATGCTGATTTTTTGGAAAAACTGGTTAATGAGGGCTTCCCTATGGTGATGGTTGACAGAAAGCCAAAGAATTTAAATATCGATTCAGTCTCACTAAATAATGAAGCTGGGGGATATCTAGCCACAAAAAGATTAATCGATAATGGACATGAAAGAATAGCAATTATATGTGGTATTGAAGGACTTAGTAATACCGAAGACAGGCTTCAGGGGTATAAAAATGCATTGAATGATGCAGGTATTCCCGTTTTTAAAGAGTTGATTGTGCATGGGAATTATATTGAATCGGGAGGGCGTAACGCGATGAAAGAACTGCTTTCCCTGGCAGTTCCACCTACAGCTATTTTTTCTACAAATAACCTTATGACTCTGGGCTGTATAAAAGAACTTTATGAACGAAAGGTTTCTATACCAGATGAAATGGCATTGATTGGTTTTGATGATTCTACCTGGGCTGAAGCTTTAATCCCCCCTTTAACTACCGTTAAACAGCCGGGGCATGAATTGGGAGTAAATGCTGCTGAATTGTTAATCAAGAAATTAAACAATGGCAGCTCAAGCACAATGGATATTGTTTTAAACCCTGAATTGGTTATCAGAGAATCTTGTGGCACAAAAATTAAAGAGATTGTCAAATAAATAACTCCACCTGATAATCCATAAGCTACATTTATAGTACCTGGCATTTAGGTTTTGATGAATTTTTGAACCTAATTCCATTCCCCCAAATTCCACTTGATTTTTAAGTTTAAGATTATTATTTCTTATGTAAACGTTTACATTATTTTTCAGCCTTCTTGAGTTTCAGAGGATGGAGATTTAAAAATGAGGAAATTATGAACGCCAAGGCTACACATTTGCTGTTATGTTTAATGCTATTATTGATGTCCAAAAACATCGCCATAGCTCAGCAAGATGCAGAAGCGCCTAATATAGTCATCATATTTATTGATGATTTGGGATATGGAGATTTTGGCAGTTATGGCCACCCTACTATTCAAACGCCAAACATAGACAGAATGGCTAATGAGGGGCAAAAGTGGACAAATTTTTATGTAGCAGAAAATGTATGCACACCGTCCAGGGCAGCTTTGCTCACAGGCAGATATCCGGTCCGCAATGGAATTGCAACAGACGGACGCCGGGTTTTTTTTCCTGATTCTGACGGTGGCCTTCCGCCAAGTGAAATCACCATTGCGAAACTGTTAAAGAAAAAAAACTATCATACTGCAGCCATTGGGAAATGGCATTTGGGACATTTGCCCGAATATCTGCCTACCAACCACGGATTCGACTATTATTATGGGATTCCCTACAGCAATGATATGGATCCAACTACAGACTTGGGACATTTTAATTCAACTACCGACCCAAAAATCGAATACTTCAATGTTCCGTTGATGCGTAATACGGAAGTTATTGAACGACCAGCAAATCAGCATACCATCACCAAACGATATACCGAAGAATCCATTCAGTTTATTGAAGAAAATAAAGACGAGCCATTCTTTCTTTACTTAGCTCATAGTATGCCGCACGTTCCGCTTTTTGCATCCGAAGACTTCAAAGGAAAAAGCGAGAGAGGTATTTATGGAGATGTGGTGGAAGAGATTGATTGGGGTGTCGGAGAAATTCGAAAGGTGTTAGAAAAAGAAAATATAGCGGAAAATACCTATGTCATAGTTACTTCCGATAATGGTCCATGGGCGGTTTTGCAACAGCATGGAGGCAGTGCCGGACTCCTGTTTGGTGCTAAAGGTACGAGTTATGAAGGGGGAATGCGGGTTCCGGCTATTTTCTGGTCGCCGGGAAATATAGAGCCTGCTGTTATTACAGATATAGGAAGTACACTGGATCTTCTCCCCACCACAAGCGAATTGACCGGCATACCACTGCCAGATGACAGAGTTTATGACGGCTATAATCTTTCCGGTGTGTTAAAGAATGAAGACAGCAGCCCAAGGGGAGAAATGATTTACTACCACGGGACCAAGGTTTTTGCAGCGAGAAAAGGAGATTTCAAACTGTATTTCTATGAGAACAATCCCAAAGGATATCCTGAAGAATTGGAGGTGCTGGATTCCTATAAGTTGTACAATCTGCAACAGGATCCCTCTGAACGGTTCAACCTTATTGATGAACATCCTGAAGTAGTGGAAAAAATCGAAGAAATGGTGCAGAACCATAAAGCCACAGCAGAACCGGTTGAAAGCATAATGGAAAGGAGGCTGAATGAGTAATATAAGCAGGTTATCAGCTTACTACTTCCGATGGTTAATGGATTGTATCTCCGTTCTAATGGAAATAATAATAGCTGAAGCGGTAAAAGGAAATCGGATACTATTGATTGTGTTAGGGTTTATGTTTTTGAACATACATGTTGGCTGTACTGATGTTCAGAATGATGAAGAGCCTGACAAACCCAATGTCATATATATAAATGCAGACGATTTAGGTTATGGGGATCTTAGTGCATACGGCGGAACAAAAATTAAAACGCCAAATATTGACAGATTGGCCAAAGAAGGACGCAGGTTTACGGATGCGCATTCGGCTTCGGCGGTATGCTCACCATCCAGATATGCTTTGATAACAGGAGAGTATCCTGCTCGTAAAGAGTTCTGGTATCCAATTTTTTCCAGAGACACCCTGCAAGTTGATCAAGACAAGTTGACCATTGCTGATGTAATGAAAGAAGCCGGTTATTCTACATCAATTATTGGAAAATGGCATTTGGGGTTTGGCAATGATTATCCCGTAAACTGGAATGAAGAACTCAAACCAGGCCCCCTCGAACTTGGTTTCGATTACTATTATGGCATTCCGGTTTTAAATAGCCATCCTCCCTTTGTTTATGTGGAAAACCATAATGTCCTCGGTTTGGATGAAAACGATCCGTTGGTATATGGAGAAGAGGCTAAAACCCGGGAATTTGATGAGAAGTTTGATATAGATGAGTTTGGTGGAGGGGAAGCCGCTCATGAACTATATAAAGATAGGGAAGTTGGTACCACTCTGAAAAATAAGGCCATTAATTGGATCAAAGATAATAAAGAGAATCCATTCTTTCTTTATTTCACTCCCCCGCAGATACACCATCCCTTTACACCTGATCCTCAATTTATCGGTACAAGCAAAGCTGGAATGTATGGTGACTTTATTCATGAGCTGGATTGGATGATCGGCGAAATTTTGAATGTTTTGGATGAAGAAGGTCTTGCAGAAAACACATTATTGATTTTTACAAGTGACAATGGCGCCATGCTTAACAGGGGCGGACAAACTGCCTGGGAAGCTGGGCATAAAATGAATAGTGATTTACTTGGATTTAAATTTGGTGCCTGGGAAGGAGGCCATCGTGTGCCTTTCATTGCTCGTTGGCCAGGACAGATTCCGGCGGGATCAGAGTCGGATGAATTATTATCAAACGTAGATATTTTAGCCACACTTGCAGCACTTGTCGATCATTCGCTGCAAGAAGGTGATGCCCCTGACAGTTACAACATGTTACCTGCAATTACCGGAACACCGGAAGAATCTATAAGAGATTACCTGGTCATCAGCCCCAGTCAACGATCGCATCTTTCTATAAGAAAAGGCAAATGGATGTATATCCCGGCTCGAGGCGAGGGCGGATTTGGCGGAACTGAAATAGGTGATCACGATTTTGCTGGTGCCGCCGCCCATAAACTTACCGGTCAAACTAATAGTGACATCCGTGATGGTGTAGTCAGAGAGAATGCTCCTGATGTGCAACTTTATGATCTTGAATCGGATCCTGCCCAAAAAGAAAATATTGTTAACGATTACCCTGAAGTAGCCGAAGAGCTGCAAAAGTTGCTGGAAGAAACGATATAAAGACTTAAAAAGAACGAAAAAATGTAAAATTATTTAAGCCTTACAGGTAGTTAATAAAAACCAGATTCCAAATTAACTACAAGTTGAAAGGTGAAATCCAGATCTGATATTTATCCACGAAAGTCATCTGTTATTCTTTAAAAAAGAATAAGGAAGCAACAGTATCTATTAATGAAATGAAAAGCTACAAACAAAAGGTGATATTTATGAAATACAGTAACAGAGGCAGCTTGCTAAAGAATTACGTTCTAATTCTTTGTATGGCAATTTTCGGACTCGTGTTCAAAGGAGCTGCAGAAACCGTGGCTGCACAGACCCAGAATGAAATAACCGGACAGGTAACTGACAGCCAAACAGGTGAACCTTTACCCGGTGTAAATATTGTAGTAAAAGGTACGGACAGAGGTACCACAACCAATGTAGAGGGAGTATTTCAGCTGACAGTGGAAAGCCTGCAGGATACACTTGTTTTTTCTTATGTAAGTTTTGAAACGACAACCATTCCTATTGACGGACAGACAACTATTAATGTAGAGTTGATTCCAAGTACGGTGTTTGGTGATGAGCTTGTTGTAGTTGGGTATGGTACTCAGCGAAAAAGTGATGTTACCGGTTCAGTATCAAGTGTAAAATCAGAAGATATAACAGCTGTATCCACTGCCACACTTCAAGATGCCCTGCAGGGTAGAATGGCAGGTGTTAATATCACACCGCAAAGTGGCAGGCCCGGATCCCAGCCGGTAGTACGCATCCGTGGTGTCGGGACATTGAATAACTCCAATCCCCTCTATGTAGTAGACGGCATGTTACTAGATGATATTGCCTTTCTGGACAATAGGGATGTAGCGTCAGTCGAAGTTTTAAAAGATGCTTCGGCCACGGCTATTTATGGCTCTCGGGGAGCAAATGGAGTAATAGTAATTACAACCAAAAAAGGTGTAGCGGGTGAACCTCGAATGAGCGTCAATTCATACGCCGGGATACAGAGAGTGAATAATATGATTGAGATGGCTAATGCGCACGAGTATGCCATCCTTGCTAACGAATCTGCAGCCAATAGAGGAGCCTCTCCTATTTTTGAGGACCCCGACCAATACGGCGAAGGGTTCGACTGGCAGGACTGGCTGATAAATGATGCTTCCATTCAAAGCCATCAGGTTGGAGCAAGCGGGGGAACCGAAAATATGATCTACAATGTAAGTGGCAATTACTTAAAACAGGACGGGGTAGTCCGGAAATCAGACTTTGAAAGAGTAAGCCTGAGGGTTAATAATGAATATTTTCTCACCGAAAATATTCATTTTGGGCACAATATTAACTTTGCCTACGAAAACTTTCAGAATGAATCTCAGGGAGGAGATGGTGTAACCGGGTTACTTATGTACGCCTTGCAAGCTGATCCAACTTTAACCCCAAGAAATGAAGATGGAGAGTTTACAGATGTTTCAGTAAATGGAGGACGGTTTAATCCCGCGGCTGTTGTGGCTTATAATCATAACGAAAATGATGGCTTTCGGACAACAGGAAATGTCTACTTAGAGATCGGGTTTCTCAAAAACTTTAATTTCCGGTCCAACTTTGGCATAAACTGGCGAAGGGATAACCAACGAACATATCTACCTGAACATTTTGTTACTCCATTACAATTTCGTGAGGAAAATCAACTTGTTATTTTCAAGGGAGACGCGACTAACTGGCTTAATGAAAACACTGTAGAATATGCGAATGATTTTGGCAACCACAGCTTGAATCTGCTGGCAGGAATATCCGCCCAGGAATTCGTTAACTCAGGCCTCACCGGCCGCCGTTTAAATATCCCAACAGGTGCTTTGTCACCGAATTACGATCTGTTGTTTTTGAATGCGGGTGAAACGGAAGGGCAGACTACCAATAATGGCTCATCTACGTGGGGAATGATGTCGAATATATTCAGAGCCAATTATAATTATGATGACCGTTATTTGCTAACTGCTACATTCCGGCGGGATGGCTCTTCCCGGTTTGCAGAACGTAACCGGTGGGGTAATTTTCCCTCTGCTGCGGCCGGGTGGATAATATCTAATGAGCCTTTCATGGAAGGCGTGAGAGATGCATCAGGTTTAGATTTCCTGAAACTCCGTGGGAGCTGGGGCAGAATAGGAAATGATAAAATTGATACCGACGCTGCCGTAGCAACTGTTACTTCTAATCTGAGCTACGTTTTAGGGACAGGCCAGGAACTTCAAACCGGCGCTGCAGTTACCGAGCTTTCCAATCCTGACATAAGATGGGAAGAAACCGAGCAGCTTGATATAGGTTTAGAACTGGCTTTATTTGATAGTCGCTTTAATACGGAACTTGATTGGTACCGCCGGGAAACAAAAGATATCCTGGTTGAAGTGCCCATTCCAAATATTGTTGGTGTGACCGGACAACCAGTTGTTAATGCTGCCTCAGTGCTTAATACCGGTTTTGAGGTAAATTTGAATTGGCAAGATAGCGGAACAGATTTTAGGTACGAAATAGGCCTCACAGGAACTACTGTTGATAATGAAGTACTATCGCTTGGCGGAGGAAGAGAAGAGATAACGGGAGGAGGCGTTCGTAACCTTGGCTCAACAACCAGAACCATTGTTGGGCAGGAAATCGGGGCCTTTTACGGATGGAAACAAATCGGGATTTTCCAGAACCAGGACGAAATAGATAATTCCGCAACAAGGGGAGATGAAGAACCCGGCGACATCAAAATTGCCGACATCAATGGCTATGATGAGGATGGAGAACTTCTCGGTGAACCTGACGGCATTATTGATGACGCTGATAAAACATTCCTGGGATCGCCAATTCCCGATTTTTATTATGGTATAAATTTATCAGCTGCTTATAAAAATTTCGACTTTTCTATGCTTTTTGACGGGCAAGGCGGAAATAAAATTTTATATGCCAGGACTGTCGAACGTGGGTTTGGCCAATTCAACTATGAGAAATTTATGTTGGACCGCTGGACGGGTGAAGGCACAAGTAATACTGAGCCGCGGATTAGCGAAGCGGAGCATAACTACCAGGTTCTTGATAGATTTCTTTACGACGGTGATTTCTTTCGCCTCAGAAATTTAACCTTGGGGTATACACTTCCTGTAAATCTCCTCAGCCAGTTTAACGTCCGTAGATTCAGGATATATCTGAATGCTACAAATTTGTTTACGCTAACTGAATATCCCGGTTATACTCCGCAAATCGGCGGCGGTGCAGTAATAGCAAATGGAATTGATAACGGTACTTACCCCGTAACATCAAATTACACCATAGGGGTAGAAATAAGCTTCTAAATGTGAAAGTAAAAAGCCTGATGATTGAAAAGACAAATCTTAAAAAATAGTATCCATGTTATATAAAAAAAATCATATCAAAATACTCTTGGCATTATTTGTTGTTACCTCAATAGGCACCTTTGCCAGTTGTGAAGATCAACTTTTAAATAAATCGCCAAGAGGAGAACGAAACGAGGCAACTTTTTTCGATAATGAGGAAGATGCCATTCATGCCACAAATGCTACTTATTCGCAATTGGTAAAGTTTGACCGCAGCCCACAGCCATTCTGGAGTAGTGTGAATCATATTTGGTATCTCGGACTCACCGATATTGCTTCAGATGATGCCAATGAAGGCACAGAACCCACAGATGGCCCTGATGTTAGATTAATCGATAATGTAGATTACCGTGCCGGTGAAGGACCTTTTGCCGGTATGTGGGAATGGCATTATCGAATTATTTTTCGTGCTAATAATGCTATTCAAAATATCCCCAATATTGACATGGAGAATGTGGAGTTGCAAGAGCGATTAATTGCAGAAAATAAATTTATACGGGCACACGCATACTTCTTTCTTGTAAATGCCTGGGGTGGAGTTCCATTGATAACAAAGCCTTTAGAGCCGGGTGAATTTGAACAGCCAAAAGTATCTGCTGAAGAGGTTTTTGCATTAATTGAACAGGATTTACGTGATGGAATTGAGGCGCTGCCTGTAGTATCGGATTATCCAGCCTCCGAGGTTGGCCGTGCTTCAAAGGGCGCAGCACAGGGATATCTTGCAAAAGTACTTTTGTTTCAGGAAAAATACGGCGAAGCACAGGAACGAGCTGAGGATGTCATCAATTCTGGTGATTATGGCCTGCTTTCAGATTATGATCAAATTTTTACAACGGAGGGAGAAAATTCATCCGAGTCGTTATTCGAAATTCAGGCTGCCGCCTATGCCGATATGTCGGGAGGAACCACCTTTAGTAATCCGCAGGGAGTGAGAGGACAGCCAAACCTTGGGTGGGGATTTAACAGCCCGGAAAGAGACTTACTAAATGACTATGAACCCGGAGACCAAAGAATGCAATCAACGGTTCTTTTTGTCCATGAAAATTTACCCCGCGGCCCTGAAGATGTTGTTCGTGATAACCCAAATATGATCGACGAACGATATAATCAAAAATCTTTCATACCAAAAGAAAATGCCGGCTCTATTCCTAATATGAATGGTGGGAATAATATCAGAATACTACGGTACTCTGATGTGCTGCTAATTGCTGCCGAAGCTGCTTATCGCAATAATGATGCAGGGGCTGCCCAGGGCTGGTTGAATGATGTTAGAGAACGTGCCCGAAATGGACATGAAGCTACTATAGGTATTATACCGGAATCACTGGCAGGCCTCATTGCCGATACTTTGGGAATTCCTGAGATGGAGGGGCAGCCATTTATCCGCTGGGTCAACCCTGGAGGAGTGGGTGAAGATGCTGGCCTGGAGTTTTTTGAATGGGAGCTGGTTGACGGAAACAGGAAAATATTGGTCAATAATATTGACATAATCGAAGCGGTTGACGGAGTTGCTCTTTCCAGCCTGGAGGAGTTTAATGAAGAAATGAGATCCAAATCAGCCGGAGAATCCATTACTGTTGATGTACTAAGAGTAACGGAAGAATTTGACGGAGATAATAAACAAACTGATACAGAAGAGTTGCAAATCAATATAACAACAGAAGCGCTCTTGCCGGATATAACTGCTTCAGGGCAACAGTTACTGGATGCTATATGGCACGAACGCCGTATGGAATTAGCATTAGAACAGCTGCGTATGTGGGACATTCGCAGGCAAGGTCGTGCCGGCGAACTGCTGCGTGCACAAGGAAAAAATTTCGAGGATGGCGTAAATGAAGTCTATCCAATTCCAAGAAATGAGACGCAACTGAATCCTGCGTTGCAGCAAAATAACGGCTATAACTAATGAATTGAATTGAATTGAACAATAGGAGAATTAAGAAAACTTAAGGCCTTCACCACGTCGGCATGTGGTGGATGGAAAAAGAATATCTCTATTAAGAGGGAGCCAACTTGGGTTATGTCTTGGTTGAAGAATCAGGCCCCAAATAGCAGAGTCTTTTTCCCCTTGGTTATCATAAAGGAGTAATAGATGAAGCAACAGAAATCAGGTTTCAAAAACGGCTGCCAGCTGGTAGTAATTGCCGGAATGGTGCTATTTGTTTCTATTGGTTGCACTCAAGCCACTGGTAATACTGTAGACGCACCAAATATTATTATCATTTTTACAGATGATCAAGGTTATGTGGATGTAGGAAGTTATGGGGCCGAAGGTTATGAAACACCTAATCTGGATCGTATGGCCGATGAAGGCATGCGCTTCACGTCTTTTTATGTGGCAGCCAGCGTTTGTACTCCCTCTCGTGCTGCCTTGCTGACTGGTCGCTATCCTATGAGAACCGGTTTACCCAGTGTAATATTTCCGAGACATGAAATAGGATTAAACAGTGATGAATTAACATTAGCAGAACTTCTAAGCCAGGAGAATTATGCCACACAAGCTATTGGTAAATGGCACCTTGGTGCTCATCCTGATTTTTTTCCCACTAACCATGGTTTTGATCATTTTTTTGGAATACCCTACTCCAGTGATATGAGCCCCCGCCCGGAGAACAACCCGCGTGAAGAAGCCCGGAAAGATTTTCCATTGTTGCCGCTTATTGAAGACACTACTATTGTGGAACGGGAGCCGGATCAAAGGCAATTGATCAAAAGATACACAGAACATGCCGTTGATTTTATCGATGCCAGGCAGGAACAGCCTTTTTTCCTTTATTTTGCTCATAGTCTGCCGCATGTACCGCTGCATGTATCCGAGCAATTCCGTGGAAGTACTGAGCTTGGATTATATGGAGATGTAATCAATGAAATTGATTGGTCGGTGGGCGAAATTATTCAGGCTTTGGAAGAGAGAGATCTTCGTGAAAATACATTAGTCATATTCACTTCCGATAACGGCCCATGGTTGGTTTTTGGCGATCATGGCGGCTCAGCCGGTAATCTGCGCGAAGGAAAGATCACCACATTTGAAGGTGGGCACCGGGTGCCGGCAATAGCGAGCTGGCCGGGTCAGATTCCCGCCGGTGTAGTATCGGATGAAGTTGCAACTACAATGGACCTATTGCCAACTATTGCAGGACTGGCAGGAGCCAATCTGCCCGATGATTTAGTAATAGATGGATATGATATTTGGCCGATCTTGTCCGGTGAGGAAGGCGTAAAAAGTCCATACGAGGAAAACCCCCTTTACTATTATTTAGACGAGAACCTGGAAGCGGTTCGATTTGGCCCGTGGAAACTGCATATAGCACATGAATTTTTAGGTGTGGGAGAAGCAGGACAGGGTGGAGAATTTGGTGAATATGAAACCAGGGAAATTGAACAATCCTTGTTTAACCTGAGAGATGATCCCGGTGAAACCAATAATGTAGCCGATGAGCATCCCCAAATTGTTGAAAAGTTGATGGAACTTATTGAACAGGGACGAAATGAGCTGGGTGATGCCGAAGCCGGTATTCGTGGCACCCAACAAGGAGAACCGGGCAGAGTAGATCAATACTGGCAGATATTGGATGAGTAATGTTTATAGAACGTAACGTTAATTATTCCGCGGATAAAATTAATAATTTCATAATAGATGTGAATCTAATGAGAAAGAGATTCTTTGGTAAAATATTAATTCTTGCATTGATTGCAACCTCAGGTTGTTCGAATGATCCCACCTCTTCCGAGCCGGACCCACCCGACTCACCTGATCCTCCAAGTGGAGAAATTCCATCTGTTGTGGACCCTGATATCACTATAGATATGAGATCAGAGAAAATCAGTCAGTTGGTAGGTGATTACGATAATGAAAGAGATGAACCTACACAAAATCAAACTTTTAGCAGATATCAATTGCGAGCCACTGATTTGGGAGCGCCTTTTCAGGATGGAGATATCACATGGATACCATTCGGGGATACCTGGGGCGCAGCCGGCGGCGAACTTGATGCTCTTGCCTATACCACAGACTCCAATCCGGAGGATGGACTTGATCTTGATTTCATAGACGATGAAAATGGTATATATCGCCCCATAGCCATCCAATCAATCAGTCAGGGAGCTTTTGAAGTTCCAATGGAAGGACTGATGGTGGATGACGAAATGTATATTTATCACACCACCGATCATAACCCTCCGGTTACAATGGGCAGAAGTGTAGTTGCTACGACGGATAATCCCGATGATGCGCAATTCACTTATCTGTATGATTTTTCCTCCAGAAATTTTATCAATGTTTCAATTGTACAAGTTGAATCCTCAGACTGGGAGTTGCTGCCGGAGGAGGAGAATGGTAAGGGGCTTGTCATACTTGGATCGGGTTCATACCGGGAAAGTGATGTTTATCTGGCCTATCAGCCTCAAGCGGAAATAAGGAATCGTAAATCCATTCAATATTTTGCCGGTGTAGATGAGAATGATGAGCCTCTGTGGAGTTCCGGAGAAGATGACTCTGTACCTCTTTTTGAGCATCCATGTGTGGGAGAGCTTTCTGTTTCCTACAATGAATTTATCGATCGTTGGATTCTTCTGTATAACTGCAGTAATCCCCGCGGCATCACTATGCGAACTGCCGAAAATCCATGGGGGCCCTGGACGAAATCACAGGTTATTTTTGATCCGTGGCAGGACGGAGGATATTGCAATTATATACATGTGAGCTGGGTAGATCAAAATTGTGACAGCGTTCATGATCCCGGGCGGCAAAATGAATACGGCGGAGAATATGGCCCTTATCAATTTGAGCATTTTGCTACCGGAGACGATCAATCGACCACCATTTATTTCACAATGTCGATCTGGAATCCATATACCGTAGTATTAATGAAAGCGGGATTAAAAAAAGAGATTACAACTAGCAATGAAAACCTCAGTTATGAACAACAGAATTACTAATTTTATAGGGATATTCCTTTTATGGATACTCTGTTTATTCCTGTTACCACACGCTAAGGTATGGGCGCAGACTACAACCACTAACGCGGATTGGATTCTTCCAGAAGATGAAAATGGGCCGGCAATGTGGGGTATTGAGGATGGTATTGTTTTTTCGCTTTGGCCTTCTGCGGTTGAACCAAATTCAGGTGGCCCGCGGGGGCTTCTCCGCATTGGCCATAATTTTGAAGGGGAAACATTTCTGATCAATTTTATTGCAGTTGAACCGGTAGTAGACGGAGAAATAGAGTTCAGCGAGATATCTCCTTCACGTGTTGATGGAAAGGTGGGAAAACTGATGTGGGCCAGCGATAGTGAGAATCCTGGCCGGTATCGGTCGGAAGCTAATACCCGCGGTATCATCACTAATCCTGATCCTGAACAACCGGATGTGGAACAACTTTCTCTTTATATATTTATGGAGAAATTTTTACACGGGGCACATCCCTACCTGAAAATCACCATCCGAAGTGACCGCCCGCAGGAAATGGGTTTAGAGATTTTCGATCACGAAGACAGCGCCCAAATGGATCGATGTGTACTGACTGCAACCATGGGAAATTATAGCAGGGTTCGGCAACTCTACTTAAAAAACCAAGTAGTAGACTCCAGAGAATTATATGACGAATACGATGATATTCATTTCATCGAAGAAGAAGGATATCCAGCTGAGGAGTTGCTAAAAGATGAAAACGGAGATTTCATAGCCATTGCAGCATCAAACGAATCCTTTTCAGAATTATCATCCTGGCCCCAGGAAAATAAATATTATGGCAAACATTGGTGGAGGTATCGCCCGTTTTATAAAGTCACGCAATATTGGCGTAAATCAGGTTCCGACTATGACTCCTCTCTTCATGTTCGTGTAAACGGCAGGGCCAAATACTACAGCGGAAGCGATATTGATCCAAGCGACTATGTTGATATACCGGGTGGCGTATCATTTGAGAATTTTGAAATGAGAGAAAATTATTACCCCGGGCAAAAATTCTACTTTGGGATTACCAGAAAGTCACCACAGGAAATGGATGTAAATCTACCCGAATCACCTTGAAATTTTAGATACTTAATAAAATCGATAAAACTAAATATAAAATAAGCACATGAACGATTCTTCTTCAATAAATACGAGCTCTGGCGGGAGTTTTAAGGAAAAATTTGGAATCCGGGTTCCGCTGCTGGCTTTTTTTCTGATAACCAGTTTGTTTTTTATGTGGGGTTTAGCACATAATTTAACCGACACGTTATTGGCCGCTTTTAAAAGAATCATGAGCCTTACCGATTTTCAAACCTCATGGATTCAAATAGCTTTTTATGGCTCCTATTTTAGCCTGGCTATTCCGGCGGCTATTTTTATCAAGAAATTTACGTATGAAGCAGGCGTGCTTTTAGGTTTGGCCATGTATGCGATTGGAGCTCTGTTGTTTTACCCGGCAAGCATCATGTTACAATATGGGTTCTTTCTGGCAGCACTTTTCATCTTAGCCGGTGGCCTGGCGGTACTGGAAACTTCCTGTAATCCTTACATCATTGCAATGGGGGGTGACGCTACCGGAACCAGCAGACTAAACCTGGCCCAGGCATTTAACCCGCTTGGTGCTTTATCGGGGGTAGTGATCAGCAAGTTTTATATACTTTCGCAACTAAATCTCTCCAGTGCAGAAGAAAGGGCGGGGATGAGCCTGGAACAATTAGGAAGTATTCAGGAAAATGAACTTGAGGCGGTAATGGGGCCGTACGTGACCGTAGGGATATTACTGATGGTGCTCTGGGTTGTCATTTATTTCACGAAAATGCCCAAAGTTTCTGAAAGAGGCACTAAAATAGATTTCTGGCCGACAATTAAAAGACTGGTCAGAAATAAGAACTACGTAATAGGGGTAATTGCTCAGTTTTTTTATGTGGGAGCCCAGATATGTGTGTGGTCCTTCATCATCCGGTATGCCATGGTAGAATTAAGTATAGTCGAGGCAGAAGCCTCCAATTTTTATATCGCTTCTCTCATCATCTTTTTCTTATTCAGGTTTATTTACACCAGCCTGATGACCATTTTCAAACCCGCTGTGTTACTGAGTTTTTCCTCTATACTGGCGATAATCAGTACTTTTTTTGCAATCACATTGAGCGGCATTTTTGGAGTAATCGCCTTAGTAGCCATATCAGGATTTATGTCTTTGATGTTCCCTACCATTTTTGGCCTGGCTTCAGAAGGCCTGGGAAAAGAGGATACCAAAATGGCGAGTTCCGGTTTAATAATGGCCATTGGCGGAGGGGCTGCTTTACCGGCTCTGATGGGTTTTATATCCGACTATTCCGGAAGCATCCAAATCTCTTATTGGGTGCCGTTGGTATGTTTTGTGGTGGTTTGGTACTTCGGATGGTATCACCACAAAATCAGCAAGCAGAAACTGGCCGTTGAAACAGAATAAAAAAATTAAAACTACACCATACGAAACCGATTAAATATTAATAAAAATACATAGTCTTATGAAAACTCTACATACTGTTACTGCACTATTTGTGCTGGTGATGTTATCATTGCCAACTCTTTCTTTTGCTCAAAATAGTGGCGATTCCGAGGGAGAAATATGGCAGTTAAAAGATTATACCTCCGAACGAATATCAAGTTATGATCGCAGCGGAGCCAATGATGATGGGAACTGGCAAGATCAAATTCAACCCGATGAAACCAGGACAATTGGAGAAGTGGAAGGGCCGGGTATCATCAAACATATATGGACCACAATTGCCAGCAGCGAGTACTATCATTTGAAAAAAATTGTCCTGCGAATGTATTGGGACGGAGAGGAAAATCCCAGTGTGGAAGTACCCATTGGTGACTTCTTCGGATTGGGACTGGGAAAATACAATCTCTATGATTCTGAGTTTACATCCGTAGGCTCTCAAAGAGCTTTGAATGCTTCTTTCCCCATGCCATTTCGGGAATCCGCCAGAATTACGGTGACGAATGAAGGAGAACAGGCTATTGATGCCTACTACTACAATATCGATTGGGAAAAACATGAATCGCTGCCAGAAGACGTAGCCTATTTTCATGCCCAATATCACCAGGAAGTTCCTACTGAGGGATGGACAACCGACTGGGAATTAAACAGCGATCCGGAAATAAACACCAAGCAAAATACCACCGGGGAAGATAATTATGTGATTTTGGAAGCCGAGGGCAAAGGTCATTTTATAGGCGTTTCGCACAGTATTATTCAGAATCAGGGCGATTGGTGGGGCGAAGGTGATGAGATGATTTTTATTGATGGAGCCGAAGAGCCCCAAATCCACGGGACCGGAGCGGAGGATTATTATTTGGGTGCCTGGTGTTATGGAGGTTGTGCTATAAATCCTTTTGGTCATCAAAAACCGGAGTTTGACTATGATGAGTATGGCAATCCTATAAATGGTGGAGACGACCGCGGTGCAGAGTGGACGGTATACAGGTTTCATTCTGAATCACCGGTAACATTCAATGAATCAATCCGGGTTACCATAGAACACGGCCATGCCAACCACCGCTCAGATAACTACTACACGGCAGCTTATTGGTATCAGACTGAACCGCATGCCCCGTTTCCTGAATTACCGGCGGTTGATGAACGTATACCCCGGGGCGTAAATACCGAAGGCCCTACAAGAGGTAAAAACTGATAAATGAATAAATGACAAAATAAATATATATCGACAAATCTTTACTGGTTTTTAAATGTTGAAGGAAGGACAAATCGAGCATGTAAACTGGATAAAGAAACAGCCACAGAGTTTGCATGCAAACTGAAATGCGGCTGATCAACAATACATAAATAATCAAGAAAAAGAGGCTTAATATGACACACTCAATACAAAAACGTACAACTACAACCTTGATGCTCTTTGCACTATTGGTTTTTGCCGGTGCTGGGAATGCGTTCTCACAGGAGGTGGGATTTATCGGAATCGAATCATCCTCCGATGATCTGAATGAAGAAGAAACAGCAGCATTTAATGTTGTTAATGAAGTATTCGATGTTACCTATATTCAACTTGCTGATATCGATTCAGATGGGCTTTCAGCCCTTAGCGATTTCGATGTGGTTTGGTGGCATTTTAGCGGAGGTGAAGACGGAGCTATTCTGCCTGATGAAGCGGTAAGTGATAATGCCCTGGAGGCATTTAACACCTATATTACTGATGGGGGAGGTTTATTTCTGACTAAATTAGCCCCTCAACTTGCCGCAGAAATGGGATTGAATGAAGCTTATCCGGATGTGATAGTGCAAGGGGGACAAATTGAAGACTCCGGTGAATGGGGCATGTATATTCTAGATGAAGGCCATGCCGCTTTTGACGGTATTCCCAATCCCTTTATCACTGTTTCTGACGGGCTGAATTATGATGATGATTTTGCATTTTGGGGGGACCCTGAAATTTTTGACGGAACACGACTTGCCACTATAGAAGTAGGTGAAGATTTTCCTCAAACCACTGTCGGTGAATGGGAGCAAGGCGGCGGATTAGTGGTGTTTGCAGGCAACAGGCCTTATGTATACACTTGGGAAGGTACTAATGATTACGAAGATGATGTGAACCAGTTCACCTTAAATGTCATAGCTTATCTCGATGCTAATACCACCTCTTCAGAGATTGGTTCAGATATTCCCGATGAGATTGCCCTTCATCAAAATCATCCAAACCCGTTCAATCCCTCTACCATAATTAGCTTCGATCTGAATAAAACATCAGAGGTCACGCTTACGGTATATGATATGTTGGGTCGGCAAGTTGATGTTCCTATTGCCGGTAAAACTTACCAGGCAGGGCAGCATCAAATGACATTTGATGCAAGTGGATTATCCTCCGGTATATATTTATACAGAATCCAGGCCGGGGATGTATTACAAACACGTAAAATGAACTTTATCAAATAAATAATAAGACTACTTCCTGTAGGTCTTGCAAAATAATTCCGGCTACTTAAGCACTCAGCTTGGGTAGCCGGAACGCAAGACAACTGAAATAATAAAAAACTGTACAGGTACACTTAAACCTGCATTTAAAAAATTAAACGGGAATTTTATGTACTTCAAAAAAATCACGTGGAATCTTTTTTTCTTCACAATATTGATATCCGGTGTTCAGGCGCAAGAAACACATAATGGCCTGGATATAAATATGAATAATTTATACCAACTATCGGACGCAAAAACCCGCTCAATCAGCCCAGAGAATTTTACCGGAGAAAAAGGAAAAGGCGGAATGGCTACCCTGGAAGAGGGAAATGCCGCAAATGCAGCCAGAGACCTGGGGCAAGGCTGGAAAGTGAATCCATTTATCATTGTTGAAGCTGGTGAATCCTTTACGCTCGGTGAAATAAATGAATCCGGAATCATTCAGCATATCTGGATGACAGCAACAGGCAACTGGAGATATTCCATTTTAAAAATGTATTGGGATGGTGAAGAAGAGCCCTCGGTAGAGGCTCCGGTTGGAGACTTTTTTGCCCAGGGATGGGGACGCTACTCCCACATAAATTCCCTTCCTATATCAGTTAATCCAGGAAGTGGTTTTAACAGTTATTGGCAAATGCCATTCCGGGAAAATGCCAAAATCACCATCACCAACAAAGATACCACACAAATGAGGTTGTATTATCAAATTGATTATGCCCTGACTGAAATCCCCGATGATGCGGCCTATTTTCATGCTCAATTCCGAAGGGTGAACCCGC
Organism: Balneolaceae bacterium; assembly: GCA_040877545.1. Taxonomy (GTDB): domain Bacteria; phylum Bacteroidota; class Rhodothermia; order Balneolales; family Balneolaceae; genus Gracilimonas. The sequence goes on from JBBDNN010000071.1 coordinate 26,444, forward strand.
TTCCTTACAAAGAATTATATACGATTGTGGATAATGTAAAAGGAAAAGGGCATTACGTTGGAACTTATCTTGCACATGGAGCCAACAGTCCCGGCTGGTGGGGAGAAGGCGAGGTAAAGTTTTTTATTGATGGAGATACTGATTTTCCAACCATTAACGGAACCGGAGAAGAAGACTATTTTTTGGGATCATATAGTTATAGCTCATTAAGACCTGACGGTACATGGGGACCCATTGATTTCACCACCCCCTATGCCGGTTACCATCAGATCCTGGATCCTGATACGGATATTGAACAACGCCGATTTGGGCAGTACCGTTGGCATATACCGGACCCCATCCGGTTTGAGGAAGATTTGGAAGTAAATATTCAAAGCCTTGGCTGGCAAACGGGCGGCCGATATCTGCCGCTGCAAGACGACCTGGCTTCGGTGGCTTATTGGTATCAAACCGAGCCGCATGAACCCTTCCCTGAATTTCCGACAAGAGAGGACTTAACCGTTTCATGGTCATCTCCACTCAATCATCTGGGTAAGGTGAGCGATATCGAACTGGAACACGGGCCGAATTCAACTGGCAATGGGGAGCAGGATATTTTGCTGGACGGAAAAGTTGGCTCCATAGAACATGATGACAGTAAATGGCTGGGATTTGAAGGCAATGACTTTGTTGCCGTACTTGATTTGAAAATGAGGCGGGCTGTACAGGAGATTGCTGTTCGTTTCCTGGAGGATCAAAACGAGGAGATTTTTCATCCCCAAACCGTAGAGATTTTCATATCAGAAGATGGAGAGAATTTTGAAGCTGTATACATGGAAACCAATGAAATAATTGAGCAGTATGGCAAACAAATCCAGACCATTCAGACAGCTCTGAAACACAAAGAAGCCCGGTATGTGAAAATAGTTGCAGAGAACATCGGAGAATGCCCGGATTGGCACCAAAATGCAGGAAACCAGGCATGGTTGTTAGCTGATGAGATTATTATCAGGTGACTGGTACTGTGCGAAATCAAAAATTAAAAAAATGAAATTAATGAAAACTACAACAGGCATTCTATTAATCATTATTGCTATGAATTTATCTGCGTGTTCACCCAATGAAAATGAAAACCGGAATGGTACCTTTGGTTATGATGTGCAATTCCTTGAAAAATATACCGACGTGCTAGTATTGAAAGGTGAAAACTCCGACGGGCAGGTGCTGGTTACGCCCACTATGCAGGGACGGGTAATGACCAGTACGGTAGATGGTGAAAACGGCAAAAGCCTTGGGTGGATCAATCATGAGCTTATCGAATCGGGCGAAATACTTGAACAATTTACTCCCTATGGTGGAGAAGACCGGTTTTGGATTGCTCCTGAAGGAGGACAGTATTCGGTTTTTATTACACCCGGAGAGGAAATGGAGTTTGAAAACTGGTATGTCCCCAAAGGGCTTAATACGGAACCATGGAATTTGATTTCCCAGTCTGAAACTCAGGTTACGGTGCAAAAATCCTTGAATTTAACGAACCATTCCAATACCAATTTTGATCTGGATGTTTCCCGGACTCTAAAAATCCATGACAAAAACGAAACGGAAAACTTGCTGGGTATCACTATCCCGGAAGAAATCAAGTTGGTGTCTTACGAATCTGAAAATACAATCCAAAATACAGGTAATGAAGCCTGGACAAAAGAAACCGGAACCATATCCATCTGGATATTGAGCATGTTTACACCGGCACCGGGCATTACAGTAGTGGTTCCCTATGAAGGAGGCTCCGTCGAAGAGTTAGGTCCGGTGGTAATCACCGATTATTTTGGGGAAATCGGTTCCGACCGGTTAAGCACAGAAGATGAAGCAATTTATTTCAGGATTGATGGAGAAAAACGACAAAAACTGGGTGTTTCACCACGCCGGGCACTCCCATTTGCTGGAAGTTATGATGAAACAAATAACATGCTGACCATCATCAACTACACCTTGCCTGAAGATAACACCGATTATCTCAATCAGTTGTGGGAAGAACAAGAAAACCCTTACGAGGGCGAAGTTGTTTTTGCCTATAATGATGGGCCTCTCGATGATGGAAGCCAGCTGGGACCGTTTTATGAACTGGAAAGTTCATCACCTGCCGCATTTCTTGACCCGGAAGAATCACTGACTCACCATCACCGGGTTTTTCATTTTGCCGGCGATGAAGAGGTGCTGAATCAAATTTCACAGGAAGTTTTAGGTGTAAGTATAGAAGAGATTAAAACTGCATTACCAGATTAATCAAAATGATTTTTAATCATTAATTACGTGAAATATTAACGGTACAAATTTAAGGGATCTGTGACAATTCAGGTTGAGCACTGTTATAATTTCTGGCGCTAAATATTGATCACTATTAAGAAGAAGAGAATGAATAAAAAATATCTCATAGGTATAGATGTAGGTACCGGTTCTGTTCGTGCCGGCATATTTGATGAACACGGAACCATGATGGCTTCAGCAACAAACCCTATAAAAATCTGGCACCCCAAACCGGATTTTGCTGAACAATCGTCGGAGGATATCTGGCAGGCTTGTTGCAAATGTGTAAAAGAGGCTATGAATGGTACAGATTTGAATCCTGAGGATATTCATGGAATCGGTTTCGATGCCACTTGTTCTTTGGTGGTGCTGGGAGAGCAGGATCAGCCTTTACCCGTTACACCAGGTGGACCGGCAAATCAAAATGTTATCGTATGGATGGACCACAGGGCAAAACAACAAGCCGAAGAAATCAATCAAACAGGGCATGATGTATTAAAATATGTAGGTGGGGTTATTAGCCCGGAGATGCAAACACCAAAGTTGTTGTGGTTAAAAAAGCAGCATCCCGATACCTGGAAACGCGCCTCGGCATTTTTTGACCTGCCCGACTTCATGGTCTACAAAGCTACCGGCACCGCTGTCCGTTCCTTATGCACCACAACCTGTAAATGGACTTATCTCGGCCATGAAGAATCACGAGTTGAAGGAAGTATTGGCCGGTGGGATGATTCCTTTTTTAAAGAAATTGGGCTGGAAGATTTGCCTGGCGAAGAATATCAGAAAATAAGCCAAACTATTCGTCCAATCGGTGAGGCAGCCGGGAATGGATTAACCAAATCATCTGCCCATGAACTTGGGCTGCAAGCTGGCACGCCCGTAGGAGTTGCCATTATTGACGCTCATGCCGGAGGGCTTGGGTTATTGGGAATGAAAACTGAAGACGACGTCGATGAATCCAATTTGGAGGATCGAATCGCCCTGATTGGTGGTACTTCAAGCTGTCACATGGCTGCATCACAACAACCGAAATTTATTGATGGGGTATGGGGTCCATATTATTCGGCAATGATACCCGGATTATGGCTGAATGAAGGCGGACAATCGGCAACCGGAGCGTTGGTTGATCATATTATCTACTCATCCAGCCAAGCCGGTGATCTTCAGAAGAAAGCGGAGGAAGAAGGCACAACAGTGTATAGTTTATTGAATGAACGACTGTCAAGATTGGCAGAGGCTCAAAAACTTTCTGATATTTCTACATTAACCAAAAACTTACACGTGCTCCCCTACTTCCACGGCAACCGTTCGCCCCGTGCGAACCCCTCCTTGACAGGTAGCATTACGGGGCTGAAACTATCCTCAACTCAAGATGATCTGGCTCTTCTATATTTGGCTACAATTCAGGCTATTGCCTATGGAACACGGCATATAATTGAAACTATGAATGAGCGTGGCTACAAAATCCGGCAGATTGTAGCGACCGGAGGAGGAACCAAAAACGAAGTTTTTCTTCAGCAGCACGCCGATATTTGCGGCTGTGAAATTATACTTCCGAAAGAACAAGAAGCTGTTTTATTGGGAAGTGCAGTGCTGGGAGCAGTGGCCTCCGAAGTACACCCGTCTGTTGAAGAAGCGATGAACAAAATGAGCCATGCTGGCAGAGTGATAAAACCCAAAGCGGATAAATTTAAAAGGTATCACAATGCAAAGTATGACGTTTTTCAGAAAATGTACGAGGATGAGATTTCTTATGAAAAAATGATGGAGGGTGGAGAATAATGAAGGTGGGGTTTCCATTTATAACGTTTGAAACCGGAAGCGGGAAAATATTGGAAGCCTTACTCTTTTCTCGTCCATTGTCTTTAATCGAATTCAGCTAATTAATATTAATACCAAACACATCTGATATGTCTATTACGCATCACACGGCAGCGACTAAAAAAAATAACTTTAAAAAGGTATCATCTCAAAAAAGATTGATCGGTGCAGTTCCAAAAATAGGAATACGTCCGGCTATCGACGGCCGCCGACAAGGAGTCAGGGAGTCACTCGAGGATCAAACGATGAAAATGGCTGAAAACGCGGTAAAATTTATTTCAAAAAACCTGCGCCACGCCAACGGGCTGCCTGTAGAGTGTGTGATTGCCGATACCTGCATTGGCGGGGTGGCAGAAGCAGCCAGGGCGGCTGAAAAATTTGAGAAGGAAGGGGTTGGAGTTTCATTAACCGTTACTCCCTGTTGGTGTTACGGGGCCGAAACCATGGATATGCACCCATGGTACCCCAAAGCCATTTGGGGATTTAATGGAAGTGAGCGCCCAGGAGCGGTATATCTTGCTGCAACAAAAGCTGCACACGATCAGAAGGGGCTCCCTGTTTTCAGTATCTATGGCAGTGAAGTGCAGGATGCAGATGATACTTCCATCCCGGAGGATGTACAGGAAAAAATTCTCGGTTTTGCTAAAGCCGCACTGGTTGTGGCTGAGATACGCGGAAAATCCTACCTCTCTATCGGTTCCGTTTCAATGGGTATTGTGGGCTCCATGATTCAGGAAGATTTTTTCGAAGATTACCTTGGCATGCGCTGTGAAGCAGTAGATATGACGGAGTTAACACGACGTATTGAAAAGGAGATCTATGATAAAGAAGAGTTTAATACAGCCATGCAGTGGGTAAAAGATTACTGCAAAGAGGGGGAGGATATCAACCCGGAAGAATTACAATTCAGCCGGGATGAAAAAGATGAAAAATGGGAAACAGTGGTAAAAATGACACTCATCATTCGTGACCTGATGGTGGGAAATGACAAATTGAATGACATGGGCTTCCAGGAGGAAGCCTTAGGCCATAATGCTATTGTATCTGGTTTCCAGGGGCAGCGGCAGTGGACTGATTACTTCCCTAACGGTGACTTCTCCGAAGCAATACTTAATTCATCGTTTGACTGGAACGGCATCAGGGAAGCTTACACCGTAGCAACCGAAAATGATACATTGAACGGAGCCTGCATGTTGATGGGCCATTTACTTACAAATACCGCTCAGGTTTTTGGCGATATCAGAACCTATTGGAGTCCAAAATCTGTAAAAAGAGTCACCGGCAAAGAATTATCAGGAAAAGCGAAAAACGGCATCATTCATTTTTTGAATTCTGGATCCGCCACCCTGGATGGTACGGGAAGACAGAAAAAAAATAGTGAATCAGTCATGAAACCTTTTTGGGACATAACGGAAGAAGAGGCGAAAAAAAGTCTCGATGCCACCCGTTGGTGCCCGGCTAATCAGGAATATTTTCGTGGTGGAGGATATTCATCCCAATTCCTGACAGAAGGAGAAATGCCGGTTACCATGACTCGAATTAATCTCATCAAAGGTCTTGGACCAATTCTGCAAATTGCCGAAGGATATACTGTTGACTTGCCAGAGGATATCCATCAGGTATTAAATGAAAGAACAGATCGCACATGGCCAACTACCTGGTTTGTGCCAAACCTGACTGATAATCATGGTTTTACTGATGTCTATTCTGTAATGAATAATTGGGGATCAAATCATGGCGTACTAAGTTATGGACATGTGGGTGGTGACTTTATCTCGCTGGCATCGATGCTTCGCATACCCGTTTCAATGCATAATGTACCACAAGAGCGAATCTTCAGGCCAAGTGCATGGGCAGCTTTTGGCACCAGTGATCCGGAAGGTGCTGACTATAGAGCTTGCAGTAATTATGGGCCCTTATTTAGTAAAGTTTAAAATTATGATACAGTTTGGCAGCGTATCTGGTTAATTTACCTGGAGGTATTTTTGATGAAATTCTATGCGAATTCTAAGACTTTAATAAATACAATAATGAAAAACGGCTCTTTCTATTCTGTAATTTTTCTATTGCTGACTATATCTCTTTTTAGTTGTTCAAAGGATGATCAAAAAGCATCCACCCCTTATCAAATTCCAGAGGACATGGTTTTAATACCTGGTGGGATCAATACTATTGGCGCAATGGATGGTTTGCCAAACGAGAAACCAATGTTCGAGGCTGAGATGGAATCTTTTTTGATGGATAAAAATCCTGTAACAGTTGCAGAATTTCGAATATTTGTGGAAGAAACCGGCTATGTGACCGAGGCTGAACAAATTGGTAATGGGGTTGTCTTTGATTTTAATCGAGGTGAATGGGCGGTAGTTGAAGGGGTAACCTGGGAACTCCCGAATGGGCCGAACAATGAACCTGCGGTGGAAAATCATCCTGTTCGCCAAGTCTCCTGGAACGACGCAAACAAGTATTTGGAATGGGTGGGAAAACGACTTCCAACAGAGATAGAATGGGAGCATGCAGCCAAAGGAGGGAAGAACAGTGAGCAGCCTTATGCATGGGGAAATTCACTTGTTGAAAGCGGCACATTTCAGGCTAATACCTGGGACGGAGTTTTTCCTGTCGAGAATATAGCTGAAGATGGATATTTACAAACCTCACCGGTTGGGGAATTTAGCATTAGTGAGCTTGGGTTGGCTGATATGGGCGGCAATGTCTGGGAATGGACGGAGGATTGGTACAGATCCTATGAAAACAGGGAAAAGCCTTTTAATCCAAATTCTCTGAGCGAAAAAGTGTTAAGAGGAGGCTCCTTTATGTGTCATGTATCGTACTGTCATGGTTATAGAGTATCAGCCAGGAGTCATTCACCACCTGATAATGCTCTTTTTCATGTGGGATTCCGTGGAGTTAAGGATTTGTAGGCATGGTGAATTTCAGTAAGCCTTTTATTACTGAACAATTATACCACTAATCTCTGCAATGCCTCCTTAGCATTCTGGGAAATATGGAAAGTGCCAAATGCTGAAATTCCATTTACTTTATCAACATCAACTTCTTTGTATCTACAAAATCATTAGCAGTGATTCGATAGATATAAAATCCACTTGAAAGTTCCGATGCATCGAAAGTTGCCGTATGCCAACCGGCGGATTTACGCTCATTAACAAGAGTGGCTACATTCTGCCCAAGCATGGTAAGTACTTCAAGGTGAACTTCAGAGGCTTCTGAAATGCCATATCGAATATATGTAACCGGATTAAAGGGATTGGGATAGTTTTGTTCCAAAGTGAATTCCACCGGCGCAAAATTACTTTCTGTGGAAATACTTTCAGAGGTTATAAAACTATTTACTTCCGACCATTCCGATGTTCCACCTTCATTATAAGCTTGCACTCTCCAGAAAAATTTAGCTTCAGGTTCTAACCCGTTTTCAAACTTGAAAGTAGTATCTGGAGCAGTAAAGGTGGTGTCGAATTCTATTTCCTTAAAATCATCATTTTTTGCCAACTGTAAAATATAATTTTCTGCCCGTTCGGATGTTGACCAGGTAAGTGCTGGAAAAGAGGAAGTAGCTAAGGGCTCATTTTCCTGCTGGAATAATTGAACGATTTCAGGCTTTTGTTTAATCGTGGTAAAACTTAAAATTTTACTCCAATCACCTGTTTCCTCGGAATTTTTAGCCCGAACGCGCCAGAGATACGTTGAGAAATAACTCAATTGTTTTGACAGGGTATAGGATAATTTTTCAAAGCCGTCAATTTCATGGACAATGGATTCGAAATTAACATCCTCTGCAATCTGCAGTTGATAATTTTCTGCAAAAGTGGCTTCATTCCAGCTAAAAACCGGCTGTAATTCTACCTGTTCTTCCACATCTGTTGGCTCATTAAGCTCAACTACAGAGGGGGTGAAGCGAACTTGAGCAATGATTGCTTCCTGGACATGTTGTGTTTCAAAAGTGAATTCATACTTTCCTTTATCTTCTTTAGTTGATTGCCACTCAAAGAACAGTCTTCTTTCTTCCCCGCTTTCTATTTCCAGGCTATCAATAGATTCAACTACCGTTCCTTCTTTATCCTTCAAAACCAATGTATTCGTACCACTAAGGCCGCCAATGTTTTTTAATGCCACTTCAAAACTTAAAAGTTGGCCACTGATTATGGGAGCATCAGTTTCAATAAGTTCAAGATGGAAGTAAGGAATATTCCATAATAATCGGGGATAATCATCCGGAATAGATCCCCATACTGTATTAAAAGCAAAACCTGCCAACTTCTCTTTGCCAGCCAAACCTGTCATTTCAGGCGTATTTAAACCGGTAATGCCATCTGCTGGCCCACTCCCCACTCCCTGACTTTGATTACTACTTTGCATGTTCCAAAAACCATTCGCTACCGGGTGCTTATTCACACCTATAAAACCACCAACATCACTATTACCAGAAATCAGGCTCGTTGTGTAGGATGCACTAATTATCCCGCCTTTTCCATTAACACCGACAAATCCGCCTACTTGTGTTGGCCCGGCAACATTTCCATTAGCGTATGACGAGGTAATCTTTCCGCCATAATTATTACCTACCAAACCTCCCATTCCATTTCCAGTGCCTGATATGCTGCCGATAGCATAGGATTCTTTTATTTCTCCCCGATTGAAACCGACGAGCCCACCGACGTAGGAACGACCTGACACTTCCCCTTGAGCATACGATTTAATGATTTCGCCACCATTGCTGCCCACCAATCCACCAAATGAAGAGGATCTGGAACCTAAAACATTCCCCCGGGCATACGATTTGATGATGCTTCCATCATAATTATTACCAACCAATCCGCCTATACCAGTTCCTGTTCCTGATACATCGGCAGCAGCATAAGAATCATCTATCTCACCACGATTGAAACCAGCCAGTCCGCCAATATTTGAGTATCCTGAAACCTCGCCATGAACACAGGATTCCTTTATTTCTCCATAATTGAAGCCAACTAATCCGCCAACTATGGCACGCCCTGTTACACTACCACTAACCTGGATATCAATGATTTGTCCCCTGGTCCTATACCCGATTAAAATCCCCGTGTCATTAGAGCCTTTTACAGAAGCGTCAATCAAAACCACCTGTTTTATCGTTGCCCCATCAGCATATCCAAATAATCCTACATGGTCTTCAGATTCCCGGTTTATAGTGAGGCCGGAAATCTTATAATCAGCTCCATTGTAAAGACCGCTAAAAATAGCAGAGTCGGTACCAATGGGATTAAAACCCTTCCCATTATTCCAGGTTAAAGTGGTACTTGCATCAATATCATTGATCTGAATAAAATGTTTGTCCGGATAGTTTTCTATTTCCTGAAGCTGTTCAACCGTAGAAATTTGATACGGATCTGTTTCAATACCGGAACCACCGGCAAACTGAGCAAATACAGAATGCGCATTTAGAACTATAATTATGGTAAGGAGCGTAGTAAAAAAGAAATTCACGACAAGAAATCTTAAAATATTTTTTATTCAGCAGAAGGTTAAAGATAAATATTTAATTGTATAGAATAAGTAATTTTACAAAAGAAAAAATTTCGGTTCTTTATAATCAAAGAGTGAGAAGTCGCTTAGTGCAATTAGATTCATAATTTACCGGGGAACCGCGTAAACTTACACGGGATGATGACACGGAAGGGATGATAAGAAAGATTGCCTCTGCTCTGAACTAAAAGTAGCACATATTGGATCACGGTCTTCGCACATAGGTATTATAGCTTGGGTATTTATAGCTTGCTCTTTCTTTTAGAATTAAGCTTCTTCTTGAGAAATTATGAAAATGTAGTAGTAGAATATATTACAAGAGAGTAAAAGAACTATCTCAGGACCTAAATAAACGGGATTTTCAAAATTTAGAGCACTTCTAACAGGAGGATAAAACACTATGAAAAGCCCCCGTAAATGACGTTTAAGTAGAATTTTCTCTACCTTTAGGTCTCATTAATACATATTAAAGGCGTACAGCATAAGTAAGAATTCTCTCTTAAAAAAGTTTAGATGCCCAGTAAGAAGATCCTAAATCCGAAACAAGCCAATGGGAATATTTCGTTAGTCAAAGAAATTCAAAAAATGAATTTTGACGCAGATGGATTTCGTGAAATCATAGATGCTCTTCCCATGGCCATCTATACCACCGATGCAGAAGGCCGGCTTACACATTTCAATAAAGCCGCCGTGGAGTTTTCAGGTCGTACCCCTGAATTAGGTACAGACAAGTGGTGTGTTACCTGGAAGCTTTATTATCCAGATGGCAGGCCCATGCCACATGACCAATGTCCCATGGCTGTTGCTTTAAAAGAAGGGCGAAGCATTTCGGGAGTAGAAGCTATCGCGGAACGCCCTGATGGAAAACGACTTTGGTTTGAACCCTATCCAACTCCTCTTCTAGATGAAGATGGGAAAGTCATTGGCGGGGTAAATATGCTGGTTAACATATCGGAAAATAAAGAAATTAGAGAGCTGCAAAGCCAAAGTGAGAAGGAGCTTAATGATTTTTTTGAAAATTCCCCACTCGGTTTACACATAGTTGGGCACGATGGCACCATTCTTCGTGCCAATAAAGCGGAATTAGAGATGCTCGGTTATACCCGCGATGAATATATAGGGCACAATATTACAGAATTTCATGCCGACAAAGATGTAATAGACGATATATTGCATCGGTTAAAAAAAGGAGAAGAGTTATACGAGTATGAGGCCCGGTTGCGCTGTAAAGATGGTTCAATCCGCCATGTGGTAATTAACTCAAATGGCCATTGGAAAAATGACAAATTTCTTAATACCCGTTGTTTTACCCGTGATGTTACTAAACAAAAGAAAGCGGAAAAAGCCACACGAAAAAGTGAGGAAAAGTATAAAAAGCTTTTTGATTCCATTGATGACGGCTTCGCTATTGTTCGGGTTCATTTTGATGAACATACAAACCCTGTAGACCTTGAATACCTGGAAGTAAATCCCGCCTATGAAAAACATTCCTTCCTGAAAGGTGTAGTTGGGAAAAAAGTATCTGAGTTGGCACCAGAAATCGATAAAAGCTGGTTTAAGAAATATGGTAATGTAGCTTTAACAGGTGAACCCAAACGTGTTGAAGATTATTTAGAAGTTGCTGATATATGGTTCAGTATTTACGCTTTCCCCATTGGAGATCCGGAAGAACATAAAGTGGCCATCATTTTTTCCGATATAACTGAGCGTAAAGAAAGTGAACATAACAATGCGTTATTGGGGGCTATAGTGGATAGTTCAGATGATGCGATCATCAGTAAAAAGCTCGATGGAACAATCACAAGTTGGAATCGAAGTGCAGAACAATTATTTGGCTATTCCAGTGATGAAGCAGTGGGACAAATGGTAACCATGCTATTTCCAGACGAAAGATATAGTGAAGAAAACATGATAATGGATCGCATTAAACAAGGCGAGCGTGTAGATCATTTTGAAACGGTTCGTAAACATAAGGATGGCACATTTATTGATCTTTCGCTTACCATTTCACCCATTAAAGATTCTTCGGGGCAGGTGGTTGGGGCTTCGAAGATAGCGAGAGATATTACCAGGCGTAAAGAGATAGAAGAAGAACGCGAACAATTGCTGAGAAAAGTTGAAACAGAACAGAAAATGCTTTCTGATGTTTTTCAGGAAGCGCCTTCCTTTATGTGTATTTTAGAAGGTTCGAACCATGTCGTTACAAGAGTGAATGAATACTACATTGACCTGATAGGACACCGAGATGTAGTAGGCAAGCCGGTACACGAGGCATTACCGGAGGTGAAGGATCAAGGGTTTATTAAGTTGCTGGATCAGGTGTTTCAAACAGGAAATGCTTTTACAGGAACAGATATGAAAATAGAATTCAAGCAGAATGGGAATACCGTTGAGCGTATTATTGATTTTGTATACCAGCCTATAAAGAATTCTCAGGGAAAAATAACCGGCATTTTTGTTCAGGGGGTAGATCTAACTGAACGCAGCAAAGCCAAGGCAGAATTACAGGCTTTGAACGAAGCTCTTGAGCAAATGAATGATACGCTTGAGGAGCGGGTAGAAGAACGGACAGCAGCCTTATTATCCTATCAAAACCAATTAAAGTCTCTTGCTACTAAATTAAGCAAAGCTGAAGAAAAAGAGCGCCAACGCCTGGCAACTGAGCTTCATGATAATCTTGGACAAATTCTCGCAGTAAGTAAAATGAAAATTGACCTCCTGAATAAAGAATATCATTCCGGAGCTCTTAACTCAGAATTACTCGAGTTAAAAAAATTAATAAACGAATCTATACGATATACCCGGGATCTGATGTCAGACCTGAAACCTCCGCCCTCACTTCAAAAAGAAAATCTTGTATCCAGCCTGAAATGGGTGGCTGACACCATGGCTAAACATGATCTGGAAGTTATAGTAACCGATGACAAGGAACCCAAACCACTTGAGGCAGATCATCTGTCAACTTTAAGTAAATGTGTTAAAGAACTTCTTTTTAATGTTTTAAAACATAGTGGAGTAGATAAAGCAGAGGTTATTCTCTCACGTAATAATGATAAAGTTCAGGTTATAGTTGAGGATAAAGGAAATGGTTTTAACAGTAGCAGAGCTGCTCAATCTCCAACAAATGAAGGAGGATTTGGCTTGTTTAATATCCGGGAAAGATTAGAGTTTTTAGGTGGCTCTATGAAGATACTTTCCAGAGTAGGGGCTGGTACTAAAATTATCCTTCAAGTCCCTGTAAAAAATCAGAAAGTATCCAAATCAAATAAAGAAACTGAAACAAGTAGAAGTACAGAGAAAAATAATACACCGCGGCAGGATAGTAACAGAAAAATTACTGTGATGCTTGTTGATGATCATGAAATGATAAGGAAAGGCCTTAAAAACCTCATTAACAGCCAAGACGATTTAATAGTTATCTCTGAAGTATCCAGTGGCGAAGAGGCGCTGCAAACAGCTAAAAAAAGGGCTCCGGATATCATTGTTATGGATATTAATATGCCGGGTTTGAATGGCATAGAAGCAACACGAAAAGTTAAAGAACTATTACCTGACACACGTGTCATTGGCTTGTCGCTCCATGATAGTGAAGAAGTTGTTGAAAGTATGCGTAATGCAGGAGCTGCCGCTTATCTTACAAAATCTGAAGCCTTTGAAACTCTTTGTGCCACCATTCGCAGTGAAGCATATCATAAGTTAGGGAAAAGCAAATTAAAGCGGGGCCAGGAAAACGGAAAATTGAGTACGATTACTTAAACCAATTCGTTTTTAATGACGCGACTTTGAGATAAGGAGAAACCCATGAAACTACGTAAAGAAACATTGACTGAAAGCTTGGTTACCTACAGCGTTGAGCTGGATGGGAAGTTCTACATCGTTGAAAACGTGCCGGCTCGGGTAAATGAAGAAACCGGCGAGCAGTATTTTGCTCCTGAAACTGTGGAGCAGCTTCGGGAAAAAATCCGAGGTAATGCACAGCCTAAAAAAACGGCAGAAACTCCGGTATTTGATTATTCAGGGTAGACTTCGTAAGTCATTTGAAACGCAGTCCCGGTACTTCCTCTTTCGACTCCCATATCGGTTATGAAGCCGGGTTTTTTTGAAAGTCAGGTAAAGAAAGGCGAACCAGTTAAACACGCTCAAAAAACTGCACAAAGAATTCGTGACAATTTCGGCATACCAGACTTTAATATTCATTCGCTTAGAACAACAGCTGCTACAAGAATAGCCGGGTTAGGAGTACCACCACAGGTTTTGTCAAAGATACTGAATCATAAAAAACCAGGCGAAGGCAGTACAATAACAGCTAGTACGATTATGAAGCTGAGAAAAAACAGGACTGGCTTAAAAAAGCTCGCGGAAAGTTGTTCAGTGGTTCTACTGATATTTTCTACACATTTGAACGAGTAGAAAATATCAGCATTTATATTAAATCTTTCCCTTATGAAGATCCAAACTCTATAATAGATGAAAATACTATAGAGGTGTATATCTGAACCCCATTTTTGTCTAGAAGGTAAATAAATGCTGTGTTCAAATGATAAGTGCAACAGCGCGGTGTTTTAGAGTTTGTTGCTCCGCTGTAGAGATTGTTGAATTGCTTCAGTAAGGAGTAAAAGAAGAAATTATTCACACGAAACAAGGGATTGCAACCCCTTGTTAAAAAAGGGGGTGATGAAAAGCATTTAAGGAGACATAAATAATGCTTCGAATATTAGAATTAAACAAAAAAAGTCATAAGAGCATTCCAGCAAGCTTTTGGGAAATTAGAAATATTAAAAATTTTTAATGTTAGAAAATCTTAATATATTTGTGCAGCAAAAAAAATGGGATCCAGGTTTTGGACACGACTTAATATTCTTCTTAAATCTAAAAACCCTTAAATACAAATCTATAAATATTACTATGAAAATTTTTAAACAATTTTTTGGAACTTTAGCTCTTCTTGCTATTTCAACTGTAGCAACAGCTCAAGTAACTGAAACAGCAACCGTTTCCGGTACCGTGGTTGAACCTATTACTACTACTTCAAGCGCACTTAATTTAGGAGAGTTGATTCAAGAAATAAAAACTACTATCGCTACAAATGACGCAGGTGCTGCTGAATTTGTAATTAGTGGTGCTACCGGTAAAGAAGTAACTGTTGATTTCACTTTAGATGCAAATTTAAGTGGTACTGGTGCAGACATTCCTGTGGCTTATACTGGAGAATACAGTACTGAGGGAGCAACAACTGCAAGTGGAACTGGCAACCATGATACAAGCACACAACTTACCGATAACCTCGATGCAACTGCAGGCGATCTGTATGTTTGGATTGGTGCTGAAGTAACTCCGGCTGTTGATCAAACAGCAGGTGAGTATACTGGTAGTCTTCAAATTGATGTAGCTTACACTGGTAATTAATTACAAGGTTTACGTTTTAATGGCAGGGTATTGGCTTCGTGCTGATATCCTGTTTTTTTTGATTTCATACACCCCTTCAAATTTTAATAAGGGAAAGTTTTATGGCTAAAAAAGTGAAATTGCTTATTTGGCTATTTCTGTTTTCTGCAGCCTCGGTTGGTGCCCAAAGTATAAATGTGATTACCATACAAGAGTTAGATTTTGGAGATACCATTTTTCCCGGAATTGAGAAAACCATCCTTTTCACGGATTCCAATGCAGCTCAGTTTGAAATAACAGGAGAGCCAGACCGGGAAGTGCTGATACAATTTCAGTTACCAGAGGCATTAGAAGATCAGCAATCAAATTCTCTTGATATTTCATTCAGTACTTCCGATGCAGGTTACCATTCAACCGTTTCAGGAGCGATGAACGCAACGGTATTTAATCCCAACTCTGGAACTACAGCTACTTTAAATAGCGAGGGAAAATTATATGTATGGGTAGGAGCTACTGCTATGCCCTTACATACTCAGGCAGGAAATTATTATCAGGAAAATTTAATTCTTGAAGTCGATTACACATTATGAAAAAAATATTAAATCCAACATTTATCCGAACGATCTTTTTTATTGCCATTTTTAGCCTGTATGGTCATTTAGCTATTGGCCAAGTTCATATTGCACCCACGGCTGTTTACCTGAATAATAAGAAAAGTTCTGGTCAAATAACCCTGCATAATTCCTCGGATGATCCGCAAAAAATCAACATAGAACTATTATATGGTTATCCTGATACTGATGAAGAAGGAAAGGTATTCCTCAATATATTTGAGAATTTTACCGACGAAGATCCTTCCGCAGTAAAATTTGCCCGAATCTACCCAAGGGAGGTAATGTTGCCACCAGGCGAACAGCAAACAATTCGATTTGTAGTAAGGCCGCCTTCTCATTTAAAACCGGGAGAATACTGGGCAAGACCTGCCATTTCAAGTAGTCCGGTAAAAGGGAACAATAGTGACCAATCTCAAGGCATTCAAACCCGGTTTAATCTGATTCAGCGAACTATCCTTTCGCTAAATTATCGCCGCGGCAATGTACAAACCGGAATAGAAGTTCATAATCTGGAAGCTAAACAAGCTGAAGACAATAGCGTCTCTTTATTTGCGGACCTGAAGCGTATAGGAAATGCCGCTTATATTGGACATGCTTATGTACAAGTCTCTCAATCGGGGAAGGTGGTACATGAGGAAAAAAGAGAGATAGCTGTATACAACGATCAGTTTCGAAAATTTACTTTAGAAAAAAAGCTGACTCCTGGTACTTATCAACTTTCACTTACTATAAATACAAATGAAAGACATGAGGAAGAGTCAGAAATATTGCCCGCAAACTCCGTAACTAAGTCAGCCACTATCAAAATAGAATGAGCTGCAAATGGCAAATGTTTTGGTGGGCAGTGCTTTTTTTATTGCAGCCGTTTACTGAGCTGAATGGTCAGCCAATTGCCAATTCTGAAGGCGAGCTAATCTTGGTTCGCCTTTCTGTTGAAAACAAGATAAGCTACGACACGGATGTATATATGCTGGGGGATGAGGTGTATTTGCCCGTTCCTTATATTTTTGAACTGCTAAAGATCAGGTATTCATCCAATAAGAAGAATCAGTTTTCAATTCATTTTCCCAATGAGAAAAATAAGGTGCTCATTGATGGAGACAATAATTCTAATACAGATGCTATTCCTGATGGAATAAATTACGAGGGCGACTTTTATCTCTCAGCATCAAAAATGGAACGCTTATTTGGTTTCCAGTTCAAGTTTGATTATCGAAAATTGACCCTGCGCCTGAATTCAAAATACTCAATCCCTCTTATTGAAGAAATTAACAGAAAAAACCGTTATCAGTCTTTAGGTGATGATAATAATGAAGGATTTGCGGCTTCACATAATGCTAAAAAAGTAAGCCGTAAACGGTATTTAGCCAATGGACTACTGGCAGACTGGGCCATAAATAATATTCTTAATTTTAATGGTTCCTCTAATATTTCGGGAAATTTAGGGTTGGGAGGAGAATTACTGGGTGGAAGCATAAATGTTCACGCCTCTGCTTCAGATCAGTATGGAATACATTGGGAAAGCATGAGCGGAAACTGGACTTTTCCCATTCAATCCGGATCGGTACTAAAACAGATTCAAATTGGAGATATTCGGCAGCCGGAATCCATTAATCCGGTTTTGTCTGGATTTCGGGGAATATTGCTTAGTAACCGCCCCAATTTAAGGCCTACTTTTTTTTCTGAACAAACCTTTGCCGGTTCTTTACAGGATAATTGGGATGTAGAGTTCTATGTAAACCGGCAATTATCGGATTTTCAGATCGGAGCAAATCAGCCTGATTTTAATTTCAATTCACCATTGTTTTTCGGAGCAAATCATGTAATGCTAAAATATTATGACGAGAAAGGCTTACATCACGAGCAGAACTATCTAATTCATGTTCCTATGGAATTCCTGCAGCCGGGGAAATTTGAATACGATCTTTCTGCCGGAGAATACGCATCCCTTTCCGGATATAACTATGCTAAGGCAAATTTTAAATACGGGATAAGTTCAGGTATAACGGCAGGCGGCGGTGCTTTCCAAAACTTAAATCATTCTGAAAATGACAATACCTACCCCTATTTGCAGACATGGTTGAGAGCCAGTAAAAGGCTCACTGTTTCAGGTAGTTATATGCTTAACTATGCTGCATCCGGTTCTCTACAGTATCTCTTTCCGAGCTCGCAAAGAGTCAGTTTTAATGTAAGCAAGTATGTGTTTAATCCAGTTCTTAATAAAAGCCGCAAGAATTATGAAGCCTCTTTTAACACCTCTTTTCCGGTACAGCTATTCTTTTTGCGATTCTCGAACTATTACAATATCAGGTATATGGATCGAGTAAATTCGGAAAGACAGTTAAATATCAGAACTGGAATTTCAACCTCACTTCCGTTTAACATCAATATGAGGGTAAATGGGAATTTTATTCTCAGGGATAATAATATTGCAAAGGTAAATCCTGATCAGACAAATTTAGATATACAGCTTAGCCGGCGGTTATGGCGAAACATCTTCCTGCGAACGAATGCGAAATATTCAAGCGTGTCTGATGGCATTACAAATGCCGGGCTTAAAATTGATTATCGGGTTAGTTCCCAATTGCGGATTGATATGTCATTCGACAGAAATACCATCTTCAATACGAATCAGTTTTTGTTCCGGTTTAGATGGGATTTACCATTTGCAAGGCATACATCCTATACCCGAAATAATGGCGGGCCCCTCACCTTAAATCAAAATACTTCGGGTTCCATTTTACTGAATCAAAATTCCAGAATTAAATTTGATGAGCGGAAGAAAATCGGTCGTGCCACACTTGTAATAAATCCGTTTGTAGATAAAAACAATAACGGAAAACGAGATAAGGATGAAGCCATTCTTGAGGAGATTAAAGCAAGTTTATACCGGCATTCGAGGCAGCAGGAGATCAGAACGGATGAGCGAATTGTTGAGCATTTAGTTCCCTATGAGCATTATACGGTTGAGATTGATCCGCATAGCTTAAGGGATCCCTTACTTAAGGTGAGACACGCATCTTTTTCGCTACAAGTGTTACCAAATACCATAAATAATTTAAATGTTCCGCTGGTGATTGTGGGAGAAGTTGGTGGTGTGGTGGCTTCAGAAAATCAATTCAATGATGTATATGGTTTGAAAATTAACATACACTCTCTGGACGGAACTTTTTCAGACTCATCCCAGACTTACACCGGAGGATACTATTACTACGTAGGATTGCCACCTGGAGAATACCTTGCTACCTTAGATCAAAAGCAGCTAAGAGAAAGATCAATTACGGTAGAACAGGATTCTATTCCGTTTACGATTAGATCAAAAGAAACCGGGGATATTGCAGATGGTGTGAATTTTAAAATTGGTGATAAAGAAGGGCAACTCAAACCGGAATCAGAACAAAAGTACACAGAAGTTTATGCGGTACAAATAGGAGCCTTCAAAAACCGGCAACGTGCGGAACGATTTGCTGCACAAGCCGAGAGTCTGCTTGATGAGCCGGTACAAACCTTCTTTGATGAGAGTGATGAGTATTTCAAATGTTATGTTGGTGATTTTAATACCTTTGAAAAAGCGAAGGATAAATTATTCGAAGTATTAGAACATTACTCTTACCCATTCATTATTCGGATTGAGTAAACCTTTTGCGGACAAACAGTGTGGAGGCCGATTTATGCCAACAAATGAGAAGCAGGATGTTAACACGGATTAATTTATGAGATTTAATTTTAATAGAATTGCAAAACATCTGGCTATTTGTTTTTTAGTAATTTCAGCCTTTGTTATGGGTTATATGCTATATGAGCTGGAAATAACAAAACGATACTATGCCCACTATTTAATAGAAGTATCTTTGGAAAAGGTAAAAACAGAGTTAGATGATTTTTTTCTCCTCTGAGTTCAATCAATAAGTGCAACACGAAAATATAATCCTGAGGGGCGCGCCCCTCAGGATTTTCGGCCAAGCGGGGTATATTCGTGTTGCCATGCAAAAATACAACCAACTCAGTCTTCAAGATCGTCACAAAATTAAAGCTCTTCTTGATGGAGGGCATCACCAAAGCGATGTTGCCGATTTTGTTCCACCAATAGTAAACTTCAGTAAAAAAGATTTCAAGCAAATACATTTTGATCTGGACCTTGATGAAGTGAAGATAAATGTTAATCAGGCTCTTACTTACTCTCTGTTATTGAATGAATTTTTGAGCCACATGTTAAAAGCAGGGATGAATATAAATGATAAAGTTACTATTCAAATCCTGAAAATGGATGAGCAACTGCTAACAAAAATTACCGTTGGAACGGATACGGATTTTTTGAAAACAAAAGAAGGCGTGGGCAAACAATTAATTAAAGTATTATTAGCACAGTTAGGAGCAGATTTAAATACCCAAACAGAAGATGAGTTTACCAACTATAAAATCTCCTTTGAATTGAAAGACAAAAAAGGAATTACAAGCAGTAAAAATTACTAGGCTTTATAATTCCCTTCATGACGGAGAGAGTCAACAACGGGGAAAGCTCAATATCAACCACGAACACCGATTCCTTGCAAAATTTTTCACAGGAAGCCGGAGTTTCTCCTATGGGGATGCCTCGGCACCGGACTTCCTTGCGCGAAGATAGACCTTCGCAATGAGGACAACATGGCTTCACACTACTGTACAGGTCAAGAATCTAGGATTGCGATAACATCGTGGTGGTGATCCCTACTATTGTGCCATATGGCGTAATGTGTTTTATTATAAATAACACACTGATCATCCGCCCGGTGGGCACCATTGGCTACATTTTTTTCCTCCAAAGGAGTGCCTTTGGCAGGAGGTTGGGCTTTATTGGTTTCCGTGGTCACAACTTTTGAGGCGGAGCCTCTATTGGGTATCCCGGAGCAGAGCAAACATTTTCTTCAGCAAATCTTGATGTATGAAAAAAATTCCAGGGTTTTTTGTAAGATTCCACTAAGTGGTCAGGCTGCCCTATCGTAAAGATGTCAAAAGAGTTCCTTTCTGCCATACTAAACATAGTGGACGAAATGGACTGGCGCTTTATGCAGGAAGTAGAGGAAGAGCTTTTTTTGTCAAATGATTAAAACCAATAGATACTTGCATTGATTCTTCTCTGAGAGACCACAGTAACGATATTCCTTATTCATTACTTTTTGAACGAAATATCCAACAGAAGAGTCCCTGACTCTTCTTACCTATCTATTCTCGCTTTCTAAGTTTTTTATACGCATAAGCGCCTCCAGCGGCGGCAAGTATTCCGAGTCCGCCATCAATAGGGGCCTGATCGGGAGCACCGGGCAGCATTGGCGGGATGCCTTGCGCAACAAGCACTGAGGTAAAAACAAGAACAAGTAACATAGCGGCAATAAGTAGTAAGATTGTTTTCATGAGTATAGTGTTCGTGTGGTGTGAAGAATTTAGTTATTTGATTAAGGTCATTTGTCGGGTAAGAACTTGTCCGGCGGATTTCAGGCGGTAGTAATACACACCGCTCGACATGCTTCCCGCATCCCAGTTTACCTGGTAATTTCCGGCTGATTTGCTTTCGTCTACCAGTGTGGCCACTTTTTGTCCCATCACATTATACACGGCCAAGGTAACTTCGCTGTTGGCTGGAATCTGATAACTGATCACAGTTGCCGGATTAAATGGATTCGGATAGTTTTGCTCGAGGTTGAACTGCTTAGGAGTTAAATCCAGATTTTCGTTGCTGACGGAAGTATTTGCTGTAATCACAAAACGGTCGGTGGGTTGTGCTTTTGCTATCACCGGCCCATTTTTTATTCTTGCAAGTGGATTAGGATTTACTTTAGCTGCTGTTGAATTTGAAACTCATAGCTAAAAGATTCATCCAGTTTGATTCTGGTATTTTCCTGCCGGTCTTCAAAATAAAGCTCACTGCCAGCCGATAAATTCAGTTGTGTAGCCGAGAGAGTGTATGCGCCAGCTTTGGTAGCTTCAATGGCCAGTGGTAGTTCAAAGTCACTTTCCGGTACAGGCACATGGCCGATATCATATAAAATGCTGTCTGATTTTTTAGATGCAATTAACGCATAATTATAAGAAAGCGGATCAAGTTGTAAGGCATCTCCCTGGGTTTTATCCCATGCACCATTTTCTGAGAAGCGCAGCCAGGCTGAATTCCTCATGCTTTCGCCGCTAAGTTCCAGCCGCACCAGTTGTTTATCGGCTTGTTTGCCAAGAAAATTTCCGTCGTCAGTTTTGGCACCATCTGTGAATGTTACAGTTGGATTTGCAGTGGCATTTTGTACAAAGAAACCCTGGAAAGGAGCTATGATTCCATCATGATCACCCGTACCGTCTGCATTTGTTTTCCAACTACCTGCACCAGGATCATTTTCACCAATATCTTCGCCGCCATCACCCTCACTGGAATTTACATCCCAGATATATAATGTACCGGTTATATCATCATTATTTATTTCACTGAAACTTATAGAAGAAGCAAAGGGATTGCCTAGTAGTGTTAGGCCTTCATCGTTTGTATTCATTAGTGGTCCAAAATTTGCGGTATTTTCATTTCCGCTTACGGTAATCGTTTCTTCAACATCCTCATCAAAAACATAAACTAAAACTCCGGTTCCTGCTGAAACTGGATCGGTGATATTACTGGCAGGATTCCACCCATTATCATAGAAAAAAACGTTTGATGTTACAGTTTCATCAGAGTTACAAATGCTACTGGTATCATCAGCTCCTGTAAAGCATTGGGTAAAAATGCCGTTGTTTTTTAATAAAGTTTCTAAAGTTGTGTTTTCAACCGGAGAGGAGAGGAGGCGAAAGCCTGCCTTATCTGAGAGTTCAACTTCACTTTCAACATATGTATAGTTAGAGCCACCATTATTATTCAGCTATATAGTTGCCATATCATAATCGCCTGAATAGGTGGATTCTTCTCCCAAATCAACAGTTGTACTTAAGATATAATAGTTTGTATTACTAACAGCAGGAATTGAAGCGGCATATGAACTTCCTGTATCTGTTAATAAAACATGTTGACTATTTTCCCAACCATCTGTAGTGTAGCGGGCATAGAATTTTTCTTCAGGTGATGGGGTGTTACTTAATTCAACTTCAACAGTAAAATATCCATCTACAGTAGAACCTGCTACTACAGATTCTACTTACGGGTTCGGATTAGGTTTCCATAAAAATGGCGTCTGTACTTTGATAGCCATTATCCTTGAAAATAACTGTATACCAAAAATTCTGGTTAGTACTAATCGGTGCCGATAGCAGTATCTGGTTTTATGTGACTATTCGCGGGGCTGTGAATTGGATTAGAATGGAGAAAAATGCCTCCGCGATTGAACCCACTCTTGTGAGGGTATATTATCGAGTAGTTTAATTGCCATAATTGTTAGAATTAAAAAAGCTCTCCCTGCAGGGGAGAGCTTTTTAAGTGTAGTTATAGGTAAGGCTACTTAATGAGGATCATTGCCTTCACAATATTACCAGCTTCGGTTTCCAGGCGGTAATAATAAATTCCACTTGGAATTTGTTCCGCATTGAAAGTAACCAGATGTTTCCCGCTGTTTCGGTTTTCATTAAGAAGTACGGCAACTTCTTTACCAATTACATCATAAACCGTCAACTTAACAGGGCCAGTTGCCGGAAGATTAAATTCAATATTTGTATTCGGATTGAAAGGGTTGGGATAATTCTGAGACAGACTGATTTTTCCCGGCTGGGTTGGCTCTGTTTCAGATGAAACCGTTTCTGTTCTTGGATTTATATAATTGCCATCTTCATCTATTCTTGCATAATTGTAAATGTGCAAATCATCCATTAAACCTGAAAATAGCCATGGAGATGCCATACCCATATTTTCATTATGAGCCCAGCCTATTCTCAGTACCAGGTCTTCATCATTGTCTGCAGGATATTCCCCTTCAGGTTTTCGGCCTGCCTGAGCAAGAATGTCACCATCCGTATTTTTTAGCTGAAAGAAAGCGGTGTCGGCATCACCCACGTAAACAGCATTATACCATTCATCGCCGTTTAAGTTGAAATTGCCGGTATCAGCAGCAGCAATCAGGTAAGGACGGTTTCCTGTACCATAATCCCATGAAGTTGCCGCCATTACACCTTCAGGTGAATGAAAACGCAGTTCATAGTTGGTTCTCCAGAAAAACTGATTAGAAGCATTTGGATCTTCTTCACCCCATTTTGTAAGAATTACTGTTCCCGGACCAATATTATCCGGATTAGCTTTAAAAAAGAAATCTACGGAGAAGGCTTGGGACGCAAGATTTGTGCCGGGTATTTCCAGGAAATCATCCTCACCATCAAAACGAAGGGAGCCAGAACCTACAACGGCATCTTCGGAAAACTCCGGGTTGCCACTTGCGGTTACCGAGTTTACAAAAGTGGAAGAATCGCTGACAGCATCTTCCTCAAAAGTTAAATGCAGTACTTTTTCAGGGTCTGCAGGGGGTTCTGTGGTTTCTTCCTCACGTGGTAAAATGTAGTTTCCATCATCATCAAGGCGTGCATAGTTGAATATCTGCACATCGTCCATAAGGCCAGAGAATAACCAGGGTGATGCGGTACCCATATCTACATTGTGAGCCCAGCCAACCCTTAGAGCAAGGTTGTCATCATCATCTGCAGGATATGCACCTAAGGGCGTGCGGCCAGATTCTGCAAGAATATTTCCCTCGGTATCTCTTACCTGAAAAAATGTAGTATCTGCATTCCCAACATATACTGCATTATACCAAGCTCCATCCTGCAATACGTAATCATTACCGTTTTCTATTGAATCAGCTACCAGTAACACCCGGTTACCTTGCCCGTAATCCCAAGAAGCTCCACCCATATTACCGGCTCCCTGAAAGCGTACTTCGTAGTTTGTTCTCCAGAAGTACTGTTCGGCTGAATTGGGATCTTCTTCGCCCCATTTGTTCAGTATTACAGTGCCCTGGCTAATATTTCCAGTGTCGGCTTTAAAAAAGAAATCTACTGAAAACTCGGGCAGAGCCAGGTTGCCGCCTGGAATTTCCAGGTAATCATCTACACCATCGAAAATAAGTGAAGAAGAGCCAACAATGGCATCATCCGAAAATTCCTGATCACCATTAGAAGTTACAGAATTTGCAAGTTCTGAGAAATCAGATACATCTTCATCTTCAAAGGTAAGGTGAAGAACTTTTTGTGGTTCTGCAGGTGGTTCAGGTTCCAGTTCAGGAAAATCACCTCGTGGGCCATTGTAATTACCATTTTCATCAATCCTTGCATAATCAAATATCTGAAGGTCATCCATCAGACCGGAATACAGCCACGGCGATGCAGTACCCATATTTATATGATGTGCCCAACCAATACGCAGCGGTTGTTCATCATCGGTTGCATACTCATCCAAACCTGTCCGACCATCCTCCGCAAGAAGGTAGCCTTCTTCATCTCTGATTTGAATGAAAGTAGTATCAGCATTCCCAACATATATGATGTTATACCATTCTTCGCTTTCTAAAAGATAAGTGCCGGAGGCATTCTGAGGAGTCATATATACTCTGCCACCTTCCTCTCCGATTGATCTGTCCCAGGAAGCAGAGGCAAAGGAGCCTGCAGGATTATGAAAACGAACTTCATAATTTCCCCGCCAGAACCATTCCCCGTCCTCATTGGTAGGGTTGGCATCCGCCCATTTATTGATTATAACTGTACCTCCACCAATAGAACCTTCATCAGCTTTTATGAAGAAATCCAGAGTGAATTCATTCAGGGCAAGATTAGTACCGGGTATTTCGAGGTAATCATCGGTGCCATCAAAGCGTAATGAGCTGGAGCCAACAACAGCGTCATCATCGAATTCAGGTTCGCCGTTAATCTCTATGGAATTATCAAATTCTGATAAATCGGTAATATCCTCTTCAAAATCTAATTGAAGTACCATATCCTGTGCATAGCCTGTTTGTGCAGCTATTATCAGGAATAAAAATATATAAGATGCTGTGAACTGTTTTAGTTTTTTTAACATTATGTACCCGTTTAAAAGTGAATAAATTTTAGTTTATTTTTGATTTAAACTGATGAGAGCCCCCTAAATCAAATTAGTTATCGTGCATATCTCACAAAGTGAGCTGCGATATGCAGTTGGTAGACACGGCACACTTTTTACCGTATGCATTTCTATTTCAGGAATAAAAATACTCCCCCTTATTCGGGGGAGTATCTCAACTCTCCTTAAAAAGAAGATTTCGACAAATAACCTGACGATTATTTAATCAATGTCATAGACTTGACAACATTACCTGCTTCGGTCTCAAGTCTGTAATAGTAAATACCGCTTGGCAGATTTTCAGCGTTGAAAGTCACATTGTGAGCTCCGCTACTTCTGCTGCCATCAACCAGTAGGGCCACTTCTTTACCAATCACATCATATACTGACAGACTTACGTGACCTGACTGAGGGATGCTAAACTCGATATTGGTACTTGGGTTGAACGGATTAGGATAGTTTTGCGCCAGATTAATTTTTCCCGGAGCATCAGGTTCCATTTCAGAAGAAACCGCTTCCGCTCTTGGATCAATATAATTGCCTTCTTCATCCAGTCTGGCATAATCGTAAATGCGCAGATCATCCATCAGACCCGTATACAGCCACGGTGATGCAGTACCCATGTTTACATGATGTGCCCAGCCTATACGTAAAGGTTGTCCGGGGTCAGTAGCAATTTCGCCCAAAGGTGCCCGGCCAGCTTCAGCCAAGACATCACCAACAGTGTTTCTTACCTGAAGTATGGTTGTATCAGCATTGGACAAATATATTACGTTATACCATTCGTCTGCATTTGGTGAAAATGCATCTTCGGAACCGGGTAAAGTAGGTGAGAGCCAGGCTCTACCCCCTTCTTCACCTATCGATCTGTCCCATGAAGAAGAAGCAAAGGAACCTTCGGGATTATTATGAAATCTTACTTCATAATTACCTCTCCAAAACCATTCACCGTCTTCATTAGTAGGATTAGCATCAGCCCATTTTGAAATGAATACATTTCCACCGGAAAGACTTTCTTCGCCAGGTTTAATGAAAAAATCCAGAGTGAATTCTTCCAGAGCCAGATTAGTTCCAGGTATTTCGATATAGTCATCCTCTCCGTCAAATCGCAGAGAACTTGAACCGATTATGGCGTCATCATCATATAGTGGATCGCCAGAAGCTTCGGCTACATTACCCAGCTCACTGGAATCGGTCAGACTTTCTTCAAAATCCATCCGGAGTACCATTTCCTGGGCAAACCCTGATTGCACTGCAACAAAGCTAAGTATAAGAACCAGACATGCTGCAAAACGTAGTATCAGTTTTAACATATTATCTCCATTAATTATTGGTTTAGTTGTTGTTTGAATTATTTGATTCAGACTGCTTAACCACTGCAAAATCAAATTTCTTTAAAACATGTAGTGGATATTTTATAAAGTAATTCCATTTCATATTTCTAAAAAAAAGCTCCAACTTTTTCAAGGAGGAGCTTTTTAAAAATCTCTCCTAAAAGAAGATATTCAGTTTGATAATCGCTGTATTTACTTAATCAACATCATTGATTTTATAACATTACCTGCTTCGGCCTCAAGTCTGTAATAGTAAATACCGCTTGGCAGATTTTCAGCGTTGAAAGTCACATTGTGAGCTCCGCTACTTCTGCTGCCATCAACCAGTAGGGCCACTTCTTTACCAATCACATCATATACTGACAGACTTACGTGACCTGACTGAGGGATGCTAAACTCGATATTGGTACTTGGGTTGAACGGATTAGGATAGTTTTGCGCCAGATTAATTTTTCCCGGAGCATCAGGTTCCATTTCAGAAGAAACCGCTTCCGCTCTTGGATCAATATAATTGCCTTCTTCATCCAGTCTGGCATAATCGTAAATGCGCAGATCATCCATCAGACCCGTATACAGCCACGGTGATGCAGTACCCATGTTTACATGATGTGCCCAGCCTATACGTAAAGGTTGTCCGGGGTCAGTAGCAATTTCGCCCAAAGGTGCCCGGCCAGCTTCAGCCAAGACATCACCAACAGTGTTTCTTACCTGAAGTATGGTTGTATCAGCATTGGACAAATATATTACGTTATACCATTCGTCTGCATTTGGTGAAAATGCATCTTCGGAACCGGGTAAAGTAGGTGAGAGCCAGGCTCTACCCCCTTCTTCACCTATCGATCTGTCCCATGAAGAAGAAGCAAAGGAACCTTCGGGATTATTATGAAATCTTACTTCATAATTACCTCTCCAAAACCATTCACCGTCTTCATTAGTAGGATTAGCATCAGCCCATTTTGAAATGAATACATTTCCACCGGAAAGACTTTCTTCGCCAGGTTTAATGAAAAAATCCAGAGTGAATTCTTCCAGAGCCAGATTAGTTCCAGGTATTTCGATATAGTCATCCTCTCCGTCAAATCGCAGAGAACTTGAACCGATTATGGCGTCATCATCATATAGTGGATCGCCAGAAGCTTCGGCTACATTACCCAGCTCACTGGAATCGGTCAGACTTTCTTCGAAATCGAGCCGAAGTACCAAATCCTGTCCATAAGTTGTTTGGATAGCAATAAATGTGAAGATGAGTGTTAAACAAATTGTTATACCTTGTATCTTTTTTAACATAAATTTTATTTTTTTTATAAATTATTGTTTTTATTAAGATTCAACTTGAATATATAATCCATTTATTTTATATATTGTCACACTTGTTAACGAATGTAATTTCTCAACTGTGACTTGTCAACAAATCATAGAATAATGCATACATACCAAAATATTCTCCATTTATTAATGCTCACATTAGAAATGAGAAATTGTATTTTACAACCAATTGGGGATGGAATTAGTTCGGTTTTTACTGTCGGTAAGAAGAAATGAGGGTTTAGAAACCTTTTAAAAAATAGGTTGTTAAAAAAATAAGCTGGCAGGGGACACCATAGAATTAGCCACACGTCATCAAAATTTTATTACACATGAGAAATAGGGTAAATAAGTACAATAAACTGTTTCTTCTGCTCATTCCGTTACTTTTGCTTAGCGTGGAATCGTTTGCACAAAATTCAATATCAGGAAGAGTTTTAGATGCAGAAACCTCAGAAAGCTTGCCTGGAGTAAATATTCTTATTAAAGGAACCAGCACGGGAACCGCAACTGATGCAAACGGTGATTTTGAAATTGCGGTGAAAAGTTTACAAGACACTCTTGTTTTTTCGTATATAGGGTTTGAAACAGCCATAGTGCCGATTGATGGTGAAACTACTCTGGATGTTGAACTCCATGCTGAGGCACTGACTGGTGAGGAATTGGTAGTTGTGGGTTATGGCCGGCAGAAAAAGGAAAGCGTAGTAGGGTCTCAGGCTACAATAGAACCTTCTAAAATTCAATCAGCACCTGTCAGAAACCTTAGCACCTCATTGGCCGGGAAAGTAGCTGGTATCGTTTCGGTTCAGCGAAGCGGTACACCGGGTTTCGATAATGCTGAAATTTGGATACGCGGAATTTCCACCTTTGATCAAAATCTGAGCCACCCATTAGTTCTTGTTGATGGTGTTCCTCGTGACTTCAATGATATAGATCCGGAAGATATTGAGAGCTTCTCCATTCTGAAAGATGCGTCTGCCACGGCAGTGTATGGTGTGAGAGGCGCAAACGGTGTAATACTCATAAATACAAAAACGGGTAACATTGGAAAGCCAAAGGTGAAAGTGAGGTATAATGAAGGTATTACCTCTTTTACCCGGTTACCTGATTTCGCTGATGGTGCCACCTTTATGGAAATGTCTAATGAAGCCCTAACCACGCGGGGCAGCACACCAAGATATTCAGAAGAAGAGATTGAAAAAACCCGCACTGGGGTAGACCCCATGCTATATGCCGATGTAGACTGGTATGATGAGTTGTTTAATAAAACCGGACAAAGCAGGCAGTTTAACCTTCACCTGAATGGGGGTTCAGAACTGGCCAGTTACTATGTTTCTACAAGTTATTTCAATGAGGTAGGTTTATTCAAAACAGATGAATTGACCCGGTACAATTCACAAATCAGTACCACACGTTATAATATGACTTCCAATCTGGTGCTGAATCCTACAAAAACCACTGAGCTGAAACTTGGAATACAGGGTTATTTAAGTACGGGAAATTTTCCGGGAACAGATGGCGGCACCATTTATAACAACGCTTTTTTTACTACCCCGGTAATTCATCCCCCAAAATATCCAGATGATAGAATAGCTAATCAGACCGGCGGTGTGCTTCGCAATCCGTATGCCATGCTTACCCAAACCGGTTACCGCACAAATGCTCGGAATCAGATTTATTCCAATATGCGCATAACCCAAGACCTGGGTATGGTGGTGGAAGGGTTGAATTTCAGCGGGATGTTCTCTTATGATGCATATAATTTCTCAAGTGACAGACGCGAAAAAAGCCCGGACACCTATATAGTTACAGGAAGAGATGCCGAAGATGAATTGACTTTTTCACAAACTTATATTGGTCAGGAATACCTGGGTTTTTCAAGGGTAAATAACGGCACACGATCCACTTACCTGGAACTGTCATTAGATTATAATAATGATTTCGGTAATCATAATGTAGGCGGCATGTTGCTATTTAACCAAAGCGACAGAACTCAAACCCATTCCAATGATTTTATTTCCTCATTGCCTTACAGGTATCGTGGTTTGGCGGGGCGAAGTACGTATTCTTACGACAAACGCTATTATCTGGAATTCAATTTCGGGTACAATGGCTCGGAAAATTTTCATCCTGATGAAAGATATGGCTTTTTCCCTTCTTTAGGAGCCGGCTGGACAATCTCCAACGAGCAATTTTTTCAGCCTGTGAAAAAAGCCATTCAGTATGCAAAAATAAGGTTCTCACATGGCTTAGTGGGCAGCAGTGAATTATCAGGTCGCCGTTTTGCTTATCTGGCTACAGTAGCAAATGCTTCAGGTTATACCTTTGGTTCCAATCTCAGTAATTCATATTCGGGTGTTACTATTGGCGAATATGCCTCTGATGTAACCTGGGAAACATCAGAAAAAACCAATATAGGGCTTGATCTTTGGATTCTGAATAATTCGGTTAATCTTCAGGTGGATGCTTTCCGGGAATATCGCTCCGGTATATTTCTGAGAAGAGGTTCATTGCCAAGATATACAGGTATTCTGAATACACCTTACGGCAATGTAGGTATCGTTGAAAATAAAGGTATTGATGGCTCCCTGAAATATACCGGAAAAGTAGGAAATTTCAGGTTTGAAGCACTGGCAAACGCAAATTATAACCGGAACCTTGTAGTAAGGGATGACTTGCCGCCATGGGAACATCCTTGGTTAGAAAGAGAAGGCCGAAAAGTAGGGCAACGCTTCGGCTATGTTGCACTGGGTTTATTTGAAAGCGAAGAGGAGATAGCCAACAGCCCCGTTCAGTCGGGTGATGTGCGGCCGGGAGACATCAAGTTTAAAGATGTAAGTGGAGACGGAGTAATTAATGATGATGATTTATATCCTATTGGTTACGGCAGTATACCCGAGTGGACCTACGGCTTTGGATTTACGGCAGGCTATAAATCTTTCACAGTTTCAACCTTTTTTCAGGGAGTTGGGAATGTGGATATTTACCTGAGTGGTGAAGGTCTTCAGCCATTTCACGAGGGACTGAGCAGGGGGAATTTGTACAGTAATATTGAAGACAGGTGGACGGAAGAAAATCCCGACCCGACGGCTTTTTATCCAAGACTTATGGTAGGTTCGCTGAATCAGAACTACAGGCAAAATTCATGGTGGGTAAGAAACGGAAGGTACTTAAGGCTGAAGAATGCCCAGATCACTTACTCATTCCCGTCGCAGCTGGTCAGGCGGCTACAAATACGCAATGCTAATGTCTTTTTGTCTGGGGTGAATGTGCTCACTTTTAGTGACTTCAAATTATGGGATGTGGAATTAGGTGATGGCCGTGGAGCCGATTACCCTCATACCTCTACCTACAGCCTCGGCATAGAAATTAATTTTTAAAAAAACAGAAAACAGGTTCGAAGATGGGTAAACTAATATTGTTAACAAGTGTATTGCTGGTGGTTTTGATAGTCAGTTCCTGTGACGGGTTTCTGAATCAGGTGCCGGATGATCGCTTAACAATGGAACAGGTTTTTGACCGTAGAGACCTGTCGGAGCAGTATCTGGCAAATATTTACAATTATATCCGCGATGAGTCTTTTAAAACACGAGACGCTCCGTGGGACGGTCTCTCAGATGATATTGACATTACCTACGACCGTGCCAATTACCATACATATCAGATGAACCTTGGCAGCTGGACACCTTCCGATGGATATTATGATTACTGGCAGCATTATTATGCCGGCATCAGAAAAGCCACCCATTTTATTAATAATATTGACGGGAATGAGGAAATACTCCGGTTGTCCGATGGTGAACAGCTGATAGACAGATTTAAAGCTGAAGCAAGATTCCTGCGGGCATTCTATTATTTTAATTTACTGAGGCAGTACGGACCGGTTATAATAATCGGGGATAAAGAAATACCAGAAGATATGCCCCTGAAAGATATGCAGTTTATACGTAGTTCATATGATGAATCGGTGGATTATATAATAGAGGAGTTGGAAATAGCTGAAGAAAATCTGCCATTTCATTTCACTCAGCAATCATCACAGGATTATGGCAGAGCTACTCAGACTATGAGTATGGCAGTCAAAAGCAGAATGTTATTATATGCTGCAAGCCCCCAGTTTAATGGAAATGAAGACTATGCGACTTTTCAGAATCCGGATGGAAAACAGCTTATCAGCACCACTTATAATCATGAAAAATGGAAAAGTGCAGCCGATGCAGCTAAAGAAATAATTAATACCGGTGCGTTTGATCTCTATAAAGTTTACAGTGAAGGCGAAATTGACCCGTTGTTATCATGCCGCAATGTCTTTTTGGTACCATGGAATGATGAAGTCATCTTTGTACGTCCTTCAAATAATTTATTTGCGGGTGAACGTACCCAAACTCCGCGATCCGGTGGTGGATATGCAGGCGTTGGTGTTACACAGCAATTAGTGGATGCCTTCCATATGGAAGACGGAGAACTGCCCATACTTGGTTATAATTCTGATGGTTCCCCTGTAATCAATCCGGAGGCAAATTATACTGAAGAAGGATTTTCAACTGAAGAAGGCGAATACACACGCTCAGGCACCTATAACATGTATGTGAATCGCGAGCCTCGCTTTTATGTGAACGTCATTTACAACAGAAGTCAGTGGATCAATACCAGTGAAGGAGTGAAAATAGTTGGCACCCACTACACAGGCGAATCCGGCAAACGAGGTGATTTTAATTACTCCAGAACCGGTTACATAGCCAAAAAATATGTTCATCCAGATACCAACCCGCGAATTAATGAACACACTTCCCGGCCGTATTTAATGTACCGCTATGCAGAAGTGCTACTTAACTATATAGAAGCCCTGAATGAATATGATCCAGGTCATTCTGATATTCTAAATTATCTAAATGAAATTCGGGAACGTGCCGGAATACCAGCTATCCAGAGTGGGTTAAATCAGGAAGAAATGCGTGAGATTATTCGTAGAGAACGCAGAGTTGAATTAGCAAATGAACAGCTTCGGTATTTTGATACGCGCCGTTGGAAAATTGCGGAAGAAACTGATGGTGGGGAATTTTATGGAATGGATATTGATTCGGATCCCCCGGAGTTTTATAAAAGAACAGCATTTGAAACAAGAGTATTCCAAAAAAAACATTACCTCTTCCCAATTGCTCAATTTGAACTTGACCGGAATAGTAATCTTGTGCAAAATCCTGGATGGTAAAAAATTTACCAAAATTCTCTGTTTTTAAAATTTAACTTCATTTACAAAAATAAATCTGGTTTTATTCAAGTTGGGTTGGAGTTGGGAAAACATGCTCGTCACATATCTAAGCTTCATTAAGCAATATATTCATTGTGAATTTAATTTCTACACCAGCAAAGGATGCGTTTTACATATAATTTATTTATAAACTTTCACGAAAAAGCTTAATGGATTAGGTGAAAGTGATAATTAATCTAATTCATAGTGTTATAAGTAGTTTTGTCCATTATTTCACAAATATTCTCCATTTATTTATAGGGTAGTAATCTGTTAAGATGAAGTAGGATAGATGAATTAAGAAAATGATGTTTGTTTGTATTCAGAGCTATATATAAGCTAATAAGAAAGCGCTTCCCTAAAGTTATATGTTTTTAGGAGTGTTTGCATTTTGCGAAAGCAGAAGTTGCCATCAAACAATGATGATTATTTAAAAGTATAAATGTAAATAAAACCGGATAAGGGTAAGACTATGAAGTTTAAGATCCATAAACACTCAAAATTCTTCTTTTTATTATTGTTGACTTTTTGTTTTTGGCACAATAAAGCTGTAGCTCAAAATGCAGTTACAGGTACAGTGTATGAGGCCGAAGACTCTGAAACAATGCCAGGGGTAAATATAGTTTTAAAAGGAACTACAAAAGGTACTTCTACTGATGTAAATGGCGAATTTAGACTAGAAGTAGAAAGTTTACAAGATACTTTAGTATTCTCCTATGTGGGGTATCAAACTTTAACTGTGCCAATCAATGGTCAATCCAATTTAACTGTAGAATTGCATCCACAAGCTATCTCAGGAGATGATATGATAGTTGTAGGCTATGGTGTGCAAAAAAGAACTTCATTAACAAGTTCAGTTTCAGATATTAGTGCCGAACAAATTGAAAATCGCCCAATTTCAAACAGCCGGGAAGCTCTTCAGGGTCTGGCTCCCGGTTTAACGGTTATGAACAAAGGGGGAGCTCCCGGGGCTGAGGATATCAGGTTCCGTATGAGAGGCCTTACCACAATTGGTGATAATGAACCCTTAATTGTTGTGGATGGTGCAGAACAGCGCTTTTATGATCTTGATCCTAATGAAATTGAATCAATCTCTATTTTAAAAGATGCCTCGGCTACAGCTATTTATGGCTCGCGTGGTGCAAATGGTGTGATTCTGGTTACTACAAAAGGAGGTCAGCAGGGAGAATTCAGTGTTTCATATGATGGTTATCTTGCCATTCAGGAATTAGCTCACAGGCCTGAACACCTGGGGCTGGAAGAATATATGAACCTGCTGAACGTGGCAGAAGAAAATGCTAGCGGTAATCCTGTCTGGACAGAAGAGGAAATCGATGAATATGTGAATGCGGATGACCGCTACGAATATCCTCTTCCCAATGCATTCTGGGATGCTTTATTTTCCCCGGCACTGCAGCAAAATCATACTGTTGCTGTAAGTGGAGGAACTGATCGGCTTAACATGCGTTTTTCCACCAACTTTTTTGATCAGGACGGGATATTGCCAAACTTCAGTGCAAGCGGTCTTGGTGCAAATTTAAAGGCTAATGTTAAAGTAAGTGAAGCGTTTAATGTGGATGCGCGATTCGGTTACCGGCAGCGCGAAGAAATACAACCTTATAATGCCGGTGATGTATATTGGGGTTTATGGCAGCACTCTGAGTGGACCGTGCCGAAATATCCCGATGGTACTTATGGTATAAGTGCCTCAAATACAAACCCCCTTATGTTTGCAGAGGCTTCGGGAACTTATACTGAATTGAGAGATTATCTTTCTACGAATATTAAAGCTGAACTGGAACCTATGGCAGGCCTCAGTATATCATCTCAGCTGGCTGGATATGTGCAGACTGATGAAAGAGAAGGTCATAGAAAATCTATTGAAGTACGTGATTATTACGATCCTGAGGTTACTGCCTACGAACGGGAAATTAATAGCCTCAATGAGGTAAGAGCCAGAAATTCAAGATACACCTGGAATAATCTGGTTAACTATCAGGTGGATGTTCAGCAGCATGCTGTTACTGCTCTTTTAGGTCACTCTGAAATAAGAGTTGATAATAACTCTTTGATAGGCTATCGAGAAATGTTTTACAATAACGAATTACCAGTTTTATCCGCCGGTCCTGTAGAAAATCAGGAAGCTACAGGTGGAGAAAGCGAAGAATCTCTTCGCTCTTTCTTTGGCAGACTGAACTACAGTTTTGACGACAAATACATTTTTGAAGCAAACGGCCGCTATGATGGTTCTTCAAAATTCTACGGTGCTGATAATCAGTATGGTTTTTTCCCGTCATTTTCAGCTGCATGGCGACTTTCAGAGGAAGAATTTTGGAATCCATTGGTTGATGTGGTAAATGAATTTAAGCTGCGTGGTTCGTGGGGAGAAACCGGAAATAACTCGGTTGGTTTATACACCTTCTTTGATGGTTTAGGCAATCGCTCATATAACTTTAATGGAAATGTGGTGGATACTTATTACCAAAGCAATATTCCTAATGTTAACCTTACATGGGAAACCACTACACAGACAGATGTTGGTTTTGATTTAGCTATGTTTGATAACAAAGTGAATCTCGCATTCGATTACTTTAATAAAAGAACTGAGGGAATTCTGTTAAATCTACCCATTCCCGGTGTGGTTGGTATGAACGCGCCGCCGCAGAATGCCGGTGTGGTTGATAACTGGGGCTGGGAAATAGAGCTTGACTTGCGAAATTATAATCAGGGAAGCGATTTTGGTTATTCGATAACTGCTCAGTTAGCTGATGTAAAGAATAAAGTGGTTGATCTGGCTGGCACAGGTCCATATATCTACGGAAGTAATATTTGGGAAATAGCGCAGGAAGGCAAACCGCTTTACTCTTACTATGGTTATGTAACAGATGGTTTTTTTGAAAGCTACGAGCAAATAGAAGAATACGGAGATGCCGTCTGGGATCCCGGAAATATGCATCCCGGTGATATTATTTATAAAGATCTGAATGATGATGGTGAAATAACACCAGATGGCGACCGTGATATTATTGGAAATCAGATGCCCCGATATACTTTTGGTTTAAACACTGATTTCAGCTACAAAAACTTTGGTCTCAATTTATTTTTCCAGGGTGTAGGAGATGTGGATGTGGTATTCTTCGGCCCTATCAGAGAAGGTGGTATCTGGGGAATGTTTAATTTCACACCGGAAATAGCCGGCGATTACTGGACCGAAGACAATCGTGATGCTCTATTTCCACGTCCCGAAATGCGGACTCAAAAAAATACCCGTACCAGTGATTATTGGGTTGTTGACGGCTCATATATCAAATTAAAAAATGCTCAATTAAGCTATAACATTCCTTCACATATATTGAGCAGAGTCGGGATTAACAATATGCGTTTATATGTAAGTGCTACCAACCTGTTTACACTTTCAGAAGTTACAAAGTGGGGAATAGATCCTGAGTCTTCTACCAGTGAGCGGCTCAATTATTATCCGCAGACCCGACATTACACTGCTGGCGTAAATATCAAGTTTTAATTAAAAAACAGCTTAATTATGAATTTCAATCAAATAGTTAATAAAAGTTTAGTTTTGATGGCAGTAATTTTTGTTTTTGCCTTTGCATCAGGCTGTGATAATGATCTGCTGAATACCGCTCCTAATGAC
The DNA here is from genome assembly GCA_040877545.1 of Balneolaceae bacterium. Taxonomy (GTDB): domain Bacteria; phylum Bacteroidota; class Rhodothermia; order Balneolales; family Balneolaceae; genus Gracilimonas. Next base: position 63,633 of record JBBDNN010000071.1, read on the forward strand.
AGACTATCTTCAGAAACCTTCTGGAACTCTGAAGAAGATGCCGAATACATGGTGAACGACCTCTACACTTATTTACCTGGTACTTATACATTACTCTGGGATGGAATGTCAGATATAGCCATACCAAACAACATCTGGATAAATGAAGTAGATTATGTTCGAGGGCAACAGGATGGTGAATCAGCCGTGGGTAAAAGTCACTGGAACAACAGCTACAGAGCCATCAGGGGAGCCAATAACTTTCTGGCTAATGTAGATGATGTTTTTGAAAACTCTGAAACACCAGTAAACGAGGATTTAATAAATCGTTTTAAAGGCGAGGCCCGTGTGCTCAGAGCATTCAAATATTTGCAATTAGTAACTGTATTTGGAGATGTACCTTTAATTACCACACCTATCTCTGTGAATGAAGGTAAAGAAATTGGCAGAACCGATATTGAGCAAATCTGGGACTTTATAGAAACAGAACTTGAAGAAAGTGCTGAAGTCTTGGAAATCAGCTATAATGGAGATGATGTTGGCAGAATTACAAGAGGTGCTGCACTAGCGATTAAATCAAGGGCTATGTTACATGCCGGTCGATTTACTAAAGCTCATGAAGCAGCTTCCAGGGTCATGGACCTGGGCTATAGCTTATATCCCAGTTATGAAACCCTGTTTACCTACGAAGCAGAAAATAACCAGGAAGTAATTCTGGATAAACAATTTATCGCCAGTGATTACCCTAATAACTTATTTGCTTTATTAGGCCGGCCAGCTATGGGACTGGGTGAAAGTTCTGCCCCCGTTCCCACAAAAAACATTGTAGATGCCTATGAAATGGCAAATGGTATGGATATAGAAGAAACAGGCAGCGGTTATGATCCTTTTAATCCTTATGAAAACCGTGATCCTCGCATGCGTTATTCGATGTATGTGTATGGAGATACTATGCCAAATGATAATATTTACGATCCGCGCCCGGGTTTTGGGGGTCAGTCTGATATTGAAAGAGGACAAAATACAACCAATACCGGTTTTAATATTCAGAAATACGTTGATCCGGCAGATATTTCATCACCAAGTAACGGCGGGATAAATATTATCATCATGCGATATGCGGAAGTGTTACTGAATTATGCAGAAGCAAAAATCGAAGATAATCAAATCGACCAATCAGTATACGATGCAATAAATGAAATCCGTGAAAGACCTGACGTGAATATGCCGCGTGTAGAAGATACAGGGCAGAGCCAGGAAGAAATGCGTGAAATTGTACGTCACGAGCGCATGGTTGAGCTGGCATTTGAAGGTCAGCGTTTCTTCGATATAAGAAGATGGGGAATTGCAGATGAAGTGATGAATGAAAACAATGGAGAAATATTAGGCATTGAGTATGAAAATGAAGATGGAGATTTGGTTCAATACGAATATACCCAATACCGAAGAAATTTTGAATCTCATCATTATGTATGGCCAATTCCTCAGGAAGAATTAAACCTGAGTGACAATATGAGCCAAAACGATAATTACTAATCGTAATAAACCTTCAACATGTATAAACCTGAAGCCCGCACAACAAAAATATATGTCGTGCGGGAACTTAGGTTATCATCTTACAAATATTTCGCAGTTACCTAAAGGAGCGCTTTAAAAAGGGCCTACTTACAGGCTTCCTATATACAATTAAGTATTACAATATTTTAAAAACAAAATTGAGCTAAAAAATAGATGAACTCAACCTATACAACTTTAAGTCTTATTAAGCAGTTATTGAAAGTATTTTCTATAGCTCTATTAATAATCATTTGGGGAACAACATCTTCCCTGGCACAAGTAAATTCGAATCAGGAAATTGATAACATAGTTATTGACGGTGACAGCGAAGGCCGCATATTCAACGGGATTGGTGGTGTAAGTGCTGGTGCATCCACTCGCTTGCTCTATGATTATCCTGAAAAAGAACGCGAGCAGATACTTGATTACCTCTTTAAACCAAATTACGGTGCAAATATTCAGATTTTAAAAGTGGAAATTGGCGGTGACCTCAACTCAACAGATGGAGCCGAAGCCAGCCATATGCGGAAACCCAATGAGGTGAATTGCAACCGTGGTTACGAATGGTGGTTGATGAAAGAAGCCAAAAAAAGAAATCCTGATATAAAACTAGCTGGCTTGGCCTGGGGGTCTCCCAGTTGGGTTGGGGATAATTTCTGGGTAGAGAAAAACATCGATTATCATCTGGAATGGCTTAATTGTGCCGAAGAAGAGCATGATCTAACTATCGATTATATGGGCGGTTGGAACGAACGCCCACATGATGAAAAACGCTTTGACTGGTTTATTTCCTGGAAAGATGCCCTGAAGGATAACTACCCACATATAGGGCTTATAGGAGATGACAGATGCTGTACAAACAGAGATGACCTATGGCAGGTAGTTGATGACATGTATGCAAATGAAGAGTATATGGAAGCAATTGATGTTGTAGGCATTCACTTTGCATGTGGTCACCGTTCAGAACATAAAGAATGTTATAGCCCTGAAAATGCCAAAGAACTTGAACAGCCACTTTGGATGAGTGAAAATAGTGCTCAAGGACATGATATTGGAGGTTTAACAACTACACGTGCTATCAACCGCATGTATATTGATGCAAGGATTACGGGTTACATGACTTGGTCTCCAATTTCGGCATGGTATGCAAACATTGAACTTGCCGATACAGGTTTGATGCTGGCTGAATGGCCATGGTCAGGTTTTTATCTTGTAGATAAAAATATCTGGGCATTTGCACATACCGCTCAATTCACCGAACCGGGCTGGAAATATATGGACAGTGCTGTCGGTTATCTAACAAACGGTGCAAGCCATGTGGCACTTCAATCTCCCAACGGCAATGATTTCAGTTTAATCATTGAAGCACTGGATGCTCAAACAGTACAAGATGCCACATTTTCAGTAGCAGATAATTTCTCATCCGACTCTGTGTACGTTTGGGAAACTAATATGCGCTCACAAGCCAAAAGCGATTATTTTGTTGATCGAGGTGCTTTAGCACTAGAAAATAATGAATTTAAGCTTAAGGTGAAGCCCGGTTATGTGTATTCCATTACCACTACCACCGGTCAGATTAAAGGAGTGGATAAACCGGATGCAGATATGGCGAATTTAATGGAACTGCCTTATGAGGAAGATTTTGAAAACTACAATGAAGGTGAACTTGCACGTTTTTATTCTGATATAAATGGTGCTTTCGAAACAGCGGCCTGTGGCGGAGGTCGTGATGGAATGTGCTACCGTCAGGAATTAGAAGCACAGCCTATCAGCTGGGCCCATGGTAATATTCTGCCTGCAACCGTGTTAGGAGATTCAAGATGGTGGGGCAATTATACCATCAGCACTGAGGTATTCATGGAGGAAGATGGATATATCGAAATAGCCGGTCGTGTAACAGCTGTCCGTAGAGCTACACAAATAACCGGATATCACTTGCAGGTGCGCACCTCCGGGGAGTGGGAGCTCTACCGTATTGATTTGCGAGGCATGGAAGACAATGAAAAACAGGTCATTGCTTCGGGAAACAATATTTCCTTCCCAGTACACGAATGGCATAAGGTGGCCCTTAAAATGCAGGGTAGTCAGCTTACAGTCATTATTAATGGTGAAGAAGTGGATACCGTTGAAGATAGTTATTACACCACAGGAAATACTGCACTGAAAGTGAGTCCATGGCACCACGCGCAGTTTGATAATGTAAAAATTACCAAGAATGGAGATTGGCCACACTTTGTGCCAAAACACAATATGAGAATTTATGCCACAAGCGATCATATTGAAAATACCGGTAATGGTGATTTCAAAGTTGAAAATGCTATTGACGGCCGGCCGGAAACGGTCTGGCAGTCTGAATGGAAACCCAAACAAGATTTACCCCAATCTGTAACAGTGGAGCTTGGCGGTTTTTATGATGTAGCCGGTATAGTATATCAACCGCGGCTGAATAACAGCCAAAATGGTATGATCACTAAATACAATGTGTACCTGAGCTCAGATGGTGTGAACTTTGAAAGAGTAAAAAGCGGTACCTGGCAAACAGGAACATCAACAAAAGTGACTTTACTTGATGAAGCTGAAGTAAATACAGAGGCACGTTTTGTCAGGTTTGAAGCTGAAGAAGGTGTTGATGGTTCAGCCTCTATTGGAGAGTTAGACATTATGATTGCCGATTAATCCAGCCGGCACTCTCTTTTTTACAGAGGGTTCCAGTATTGTGTAAGACTGCTTATTAAGGGCAAAATTAATGAAAGTTGGTCAGTCATGTTATCATTTTTCTGTAGTAGCTTCAAGAATCAAATATATTATGAGTAAAACCTGTAAAACAGAATTCAGCCGAAAATCATTTCTTAAAACAGCATTAGCAGGAGCCGGCGGAATAGCAACCTGGTCGGTTTTAGGCAGTTGTTCCGGTGGTTCATTTGTAAGAGGAAAAAGAGGCCCTGCTGCACATTCCATTCCATTTAATACAAATTGGTGGTTTGGTGAGGCAACTGAAAACAGCAGCAACATAAATTTTGACGACAGCCGGTTTGAAGAAATCACACTTCCGCACACCGTTACCGATTTATCCTGGAGGGAATGGGATCCGGCTACTTGGGAAAAGGTCTGGATGTACCGCCGTAAGTTTGAACTGGGTGAAGATCTATCACAAAAAAGAGCATTTATTGATTTTGGTGCTGCTATGACAGCAGCTAAAGTTTTTTTAAACGGAAAGGAAATCGGTGAAAATATTGGAGGATATCTGCCATTCAGTTTTGAACTGACCGATCATCTTTCAGATGATGGGGAAAATGTATTGGCAGTAGAGCTTGACTCCCGCTTTAACATTAACACACCACCAAACAGGCCCGGTAAAAAAACCACCGTAATTGATTTCTGGCAACCTGGTGGCATATATCAAATAGCTAATCTTAGGATTGTACCAGAAATATTTATATCTGACGTATTTGCCAAACCCATAAATGTTCTCAGTGAAAACCCGCAACTGGATGTGGAATTTACTGTCGATGCGGCTGTTATGCCTAAAGGCAGTGCAAATTTAAATGTTGAACTGATGGATGGGGATGAGCTGGTGAACTCGGCTTCTGCAACCGTTAACATTTCTAAAACAGGTCAGACCACAGCTTCTGTTACTCTTGAAAACTTGGAGGATATTCGCCTATGGGATTTAGATGATCCCAATCTTTATGATGTAGTTGCAACTCTTGTAATTGATGATAATGCCGTGCACAATTATAGGGTGCGAACCGGTTTCAGAAAAGCTGAATTTACAAAATCCGGGTTTTATTTAAATGGTGAGCGTGTACAGATATTTGGTCTTAACCGGCATCATACTTATCCATTTGCCGGTGGAGCCATGCCTGCGCGAGTACACCGAAAAGATGCCGAAATTCTGAAAAATGATCTTAATTGTAATATGGTGAGATGTTCTCACTATCCCCAGCTTGTCGAGTTTTTTGATGCTTGCGATGAACTTGGTCTTATGGCTTTTGAAGAAATTGCCGGATGGGGAATGTGGCTGGGTGATGAAGTCTGGAAAGAACGCGTGGTGCGTGATGTTGATTTGATGGTTCGCCGAGACAGAAACCATCCCTCCATTGTAATCTGGGGAACCCGTATGAATGAAACCCCGGATGATATAGAACTTAATACCACCACACGTGATACAGCGCATAAATTAGATAATTCAAGACAAACAACCGGATCAATCGGTGGCTGGGATCATGCTACAAAAAACTTTGTTCAGGATGTCTTTTCCCTAAATGATTATACAAGCAGTACTGATGAAAATGGTCTTAAATGGCCGGGGCTTCATCCGCCGAGGCAGGATTTTCCCTACTTGGTAAGCGAAGCCGTTGGAACGCTTTCAGGTCCGTCTAAGCATTACCGCCATATCGATTCTGCTTACATGCAGCAGGGGCAGGCAGAAAGTCATGCAATCGTTCATGATATCACTGCATCGGATGAAGGATATAGTGGACTGGTTGCTTGGTCGGGTTATGACTATCCATCTGGAAATGGCAATCAATTCGGAGGAGTGAAATATACCGGTGTTATTGATTTATTCAGAGTGCCAAAATTGGGTGCTGCTATTTATAAATCTAATATAGACCCTGAGGTCCGTCCGGTTATCGCTCCGGCATTTTTCTGGGATTTCAGCCCTAAGTCACTGCCGTTTGAAGAAGGCAGAATGGCTATGATTTGCTCCAACTGCGAACGCCTGGAGTTATTTGTTGATGACGAACATTATACTACCGTTTATCCGGATACTGAAAAATTTCCTCATTTAAAGTATCCGCCAAGTTTTGTAAACCTGAATGACATAGATGGTTCATCCAATCCTGAATTACGTATTCAGGGATATTTAGGTGATGAACAGGTAATCAACTACTCCTTTTCTTCAGACAGAAATGAAGACGAATTTTATATGGAGCCTGACAACAAAGAAATTACCGCAGACGGTTCAGATGCCACCCGTGTGGTTTTCCGTATTTTAGATAAATACGGTGCTCCCCGGCCATACATAAAAGGTGACATAACCTTTGCGCTTGATGGACCGGCTACACTTATTGGCGATAATCCATTTGCCTTTGAGGATACCGGAGGAGTAGGCGCTGTTTGGCTGCGTTCACTTCCCGGCCGTATAGGTAATATTCAATTAAAGGCAGAACATCCCGAATTTGGAGAAAGATCCATTGAGATATCTGCCACTAAATCTTAATCAGTATTATATTTCTTAAATATTCTTAAATAGTAAAATGTCTCACTCATCTCACTCACTTTCACTAATAAAATATTCAGTTGTAGCACTGACATTATTCACATGGGGTTGTTCAACCACTTCCCACACACAACAGAATGAAACATCTCAAAATGATACTTCCATTGTTGCATCTGAAGTAGAGGCACTCATAGAAATAAACGGCGAGGATAGTGGTCGTCAATTTGATGGAATCGGTGGTTTGAGTGCGGGAGCTTCATCACGCCTGCTATATGATTATCCGGATGAGGAGCGCTCTCAGATTCTGGATTATCTTTTTAAACCGGGATACGGGGCCGGTCTTCAGATCTTAAAAGTGGAAATCGGCGGGGATATGAACTCCACCGATGGCTCTGAAGCCAGCCACATGCGCACTCCCGGTGAGGTAAACTGTAACCGGGGCTACGAATGGTGGCTGATGAAAGAAGCCAAGGAGCGCAATCCAGACATAAAGCTGGCCGGTCTGGCCTGGGGCGTTCCCGGCTGGATGGGGGAATTCTGGTCGCAGGAGAATATAGAGTACCACCTGGAATGGCTCAACTGTGCCGAGAATGAGCACGGGCTGACCATCGACTACATGGGTGGGTGGAACGAACGCCCGCATGATGAGAAACGCTTCGACTGGTTTGTTGACTGGAAAGCAGCCCTTGAAGAACACTATCCGCATATTGATTTAATTGGGGATGACCGCTGCTGCACCGGAGAGGACCGCGAGGCACTTTGGGAAGTGGCCGATAATATGGTGGAGATGCCGGATTTTAATGATGCCATTGATGTACTGGGTATTCACTGGGCCTGCGGCTGGCGCAACGATTACGATTATTGCGTGGTAACCGATAATGCCCTCTCCCGGGATAAACCCTTGTGGATCAGCGAAAACAGCGCCTTATATCACGATGTGGGCGGCAAACCCCATGCCCGGGCGCTAAACCGCATGTACATTGATGCGCAGATAACCGGTTATATCACCTGGGCGGCCATTTCTGCCTGGTATTCCACCCTGCCGTTGGCCGATACCGGGCTGATGTTGGCCGAGTGGCCGTGGTCGGGATATTACCAGATTGGGAAAAGCCCGTGGTCTTTTGCACATACCACACAGTTTACCCGGCCCGGCTGGAAGTACATAGACAAGGCCAGCGGGTATTTATCCTCAGGAGCTAGTTATGTGAGCCTGCAATCTCCCGATGGGCAGGATTATACCACGGTAATAGAAGCGGTGGATGCAACGGGTTCGCAAACTGTGGAGTTTGAAGTGAGCAATCTGCCGGCGGATAAAACGGTCCACCTGTGGGCCTCGGATTTTAATTCCGACAGGCAGGAAGATTTTTTCACCGAGCTTGAGGAAATCAGTCCCGAAGAGGGCAGGTACGGGTTCACCCTTCAGCCGGGATATGTGTACAGTTTATCGACGGTGGAAGGCGGCAAAGGAAGTGCTGCCCCGGCCACAGATGTATATGAGCAGATGGAGCTGCCGTATTCGGAGGATTTTGAGGAATACGGAGAGGGAGAATTAGCTCGTTTTTTCTCTGACGTAAATGGCGCCTTTGAAACGGTGAACTGCAGCGGAGACAGGGATGGCATTTGTTACCGTCAAGATGTAACCCAGCAACCACATAACTGGTCTGCAACCGGAACCATGCCACCGACAACCATTTTCGGCGACCCAAACTGGTGGGGCGACTATAAAGTCAGTACAGATGTAATGCTGGAGGATACAGGTTATGTAGAACTGATCAGCCGTATTTCGGCTCTATCCGGATTAAGGGTTGCAGGTTATCATTTTCAGTTAAAGGATAACGGGGAATGGAAATTTTATCGTCAGGAACTCAATACTACAGAAAAAGATAATGAGGAACAGATACTTGCATCTGGGGAATCTTCATTTAGACCCGGAGAGTGGCATACAATTACACTGGATATGAATGGGAAAAATATTGTCATTTTATTAGATGGCGAAACACTCGAAGCCATTGAAGATGAATACTTTATAACTGGGCAGATTGGATTAAGAGCCAATGGATGGCAAAATGCACAGTTTGACGATGTGGAAATCACACCAAATGGAAGGGCGCCGGAAACAGCCTCACAAGGAGATTTCAGCATTACAGCAACCAGTGATCAGCCGGGAAATCATGGCGGCCGCGATTACGTGGCTTCAAGAGCTATTGATGGGCGAATCGAAACTTTCTGGCATACGGAATTTGATGAAAACAAAGCAACACTTCCGCAATCAGTAATCCTCGATTTAGGTGAGAGTTATAAGGTAGAAGGGCTTATTTATCAGCCCCGCATGGATAATCATCAGGGAGGAATGATTACCAGATATAATATCTATGTAAGTAAAGATGGGGCCACTTATAAAAAAGTAGCACAAGGCAACTGGCAAAAAGGAAATGCAACTAAAATTGCAGATTGGGACAGTATGAATGCCAGATATATTAAACTGGAAGCAGTAGAAGCTGTGGGTGGCTCAGCATCAGCGGGCGAATTAAATGTCATTATCACAGATTAATACATTTAGTGATGTTGTGCAGACATGGACCGGTACTATCGGTACATCAGGCTTGTTTCACATTCTGAACAGCAGGATAGTTTAAAACAGCCTTAAGAATAAAAACTTAAATCTATTATGGAATCCATTATGTATAACAATAAAACAAGATGGTCATTTTATCTGATCACCCTACTATTTTTGGTGCTACCACATACCGGCTATTCCCAAAACGAGTATAAAATCAATATCGACAAGCCAGGAAAGGAAATAAAAAGAGGGCATCTGGACCTTGGTGGTGTGAACCCTGATGGTGATTCCATATCAGTTAACAGCTTTTATTTTGAAATAAATGATAAACCTTATTTCCCGATAAACGGTGAGTTCCATTATTCACGATATCCAAATGAATACTGGGAGGAGGCAATCCGGAAAATAAAAGCCGGTGGCATAAATATGATAGCTACGTATGTATTCTGGAATATGCATGAACCTTATTCGGGAGAGTTTCATTGGGAAGATGATTTAAATCTTCGCAAGTTTATCGAGTTGTGTGAAAAACATGATGTTTCTGTTATCCTGAGAATTGGCCCTTTTGCCCATGCTGCTCTAAGAAATGGCGGATTACCTGACTGGCTGTATGGCCGGCCTTTTAATGTTCGTTCAAATGATCCCGAATATCTTGTGTATGTTGAAAAACTGTATCAAGAGATAGGAAAACAAGTGGACGGGCTGTTTTATAAAGATGGCGGACCAATCATAGGAGTACAGCTGGAAAATGAATATCAGCATTCATCGGCTCAATGGGCGTATAAATATCCTGACAGCCCGCGCGACCCAACCGTTGCCCGCCATGACCGCGACTACACAAGAGAAGGAATGGGTATAAATGAAGAAGAAAACAAATTTGCTGAGTATGGCAAAGATCATATGCGAACCCTGAAGAGACTCGCAATTGAAGCCGGAATGGAAGCCCCTATTTATACTGCAACAGGATGGGGTAATGCCGCTATTATTCCTGATGAGACTATACCGGTTACAGCTGCATATCCTTATCCCTCATGGGCACCCCCCGAACCATCTGAATTTTATTTGTATAAAGATATTCAGGCCGTACCGGACTATTCACCGGTCAGTTATGATTCGGAAAGATATCCATCCTTCCCGGCAGAATTGGGTGCTTCAGTTATGGAAGGATATGACCGCCGCCCTTTTGTTCCTCAGGAAAGTCTCGCTCCGCTGATTGTCCGAACTTTAGGCAGCGGTTCAAATGGAATTGGTTATTATGTATATCATGGAGGTTCCACGCCATTTATGCATGGCAGGTTTTACAGTGATGTGGCAAAGAACAAACCAAGAATTTCTCATGAACAACAGTCGCCCTTGGGAGAGTTCGGAGAGATGTTGTTCGGATATTATGACCTCAAAATTGTTCATTTTTTTCTGAATAGCTTTGGTGAAGAACTTGCACCGGCCACAACCTATTTGCCGGATGGTAATGATAAAATAACGGCTGAAGATGTTAATACATTAAGATATGCTGTGCGTGCAAAAGACGGCTCAGGATTTATATTCATGCACAATTATCAGGACCATCTGGAAAATAAAGATATAGAAGATGTACAGCTGAATATCCAAACCGGAAAAGAAGAATTAAAAATTCCAGCTTACAATACTTTCACCTTAAAAAAAGACTCCTGGAAAATCCTGCCATTCAACCTTAATCTGAAAGGTTTAAATCTAAAATATTCCACAACTCAGCCTTTAAGCAGTTTAAAAAAAGGAGAGGTTAATCAGTATGTATTTTATTCCACAGAAGGGTTGCCACCGGAGTTTGCTTTTGTTTCGGATGATATCGAGAGCCTGGAAATCAGTAACGGAAATAAATCTGAAAGAAATGGAGTCACATACCTTACAGGAGAAACCGAAGAGATTTTCAGTTTTAATTTAACTGCAAATGGTAGTGATTATGAGTTTCTGACTGTTCCCAAAGAGATGGCGCTGAATGCGTGGCTGGTGCAGCAAAACGGGCAGGAAAATATGATGTTCTCTCCCTCAACAATCTGGGAAAAGGGCAATTCTCTGGAGCTGATTAGCCAGCATAGCGAAGAAATGCCTTTATACATTTACGGCGAGGCAGAGAATTTAAAAATAAATGGCGCGGAGGTCACAAAAGCCAATGCACCACATCCTGCACTAACAGCCTATGAAATCAGGTTTGAAAAAATAGAACCCCCCATAAGGTTTGAGCAGGCTACTGATCAGCACTGGGTTCTAAATCTGGATCAGGAGAACCTGGCTGTTCTTGAGGATGAATCGCTCAACGATATATTCATCACTATTGATTACGAGGGCGATATGGTTCAGGCTTTTATTGACGGGCGGATGGTGGGAGATGATTTATACTTAGGAAAACCATGGATAATCGGATTGAAAAAGTTTTACGAAGAACTTAAAAATGAACAAATGTACTTCTACTTCAGACCGCTTTACCCTGATGCTCCTTTTTATCCTGATTTCAGTGAGGAGATGATACCTGATTTCTCAAGTAAAAGAACTCACCTGGAAATAAACAGTGTGGAAATTAAACCCGAATACAAAGCATCTTTTACAGTGCAGATTAACTGATAGCAGATGCTGACAGGTAATATTTAATTAATAAATTAACCGATTAAACGCCAAAATAAGAATGAGATTTTACCCTCTATTAATTGCAATTAGCCTAGTATTTTCCAGTAATAGTGTTTTAGCTCAAACTTCACTCATAGAAATAAACGGCGAGGATAGTGGTCGTCAATTTGATGGAATCGGTGG
>JBBDNN010000072.1:0-89 GCA_040877545.1 Balneolaceae bacterium
AAAACCGTTGAGGCCTCACGGTCTCCGGGGGTTCGAATCCCTCGCTCTCCGCATTATTTATTACGCATACATATTGAAAAGTGAATCAC
>JBBDNN010000072.1:189-16247 GCA_040877545.1 Balneolaceae bacterium
TCACCGGCGGGTTCTGGCGAAGCCATCCCTTCGGGGGAATCCCTCGCTCTCCGCATTATTTATTACGCATACATATTGAAAAGTGAATCACACGGCACGTATTATTATGGAAGTGCTGATGATGTGAACAAGCGGCTCAAACAGCATAATGCCGGAAAAGTCCGGTATACCAAAGGGCGAAAGCCTTGGAAATTACATTATGTAGAAGAATTTGAAAGCCGTTCGGAAGCCCGAAAGCGGGAAGCATTTTTTAAAAGTATTGACGGATATGTGTATTTGAAGGAGAAAGGGATTACCTAGGCGCAGTATTTTTATAGAAACCGTTGAGGCCTCACGGTCACCGGCGGGTTCTGGCGAAGCCATCCCTTCGGGGGAATCCCTCGCTCTCCGCAAAAAAAACAGCCCCTCATGGGGCTTTTTCTGTTTTAGAGAATAGAATTTCGATTCAATCCTCAAAATCATAACTTGATAATTATTGTTAATCAGAATAATTAAAGATCAGTGAAAAACTTGCTTTACAGGGCTATTAATATCAAGCTCATGCAACCAATAAAACTCAAAAAGATTCCATGAAAGCACGGATTTCATTGCCGCTCGTTTGTCTATTCCTCAGTATCAGTTTTCCTTCTGAAGCGCAAGATACTCTCAGAATTAGTTATGATGAATTTATGAGCAGAGCTTTGCAAAATTCAGGGCAGATTAATCTGCAAAGGCAGGAGGTAGATCTTGCTGAAAATCAAATAGAACAGGCAAAGGCGCAAAGATTTATTCCTAATCTGCGATTTGAAAGTCAACATGGGTTAGTGCCGGGGGTAAAAAGTAATTTGGATATTCCTGAAGATGAATATTATCTCGATCCTAACCTGAGGAATGACTGGAATGACTGGGCTATTTTTACCAGGTTTCAGGTTTCTGCCGCACAACCGGTATTTACATGGGGAGCAATAAATAAAGCTGTAGAAGCAGCAAGAATTGGTGCACGGGCAGCTCAACATGGTTTTGACGCTGAACGGGCCGATCTTGAAGCGCAGTTATTTGATCTTTATTACAGCTATGTATTGGCTATGGAAATAGAGCGGTTGCTTGAAGAAGCGCAGCAGTCTGTTAACCAGATAGAAGAACAGATTAATGAGATGGAAGAAAATGGAGACGGGGAGTTTGATGATTCCGAAGTTTTCAAATTTGAGATATTTAAATCTGAGTTCGATATTCAGAAAGCAGAAGTGTATGAAAATCTCACCTTTATAAAAGAAACCTGGAATTACGCACTCAGAAATGAAAATCAGACAGTTTTTGAACCTGAAGTTAGATTTTTGGATCCGGTTTCAAATAATCTTGAGCCGGTAGATTTTTATCAAGAATCGGCATTTAATAATAGACCTGAAATCAAAGGTTTAAAAGCAGCGGAAGAAGCAACTAGTACTTATATATCATCATTGAAAAGACAAAATTTACCCGGCCTGTACCTTGCTGGATTTATTAATTTTGCTGATACCCCAAATCGACCAAGGCAGTCAAATCCATTTATTCAGAATACTACAAATCTGTTTACCGGTGGTTTCGGAGTCACGATTCGTCAGGATCTTAGTTTCTTCTCTATGAAAGCTTCGCTAGAGCGTAGCAGAATCGAACTCCGAAAAGCCTCTTTTGCACAGGATGCTGCCAGGGATGGAATTCTCCTGGAAGTACATAACAACTATAGAACTGCTGCTCTGGCCGATGTCCGCTTTAAAAAAACTGATGAAGCCCTTGTCATTTCAAAAAGATGGTTGCGTCAGGAACAATTGGATTACGACTTTGATATGGGGAATGTCACTGATTTAATTGATGCTATGCGGAAAGAAATTGAGCTAAGACTACAATTAAAGCAACGCATTTTTGAATACAACTCATCAGTAGCAGAATTGAATAAATCAGCGGGTATTCCGTTAACTACATCGATTACCAACTGAGTATTAATTGATTATTATCATGAAAAGCATAAAAACCATAGTACTAATTTTCGTTTTTGGATTATTATATGTCAATTCTCACGCCCAAAAATCGGAAGAAGGCATAATAAACCTTCTCGAAGAAAGAGATGCTGAGATAAAAGAATTAATGGGGCCAAAAGGATCAGAATACTCCGAAGAACAAAGAGCGCAGTTAAAACAAATTATAAACGGAATCATTGATTTTGAAGCTATGGCTAAAGAAGCTTTAGCCGAAACTTATGATACTATTTCAGCGGAAGTAAGGGCTGAATTTGTTGAACTGTTTTCAATTATCATCAGAGATCAATCATTAAATAATCTCGATATATATCGTGCAGATGTAACCTATACCTCTACAGAAGTGGAGGGTGATGAGGCAAGAGTAGAAACATTAGCTCAACTGGATGATGTTAGAACTCCTGTTAACTATGAACTGGCTTTCAAAAATAATGAGTGGGTAATTACCGACATGGAAATAGATGATGTTTCCACTGCCGATTCCTATAATCGTCAGTTTCAAAGAAGAATCAATCAAAATGGTTTTGAGTCGCTGATGGAAACCCTCAGAAAAAGAGCATCACGAGCTTAATACTTATTATATTTTCCTTATATTTTCTTCCATGGAGAAATTAACGAAATACAATAAAATGGGGCGGGAAGGGTACGTATACGTAAGCTATGGTCATCCTAAGTACCTGAAGCATGTAATTGCCTCAATTACCAGCCTTCGCAGATACGACACCGAACGACCTATTGGTTTAGCCTGTACCGAAAAACACCGCACTTATATTATTAGGAATAACTTATCTCATCTTTTTGATGTAATTCACCTCTTGCCGGAAGAACATGCGTCCATTGTAGGTTTTAAGCATAATTTCTATCACTATTTATTTTTTGAGAACAACATTTTTCTTGACAGCGATATTATATGGTGCAAAAATCCGGATAGCCTATGGCAGTCGTTAAAGCCATTTAAATTTACCGTGACCGGTAATTTGGTTTCGGATAATTTTTTCGGCGCTCCTAAAAGTATAGGTGTTTTAAAGGATATCCTGTTGGGAAGGAGAAAACGTACTTTAAGGCGATTTGGCCTTACCTATTTAAGCAGGGCACAAACAGGCATTATGTACGCCTCAGATTACAGCCTGACCAAAAAAGCCTGTAAACTTGCTGGTGAAATGATAAAACGACAAAATGAAACTCATTTCCAGAGCAGGAAAAAAGAAAAAGGCCGCACAGAGGAGTCCTGTGAATGGAGTCTTGCGATGGCAATGGCAAAACTTAATATTCCGATTTATAACTGGTTTCAGGGACACACCAGTCCACAATTAGATTATATCGAGATATTAACAGATCATGACAGTGATTTTGAATACGTGAAGTGTAAATATTATGCAAATAATTTTGTGTATTCATTCAGAGGCTTAAAAAGCAATTTTCTGAAAAAAGTACTGATTAATGCGTTCACACTTCTTCCCGGAAAAGGGGATAACATGCAAGTAACTCCTTACTGCCTTCATTTTGGATGGTATCATGAGAAACAGCCATTCTTTGAATTCTCTGAACGAGTGTGGAATGATCTGCAATCAGGAATCACAGAAAGTAGAATAGAAAAAAAATCAGAGTACTTGAAGCTGAGTTAGTTCTGTTTACTCCATTCTTTTAAAATCATCTGATGCTCACCAGCTTTAAATATTTTCTGCTTGTCTTCTCTTTATTGATAGTTGGGGAGGTATATGCTCAAGTTGATTCAACAACACATATAACTGTTGGTTCTTCTTTGCTAATTAATCCGAGTGGGTTAAATAATGAATTGCCATTTTGGCTGCATGCCAATAGAAATGGAGCTGTAAATCAATACTCATCCAATGCACTAATTTATTCTTCTATTTCCTCTAATCTGCTTCAGAAGAATAACTTTCGAATTGATGCCGGTGGGACTGTTGTAACTCAGTATTCAGAAGATCCCACCCTTTTTTTTAATACACTATTTGCAGAAGCCACTTTGGGTGGATGGAAACTATCAGTCGGTAGGTTTATAGATCCACTCACAGAAAAGGAAGATGATCTGGTGAATTTGACGACAACAGATTCGGCTTCGAGTTAGGCGTACAATGGTCAGGAAGTACGACTTTTGGATTCTAAATCCTGGATATCCTGCTCGGTTACAATTGCAGGTTCTTTAGCGGTGAGAGTCGTAAAAAGTATCGCATTCAAAAGCTTATCCAGTACATTCTGTGCTATAAATAAACCCGCAATTCCTGCAGTTGATACATTTATCAGCTTTGAAATTTCAATACTGGCTCCTATAAAAACCAAATCTTTATTAGGCAGAAAAGGAATCCTGCTGAGTATTAATGTCATGCTCAAATAGGTAAACCAGATGCGCAGTGGAATTTCAGGCATCACTACATACCATTGCACCACCTGCAGAATATTCACGAGCATGAATCTTGTGGTATGAATTCCAAGCACCGATAACGCCACCTTCCTCGACATTGAGAAGAAATATCGTCGGAATCGATATAAAACAACCCCAATTATTATTACGATAATACCCATAGCGATATAGGTAAATAGATTTTCTCGCTTCAGATAATCAAACAGCGAAATTTGGTCAGTAGCAAAGAAAATGAGCAGCAAAAAAAAGGCTATTGTGGTGGATGCTACAGAAGAGAGAATGTTATTATCGCGAATTACCTTAAATATCTCCTTATCGCTTTTACCCAATTTCTTGCGTGCCCAGGCAAAAAGCTGAACTTCTCCGGAGTAGCCCAATACATCTTTATTATACACTCTCTTTTTGATGAAAACAGAAAAGCTCTCTTTAACTTTAATCTTCCAGCTGATGCCATATGAAAAAATCTCAGAGACCGGGAGTAAAAAATAGTTGATCAGGAATATCAGGTAGAACAGGGGGTTAACAGGAAGCGATTTAAAAAATTTGGACCAGCCGAGTTCGGTTAATTCAAAAGCCAGATAAACAATTATTCCAACCTGAATAATCCGGTTTAGAATTTTACCTAATTTGGCAGCTAATTCTGATTCAGAAAAATCTTTTATTTTTTGTTTGATGGATGCCTTATTCACTAATTGCCAGTTCTAATTTATTGAAAACTGTTTCCAGTGCTGGTTTTGCAGAATATTTATCAATCAAGGTAACGGCTCTTTCTCTAGCCGCCAAAGACATTTTGTCAATCAAGGATGTATCAGATAATAGGCTGTTTACTTTTTGTGCCACATTCTTTCTACTAACAATAATCCCGCAATCATTGGGAATTATGTCTTTCTGGATGGCATCATCAAAACCAACACAGGGCAGCCCGCAGGCAAAAGCTTCGGCAATGGCCCGAGGGTAAAAATCCCTCGTGATTATCCAGTCTTTTGCACTTGGGTGTATATATAACTTCGCCCGGTTAAGTACTTTTGGAACATCAGCATTTGGAACACGATCCAGCCAATGGATAAGGGGATATTTCTGTTGAAGAGTTTTTTTATAAGGGCCATCTCCCAGAATGGCAACTTTAAAATGCTTAGAAAGTTCACCAATTTCATTAAAGCGTTTATTTCTTTTAACTATCCTTCCCACAGAAATGGTATCAAATTCTTTTTTAATGCCATCCATTGGCTTGAACACCTCCGTATCTATAGACTTCTGCATCTTAATAAGTTTTTCTTCCGGCTCCGTATGTCTCCAGAAAAATACACCAGGCTTGATTAATCTTCTCTTTTGATAATCTGATTCATGTATAATGAGTTCTGCCTGTTTATTAAGAGGATGATAATATTCTCCACCAGTTACCATCACATACGGAATACTTTCAGGAATGAGCACCTTTTTTATCAGGCGAGTTCCAATTCCGCCGTCTACCCCTTTTATTAGAAATATATCCGGCGGGTTTTTCTCCGCATATTCAGCCATCGTATTACTAAAATCATATTTGGTTTGATGTCCTTTTTTGGCGGCATGAAATATCCGAATGGTATAATCTCCAAATCCATCAAGTTTAGATGTGTGCACAGAAGGGGAGTGATCTACCGCCCAATATTCGACCTCAAAACCCATACTGGAAAGAATTCCAGGAATCCATCGGTTCTGATTAATCAGTTTCAGCCACTGCTCTTTCGTCCAGAAATCGTGATAAATAGGATAGCTAAGAAGAAAGACTATTTTCATGATTTTAAAAAAGTTTCAATTTCCTGGAAAGTTCGAAGTAATCATTGAAAGCTTTTTGCTGTGTTTTATTTAGTTGAAAACGAGGATGGCCATACAAATTCCCCTTTATTGTTTTATGCCAAATGTATGAAAGCGTACTGGCGGGAGAATTTCGGATTCTCCGCTGAAAATGTTGGCGCTCCCAAGTATTGTTGCCGTGATATGCTCGCAGGAAAAGATGGTTATACCCATTTGGAAGTTTTTTGTATCTCAGCTTCATCCATTCCTTTAGGTAAACCGTGTCTTCGGCTCTTTTCGTCTCTGGATAGCGAATTTCACTATTCTTCCGGTGCATGATACTGCCGGGAATTCCATCTGGCAAATAACCAATATATGGGTGATGGAGAAACTCCGGAGTATCAAGGTGCATGAGTGCAGCCGAGAGGCAGCAGGCTTCATAACCACTGGAAAGAACCTCTGCCTGAACCTTTATTCGCCCCGGGTGATACCAGTCGTCGTCATCCCATTGGATAAGATATTCTCCGGTTGCCTCATCCAGACTTCTATTGCGAAGTTTCCCTAACACAAAATCAGGTTCTTTTTCTAACTTCACATAGTTTATTTGGTGTAAAGGAACATCATTTAACACAGTAGAATAGTCTTCATTGCCATCATCTACTATAACTAACTCTTTATTTTCATATGTTTGATTCAGAAAGCATTGAACAGCTCTGGCGGCTAGCTTTTTTCTGTTTGCAGTAACCATCAGGCAACTTACTTTGGGCTGATTATCCCCCATAGAAATATTATAACTTATATACCGTTTAAATTTTGCAGAATATACGAATAAATCAGGGCTTGCTTTCATTCAATAGCGTAAAAACATTTCAATATTTCCACAAACAATGCGAGCCTAAATCAGGAATATTTTAAATATGAATATTAGATTCAGTACTACATTTCTCTTCTTAGCTTTTTCATTTATCAACTTTTCATTATCAGCCCAGGATAGTTTAGTCACCTTCGAAGACGGCTCTGTACTTCTTGAAGATTTTGAAGCTGACGGACTGGAAATACTTCCCAGCAGATGGTACGATAGAGATGCTAACTATAGGCTTCTTGAGTATAACAAGACGGTAAAAGACACCTATAAATACCGCGTGCTAAAAGAGGATGGTAATAAATTTCTCAGGTATGAAGGCCAAAAAGCCATGCATATTAATTTGCCACTTGCAAACAGGGATAATCTCAATATCCATGAAACACCGGTACTTTCCTGGAGCTGGAGGGTATTTGATATTCCGGAAGGGGCTAATGAAGATTTTGGTAAAAATGATGTAGCAGCAAGTATTTATGTAGTTTTTAATTTTGGGAGGGTTCTATTTAAAAAGGTTCCTAAATCAATACGATATACCTGGAGCAGTACATTACCGGTGGGTACAGAATTATCTAAATTTTACGGAAATCAAAAGATAGTAGTGGTAGCTTCGGGGGAAGATTGGCTTGGTGAGTGGATAACTTTTGAGCGAAATATTGTAGAAGATTATGAAAGGTTATATGGTGATGAAGCACCTGTAACTCCTCTAGCTATTCTTATATTAAGTGATGGAGATGAAACCCATAATAATATTCTTGCAGATTACGACGATATCTTTCTTTTACCTTTAAAATAGTAGTCAACTTTTTAATAAATTAGGCTCATAAAAAATAGGGCATATATTCATTCATGAAGCAAATACTTAGGGTATTAAGGCCGATTCTCAATTTTAACTGTTCTCATCCTTTTTGGGTGGTTTCAATCTGTCTCGTTTTAGCTGTTTTTGGCGGGTATTTTGCCCTTCAGCTCAAAATTGATACCGACATTGCCAATCTATTGCCGGAGGATAATCCTAATGTTCTTGCCCTTGAAGAGCTGAATAATACTGTTGGCGGTGAAACTGAAATGCAGGTTGTTATTCAATCTCCCAGTTTTGAAGCAAACCGGGAATTTGCTGAAGACCTTATAGAAAGAACCCTGGAACTGTATTACCCGCGATATAACAGCAGGTATTTTAAAAGTGCAGAGTTTAAAAAAGAGACCGGGTTTGTTAAGAACAACGCCCTCTACCTGGCTCGTGATGAAGAATTAGGTGATATAAAAGAATGGCTGCAGGATGAAATTCAAACCGCCAAAGAGGAAGCAAACCCATTCTTCTTTGATCTTGAGGATGATGAAGAGGAAGATGAAAGGCCACAGGAGTTTGAAGAGAATTACAACATCCTGGTCCCTTCAGAATATCCTGTAAATGAAGACAGCACTATAATGGTGGTTAAATTCTTCCCCACAGGTTCTAAAAGTGATTTTCAATATTTAGAGGATATGTTTGATGAGTATGAGACATTACTCGCCGACATGGATCCAGCTTCATATCACCCCGAAATGAAGGTAGATTTTGGGGGCAGGTTAAAACGACATCTGGAAGAATTTTCTTCTATAATGAAGGATGTGGTTGGGAGCTTTGCCACTGGAATAGGCAGTGTCATTATTCTGGTGATATTATATTTCTTCATAAAAAAATATATTCATTATAGAAACGGGACGAATGGGAATGGGAAATATTCCATTTGGAGCCATGTCTTACGAATGCCTGTTCCTGTACTAATTATTGGTATCCCGCTACTCATAAGCTTACTCTGGACCTTCGGCATCACCTATTTCTACCTTGGGATGTTGAATACTATGACCTCCGTACTTTTCGTGATTTTATTTGGGCTGGGTATCGATTATGGTATTCACTTCTATGCCAGGTATATTGAACTGCGTTCTAACGGGCTTGAGGTGCATGAGGCCGTTCTGGAGACAAATGAAAAAACAGGAGAAGCCATTGTAGTTTCTGCTTTCACCACAGCTACTGCTTTGTTCATATTGATGTTTGCTGATTTTAGAGGCTTCTCCGAGTTTGGCTTTATTTCCGGTGTTGGAATTCTATTAGCTTTAGCAGCTATGCTCTATATTTTACCGGCCTTATTAGTCATTTTCGAACGCTTTAACTGGATTCTGCTGAGCAATCATGTGGAAGAAACCAATAAGGTGGGTGTGCACCGCTATCCATTTGCACGTACTATTGTAACTATTGGTTTGATTGCCTCGGTAGTTGTAATCGGCTTTAGCTGGAGCAATCTTAGTTTCCAATATAATTTTGGTGAGCTTGAACCTAAATTCCCGGAATACACAAAATTCAGAGCTTTATCCGGACAAGTAGAAGAAGCTGGCAGGCGAAATCCAGCCTATATAGTTGCTGAGACGAATGAGCAGGTGGAGGAAATTGTTGAAATCCTGGAGCATAAAATGCGTACCGACACTACTTCGCCAACCATTGCAAGTGTAGAATCTCTTCAGGAACGCTTCCCATCAAATGAGCAAAAAGTAAATGAAAAGCTTGAAAAAATAGCCCAGATACGGGAGCTGTTACGCGATCCTTTTCTGGTGAACCGCGATGATGAGGAACTTGAAAAATTACGCCTTGCTGCCCAAACCACAGAACCGGTGCAACTGGAACAAATACCTGATTACCTGAAATCCCGCTTTATCACAAAAGATGGGGAAGTAGGCCGTTTTGTAATTATATATCCATCGGTGGGTCTATCAGATGGGAGAAACTCTATTGAGTTTAAAAATGATGTAAGCGTAGTTCAGCTTCAGGACGAAACAAAGTTTTATGCTTCCAGCACTTCTATCGTCGCGGCTTCCATGCTTGATTTGATGCAGACAGAAAGTCCTTACATGGTTGGTGCTACATTTATTTTTATCTATTTCTTCATGCTTTTTTCATTCCGCTCATTCCGGTGGTCCATCATTTCTATGCTGCCTTTAGTAGTTGGCCTGCTCTGGCTGTTTGGTATCATGATGTTATTTGGCCTTCAGTTTAACTTTTATAACCTGGTAGTACTTCCAGCTATATTGGGAATTGGTGAGGATAGTGGTGTGCATCTAGCCCATCGGTATCGCGAAGAAGGCAAGAACAGCATGTGGCGGGTTCTTTCGAGCACGGGGCAGCATATTACCATGGGTTCGCTAACAACTATGTTAGGCTTTTCAGGATTGCTTTTTACCAATCATCCGGGATTGCAGTCGCTCGGTGTGATGGCTGTAATTGGAATAGGGATGACACTACTTGCCTCACTTACTTTTCTGCCTGCCCTCATCCAATGGCTTGAGGATAGGAACTGGATTCGCTTCTGAGATAAATTGCAGATTGTGGGATTAAAGGTAGAAATTAGATCCTCACTTTTATTTTTTAAAAAGTCAATCCTGCGGAGGCGGGAATCTGTGATATCTACCCTTGCTCATCATTAATTTCGAGCAATTTCAAAGCATAATAATTAGTGCACAAATTTTCTACTGCTTCCAGAAAGCCGGAGAAAATATAATTAGTACGGTAAAGATTTCAAGGCGGCCCACCATCATTAGTATGATTAGCACCCATTTGCCGAGAAAGGGCAGGTGAGCATAATTATTGGTTGGACCAAATTCACCCCAGGCAGGACCAATATTTCCTATTGATGCAATACTTGCTCCAATCGACGATAATATATCATAGCCAAACGTACTGATGATAAAAGCTCCCACTGCAAACATGAACATGTACAGGATAAAGAAGCTAAGTACGGTTCGCTGAATATCCTGGCTGATTGCCCGGTCTCCAATGCGAACAGGAAGAATTGCTTTGGGATGAATAATCTGCTTGATCTCCCGCCCGGTATTTCGGATCAGGATCATCCAGCGCATCATTTTAATTCCGCCTCCGGTGGAACCTGCACAACCACCGGTAAAGAAAAGCAGCAGCAGGAAAAAGCTTCCGAAAGCATGCCATAGCTCATAATCATCTGTTCCAAAACCAGTAGTAGTTACAATAGAAACTACCTGGAAAGCTCCGTAACGCAAAGAGTCTGTAAAGGTATAACTATTGAAATACCAAAGTGACATTGAAACGCCGACTACAGCTATCAGAATTATAAGGGTGTAAAACCTGGTTTCGCGATTGCTAAAAAATGACCCTGTTTCTCCTCTTAAAAGCCGGTAATGCATGGCAAAACTAATTCCTGCCAAATACATAAATGCGATAGTTATCCACTCTATATACACGGAGTTAAAAGCTTCAATGCTTGCATTTTTCGTAGAAAATCCTCCCGTAGCCAGGGTCGAGAAAGCATGATTAATAGCATCAAACCAATCCATGGATGGATGCAGCCAAAGCAGGAAAAATTGTGCGGCTGTAAAAGCTATATAGACAATCCAAAGTAGTTTGGCTGTTTGCTGAACCCGTGGAGTTAATTTATCTGATGTTTGCGTAGATGATTCTGCCTGAAATAGCTGCATCCCACCAATTCCCAGCAGAGGTAATATGGCAATGGAAAGTACAATAAATCCCATCCCCCCAAGCCAGTGAGCAAGTGATCTCCAGAATAAAAAGCTTTTCGGAATTTCTTCAATTTGCGGATTCTCAAACCCGCTGCTCGTGGTACCGCCAAGAATAGTAGATCCTGTTGTGGTGAGCCCACTCATTGTCTCAAAAACAGCATCGGTAAAGCTGGGTAAAATTCCCGAAATAATAAAAGGAAGGGCACCTACGAGTGATAAAGTAAACCAGGTTAAACTTACAATCAAAAAACCTTCGCGTATTCGGAGCTCTTGCTTTGGCTTGAAATAATACCAAAGAGTACCACCAGTAATAAATGCGATTCCGGCTGAGCTAAGAAATGCGTGCCAGGTACCCTCAGCGTAGATGAGGCCGATTCCGGCAGGGAGGAGAAGGGCAAAGCCCATAAAAAAGATAAAGGCCCCTAACACGCCAAGTACTACTAAGAAATCAATATTGGGGCGGTTGAAATCGGAGTTATTAAGTGCCATTTCTTATTGAAAAAGTTTGGTGATTTTATCAATAGCATCCGGTAAGCAAAAAATAATTACCCGGTCGTTTGACTTCACCTGCGTTTTTCCGGTAGCTATCTCCACAGAACCATTGGATAAAACCCCGCCTATTACACAACCATCGGGAATGGTGAGATTCTGAATGGGTTTCTTGGTTATTTTTGAATTTACAGTAGCATGCAATTCTATTACTTCTGCATTAATTCCCCGAAGTTCCGTTACAGAAATTACTTTTCCACGGCGTACATAACGGTGGATCTCATTAGAAGCAGCCGCTTTTTTATTGATGACCGCATCCAGGCCAATAGTTTGGGCAAGGGGAATAAAATCCGGTTTCGAAACAAGGGCCAATGTTTTCTTCACTTCAAGATGCTTAGCCATCAGGCATGAAATAATATTAGACTCCTCATCATCTGTCACGGCTATAAATGCATCCATATCGGTGATTCCTTCAGTAACAAGAAGATCAGGGTCGGTTGGATTTCCATGAAGGATCATTGCAGACCTATAAGTAACAGCCAATTCTTCGGCCGTATCAAAATCCGGTTCAATAAGTTTAATAGACCAGTCTTTGGTTTTATCAGCACTTAAAAGCTTTGTTATCATTGCGCCCAAAGCTGTGCCGCCGGCAATCATTACGCGGTTTAAATTTGCTTCTTTTTTCCCGGTGGTTGCAATAATCTGTGGGATATCTTCGGTTTTTGCCAGCACGAAAACCTGATCAAATGACTGCATTTTTACAGAGCCATTAGGTATTAGAGTGCGCCCGCGCCGCACTATGGCAACTACACGAAACATGATATCGGAATACATGGCCGCATATTCCATCAGGGCTTTTCCATTAAGAGGCGAATTTTTCTCAAGCCGAATACCCACAAGCTGCATTTTATCTTCAGCAAGATTTACCACGTCACTTGCCGATGATCTTCGAAGTAGTTGAAAGATTTCCTGGGCTGCACTTAATTCCGGATGAATCATTACATCAATACCAAGATCGGAGGGAGAAAGGGGAGAGTTTTTATCGGTGAATTCATCACTTCGAACCCGGGCAATAACCATTTTCGCACCAAGTCTTTTGCCGATCATTCCCGCAATCATATTTACTTCATCAATACTGGTAACAGATATTAAAATGTCGGCATTACTAACACCGGCTTTATCGAGATCTTTTACTGAGGTCGCATTGCCTTCTACTATAAGAGCATCTAATGATTCGGCAACTCGTGAAAGGGGAGCTTTTTCACGATCAAGTACAGTTACATCGTGTTTTTCTTTGGATAATGTGCTGGCAAGATCATATCCAATTTCGCCGGCACCAATGATGACAATCTTCAATTGAAGCAGTAATTTTTTTATAAAGAATAAATTAAGCTACCATGATTTAGCCTGAAATGAAAGACATTTTCTTGTTGATAAGAAGCTTAAAGAAAGGCACAGAGAAGAATTAAGAAGCCTGAATTTGGTTAAAAACTTTCACTTTTTTTGCCAGTAAATAATCTGGCTCAGAAAAAAAAATTACCATAAAGAAATACAATTGAGGTAGTTTATCAGGCATTAAAGAAAGTGGTAAACAAAAAAAAGCTGCCCCATTTCTGGGACAGCCTCACTACTTAAAAAACAAATATATTATTTATTTAAGTGCGTCTATTGCGTTGATGTGATCAACAAATCCAGTGTAAAGTACCTGGTCTTGTCGCCCACCTGGCCAGCAGATGTTACCGCCATACTCAGAGCATTTTATATAGTCTGCAGTAAATTGCCAGAGTAGACTACCGTCTAGTTCAATTTCTTCGGCATAATTCCAGAAATCATCATAGACATCTTCTACTCTTGAATCACCCCAGCCTGGATAACCATACTCTCCTAATAAGAAAGGTTTTCCTGAACTTTCGGCAATTTCAGCATGATCACTTAACCATGCATGTTGAGCATTTATTAAGTCAGAGTTTACAGATGAAAATCCCCATTCGCTTGGATACCAATGTGCAGTACCGTAATCAATTTCAGGAATAGCAGTATTCAGTACATAGCTTGTTCCTTCTCCGGCACGTAATATATAGGTGTTGGAATATTGATCTGTTGAATATTCTGAAGGAGTTCCCTCATCAAAACCTTCCTCTCCGGTAGAAACCATATGATTTTCATCAATTGATTTAATGTACCGGGCGATATCCTGGTACCAGTCACGAATTTCGGTAGGATGTTCGCCTCTGTTACGGCCTTCGTTCATGATTTCCCATGCAAATATTGCAGGCTCATCTTTGTAGGCTACGCCGGTTACGGTGTTCACTCTGTTCAGGAGCATAGAAATGTAGGCTTTGAAAAGCCTTTGTTGCTCAGCGCCATTAATGAAATCACTCATCGCACCACCATACAGATCACAATTGTTATTTCCTGCCCATTTGTTGTATTCGCAGATACCACCTAATTGCTTCCAGAAGTTTGAAAGAGCAAGTACAAAGCGCACGTTATGCTCTTTTCCTTTGGCAATAACTGCATCAAGGTGACGCAGGTCTTCTTCGTTGTATTCGCCAGCCCTGGGTTGCAGGGTTATATCGCCGTCATACTGTGCAGGTCCGTCATAAAAACCCCAGGTTCTCACTACAGTAACACCGGCTTCTTCGAAAGCATCAAAAGCACGATCAACTGAACTAGGATCTATTTTTTGATAATTAGGAAGGTGATAGGCGTTTGTTCCGGCATGTCTGTAAACTTCTCCGTTTACTACGAAGTCGCTATTTTGAACGCTTACAAATTCACTTGAACCTACAACTGGAGGAGTGGGCTCTGTTTCTTCTACCTCATCCTCTTCTTTAGCAGTGGTGGTAAAAGAATAATTAACCGACCATGTACCAGTTTCAGAATCTAAAATTGGAGACACACGCCAGTAATATTGTTGCTCGCCTTCAAGCTCGGCCAATTCAACGGAAGTATTATTCACTACCGAATCAATTGTAGTTTCCTGGAATTCTTCATCTGTTGAAACCTGGAAATGGTAATTTTCGCCATTGGTGGCTGCATTCCATTCAAAATAGATTTCAGTTGGTTCTTGTTCAGAATTATTAGATGGAGAAAGCAAATCAACTGTCACCGGTTCTTTTTCAACGGAAGCCGTCGAAAATTCCCAGGTATCAGACCATGGGCTGGTGCTGTTATTGTTAATTCCCCGAATCTTCCAGTAATAGGTAGTTCCGGTAGATAATTCGGTATTGTATGATTTATTCTTAGTGATGTTATCAACTAAGGTAGAATCAAATTCTGAATCTTCAGAAATTTGAATGTTGTAATTCTTAGCACCTTTAGATGTTTTCCATGTTAAATCAACTGTAATTGATTGTTCATCTGAACCGTTACCAGGAGTTACCAAGGCTGGTTTTTTTAGCAGATTTTCAAGCGGAAGATCTGGTTCAGTTGTAGAACATTGGACGAGAACTAAAAGCACAAGTAAACTGCATGCATATAGTTTAATTTTTGATATTACCATTATGTTACTTTGATTAATGATTAATTTTGTTAAGTAGATTTTGTATTAGAAAAAGGATCGAACTCGTGTAATAAATTAAAGTAAGGTTGTAGTATTTTTTAATCCCCTCTTGTAATACAACTTAGTATAGAGCAGCTGTAAAGTATTTGTTCCCCCTGTGTTTCAAATATCAAACCCTGTGGACGTTTTTAGTTTGGCACAGTATTTTTATGCAATAGAAGCCCATTAATTGCAGTTTTTTACAAATGAAGATTATTTTGAGGGTATAAAATGGAGGGGTTAAATAAAGACGTATTTCAAAATAATTTTCGGGATGTAGCGAAATGTGCGAGCATCTTCCGGTTTTAAAATTCAAGCAGAGACAATCTCCCGTCGAAAAAAACTCATAGTTTTGATTTGAAGGTGATAACTACTGTTGTGTCAATGTTGAAATATCGGCAGAAAACGATCGAGGTTTCAACTATAGGCAGCCTTTGGCCCGCTCCATCACCCGGCTCGTTTTTAACGATGCCTTTGATGCCTGTTCCGGCTGAG
>JBBDNN010000073.1:0-16081 GCA_040877545.1 Balneolaceae bacterium
TTGTACTTCAATGAGTTATAAGAAATTGAAATTGTCTTAATTGGACACTACTGATGTTGCATTATTATTCTCCTTTCATTTCTATTAACAATAATTCTCAGCTAATTTAATGCAAGAATATGCAACACGGAGTGAATGTGCTAATTTTTTTTGCTGTGAGCGGTTTACGGAGGCGTTGATTGGCGAAAAGAATGGAAATTGTGATTTTATGCAAGAATACAATCGGTTCCCGGAATAGTCTGCTTTCTTACCGACATCTCTCTTAGCCATGGAACCACGGATCTGAATGAATATCAGCTCCGTTTTTTCCTGGATGAAGAATGTCTTGAAAAAGTGATGAATCTATCGGATAACGCCTTTGTCAACAAATCCGATTTTGACCTCGTGAAGCTTATAGAAGATGCCAATAATATTGAGTTAAATTTTAACTCTTACCTGAATGGATTTTGGAAGAAAATGAAGGATTGTTTCGTATAATAGTTGATATTGACTCTCTACCAGCTTCTGATCCAGCACCGCATATGTGGAAATACAATATTAAGGAATGCGTTGTCGGTATCCTTATACAGGAGAGCAGCTAAGATTTTTGCCTCACCAGTAATTCTGTTGTTTTGTATTTTGGACTGCTCTAAATTATTTTTCTCACTATATAGTTGCATTTATAAAAATAATGGAACTATATTTAAACTGTATAGTTTATTATAATAATAAGAACCCTTAAGTGACCGATAAAAGTGATGTCGAACAATTTCTGATAAGATTCAAGGGAAAGATGAAAGTTTTTAATGTGGTTTTTATTGACCGTGAGAAAAACGCACAAACTTTGCTTGAAATGGAAATGGTACCGGCGGATCGCACTAAAGTTCTCGAAAACCTAAAGACTGAAGATTATTGTAAAGGCCCATTAGAAAACTCTATGCATGGAGCCGGCAGAATGTGGGAATTCGGGAAAAATATATCGGGTACTGATATTTATATCAAAATTGCAATGGGTAGAGAAAACAACAGCGTGATTTGCATATCCTTCCACACAGCGGAACAACCGTTGCAATATCCTTATAAAGAATAATAAATATTGATTATTAAAATCATCTTATGAAAAGTCCCTTTACCGGTGGCGAAACAGAACTAATTCGCGAACGGAAATCATTAGTGTTCAGAAAAGAATCTTTTGAAATCACACACCATTCATATTGGTGTGTGGAAACCGGGGAGTATTTTACCACGGAAGAAATAGACCAAGTTAATATCACTCAGGTTCATAACAAGTATAGGGAAAAACATAATATTCCATTTTCGGATCAAATAATTGCTATCAGAGAAAAGTATGGGCTTTCGGCAACCAAGATGTCCGAAATCTTAGGTTTCGGGGTGAATACTTATCGCAATTACGAAAGCGGAGAAGTTCCGCAAGCTTCTAATGCAAAACTGATTAAACTTGCAGCCAATCCTGAGAAATTTAACAGCCTGGTAGAAATAAGTGATGCTTTATCAGATAAAGAGTTAAAAAGACTACTGGAAAAAGTTGATTTGATTATTGAACAGGAAAATGATTCTGATGAAAGATTGCTTAAGCAACTACTGTCATATAAATTTCAAACACCGAATGTGTTTACAGGATATAGAGATATCAGGTTTGAAAAATTCAGCAATATGATTATTTATTTTGCTGAAGCTCTTCAACCTTTCAAAACAAAATTAAACAAACTTCTATTCTATTCAGACTTTTTGAATTATAAAAAAACAGGATTTTCTATTAGTGGATGTAATTACAGAGCAATTGAACTTGGTCCTGTACCAAATGGATATGATACTTTATTCGAATATTTTAAACGGAATGAGTTTTTTAAAATCGACTATATTGAATTTGATAATCGTGAAAATATAGGAGAACGATTTATTCCCAATCCTCAAAAGGCATTTGATAAAGATTTATTCACCAATACAGAAATAGATTGTTTGAAAACCATCTCACTATACTTTAAAGATGCCAGTAGTGACGATATCATTGACGCCAGTCATAAAGAAAAAGCGTGGGAACAAAGAGAAAAAAAGAAAGAGCTGATTGAATACGACTATGCTTTTGATTTGAGTATTGAATAGAGTCTATTTTGACTCATCGATTTAACCTAAGTTCAGGCATATTGGAACAACCTTACTACATTCGAGCAATGAGTAGAAAAATATTGAGGGGAATCTCGGCTCTCTTGTCTCAATTATAGTTAATACAAAATTGCATGAAATTTTACATTGGAGTCACAGATGATAATTGGTTTCACATCCTGGGGGTCAGCAGCCGGATGAGGTGAATTTTTGGCGGCCGGGGGATATGTTGTGCTAAAAACAAAAAAACCAATTTCCAATCATTCACTGTATTCTCGTCAGCTTTTACTCTTTGTTAAATAAATTACATCGATTTGAAGGTATGTTTATGGGAAGTATTTCGTGAATTTGTTTCTCATAAAAAGACTTATATATTCACTGCAGCATACTTTTCTGAAAGTAGCATATATTAAAATACAGGATAATTATGAGTACCAATTTTCCCAAATGCTAATATCCTGTAGCAAATCAGGTGTAGGTATATAGTGAGAAGTAATGAAGAGATTGACACCCCAGAACAGGATCTTATTTCAGGAATCCGGAACGGAGATGAAAAAGCTTTTCAAAAATTATTTATGAAATATTACAAACAACTTTGCTCCGTTTCCGCCGGATATCTGAACTCCTATGATATTGGCCGGGAAGTTGTTCAGGAAGTGTTTCTAAGTATTTGGGAACAGCGTGCAAAATGGAATCCCTCTGGCCCTTTACAGGCCTATCTATATCGTGCCGTTTACAACCGATCCATTAATTATTTAAAACAACATAAGCGGCAGAATGAACTTATGCGTTCATATCATACTGCAATAGATGAAGAAAGCCATTCTCCGAAGGAAGAAGAACAAAGAGAGCTTTCGGAACAAGTATGGGAAAAAGTAAAAGAACTGCCAAAAAAGCGATACTTGGTTTTTGTACTTCATCGGCGGCAGGGGCTCAGTTATAAGGAAATTGCCGAATACCTCAACATCTCCATAAAAACTGTGGAAAACCAAATGGGGCAAGCCTTGAAATTTCTGCGGGATGCACTAACTCATCCTGATATCCCAAATAAATCCTGAAAATCATCAGGTATGAAACTTGTTGAAGAACAGGTATTTATAGAATAATAAACTGCTTATCTGATCTTATTCAGAAAAAAAATTATAAAAATAATAGGGGTAGGCTGTATCTCAGTTGTTATTAGGATACATCAATGAAATTAAATAACAGCATGTCAAAAGATATAGACTGGGTTTTACTGGGGAAATATTTTGCAGGGGAATGCACTCCTGAAGAGGTACAAATAATCGAAAACTGGATTGAAAGTGATCCTTTGAAAATAAATGACCTCGACTATTTGAAAAAGGTGTGGGAAGCATCAGATAAAACAAAGCTGAACGAATATCATCTTGAGGATATAGATGTGCAGGCAGACTGGTTGCTAATGCAGGAGAAAATAAATTCCGGAAAGTTAGCTGCTGCTGAGACAAGTCAGGCAAAATTGTCACCCAAAAAACGAGATTATAAACCTGCCAAAATTAGCTCGCCGATATGGTATATAGCCCGTGTTGCTGCCGTAATTCTTGTTTTATTTGGCGGAGGAGTACTGGTTTCGCAACTAATACCGGGAGAAGAGGAATCGGTTACCGAACAGCATTTTAGTGAGATTTCTACGGAAAGAGGACAGCGGGCCGGTATTCAACTTCGTGATGGTTCAAAAGTGAATTTAAGTGTGGATAGTAAAATCCGGCATTCTTTTAATGAAAATCTGAGGGAAGTGTATATTGAAGGGGAGGCTTACTTTGATGTGTTCCGAGATCCCAGCAGGCCATTTATCATCCAATCCAATCATGCCAGAGTAGAAGTGCTGGGTACTGATTTTTCTGTAAAAGCTTATCCCGACGAAAATTATGTACAGGTTGCAGTAGTTAGCGGCTCGGTATCGGTGGAATCAATGGTGAGCGCTGAGCGATCAAATGCAGTTATCGAGGGAGGCGAAATTGCCATTCTAAATATTGAAACCGGTGAATTAACAACAGAAAAAACAGACACTCAGAAATATACAAGCTGGTTACAAGGTAAACTGGTATTTGAGGATGTGCCTATCACTGAAGTTGGCCGGGAGCTGGAGCGTTGGTTTGATATTAATTTTGTCATTGAAAATGAAGAGCTGAAGTCGAAAAGGTTGACAGCAGTTCTAGACAGTAAATCATTGCAAAACTTGCTGGATGTGGTTGGCCAAACCATTGGTGCCGACTATCAATTGGAAGAGAACACTGTCCTAATACAATAATTTCTGGTTTTAAGATCTTATGAAAAAAGTACAATTATATATAAAAGCAGCATTTTTACTTTTAATAATCAGTGGTTTTACCAGCATACTGCAATGGAAAGAGTTACTTGCTCAAACTAATGAGAATCTGTCCAGGAACGGATACGTATTCAACTCCACTCAAACAGGTCCATTTTATAGAGTATCTGAATACAAAGACTCCATTTCCGAGCTTCAAAAAGTATTTACCTTAGAAATAAAAAATAATTCAATAAAGCAGGTGTTGCAGAAAATTGCAGAACAGGCGCCATTGGGTATTTCAATTAATCCGGATTTACCGGCTTTAAATAAACGTATTTCACTTTCAATTGTAAGCGGTACCATCGCAGATGCGTTAACAAAAGTGCTGGAAACAACAGATTATGAAGCGGCAATTTCAAGAAGGCGGGAAATTGTCTTGCTGAAAAAAGAAGCGCTTTCTCCTGTGCAAGAAGTTGTTCTGCAAACTGGCACCTTAGCTGGGAAAATTACTGATAGTGTCACCGGCGAACCTTTGGTTGGAGCCAATATTATGATTGAAAATACATCAACAGGTACTGCTACCAATATTGACGGAGAATATAGGCTCAGAAATGTTGAAGAAGGTGAACAAACTTTAGTGGTGAGATATCTTGGCTACATTACCAAAAATGTGGAAGTGGAAGTTACGGCCGGAGAAACTACTGCTCTTGATGTAGAACTTGAACCGGATGTTATTGAAGGGCAGGAAGTAACCGTTTATTCACAAGCCCGCGGACAGGTGAAAGCTATTCGTCAGCAGTTGACATCTAATACTATAGTTAATGTAGTATCTGAATCACGTATAAGGGAAGTTGCAGATAATAATGCGGCCGAAACCGTTGGTCGTTTACCGGGTGTTTCCATTCAACGCTCTGGCGGGGAAGCCCAAAATGTGGTTATTCGCGGACTATCACCACGCTTTTCAAATATTACTGTGGGTGGAACCAGGTTGTCATCAACATCACTGAACGACCGCAATACAGATCTGCACATGATTTCTTCGGATATGATTTCAGGAATTGAGCTCTATAAATCCATCCGGCCAGATATGGATGCTGATGCCGTTGCCGGAACAGTTAATTTCACCATTGACGGCGCTCCCGATGAGTCGCGAACTCGTCTTAATTTTCAGTATGGCTATAATGACCATACCCAAAGATTGGGAAATTATAAAGGAGACCTGAACTTTAGCCAGCGTTTTTTTGAAAATCGTTTGGGTGTGATGGGAACCGTCTCAATACAGGGCGTAGACAGAAGTTCTGATAATTTGGATGCTTCCTACTTTGTGCCACGTGAGCGGAGAGAGGATGAGGCAGTTGCACCTATTGAAGTTGAGGATTTACGATTTACTGATCGTGCCCAACGCCGTGAACGATATGGTGCAAGCTTAGTACTGGATTACAGATTTGAAGACAACGGTCGGATACTGTTCAGCAATTTTGCCAACCGAATGAATCGCGATGAAGTGCAGCGGCAAAGATTATACAATTTAGATCGAACCGAGCAGTCTTACATTATTTCGGATACGGAACAACAGGTAGATGTTCTCTCAAGTACACTTTCTGGTGAGCACAATTTATGGGGCGCAAAACTTGACTGGCGTCTCTCCCGCTCACAATCCGTTCGGGATGATCCTTACAACCACCGAATGAATTTCCTGGAGTTAGGAGCATTCAATGATGCGGAACTTGACCTGACGAAAGGTCCTGAAGTGATACCATCAGCGGCTAGAAATGAGCTTGATGAGACTTTTCTGATGAATGCGGAATTCAATGAAAACTATTCTACAGAAACAGATTTGGGAGCTATGTTCGACCTGGAAGTTCCGTTTGAAGTTGGTAGGCTAATTGATGCAACTGTTAAATTTGGTGGGAAATATACCTCCAAAGATCGTGAGAGAATTAGCGATCAATACTACCACAGATTTGATGGCGTAAATCAAACCAACCTTATTATTCAAAACTTACCGGGTGAGCATGTAAAAACCCAAAGTGGTTTCTATTCCATAGAAAACTTTATTGAGCCTGGCTTCAATAAAAATAATTACCTCGATGGGATGTATATTTTTGGTTTAGGTCTTAGCCGCGATCGTGCCCGGGAATTTCAGGAAGCTATAAATGAAGACTTGGGATATTATAACCGCCGCCTGAGTGCCATGATGAATAATCACTGGGCTAGAGAAGAATTATCAGCCGGATATATACTTTCAGAAATAAATATTGGAAGCCGATTAATGATACTCCCTGGTGTTCGCTATGAATATGATCATTCGGAATACACCGCTCATGTTGGGCAAATTGGATATCTGACTGATGAAGAAGGAAACACAGTAAATGACTCTACAACTACCAGAGAAATGGGGCATTGGTTTCCAATGGTACATATGCGCCTGAATCTGCTAAAAGGTTTAGATCTTCGTCTTGCATGGACTAAATCTGCCAATCGTCCAAATTTTGACCAAGTAGTACCAAGAGAACGAATTCATGTTGAAGATAGTGATGTTCGGCGAGGAATTACCGGTTTAAAACCCGCCATAGCTACAAACTATGATGCATTTTTAAATTACTACACAAATAAATTTGGGTTGATATCAGTTGGAGGATATTACAAGAAAATTGACGACCTGATATACGACCGGAACGTCACCATTTTCCGGCCTCTGGAAATTGGTCTGCCGGAATTCACAACCGGATACAACCTCCGGGAGCCATACAATAACCCACATTCAACCACTCTGAAAGGGGTAGAAGTTGAGTGGCAAAGTAATTTTCTGAATATGCCGAGCCCTTTGAACGGACTGATGTTAAATATCAATTACTCCAGAATTTGGTCTGAAACTCAATACCACCAGTTCCAGGTAGAAAGGCAGCCCGGAGTGGGAATTGTTGGCATCGATACTTTTCGCGTAGCTCGTATGGTGCTGCAGTCTGATCATATCGCAAACATGACGGTTGGTTATGACTACAAGGGCTTTTCAGGCCGGGTTAGTATGCTTTACCAAGGTGAGACGCTTACTTCAGTTGGTTCACGTCCGGAGAACGACAGCTTTACACACGCTTTGTTCAGATGGGATGCTTCTTTCCGTCAGCGAATATTTGATTCCGGAGCCAGCGTCAGTTTGAACTTCTACAATTTAACGAATGAACCCGATCGCTCCTATCAATCCTCGTGGGGTTATGCCACCGATGAAGAATACTATGGGTGGTCGATGGATGTTGGCATCCGCTATGATTTTTGACCACACAAATAAAAAGCAGAAAAAAGACAGGAGGTGCAGTTAGGAAGGAATAATTACTATTTGATTCTATAACAAATAACAATAATAAGGTTAAAAACTGATCAATATGAATTCAATTTATACAATTAAAAAAGGCTGGTTATTTGCACTTGCATTCGGCTGGCTTTTATCTATGACAGGTTTCCAAAATGCTGTGGCACAGGAAGTGCGCACAGTAGTGGTAGAACCTACCAACGACTTTGGAGATCTCAATGAAGCTATAGACAGTGATACTACTGAAACAGGAGAACGGGTTGACCCCAACACAGTTTATGTGCTAAAAAGAGATGCAGTTTATATTCTGGATGGTTCTCTGCAAAACCGGGATTACTTCTTACATCTTGCTGCCGAAGAAGGCGAAGGACACCCGCCGGTAATATTTCCTGGTGTGATGTTAGATGGAAGTTCTCAGCGTATATTTAATGTGCGTGGTGATGTAAAAGTTGAGGGGATCTATTTCAGCCATATAGATGAAATTGGTGCCAAAAAACAAAATATGTTCAGAGTTCGCTCTGGTGAAACTCGCATTGAAATTGATAACAGTTGGTTGGAATGGGAAACGCAGTCATTTATCCGTTACGATAATTCTGACAATGACATTTTCATTACCAACAGTGTTTTCAGAAATGCAGGACAACGATCTAACCCAGGTAACGGCCGCTGGTTCGATACCCGTGGAAATAATACAGATACCGTTTTTGTAGAAAATAACACATTCTACAACCAGTCTATGTATTTCCACAGAATGGATGGTGCTATTGTGAATTACTTCCATGTAAATCATAACACCATTTTTAACGGAGGATATAATTTTCCGATTGGGCGTACTTTAGAGGCAAACATTACCAACAACCTGATTATGAACCATGGCTTTCGTGGTGATTATGGTACAGGAGAGCCCATTTCTGTAGCTGAGCCTGATTCCGGTGTTTTGTATTTCGAAGCAGGTCTTTTTGAAGCTGACTCTATTGGCCAGTTAGAAGACTTTTCTGATGAAGATCGAATCATTAACCTTCGAAACAACAACTTGTGGGTTGATGTAAGTATTACCGACTTAATTAATGAACAGCCTGACACTTTATATCAACCACTTCAGCGATTTAACCCAACGTGGCAGGGATATATTGATAGCGAAATTCCAAACCTCGTAATTGAAAATAACTTCGAAGAGGAATTGAATTTTAATGATGCTCCTGAATCTCCGCTTGACTGGATGGCAGCTCATTTTGAAGATCCTGATACTGACGTTTGGTTCCAGGCTGCACCGGATGCAAGAACGGAAAGAAGCACCGACAGTTGGCACGATTTCACTTACAACACTGACGCTGAATCTTATACAGCCGGTGATGATGGCTTCCCGCTCGGCGACTTAAACTGGTTCCCGGAACTTAAAGCACAATGGGAAGCAGGCGAACCTTTGGTTAGCACTGAATCAGAAGAAAGCATTGCAAGAGATTTCCGGTTGGTAGGCAACTATCCTAACCCTTTCAACCCAACAACAAACATTGTTTACGAACTTGCTTCACAAGCTAATGTGACCATGGAAGTATTCAATATTCTTGGGCAAAAAGTGGAATCTCTGAATATGGGAAGACAGGCACGTGGCATTCATGAATTCACTTATGATGCCAGCAGACTTTCTGGTGGAGTTTACATTGTACGTATGAAAGTAGATGATACTGCAACACAAACTCTCCGCATTACTCTGATTAAGTAGTACTGCATAAACCCCAAGAAAAGAGGGCGTGTATCTTGGAAGCGCCCTCTTTTTCATTACTCACTTTTTTTTTCCTTTTATGATGAAGCTTTTTAAAAAAACTCTTTTAGCTGTTGTACTGGCTTTATTTCCACTTTCAATATCTGCATGGCAGGTAAATTCTGACGATTCACTGCAGGTAACAAACCTGGGCTCTGCTGTCACCCAGTTTTCATTTATGACCAGCCATTTTATGGACAGCACACATTACGTTTTTAGCCGGAATACAGCTCCGGGACGTTTGGTAGGCTATAATGTTTTTACTGGTGAAGTTACCACACAGATCTCAATCTCCATTGAAGGAGACCGAAGTACCGAAGCTTTTTCAATGACATCTCTCGGTGATGACCTGTATATAGGAGCAAATTTTGAAGATGAAGATCGCAGATTGTCACTCATAAAAGTAGATACAAAAACCGGCGAATATACCGAAGCCGCTCCTTTCTATCCGGCAAGAATGGCGCGTGGAATGACAACCTCTCCAGACGGGAAAATTTTCCTTGCAATGTCTCAGCAGGATAATGCGCGAGTGTATGAATATGATCCGGAAACAGACGAAGTACGGGAGCTGGATTCTTTTGAAACAGAACCCCGACAGGCTGCAAATGCGGTTGCCGTTACAGATAATTATGTTTTTGTGGGGGTAGGTGTAGAAGCTCCAAATCTTTGGGCATATAATCGTGAAACGGAAGAAAAAATATCAATCTTGCCAGCTGAATTTGAAGGACATACTGCAGTAGAAGCTCTGGCTTTGCACGACGATTGGCTGATAGCCGGAGCTTCAGGGTCTTCAAGTGAGCCAATTGTGGCATTAATAGATCTCAATAATTTTGAAAACTACCGTCTTGTAAATCACAACCACGATTTAGTGCAGTCTATAGCTGTGGGCGGAGATATTGTGTATTTCGGCAGCGGCGAGGGGGGCTGGAAATATGGTATTAATGATGAAAATCTCTCTCGTATCTCTGACCTGAAGAGTAATCGTGGACTGTTTTATTTTGATGAAGTTTTATACGGAACCGACGGCCGCCGAAATATTGGTAAGCATAATTTAAGCACCGGCCAAACCACAAGAATGGATCTTGCTGAAACAGGGGCAGAAGAATGGCCTGAGCCGGGGCAATCAATGATTTCAGTGAATGATAAAATTTTTGTTGCCGGACATCACGTTCTGGGCATACATGATATTGAAAACGGAAGCTATAAAACGGTGTCCTCTTCCGGTGAAGCAAAACAGATGACATTAGGCCCAGACGGCATGATTTATATGGGAATGTATTCCAGCGGCACAATGGTACGCTTTGATCCGGAACGGGAAACCTTCCGACAGTTAGCCGCGGCACCACCCCAAAATAATCGTCCAAGAACGATTTCCTATGATGAAGAAAATGATTTTGTGCTAATGGGGACCCAGTCCGACAACCGCGGTTCAGGAGCACTTACTATTTATGATGTAAACAACGGGAACATTAACTGGATCAATAAACCATTTGCAGATCAGGCGGTGGGAGCAGTTACTGCTTTAGATGGTATTGCCTATCTCGGTGGATATCAGGGGCGGCTTGATCAGGGAAACGACGCAAAACTTGCAGCCTGGGATCCGGTTTCCAGGGAAAAACTGTGGGAGATTGTGCCCGTTTCGCGAAATATAGGTATTCGTTCCTTAATAGAGGTAAATGGAAATATTTGGGGTCTCACCCGCGGGGGAACCTTCTTTGTTGTAGATCCGGAAACACAAGAGGTAATTCACCGGAAAGAAATTTTTCTGCGATGGCTTGAGTCGGGCCGCCTTGTGGAAAAAGATGGAATGGTTGTAGCCGTTTCAGAAAATGATGTGGCAAAAATAAATACGGCTACTTTTGAAGAGGAAATCATTCTCACCGATCTTTCATCCCGCTGGTTTCACTGGCCTGATGCTGCTATTGATGATCAGGGAAATGTATATGTGTATCAGGATCACGACCTGTTGCAAGTAAATAATGCAGTCTTTGTTTCAAACGAGGAAATAACACATTTACCCGGTGATTTCAGGGTTCATCAAAATTATCCAAATCCATTCAACCCAAGTACAAATATAGCTTTCGATTTGCCCCGGCAGGAAGATGTGCAATTAAAAGCCTATAACATGATGGGACAGCTAATCTTTTCAGAAAACCTGGGGAGAAAAAAAGCAGGTAATCATGTAGTGAATTTCGACGGCAGCCAACTTTCAAGTGGAGTTTATCTGATTAGGCTGTCGGCAGGTATCTATACAAGCTCAATTAAAGCGACTTTAATCAAATAAAAATCTCATAGCAATCTAATGAATAATTCTATATTTAAACCCTTTACTCTTCTGATATTCCCGGTTTTATTGGTAATGCTCAACCTAACCCATACGTTACAAGCTCAGCCATTGGGTGAAGCAAATTGGGAAAATGTACCTCAAATTCTTGATGCCATTCGGGAGCCGGTTTTCCCTGATAAAGATTATATAATCACGGATTTTGGAGCTGAACAATCAGATGCTTTGCCAGCCATTCGGGAAGCAATCAGAACCGCTAATGAAGAAGGCGGAGGCCGTGTAGTAATTCCAGAAGGAGAATGGCTGAGTAAAGGGCCGGTTCATTTGAAAAGCAATGTGAATCTGCACATTTCTGAAAATGCAGTTCTGCGTTTTAGTGAAAACCCGGAAGATTACCTGCCCCAGGTTTTAACCCGTTGGGAAGGCACCGAAGCCTTTAATTTTTCTCCATTGATTTATGCTTATCATGTCAACAATGTAGCAATAACCGGCAAAGGAACCATTGACGGGAATGCTGAAAACGGATTTGGAACCTGGAGGGATAAACAGAAACCGGCACAAAATCGCCTCCGGGAAATGGGGGGTAACGGAACTCCCGTACATGAGCGTGTATTTGGCCTGGATGATTACCTGCGTCCCAGCATGATTCAATTTTTTGGCAGCTCGCAAATTCTCATTGAGGATGTCACCATTCATGACTCACCTATGTGGGTAAATCACATCATTTTTAGTTCTCACATTACCGTTCGCGGAATTACAGTAGAAAGCTACAGACTAAATAATGACGGAGTGGCTATCGACTCTTCTACGTTGGTGCTCATCGAAAATAATAGTTTCTCAACCGGAGATGACAGTATTGTTATAAAATCCGGCCGAGATCAGGATGCGTGGAAAATTGGCCGTCCAACCGAGCATGTAGTAGTAAGAAATAATTATATGGAAGGCCATAATGCACTGGCCATTGGAAGTGAGATGTCGGGTGGAGCGCGAAATATTTTCATGGAAGATAA
This sequence comes from Balneolaceae bacterium, assembly GCA_040877545.1. GTDB lineage: Bacteria > Bacteroidota > Rhodothermia > Balneolales > Balneolaceae > Gracilimonas. The sequence continues at coordinate 12,742 of JBBDNN010000073.1, forward strand.
TCAGCTGGGAAAAGTACGTTCTGCTATATATTTCAAATCTAATCTTGATCGTGGCGGATTTATCAGAAATGTGCGCGTCAGAAATATTGAAGTAGAAGAAGCGGAGATTTTACTACGCTTCAGCACCGATTATCATTCGCATCGCGGAGGTAATTATCCAGCTGTGTATGATGATTTCGTGATAGAAAATGTAACAGCAGAAAAAGCAAATTTAGCCGTTGAAGCTACCGGTGTTGCCCAGGAACCGATCCGGAATGTCTGGGTGAAAAACCTGGTGGTGAAAGAAGGTGAAAAAGATCAGGAAATTAATCACGTGGAAAACTTCAATTTTGAAAATGTGAAAGTAAATGGTAAAACCATTGAAGTTAAACTTTGATCAGTACATCACTACATATTTGTTTTAACAGTATCGTCTTTCTCCTGATAATACTTGTTGTTCCAGTGGCGGAAACGTTGGCTTCCGTCCCTTCTTTTTATACTGAAACTAATTTGAAGCATTTCAATCAAATTACCGACACAGCTTTTCAGCAACGTAAAACAGTTATACTGAAGTCGTATAAAGCAGAAATTGATGAGCTCGAAAATCAACTTCAGCAAACTTCCTACAACTGGGAAAAAGAGCTTTCGGGACGTAAGGCAGCCGATATCGCTCAAGTCAGCTTTCAGCTGAACTATAAAACTGAATTTGCAAATGAGCTGATTCGCAAGATTGCTGCCATCCAAATAAAAGATTCCGCACATCCTTACTTCGGCAATTTCCCCAAAAGCTATGACCGTGAAAGTGGTATGGATCAAAATTATGCCACTTTTATTTTGCCTGCACTCATTTACATTCAGAAAAGCCACTCCAATCTTCTTGATGATGATGTGGATGAATTACTAACCGAATTATTTGAAAGAGCGCTTTATGCCGTCCATTTTATGGAGGAAGATCGAATTCCGGTTTGGTATGCAAATGTATATTTGAAGGTTATAGGTACGCTGGTAATGCTGGGTGACGAAGAGCAGGCTTTGAAAAGCACACGGAAATTTCATGATTTCACAATGAAATATGGGATTAATGAATACGGGCAGTGGAATTATGTATTCCTGCAACTTTCTGCCTTACAAATGGCTTATACATACGCTGAAAACCCTGAGTTAAAATCACTGCTTAAAGAACTGCTCGAATTTCATTGGATGGATACTATTCACCACATCCATGAGCCAACCATGATGTACTCTTTCACCTCCTCCAGAGCAAAAGGAAGTAAGGGGTTAAAACCTGGCAGCCGCCTCAATACATTAATGTTCTTATATTTTGGATTGGGAGATGGAGAAGGACCTTTTTCGGGTCCACAGATTTTATTAACCGACTACCAGCCTCCTGCCAGCATTAAAAAGATTCTTGAAGCAAAGCTGGAAACCAACTCATTCACTTATCAGGCTAAATATGGGAGGGTGGATATGCAGGCATTTCAAACCAAAGAGTATGCAATTGCCACACAATCAGGTCGAAGAAGTGCGCTGGGATTTCAAGGGAAAGGAAAAACACTGCTGAGCTCAGAGGAAAATGAAAATAGTGTTCAAATACTATCCAGAGACAAAAAATCGCCCGGAGTACGATTTAAAATAAATAGTGTGCGCAGCGATTTCGATCACTACTGGGTTACCTCAATACAGCACAAAAACAAGGCTGTTATAAGCTATAATTTTGACTTAGAGGGAATGTATTTAGTTCCTTCTGAAGAGAAAATCAGCTCCGTAATTCAGTTTGGTGATATTAATGAAATCGAAGAAGTACAGATTAACGGCAGCAAATGGCAGGAATCCCACGCTGTTTTATCAACAAAAGATGCTATTACAATAAATCTGGGAGCTTCCTTTATGGGGATTCGATTTCTTGAAAATGAAGAATATCCTACTGCAAGTTTAAAAAAACCAGTTGTTGTTAAAGTGAAAAACCACCAGCTAATGCTGGAAAATATACTGTTCTACCATAAAAATAATAATGATGATGATACCCTGTTCTTTGATGCAGAACATCATGGAAAAAGATTAGGCTATGTGATAATTATGGGAAGTTCTTCAGACTATGCCTCTCTAAAAGAATTCTCTGAAGAACTTCAGCAGGTCAAAATTCAGCAGGATGTGAAACACACCATACATACGGTACAGGCTGATTTTGCTAAAAATGTGCAGCTGAGTATTCAGGAAGATTTGAGGACAAATACAATCCTTTCAAGAAAGATAAATGGAGAAGAATTTGATAATGGTTTCCTGATTAAATCAGATTTTATAACGAAAGAAGTCCCGGATCTGCAACAGGAAAAGGAGTTCTTTAAAATTCAATTGTCTCCGAAAGATTTAGATCCTTTTTCCACTCATGTGGATGATAAAGAGCTTTTTCATGAGCCGAAAAAATATAATGAAGTAAAGACAATGAATTTCCAGAAGGTTCAGGGAAACGAGATCCTGGAGTTTACTGAAAAAGGAGGCAGGGCAAGTCAGGCTTTTAATATCCCGAAAACTGGAGAATGGAAGGTATGGGTGAAAATAGCAAATGAAGGGGCATCATCAGCGGCGATTAGCATGCAATTCAATAGTCCGCTGAGATATTACTTTGAAAATCATCAAGCAGGACATGCTTCGTTTATCTATGAAGTTACAGTAAATGAAGAGGCAAAGTGGAGGGAGTCACCCGATTATATTCTGCACAAAGGTTCGCACACCGTAACGTTATTCGCAATTGAAGCACCGGTAAAAATTTTAGAAATGACATTAACCAATGATTTAGAATTTAATCCATCGGATAAAAATGAATAAAAAAATATTCGCTAAAATATGTATGACAGTAATTGTTCTGCTATTCTGTTTTCCCATACAACTCTCTGCTCAGAATTCAATCGGTTTTGAGGGTACTTTGAAGAACGGAGAAGAGATACAGGACATGAAAGGAGATGCCAGTTATATTAATTATCCCTCTCTTTTCTCCGTATTTCTCAAATCGGAAAATAGCAGTTGCGGAATTCACCTGATGGGATTACGGGAAAAGACAAGTGAGGAAACTACTTTCGTTGTTGCTTCAAAAGATAGCCTAAATGCTCGTGTAGTTTGTGTTTTTGATAATTATGAACCAACGGAAAGGTTTGTGGCAGATGAAGGTCAGATAAAAATTCGATATTCGGAAAGAAATAAAATGTTGCAGGGTTTACTTCAGGTTTCACTTATTGGTGGAGTAACTGATAATAAGTTTGAAATAGAAGCTGAATTTGATGCCTCGGCAATGGATTAGTGTAAACTAAAATTTTATTGGTCCCAGCCGAGGGTTTAAAACCCTGCACTTTCAGTGCAGCACTTT
>JBBDNN010000074.1:0-73416 GCA_040877545.1 Balneolaceae bacterium
ATTTGATCCAAATTTAGCAGTAGCTGCTTGACTTTTAGCACAGTTCATGCTGAGCGGAGCGAAAATTCGCTAAATATTGCAATGAAAAGACAAAAATTTTGTTATACATTTCTCTAAAATACATGGAGGAGATATGAACATTGAAGCAGAAAAGAAATTGATTCAATCTGAAATTGAGGATGTTGATGACTTTCGTTTAATTGATGCTATTAAAAATTTATTGGCATATGGAAAAGCAAAAAGGTATGAGCAGAACTTGAGACCAATGAGTAAAGAGGATTTTTATAAAAGAAATGCAAGATCTCGTAAATCCATTTCAGAAGATAATTTAATAGCACATGAAGAGGCTTTGTCTTATTTGAGAAATAATGACAGCTAAAATAGTGAAAATAAAATGGACTCCTTTTGCTCTTAATTCTCTTAAGGATATCTATGATTATATTATTTATAAAGAAAGCTCTGAAGAACCTGCAAATAAAGTAATCCAAGAAATATTTGATAGGGTAAGACAGCTAACAGAGTTTCCAGAATCTGGCCAAATTGAACCACTTCTACATGATATTGGTCAAAATAGCAGGTTTATAATTCAGTATAATTATAAAATTATCTATGAATATGACACTAGTAGTTCACTTATTATTATAACTGATGTGTTCCATACAAGTCAAAATCCGGCTAAACTAACAAAGAAAAAAGATGAATAAGGAAGAGTTAATTAAAAGAAACATTACACTTATTTTTTAAGAGATGTGATTAAAAATCCGGATGTTATTGATGATTTGGGGGATGGAACAACTATAGAGTTTATAGAAAAAGACCGGCCTATTTTTGAAGATATAAAGCATAAAAAAGCCGATAAATACTTCCGGGTAAAAAATGAATTTGAAAGCATAAAGTAATTGTCGGCGCCGGAAATAAATGGAACACTTGTTCTCGTTACAAATGTCCTCGTTCGTAATGCCTGGTCGTGCCATAGGCATCCCCTTGGGGGAACCTCCCGGTTCAATGGTGTTGCCACTCAGCCGCCAAATAACAGTACAGGAATAAGCCCGGGTGGGAATTGAAATGATGTAGGTAAAAGACCTCCTTTCACCCTGAATACTAAGGTCCACCAGTTAGTATTAATTCAGGCTAAAATTTTCAACATATTCTCTTGCAGTAAATACAGAAAGTTCTGAGTGTTTAAAATCTTTTTTATTTCTGGTTATGATGGTATTGCACCCAGCCGCTTTGGCAGCTTGGTATTGAATAGCATCTTCAAAATCGGGCCATTTTAACGCTATTGCAGCATCAATAACGGCTTGTGTAACATCAGCAATATCAAATACATTTCTGAATTCCTTAAGTAAGGCATAAATTTGCTTCTTGTTGTACTCCCTTTTTAGAATATAAAAAATGGTATCAAGACTATGTGCCGCAATTTTACCTTTTACGGCATCACTTTCGGTTAGTTCAATAATTTTAAGAGCATCTTCAGCGAAGGGCATACGAGTAAGTATGGCGTCTAAACAAATATTGGTATCAATAAGTATGAGTTCAGTGGCCATATTTCTCTTTTAATGCATCTTCTTTAATCTTTTTATAATCTACATGATCCACTTTTCTTGATTCTGGTAAGGCATGATAAATTCTGTAGGCCGCGCTTCCCTCGTTTGGTTTATATTCCTGGGGATCTTCTTGTTTTGCCACTAATTCTTCAAAAAAACGAGAGATACTAATTCCTTTATCACGGGCAATTTTTTTTGCACGCTGTTTTAGATTTTTTTCAATAGACAGATTTAATGGTTCTTTACTCATATTGCTAAATGTTAATTATGCGCAATCCAATATAAGAAATGCGCATTATAAAATGAAGGCATTCTCCAGGCTAAAATTTTCGTGTTGAAAGCTTGGAGGTATTTTAGATTCATTTCCAAAAATGTTCTAAGATTTTACTCTCATCACAAAGAGAAAATTGGTTTAATAGTGTCAAACCTCCAAGAATTTTGAATTCCTGGAGGTTTTCTCTTGTAAAATTAATAGACATTTCCCAAATGTTTGGAGTTTTCACACAAGCTACAGAAAGAGTAGAAAACTGAGATGTGTTTTCAACATTCAGCGGTTATTTCATTTAGAGACTGAGAATTGTGATCCGCGGGATTATGAGATTTATGGATTTATCCAGTACCTCTTAAAATCCCGTAATCCAAATTCAAAGTGCTGCATTACCCGCTATAATTAGCTATGCTTATTAAAAAAATGTAGATTTAATTGATCCGAAAATTTCATTTCATATACAACAGTGATGGAAAAAGAAGTTCGTATTTATGATTTAAATGACCCACAACAATACGAAGATGAACGTAAATATTGGGCGGGTAAAACTCCGGAAGAAAGACTTTCAGCATTAGAAAGTATTCGAAGAACAGGAGAAAAACTGGGACTTTATAAGGAATATTATAATGGAGATAAGCAAAGACTTCTCAGGGTTCTTCGAGTTGTTGAACGAAAGTAAAATTAGATATTTAGTGGTAGGCGGTAATGCTTTTTGGGTAGATGCAGAAAGTCTTGAGAAGTCGAAGAATGATTGAATTGCAGCAAATCATTCAGGTTTTAAAAACCCAAATCGTGTCACAAAAATTTGGTTACAATAAAAAATGCACGCATTAGTCACAGGCTCCTCACGAGGAATAGGCAAATCAATCACCGGGAAGCTTCTTTCATCGGGAGTTTCTGTTACCGGCACATCTCGCAGCGATGAGACACTCTTTCGGAATAAAAACTATTCGCACATAAAATGCGATCTTGCAAAGGAAAATGATCTTGAAAAACTTCAAGAGTTATTTTTTGGTGATAATATTCCGGGAGTAGTTATCAATAACGCAGGAATATTTGAAGAGGCGGGTTTTAATATTAATGACGAAGACTGGCTTACCACCTGGGATAAAACGCAGCAGGTGAATCTTCGTGCTCCGGCTCTTATCTGTAAATGGGCATTGAATGCATGGAAAAGAGAGGGGATAGAGGGAAGAATTATTAATATCACCTCAAGGGCTGGTTACCGTGGAGATACACAGGAATATGCCGCTTACGCTGCCAGTAAAGGAGGGATGAACGCCTTCACAAAAAGTATCGCACGGAGCTTTGGCAGACATGGAATCACCGCCTACACCATCGCCCCCGGTTTTGTGGATACGGATATGGCCAGAGAATCAATCGAAGTATATGGTACTGATTATCTCACCAAAGATTTGGCCCTTGATTCCATCGTTCCGCCTGAGCAAATTGCAGAAATAGTGTATTTAATTGCTGAAGGAAAATTAACACATATGACCGGGCAGACATTTCATATAAATTCCGGGTCATATTTGATTTAGGTTATGATCGATAAATATGAATTTGATGGTCATTTCACCGGATATTCTTCATTTGAATTATATACGGGTAATTTTATTGCAAATCCGGATTCAAAAAATAATTGACCCAAACCCGAAAATGAGCAACATCAGCAACCGAAAAAAAGATCACGTAGACCTCACTGTTACCGATGGTACGCAATACAACAAATCCGCCGGTTTTGATGATTATCAATTTCTCCATAATGCACTCCCGGAAGTAAATTTTGAGGAGGTTTCCACGGAAGCTTCTTTATTAGGACAAAAATTTTCGATGTCGCTGCTTATATCCTCAATGACCGGCGGTTATGCCGATGCGGGACCGGTGAATTCAGTTATTGCTGAATTTTGCGAGGCTAATAATTTACCCTTTGGTGTGGGAAGTCAGCGGGCAATGCTGGAGGATGAATCGCTAGTTGATACTTTTTCTATAGTCCGTGAAAAAGCCCCGAATGCTTTTATATGCTCAAATATCGGAGGGGCTCAACTTATCGGTGGGTTGTCGAGCAAAAAACTAAGACTTCTTGTGGATGCCATTGATGCTAATGCCATTATCGTACACTTGAATCCGCTTCAGGAGTTGATGCAGCCGGAAGGCGATCGAAATTTTAAAGGCATTCTGAATGGAATTGAAACCTTGGTTAAAGATTCACAATTGCCGGTGATTGTGAAAGAAACCGGTGCAGGAATATCAAAATACACAGCCAAGAGACTTTTAAATGCAGGTGTTGAAGTGATTGATGTAGCCGGGGCCGGCGGAACCAGCTGGGCCAAAGTGGAAAACTTTAGATCATCCAACACTTCCTCAAATCATGGCTTTGATGAGTGGGGGATTTCAACGGTAGATTCTTTGCAGCAGCTTAATTCATTGCAATGGGAGAGAGGCTTTGGGATTATTGCGTCGGGTGGCATCAGGTCAGCTTTTGATATGGCAAAATCTTTATGCCTGGGGGCACATTTTACAGCGGCAGCTCAGCCAATCATAAAAGCTGTTAAAAAGGATGGATACCAAGGACTTGAATCCCTTATAAATACGTATCAAAATGATCTTAAAACAATTTTAACATTGCTTGGCTGCGATAATATCACACAATTAAATCCTTCTCATATAAAAAAGAAAAGCTGACTTAATTCGGGCTGTCATTTTCTTATATTTGCTCATTCATTTACAAGGATTTCATTGAGTACTTCAAAACTACAGCAAACATTACTTACCAAAATTGAAAATGGTTTAAGGGAACTGGATCTTCCTGCAGAACCTGTTACTCTGTATGAACCTTATCGTTACGCATTATCTGTAGGAGGGAAGCGTATTCGTCCTTTGCTGACTTTGCTCTCGTGCGGACTTTGCAGCGGTGATATCGAAGAAGCGATGCCCGCAGCACTGGCAGTTGAAATTTTGCACAATTTCACCCTTGTTCATGATGATATTATGGACAGTGCAGAAACCAGGCGTGGGCAAGCAAGCGTAGTTAAAAAATGGAATGAAAATGTAGCTATACTTTCCGGAGATTTGATGTTTGCTGATGCCTATAAAAAGTTGGGATTCTACGGTCATAGCAACTCATTTTCGAAAGAAGAATTTACCGCCATTCATGAGGTCTTTCTTAAAACAACTATCACCGTTTGCGAAGGTCAGGCGCTGGATATGGAATTTGTAGAAAGGAACTCAATAACCCATGATGATTACCTGGAGATGATTGGGGGAAAGACAGCTGCTTTACTAAGTGGTGCCCTGGAAATGGGAGCAATAGCCGCGCACGCAATATCCCCAAAAAGAAAAGAACTCTCTGAACTTGGTTATGAAATGGGTATCGCTTTCCAGGCGCAGGATGATTTACTGGATGCGATTGCTGACCCTGATAAATTTGGAAAACGGCCTGGCGGAGATATTTTTGAAGGAAAGAAAACATACCTTACCATTCTTGCGTTAGAACGTGCGAAAGGTGATCAGGCGGCTCTAATCAGGGATACACTAAAAAATGAGACGCCGGATCAGGCACAAGTAAATAAGGTTTTGGAATTGCTTCATAACCTGAAGGTCATTGAAGATGTTGCCGGCGAAGTTAATCGGCATTATGAAAAAGCCCTGGAATTGCTTCAATCCTTTTCAAATTCACCATTTAAAAAAGAACTCGAAAAACTCCTTATCTTCTTAAAAAATCGTGACCATTAAAGAACAACAAAAAAAGTCGATGCAGCATAAATTTCTATTCATACTTGGTTTTATTTTAATTTTCAGTGCCTGTAAAAATGATGCACTCATAAAAAGGGGAGATTCGGTTGATGTTGCCTATGAAAAAGCCCTCGCTTTCTTCGAAAATGAAAATTATACGGATGCAGCCAGTGCTTTTGAAACGGTTACCCGCATTGCCAGGGGTACCGATTACGGCCAAAACGCTCAATATTATCTGGCGGAAAGTTATTACAATAGCAGGCAGTACTTATTGGCAGCTTCAGAATACGACCGGTATATGGCTTATTATCCACAGGATATAAGAAGGCAGGAAATAGAATTTAAAGCTGCGATGTGCTTTTACCATCAAAGTCCGCGGTATAAACTCGACCAAACTCCCACAAGAACTGCAATTGAGCGTTTTCAACTATTCAATAATCGATATCCAGACTCAGAGTTTGTTACAGAATCTGCCCAAAAAATTGATGAGCTTCGAAATAAACTGGCTCATAAAAATTATGACGCTGCTCTTTTTTACATCCGCACAGATAGGTTTGAAGCCGGAACAATTTATCTCGGCTTAACGATTGATCAATATCCTGAATCGGAGTGGGCGGAAAAGGCATTGGTTCTTCAGGTAAAAACATTTATTGAATATGCGGATAAAAGCATTCCTTCAAGACAGGCAGAGCGGTATAATAATGCTGTGGAATCTTATGAGAAGTTCCTCCAGTTATTCCCTGAAAGCAATTTGCGCAGTGAGGTAGAAGATTATTATGATGAAGCTCAACGAAAATTATCGCGGATTGCTGTCGCAACGGATTCCGAAACTGAAGAAAGCTAATGGCCAAACGAATCGGTTTATTCGGGGGCACTTTTGATCCGGTTCATAAGGGACATCAATCTATAGCTGAAGCATTTCTGAACTCTGGTTTTATTGATGAGTTGTGGGTGCTGCTAACTCCTTACCCGCCACATAAACAAACGGGAAATAAGGCTTCTTATGAGGTAAGGCTGGAAATGTTGAAAGCAGCCTTTGTCGGTTTCAAAAACCTGCACATTAAAACAATTGAGAATTCACTATCGAAGCCTTCCTACAGTTTTTTTACTATCCGGTATTTAAAATCTCAAAATCCAGAATATACTTTCTATTTTTGTATGGGTGAAGACAGTCTCGCTCAGTTCCACCAGTGGAAATTCTATGAAGAAATTTTAAATGAGTGCGCATTACTGGTAGCTGAACGACCGGGTGCGGACCATAAAGATGTAGAGCAAAAAATTACCGAGAAGACATATTTTGTAGAACACACACCTCTTGAGGTGTCTTCATCTCACATCAAACAAAAAATTAAATCGGGGAAACCCATAGATAACGATGTCCCTGACTCTGTATCAGATATAATTGAAAAAGAGCAGTTATATAGTTAACTACTTCTACTTTAAATTATATCCTGAATGGCTTTTACACGTAGAAATTTTTTAAAACTATCAGGCTTGGCACCTCTTGCAGGCTTAACTTTTTCCAGATTAGTACCTGCCGATATAATCTTGGAGAAAAAGCAGCTGCTTAAACCGAAAGCTTTGAAAAGGGGAGATACGATAGGTTTGGTTGCCCCGGGTAGTCCCATTTACAGAACAAGTGAATTCGCACAAATGCTTACCGATTTAAAAGCCCTGGGTTTTGAATTAAAATTGGGTAAACATGTCCGCGATAGACGGGGTTATCTTGCCGGCAATGACAAAAATCGTGCTTCTGATGTGATGGCTATGTTTTCAGATTCTGAAGTGGATGGCATCATTTGTACCCGCGGTGGCTGGGGATGTAACCGCATTTTACCCTTGCTCGATTTCGATCTCATAAAAAATAATCCCAAAGTATTTATGGGTTTTAGCGATATCACTTCGCTGCATATGGCTATTCAAAAGAATAGTGGATTGGTGACTTTTCATGGGCCGGTGGGAAAATCTGTATGGACCGACTTCACCACCCAATCTTTTATAAATACAATTTGGGCAGCTAAAAGAGAAGTGCATTCTATTCCGGATAAAGAGGAGGATGAATTTACGATTACAGAAGGCACCTCTCAAGGGAAATTGCTCGGTGGGAATTTGTCGGTATTAGTTTCGATGATTGGTTCCGGATATCTGCCATCTTTTAAAAATGCTATACTGTTCCTGGAAGATATTGGGGAAAACGTTTACAGAATAGATCGTATGTTAACACAACTGAAGCTTGCAGGTATACTGGATGAAATTGCAGGATTTGTTTTTGGAAAATGTACCGACTGCTCTGCCGGGGAGAACAGCCTTACATTAAAACAAGTTTTTGATGACCATATAAAACCTTTGCAAATCCCCGCTTTTTATGGGGCAATGATAAGTCATGAAGATGATAATATCACACTTCCGGTAGGGCTGAAAGCCGAAATTAACGCACGCACAAAAACAATTCGCTTGCTGGAAACAGCCGTTAATTAATAAACACATCACAAAAATAAATACAAATGAACATCAGTTGCGGGGATTTTAAGTATAGATTGCTTGTACTGATGGCTGTTTTATTCTTTGGTATGATACCCGGTGCTTCATTCGCTCAAAAAGGAACTCTTCACGGACATGTGTTTGATGAGGAAAATGGAGATCCTTTACCTTATGCCACCATCAGTGTTGAGGGGACTTCCACAGGTACTATTTCTGATGAAAATGGAGCCTATTCCATTCAGCTAACCTCTGGCAGCAAACTTATACGCTATCATTTCCTGTCTTTCACCGATACACTTATTACTGTTGAGATAAAACCAAACCAGCAAACTAAAAATGATGTCTTTCTAAAGGCTGATACTTTACAATTAAACGAAGTGACGGTTAATGCCGATCGCGTTACACAAAAGGTCCAGGAGTTAGCTGAAATCCGGAATAAGCAAAATAAAAACCTGGATTCATACCAGGCAGATATATACAAGCTGGCAATTTTGAGCTCCGTAAACAGCGATTTTTCCGTCGAAGATTCCCTGGATCAGGATTTCACTCCTATGGCTTTTTCCGAACGGAAATCTACCTTCTATTATCTGGCTTCGCCCGAACGATTTTCGGAAAGAGTAGAAGCTAATCGCGCCAGTAAAAACTTTTTTAGCGAATATGATTTTTTCTCTACCGGTGGAGGTCCTATAAATCTTAATCAGGATGAAATATCGCTGAGTGTTCTTTCCGAGTCGATAACAGTGGTGGGGCCGGTTTCATCCAGGGCAGGTAAATTCTACGATTTTTATGATACAGAAGCAGACAGCAGCTGGCCGGAGGGTACAATTGAAATTTATTTCAAACCTTTGAAAGAAAACCGGCCACTGTTTGAAGGCAAAGTTTGGTATAACGAGGAAAGGATTTTAGGAATTGATGTCAGCCTGAATGATTATGCCAATACAAACACCGGCACTTTCGAGGTTTCGGATTTTCGGTATCGGCAAAAATATGAAAAAGTGGACGAGTTTTGGCTTCCGGAAAAAACAGAGCTTTTCGCAGTGATCAGTTTCTTAGGTGCCAAAAACGACATCCTGTATCACGATGAATGGATCTGGAGTAATTATAAATTGAATAGCGGAGATTTTAACGAGGTAGAAATGAAACTCTCTTCCTCAGTAATTTTGCCGGATGCGCATCAGAAAAATAATGGTTATTGGAAAGCTTTATCAGGCAAAAGTGAGAATGAAAATCTGGAACACCTTCAACAAGCCAGAGATTATCAGGAAGAAAGAACATCGGTGCAACTAGGAATGTCTGTAATGCGTTCACTTTTCAGGCTGCCCTATCAATTAGAACGCTCACATTTGACCAACATTAGCGATCTGTACCATTACACACGGGTAGAAGGCCATTACCTGGGTTTAGGACTTCGAACCCCTGTACATGCAGATTTCGACTATCGCCTGGTGGGCGGCTATGCATTCGGTAACCAAACCTATAGCTATCAGGTCAGCGGATATCACTTTTTCAGGAATTCCTTCGTGGCTCCGGAATTTATATTTCGCAAAGAAACAGTTCCCCAGTACCAGGATTATGAATATAACCGAACTCCTATTGATTTTTTTGAAGCCCGCCAAACATTAAATGCATTAATATTCGGCAGTGGTGGAAGTAACTATTTCGAGCGGCAGGGGGTGGAAGCAGGACTGAGGTTTCGCTTTGATACCCAGTCTTTTCTGCGCGTCCTTTACGTGGATGAAAAACAGCAGTCATTAACTCCCGCAACACATTTTAATATCCTGGGGAATGAAATCCATCCGGAAAATTATATAAATAATGATCCTGTCTATCCCGCCGAAGATGGACATGTGAAGGGTTTTAACCTGCACCTTCATCACGATACCCGGCAATATTCTCGAAACCAATTTTTGAGGGATTATAATATTCGTCAGTTTGGCTGGCTTTCTGATGTAGTACTCGAAAAAGGGGTGAGCGAATGGGGCAGTGATTTCAACTACAATCGTTACCGGGTAGGGCTGAAATTTTACTGGCCGGTTTTTACCTCTCATTTTTTCCAAACAGATATAACATTTGGCGCTTCTGATGAAGGTGTTCCCAATCAGCGTTTATTCAACTATAATGGATTTGTAGTGGATGATTACGTCCGTTACCGGCCATTCAACACCATATCATACCGGGAGCCGTTGGGAAATCGCGTTTCAGAGATAATGATCCGATACAAGCTCGGTACTTCTTTAACCCGAAAGGCACCTTTCGATTTTGTCAGCAAAAGCGGAATAAAAATATCCACCTTTTTTACTGTAGGTGTGATTGATGAAACTCCATCTTTAGAGCCGCTTCTACCTTATTCAGGCTCTCATACCCAAGCTGAAATGGGTATTTCTGCCTCCAAAATATTTGGTTTTTTCTACGCTGAATTCAGCAAACGTATTTATGGAAAATTCGGAAATTCAATTGGTTTTACGGCAAGGTTTTAATTCAGCATGAATTTCAAAAAGCTTCTACACTTTTATTCATGTGGTCGAGAATTTTACCATCAATTGAATAATACCCCCTCATGACATCAGCAGTCAGACAAGAGTGGATGGGGTAAATATCCACCGAATCTCCAATTTTAAAAGAGTTATAAGTACCAGGGCTGCAATGGATTATTCCATGTTCCTGAGATAAATTTTGCAGGTAATTCTCTTCGGATAACTCTGGAGTTATGAGTTGGCCAAAGCTGGTGTGGAACTTGTTTTGAGCAGAATCTTTGGAAAAATGAACCGCGCCTCCATGAATAAGAATTTCTTCTCTATCATCGAATTTTTCTATTATCGGACATTTCATTGTGACAGCAATTTCAGCAGGAGTACAAGCGCCTATTTCCACCTGCATCCAGTCATAAAACACAAAATTCCCCGGGCTGATTTGATCTGCCGGCCCAAAATCTTCCAACACACTGCATGATGGAGTATCACCAAAACAGAGAGAAATTTCCGGGAAGACCTTTTTTAGTAATGCAAGCTGACCCAATGCTTTTCCGGCTATTTCTTCAACTTCCTTTTTCGATCTTGCACGATAGGTGTGGCCGGCATGGCAATAAAAACCAGCAAGGTTACAATTTTCTGAACGTTCGATTGCTTTAATCACAGAAGCAATCCTTTCATGATCTGAAACCGGAATCCCACTTCTGCCGTAATTCGGATCAATTTCTATATATAATCCCAGCTCATTTTGTAATTGAGCATCAAGTTGTGAGACTACCTTTTCAGAAATAACCAAGGTTTTAAGCTGGCAAACAGCAGCCAGGGAATTATAATAATCTGCTGCCAAAATATTCGCCGGAAAGGCAATGGTAATATCCTTCCAGCCATCTTCGGCAAAATAATTTGCCATCTTTAGAGAAGAAACGGTAATACCTTCCACACCAAACTTTCGAAACATTCTCCCAATTTGTCTGGACTGATGCGTTTTAAAATGTGGGCGAAATTCAGCGTTGTTTCGTTTCACCTTGTCATTCATTTTCGAAATGTTTGATCGCACAATGTCGAGATCTACAAAAAGGGTGGGGAAAGGGCTGGTATTAGTCATTCAAATTCACTTTTGATTTTTAATAGATGTTCTGAAGCTGCTATTAGTGCATTTTTGCAACTCACAAAATAATTTTAAACATTGGCCTGATGTTTTTCAATAACATGCACTAAATAAATTTCATATGAATTGCCCAAATTGTAATAAAACTCCCTCAGGAATTATCCATGAATTATTCAAAATGAAAGGAGTGGGGTTTTCAAAATCAGCAGAAGGCTTTTTGCAATGCCAACATTGTGATCAACTTTTGAAAATGAAACGTCAAAAATTCCTTTTTCCTGTATACGAGAAGCCTTTTTATAAGTATCTGATTGTACTTTTTGCTTTATTTAGTATTGTTTTGATAGCTGTTGTTAACTACGGTGTACCTTCTTTTATTGACACATCCTCAGGCAGTTATACCTTAGCAATATCAATTGGTACTATTTTATTTGTCTTTACCTGTTTTATCGTTCCTTATGCATCTTTATCCTCCAAATACGCAGTTTATGAGCGAGTAACGGAAGACGAACTCAATGTTGAGGAAAAGGTTAATGATAAATACCGGTTCATGTTTATCAACTTTTTTATTCTTGCGTTGCTAGGCGGCATGCTGCTGTACTACTTGCTGAGTAACTATGTAAGCAACATGTATGTATTCTTATCTGTCACCTTAGCTTATTTGGTTATCACAATGGGAACAGGCATTCGCATCATAGAACTGGCAAAAATGGATTTAGAGAACGAAGATTCGTCTGCAGAAAATCTATTATAGGATTACATCTGCGGTTAATTTTTTTCTTTAGAATCCAGATGCTGAAGCAGAATATCTTCTTTTTCTTCATCACTCAGATCATTATTAAAACCATACATTGCCTGATCCCAGGAACCATATACCGGGTTTGGAAGCATAAACCATCGCCGGCCAAAGTAATTCGAATTTTCCTCAATAAGATTCGTCCTTTGCTCTTCAGATATATTTTTAGCAGGTAAAAAATCGTTCAAATCATCCCCGAAAATCATAATAACACGATAATGTTGTTCAATTAACTTCCGCCGTTCAGTCTTGGATGAATCCCATTCCTCCTGTTCACCATTGCTAAAAATATTATCCACAGAGTCAGGAATTGGAAATCCAGCAGAGGCTAAATTTTGGCGGGTTGCTTCTTCAACTTCAAAATCCCGGTTGGTAACAAAGAAAATATTTATGCCTTGTTCTGCCGCATAAGATGTGAATTTAACTGCACCCGGAATCGCATCGGCATTCGCTTCCCTGCACCAGTCATTCCAGGCTTCATTATCAAAACCGCTATCTTGCTTAATCATCCGGGCTTGAAATGGCGCGTTATCCAGCACCGTTTCATCTACATCCAAAATAATAGCAGGAGGGAGGGATGCAAATTCGGAATTTTGTTGCTCCAGGGAGGCGGTCCAATAAGAATCTTGTAATGGAAGAGGCAAGATGCGCGTTGCAGCATTGTAAGACTGTATTGCAAGGGCTTTATATTCTGCAGAATTTTGTACCCATAAAGTAGCTTGTGTAGTCGGATGCTTTGTTTGGTCGGATGCCGAAATTTCCTGTTCTGTAATTTGATCGGTTGAAGAGCAGGCTGCAAGGAAAAACGCGAATAAGAAAAGTTGTGTTAATGCTTTCATAAGAGATTTTGAATAATATTTTTGATGCAAAGATAGGGAATGAAAAGTATACCTAAACAAATTTCATCAATTAATGTGATAAGCGAAAAAAACATGTATTTTTGCAGTCGCATGAAAAAACCGGGCTCTAAAATTTTAGGAAGAATTGAACAGGTAAATTTACCTGAATGGGATTTTTATGATTTAGACGCCAAAATAGATACCGGTGCTTTTACTTCCAGCTTGCACTGTCATCACCTGGATACTTTTAGCAAAAATGATCAAAACTGGATTCGTTTTTTCTTATTGGATCCGGAACACAGCTCATATAATGATAAAATGTTAGAAATGCCTTTGTGGGATAGGCGGGAAGTTAAGAGCTCGAATGGGGTAAGTGAACTTCGCTTCTTCGTGAAAACCAATATTGAACTGTTTGGGGATAGATACTCGATAGAATTATCACTTGCCGATAGATCTGCTATGAAGTACCCGCTTTTATTGGGAAGAAAGTTTCTAAAAAAAGGTCCATTTTTAGTTGATATCACCAAAAAGAACCTTTCCCTGAAAATGCTGAAAAAGGAATCTTCGAAATGAGAATTGGAATATTATCCAGAAATGCATCCCTTTATTCTACGCAAAGACTTGTATCAGCTGCCAAAGAAAAAGGCCACGAGACGGAAGTCATAGATCACCTTAAGTGTGATATAGTTATTGAGCAGGATAATCCGAGTGTATACTTTAAGGGAAATAAAATCGATTACCTCGATGCTATTATTCCCCGAATCGGAGCATCTGTTACCTTTTATGGAACAGCAGTGGTTCGCCAATTTGAAATGATGGATGTATTCAGTGCAGTTCATTCTCAGGCGTTGGTGCGTTCCAGGGATAAATTACGGAGCCTTCAAATATTAGCCAGTGCTGGTGTAGGTTTACCCAAAACAGTTTTCACAAACTACTCGAAAGAAGTTAAGACCCTTATTGAATCGGTTGGCGGAGCTCCTTTAATCGTAAAGCTGCTGGAAGGAACACAAGGATATGGAGTAGTTTTGGCACCCACCAAAAAAGCTGCGGAGTCCATGATTGAAGCTTTCCATAGCATGAAAGCCCGGGTAATTGTACAGGAGTTTATTTCAGAATCGAAAGGAGCTGACATCCGGGTATTTATTGTTGATGGAAAAGTAATTGGCGCAATGAAAAGGCAGGGCAAAGAAGGTGAATTCAGATCGAATCTACACCAGGGTGGTACCGGCACTTTCATTAAGCTTTCGAAAAAAGAGCGTTCTGCGGCTTTAACGGCAGCAAAAGCAATGGATCTGCCTGTTGCGGGTGTTGATATGTTGCAATCGGAAAGAGGGCCGTTAATTCTGGAAGTAAATTCTTCACCGGGCCTGGAAGGGATTGAAAAAACGACTAATAAAAATATTGCAGGGGCTATTATTTCATATATCGAGAAGATGGTAAAAGAGAAACATAATTCAGTACGGAAGAAAAAAGTTAGAAAGAATGCCTGAGTTCATCACTATCAATAGGCAAAAAATTGGATTGGGTGAACAGAAAATAGTAAACCTGAATATTGCCCGGCTGCCTACCTATACAAGTATAGATTTACCCGTTTTGATCTTCCGTTCAAAACAAGATGGACCCGTTTTATTACTTACGGGCGGATTACATGGGGATGAAATAAATGGCGTAGAAATTGTCCGCCGGATGATTGAAAGGAATGAGGTGATGCCTGATAAAGGAACCATTATTGCAATACCTATTGTGAATATTTACGGTTTCATCCAAAACGTACGTGGAGTGCCGGATGGCAAGGACATAAACCGAAGTTTCCCCGGGGTAAAGGGAAGCTCCCTGGCGCGCCTGCTTGCTTATACATTAATGAATGAAATTATTCCTGAGATTGATTGTGGAATAGATTTTCATACCGGTGGATCCTCCAGATCAAATTACCCGCAAATTCGTTGTACATTTAATATAAAAGAGGCAAAAGAACTCGCCGATGCATTTGGTGCACCGGCTATGTTAAACTCAGGCTTAATAAATAAATCATTTAGAAATGCAGCTCATAAAAAAGGCAAAGAGATTATAGTTTACGAAACCGGAGAATCGCTAAGGTATGATGAATTTGGAATTGAAGAAGGTATTAAGGGCACAAAAAGATTGATGAAGCATCTTGGCATGAGAAACGAAGCTCCAGCACCGGTACAAACTAAAACATTTGAAAAATCAACCTGGGTACGGACAAAAAATGCCGGACTATTTATCTCTAAAGTTAAACTGGGTGAAGAGCTGAACAGGCGGCAGGTGTTAGGTTTTATTAAGGATCCTTATGGTGAGCTAAATGCACGTGTGATAGCCCCTAAAGATGGAATGGTTATCGGGTTGAATAACTGCCCGGTTGTTAACAAAGGCGACGCATTAATACATTTTGCATATAATTCATAAAATAAAGAACCATTGGAAATAGACTTATTATTTACAGCAGTTAAAGATTCTGATTGGAAAAAAGTAACCGAAACCGGTGATTTAATCCCCGATACATTTTCAGAGTATGGCCACATAAAGTGCTTTGAAGGAAAAGATGCTGAAGAGATCATTAACCAGGATTTCGAAGATTCCTCGGCAGTATTACTGCTGGTAATTGATCCTCTCAGAATACAATCACCCATCAAACGAATAATTGAAGGTGATTTTTCTTATATAGCCGTACAGGGTACCTTTTCTGTTGATGTTATTATTGATAAGATTAAACTTGAGCAGAATAAAAAAGGTAGGTTTGCAATAAAAGTTAAGCATTTCGAATAATCCGAATATCTCATATTGCTTTATAATCAGGAATGTATGATTCCTTTAATTGATTGAGAAAGCTCTTCAAAACTTACCGGTTTAATTAAGTAATCTGAGAAATTCGTTTCTGAGGCACGCTCTTTATTATAAGGATCAGAGTTGCCGGTAATAAAGATGACTGGTGTATTGATTTCATCATTACGAATGGACAGTATAGCATCAATTCCATTGAGGTCATCTTCAAGCATTATATCCATCAGAATAAGATCCGGATTTAGCTGTGAAATTTTAGATACAGCTTCGCGGCCTTTAGACACAACATCCAGGACATCATACCCTAAACGCTCAACCATCCTTGAAATTAACAAAGATAAGACGGTGTCATCTTCAACAATTAATATTTTCATGGGTTATTAATTTATTTCCTGCAATCTATTTAATTCTGACTTAAAGAGACAATATAAAATCACCTGGTTATAATTAATCCTATAATATATATTATGTAAAGTTAGATTGATTTCTGACAATGACTGACCTGCTTTTATATAACAACTTAATCTGTCAGCACCTCTTGGACCTTATACATATCTGGAAGTTTTCCTGCATCCTCAAGTATCTCACTGTAAATAATCCTGCCTTCCCTGTTGATTACGAACACAGCTCTTTTTGAAACTCCCTTCATTCCGTAATAGTCTTTGTTTAACACTCCTAATTTTTCACTTACTTCCTTATTAAAATCACTGAGTAAATTATAATTTAGATTTTGAGCTTCTTTAAAAGCTTTTAAGGTGAAGAAACTGTCAACACTGATTCCTGCTATCTCTGCATTGAGTGAGTTATAAATCTTTAAATTATCTCTGACCGAGCAAAGTTCTTTTGTACAAACACTGCTGAAAGCCAATGGAAAAAATAAAAGTACCACACACTTCTTTTTATTCAGTAATTGATCTAAGCTTACCTGCTCTCCGTTTGTGTCTGTTAATGAGAATGCGGGTGCTTTAAGGTTATTCTTATGCAATGTCTTGAAGTCTTTTCTGGCTGGTATACCTGAGTGTTGTAATCAATAATCCCGTAGAAAATAACATCTCTGAAATCCATATATGTTCTGAATTTATCCTGTTTAAATAAAACCAATAACTAATATATGCAGCGATAACGAAACCAATTCCTAACAAAAAATAACGTCTTCGGTTATGTCGTGCGAAATTTACAGTAAAAACAAGAGCCGTTACAATCAATGCGCCGCCTTGGTAAATAGCATTTAACATATCTTTGATAACTATTGAATCAGTAATAAAGGGAAAAAATAAAATACTGATAAAAGGTAATGCGGTCAGATACAGCGGGAACCTCGCAAAAACCGGTTTCGATTCCCGTATCAAAACTAATAAACCACTTATATAGGTGGTTATAGAAATCAATTTAAACCATTCAAAAAGTGAAAATTGCGCGTTATAATTTAAGAGGTCCAGCAGGTATGGAAATCCTAATATAATAGCAGCAAGAGCAAAATATAGTTCTAGCAGTGATCTTGTTTTTAAATACTGCCTTACAAGAACTATGAAGCAAATTCCTGTTGAAATCGTTAATACCAGGTCTATCCATTTAGAAGGATCCATCAATTACTGGATTTACGGTTTTCTATCTCTCTCTGCATTTGCTTTCCGTTTTGATAAGTAAGCACCAATTCTGCAATATCTTTCAAAATCCTGCGCTCTTTATCCACCATAGTTCTTACAAAATCAAATAAAGTAAGCGTAGATTTACCTTTGGAAATCTCTCTCTCCCAGTCGATTAGCTTTATATTCTTAATCAGATTTAAGAGAGCAACCCGGTGTTTAGAAATTTTATATAACACTTTTTGAATATCCTTTGCCCGCTCTTCATCAACTTCAAAAGTATCTTTTGGATCGGCATATGCATTCAGGTTAATTGGCCGTACACTTTTGAAGGCGTCTTCTATTACTTCCCGGTAATACTCTTGCTGGGCATGATCTACATACATCAGGGTTTCTACAATAGACTGGCCGGCGGGAGGTTTTTCGCTGTAAGGTACAGAGTCGATAACATATTTAAGTGCTTCAGTTTCATGTTCAAGATAAGCAACATCATCAATTAGACTATCTACCTGGCTTTGTTTGATTTCCATTGTTAGTTAGGGCTTACGACCAGCTTGATGATGCCGGTGTTGAATCATTTTTTTGCTGTTGTTCAATCATATCAACTAAAGAAAGGCCAGTATTCCATTGTGTATCCCGATCTCTGACCGAATGTATATTGTTTTCTTCCTGAAAATCCCAGAAAGAGCCGAATTGCTGATTTTTATAATTTTTCAAGAAATCCAGGCGTTCTTTTAAATCTTCTTTTGGAACCAGGAGCCGCTCTTTATCGTAAATGGCCTCCTCCCTTGATTCGAATACTATATCATAATCTTTACTCATTACAATGGCTTCTTCCGGGCAAACTTCTTCGCAATACCCACAATAAATGCATCGCAACATATTTATTTCGAAAAAATCGGGATAGCGTTCTTTTTCATCATCCTCCGTTTCAGAAGCCTGCATACTTATTGCCAGCGGCGGGCAAGCCCGGGCACATAACCCACATGCAACACAGCGCTCCTTGCCATGATCCTCAACCAAAACCGGACGCCCGCGAAAAATTGCAGGTGGATTCCATTTCTCTTCCGGATAATTAAGAGTGAATGTCGGCTGAAACATTTGTTTAAATGAATACCACATTCCTTTAAAAATTTCCGGCAGATAGATTTTTTCAAGGAAATTAAGCTTGCGCTCATTTTCGTAGTTATCACTTAATGCGTTAACACCTGGTTTTTCGAGATTCTTAGTAGCCATTCAATTAGAATAGTGGTTTGTATCGGAATTAGCGCTCAAAAATAAACCTTTGAAAGCTTAGCATCAAAGTTATTTATGAGCTTTTTAATTATTTCTGGCGGAATATCATAGTTATGGGAACTCCTTTAAAGCCATAGTGTTCCCTGATCTTGTTTTCAATAAATCTACGATAATTTGGTGGTAAATCATGAGGGCTATTCATAAAGAATTTAAAAACCGGCGGATTACTTTTTACCTGGGTAGCGTAGGTGATTTTAAGTTGACGGCCCCTTTTCATTGGAAGCGGCTTTTCGCCAAGCATGTTATCTATAAAATCATTCAAATCTGAAGTGGATATCTCTTTTTTTCGCTCCTCAATCACATGCTGCGCCAGTTCAATCACTTTGTGTACTCTTTGTTTATTGAGAGCTGAAATAGTGATAATTGGGACATAGTCTAGCTGAGGCACCGATTCATAGATATACTTTTCAAAATCCCGTACGGTGTGCGTATCCTTTTCCGGTACAAGATCCCATTTATTGAGAGCGACAATCAGTCCTTTATTAAATTTTTCTGCTTCCCGTAATACTCGTTTATCCTGATCTTCAAAACCACGCATCGAATCAATTATCAGAATGGCGACATCGCATTCCCGGATTGCTTTATCTGTTCGAACTGTACTATAAAATTCAATATTTTCTTTAACCTTTGTGCGCTTTCTAAGACCCGCGGTATCTACCAGGATATAATTTTTACCTTCGTAGTTCAGATTGCTATTAATCGAATCTCGGGTTGTGCCGGCCACTTCAGTAACTATAGCTCGCTTGTCATTCAACAGGGCATTAAACAAACTGCTTTTGCCCACATTTGGCCGGCCAACAAAAGCAAGTTTAGGAGCTGAAGATTTAATTTCCGTTTCATTCTCGGGAAGGAATTTCACTACCCTGTCGAGCAAATCACCAGTACCCGTGCCGCTAATTGCAGAAACCGGGAATATATCTTCAAATCCCAATTCATAAAATTCAGAGGCATTCAACCTTCGCATTTCATTATCAGCTTTATTACATACCACAATTACAGGCTTATTCTGTTCTCGTAATAATTTAGCTACTGCTTTATCAAGAGAATTAACCCCCGCTTCCACATCAACCAAAAAGAGAATTACATCCGATTCGGCAATTGCTATAAACACCTGCTCACGAACTCCAACCACAACAACATCCATTTCGTTAGGGAGATATCCGCCGGTATCAATTACATGGAAGTCTTTTCCATTCCAGAACGATTCGCCGTAATGCCGGTCTCTGGTAACTCCATATTCATCATGTACAATGGCTTTTCTGCGGCCGATCAGCCTGTTAAAAAATGTTGATTTACCTACGTTGGGCCTGCCAACTATGGAAACTACTGGGAGCATTTTATCGGTTAGATTCTTAGATTAAACTCATTCAAATTACGTATTATTTAGCATTATAATTCAACCATGTTACAAAGCTTTTATAGCAACTTTGGCTTTTTTGGAGCTCTTGCAATATCCGTCTCATTATTCATTTTTTTTATTTTTTGGATAGCTGGAATTGCAGGCATCACGCTCCCCTACGATGGCGGACGTAAAAAAGGAAATCGCTGGCAAATTATTTGTGCAGTTTTGATCCCGGTATATCCGGTGGTTTGGCTGTTGATTGATATGTACCTGCAACGCGAGCATATGAAAGAGGATTAGCTGAGGGATCTTCGCTTAAAAATGAATGGCAAAACCTGCTATAAGTAAAAAAAGCATTTACTGCTGCCAACCACTTTTTCATCCAGGTTTGAAGGTGAGATTTCCGGTAGATCTATTATTGAAGATTATTATTTTTCAGGGTCTTCCCCATCAAATTCCTGCTCATTTTTCTTCCACCAAATGTTTCACTACGCTCGATAATAGTACGTAGTGATCGTGCTTCTAATTTTTCTATTGAAGCATCGCATATTCCCTCATTCAGACAAATATTTCTGCCCATTTTCCGAAAGCTGATTTTGCTCCTCTTCCACTAATTTCCACTCCTCTACTAACTCTTGATCCATTTCTTTGAGGAAACGTGTGGGCTGAGTGAAATAATCTCCGTAACCACTTTGTGCCAGAACCGGATAGCTAAAATACAGCATCTCTTTAGCACGGGTTGCAGCTACGTATAGTAGCCGTAATTCTTCGTCTAATAACTCTTCATCCTCCACCGAATAAGCTGATGGAATAATTCCATCCAAGCATTGAATGATGAATACATGCCTCCACTCTAATCCCTTGGCAGAGTGAATGGTGCTTAATATTAAAGGCGATTCTTCTTTTTGCTTTTGCTCGGTGTTTATAGCTGTTGCATTTATAGGATCAAGAGCCAGATCTTCCAACATTTTTGACAGGGATGTGAAGCTTTCAGAAACATTTACAAAAGCTTCTAAATCTTTAAGCCGCTTAGGGTAATCCTCATAACGTGATTTACAAAATTCCCGGTAATATTCTACAATCAAGGAAACCACTTTGGATACAGAGTGATCATTTTCTTTCAGGTCAATCAATAACTTACTCAGTTCCTTTAACTGTTTGACATAAGCGCTGTTGGTAGTACCTGTTAAATCGAGCTTGTAAGGATTTTTAGCCAGACGAATCCATTCAAATAAATCCTGTGCAGTTTTTGGTCCAATTCCATCCAGTAACATCAAGACACGATTCCATGCAATGGTATCCATCGGGTTAACCAGCACCCTAATGTGAGCCAGGACATCCTTTATGTGAGCTGCTTCTGTGAATTTTTGTCCGCCGTATTTAACAAAAGGAATATTTTTGCGGTTTAGCTCCACTTCCAGGTCATAAGAGTCCCTCCCATTTCTGAATAAAACTGCTATGTCATTCAAACTCATTTCTTGTTCTCTTAGCTGGAGTACAGCCTGTGTAATAAACCTGCTTTGATCATGCTCGCTTGCAGATTGAACCAGTGCAGGCAACTCACCTTCTTCGTTGTTGGAATAAAGTTCTTTTTCAAATTTGAAATTTGCCTGTTGCAGTACATTGTTCGCTACATCAAGGATTTGAGGAGTTGAGCGGTAATTCTCTTCAAGCTTGATCAGTTTAGTGCCTTCAAATCTTTCCGGAAAATCCATAATATTTTGATGATCAGCTCCCCGAAAGGAATAAATGCTTTGGGCATCATCTCCTACCGCCATTATATTCTCATGAACACTTGAAAAAAGAGCGGTTAACTCTGCCTGTAATTTATTCGTATCCTGAAACTCATCCACCATTACAAACTTATTATTTGATGCTACTCTAACCCGTATTTCCTCATGCTGCATAAGAAGCTGCCGGGTTTTAATGAGAAGGTCATCAAAGTCCATTACAAAATTTTGATCTTTGTAATCAGCATAACCCAAAGCCACTTTATTGATATTTTTTTCCTGCTCCAAAAATTGAGGATACTGATCCTGAAGCACCACTCTTAAATCAAGATGCTTATTCACACAGGTGCTGATAATGTTTAATAATGTACTTTTGTTAGGGAAACGCTTGTTCTTTTTGTGAAGATTTAGCTGAGTTCTCACAAATTGGATAACCTCCAGGGCATCGGCAGTATCAATAATGGTGAAATTTCCGGGAAAACCAATGGCTTCTGAATAACGGTGCAACAATAAGCTGCAATAAAAATGAAAGGTCCCTCCTTGCACTCTTTTACAACGATCATCAAGAATATCACTGGCGCGATTAAGCATTTCTTTGGCGGCTCTACGCGTAAAAGTGAGCAGCAAAATATTTGCAGGATCTACTCCGCTTTCAACCAAACGTGCAACACGATGGACAAGTGTGCGGGTTTTACCGGTGCCCGCTCCGGCAACAACTAAGGCAGGTCCGGCTTCATGAAAAACAGCGTCAAATTGTTGCTTATTCAATAAATCAGCGTAAGGAATGGTATAATCTTCAGGACGCTTTAAAGGCTCTTCTTTTCTGAGGACGAATTTTTTCATGCCTTAAGATAGCAATCTACTGGTATATGTAAAAATTATGTGACCACTGATTTTCATGATGAATGGAATGGCAAAATTACGTGGTAATTAACATTCATATTTATTCTTACTTGTTAATTTAGCAACCGATAAAAAAATACACCGGGTTCTGATCAAAAAGGAAATGAATCTAAGTAAATTTTTCCGAAACGGATTTTATAGCCTTACTTTGCCTGGGGATATTTCGCCATTGGTTTTAAGGAAGGGCAAAAGGAGTTAATCTCTGTGTTCGCCAATTTTATTGCTGTAGTTTTAGGGATCACATCCATTCTATATCTATACTGGCTTTTCAGGCAATCCGGGCTTAGCAATAGCAGCAATTAAGAATTTTCATCCTGAACCAGTTGTTTATAAAAACACTGGTTATTTAGCTCTAAAAGGCATTAAAATTATTTAGCGATAAAATTCACCAATTAGTTATTTAATCTGATAACTAAATCCACAAAACATATATATTATCACAATTCATCTTTCCTTTTCTCCTGATCCAATTATATATTCAGGCTGATTTCATTTAGGGTAAAAACAATAAAGCATTCGAATAATGATCAACGAACCTTCGTTCGCACCGCAGAATTTTGGCTGGATTGAAGTTGTATGCGGAGGTATGTTCAGTGGCAAAACTGAAGAACTCATTCGCCGAGCCAAAAGAGCTCATATTGCGGGGCAACATGTAGTGGTGGTAAAACCCGCTCTTGATAAACGATATAGCGACGAAGAAATAGTTTCGCATAATGAATCCGCCCTTCCAAGTATATTAGTAGATACAGCTGATCAAATTGTGCTACTTACTGGAAATGCTAAAGTGGTTTGTATAGATGAAGCTCAGTTTTTTGATGACCGCGTGGTTGATGTAGCAAATTCACTGGCTAATGATGGCAAAAGGGTAATAGTGGCCGGATTGGATATGGATTTTGAGGGTAGACCATTCGGACCAATGCCAAACCTTCTTGCAGTTGCAGAATACGTAACAAAATTACATGCAATATGTGCCGAAAGTGGAACCATGGCTCATTATTCTCAGCGTGTGGTGGCTAAAGAAGGAAAGATTTTAGTCGGTGAATATGACGCTTATGAACCACGAGCCAGACACTGTTTCCGCCCACCCGTTGACCGCAGGCGAGGCCGGCCGATTACTCCTTTCATACTGCCTAAAAAAGACACAGAAACTGAAGAAAAAGAAACTAATACAGAGCACAACTAATGGATATAATTCGCGGAATTCTTGGCATGGTAACTATTCTTGGCCTTGCCTTTATTTTTAGTAATAATAAAAGAAATATAAATTGGCGGCTGGTTGGTGTTGGTATTGGTTCCCAATTTCTTCTCGCTATCTTTATTTTGAAAGCAGATGTATTAGCAAGTTTTTGGAGTCCCTTAGGCTGGCCAATGATTTTATTTAAAAAAATAGCCGGTTTTTTTGTAGTTGTTTTGAATTATACCACCGAAGGGGCTGCTTTCATCTTTGGAGATTTGGGGAAAGGGCCTGGCTATGAGGACAGTCTGGGAGTTTTCTTTGCCTTCCAGGTATTACCAACTATTATTTTCTTTGCCTCACTTACTGCAATTCTATATCACTATGGGGTGTTGCAATTTATTGTGCGTCTGGTTTCTAAAGGAATACAGAAACTACTGGGAACTTCAGGAGCTGAAACTTTATCTGTAGTATCAAATATTTTCGTAGGACAAACCGAAGCCCCTCTTGTCATCAAACCATTTATTGAAAAGATGACAAAGTCTGAGCTAATGGTGGTTATGACTGGTGGCATGGCAACTATTGCAGGTGGTGTTATGGCAGCTTATGTAGCTATGCTTGGAGGTTCTTTTGCAGCAGCAAATGGTATTGAAATTTCAGTGGCGCAACAATTATTTGCCGAACGTCTTTTAGGAGCCAGTTTAATGGCAGCACCAGCCGCTTTGGTAATCGCTAAAATATTGTATCCGGAAGAAGGCGAACCTGTAACCAAAGGTGATGTCTCTATGGTGGTAGAAAAAACGGATGCAAATGGCATAGACGCTGCCGCAACCGGTGCCGCAGTAGGCTTAAAATTAGCTTTAAATGTGGGCGCCATGTTGTTGGCTTTTATAGCCCTGTTAGCAATGATGAATGGTATTTTGGGCTGGGGAAGTAATTTTACCGGTATTACTGCATTATTAGGCACAGAGCTGACAATAGAAATGATATTAGGTTGGATCTTTGCCCCTTTAGCATGGCTCATAGGTATCCCTTGGGCAGATGCAATCAATATGGGATCTTTACTCGGTACTAAAATTGTATTGAATGAATTTGTTGCTTACTTAAAATTAGCTGAAGAAGTAGCTGCCACTAATTTAACTCCGAAAACAATAGCAATGGCCACCTTTGCGTTGTGTGGTTTTGCCAACTTTTCATCCATTGCTATACAAATTGGCGGTATTGGAGGTTTGGCACCAAGCAGAAAATCGGAATTAGCAAAATTTGGAATTAAGGCCGTTTTTGCCGGAACTTTAGCTAACTTAATGACGGCAACTTTTGCCGGTATGCTTTTTTAATAGAATGTTTAATCCTCAAGAATAATAATTATTTTCACATGGTAATGACTAAATATTTACTCTCTTGCTTTTTAATTTTTGTACTTCTTTTACCGATAGATATTTTCGCTCAATCTAAAAATGATAAAACAGTCGTAGGAACTGTAGGTAAAGAGAAAGTGACATACGCAGAAGTAAAAAACAACTTCTCGTCTGGAAGTAGCACTTCTGTATCGTTAGATGAATTGGAAAGCTTCCTTCCCCTGTATTTAGATTATAAAGCAAAATTAGTTTCAGCAAAAGAAAACGGATATTATAATGATTCTACCTTGGTTGCTGAACACGAACAATATGCAAAACAAGCTGCATATGCTTACTGGCTTGAAAAGGAAATCCGTCCGGCAGTATTTGAGACGTATTATCAACGGGCCAATACAGAATTAAAAGCCTTTCATATTCTTATTAAAACCTCAAGTAACTCTTCGCCAGAGGAAATTGAAAAGGTGAAAGAGAAACTATATGAAGCTACTAAAGAAATTGAAAATGGAGTTCCTCTTGATGAGATAAACGAAAAATACTCTTCTGTGCAAAATGGCAGAAGTATGGGTGGTAACTTGCCATGGCTATCAGCAGGAAGAACCGTAAAGGAATTTGAAGATCATGTTTTTGATTTAGAAGCTGGTGAAATTTCAGAACCTTTTGCCACTCAATTCGGATATCACATTGTACTACTCCAATTTAAAAGAGAACGAACCCCGGCCAGATTAACCAATCATATTTTTATAAGACCTTCACAAGATTCGGCCGCCTATAAAAAAGCCCATGAAGCATATGGCCACCTCGAGCAGGGACAAAATTGGAATCAGGTAATGCAGCAATACTCGGAAGACAATGCCTCAAAAGGGAACAATGGAAGTATTGGCTGGGTCAGTTATAGCTCAAATTTTGCAAGCGATTTTGTGGATGCAGTTACTCAAATAGATTCTGACCTGGATTATTCTGAGCCAATTCGTACTAATTATGGGTATCATATTTTTAAGATAGATTCTGTTCAAACCTATTCATCCGAAGATGAGAGGAAACAAGAGGTGATGGAGGAATTAAAAAAGAGCAACTATTATAAAGAGAACAATGCTTTTGTCTTAGATTATCTGCAGAAAAAATTTGGAGTACTTGAATATTCTGATGCCCTTAATGCCTATAAAAATCATATTACTGATTTCGACAGCACGCGAATTTCGGAGATCAGCCTCCCCTCTTCCCTGTCTTCACAAGAAATATTCGAATTTAACGGAACAGCATCTACCGTTGAAGATTTTCATACGTATTTGGTCAGCTTGAAACCTTTGAGGGCTCGTCAGTTTAAGTCAAACTTGTTCACTGATTTTAAACATCACATTGTTGATTTACAAGTCATCGATCTTACGCTATCTAACTATCCTCAATTCAAGGAACAATCTGAAAGTTACCTGAATGGCTTGGTAGTTTATCAGATCAATGATGATTTTGTATGGAATGCTGCTACGGTAGATACTACCAAGCTCATGGAGATTTATGAAAATAATGCTGAAACCTACCGATATGAAGCCCGCCCATATTTTTATCTCATAAATGCCCGCCATGATTCCACTTTGAATAAAACTATAGATTTTGTGAAAAGTGGTAATTCACCGGATAGTATCCGGGTTTATCATAATAATGTTTCTGTCTCCTCAGATTCTACGAGCAGCTATACGGAAGAGCCTTTTAGTATGCTGAATGATATGGAACCCGGTTCTTTTTCCACCATATTTGATTATAACAAAAGGAAAGCAGTCTTTTATTTAAAAGAGAAATTACCAGCTCGTAAAATGACCTTTGAAGAAGCTTTCAATCGACTTATGGCAGAATTTCAACCTGAACGAGAGCAAGCATGGTTGCAAGAGATACGATCAAAATTCAAGGTAAAGCCAAAGTTGAAAAATCTGCGAAAAGCATATCAAAAAGATCCTGAATCTTCTAAATGAGCTTTAAAACCATTTTCTCTGCATTTATTTTGATTTTAGCGGTTGGCTGCAACCATACGCTGGAAAAGGAACCGGTTGTATTTGCTGAGGTTGGTGGAAATGAATTAACATTGAGTGAAGCCAAATCAAATATTCCACAACATATTTTTGATACTGATAGTAACGCATCTTATTTAAAATACAGGGAAGATTGGATTCGCAGGCAATTGATTCTTCAGGAAGCTGAACGCCTGAACTTTGCTGACAGAGAAGCTGTTCAAAAGCAGCTAAAGCGTTTAAAAGAAGAATATATTCTTCAGGCGGTACAGGATTATATTATAAGTGAATATGAAGCTGATGTAAGTGTTTCCGAAGATGAAGCTCGTAATTACTATCAGCAAAATAAAGATAAATTCACTCTGGATGAACGATATGTACAATACCGGCATCTCATAGCCAGAAACAGCCAGGATGCACAAAATGCAAAAAGAGACTTAATGCGGGGTGTTTCATGGGAATCGGTAGCAAATAAATATTCCCTGTACGCTGATTTTAAGATCCGGGAATCGGAACGTTTCTGGCCTATTTCGCTAGCCGGTGGAGATATTGCTCAGTTGAACAGGTATTTAAATATTATAGGCCCTTCAGAAATATCTCCTACTTACAGGTCAGGCAGCGAATATCACTTTGTGCAGTTGGTTGGCGAACGGCCAAAAGGGGATCATCCTGATTTAGATTGGTTAATCACTCAAATTGAAGAGTGGCTTGTGCTCGAAAAACGGAAAAGAGCTTTTAATACATATGTAAAGAATCTTTATCTTCAGGGGCAAGCAAACAATGAAATTAAAATCTACAACGTTCTATCACAGCAATTACCGGCAGTAACAGATACTGCATCATTGAATAATCCAAGTAATGAAGAATAAAAAACTATTTGTACCTCTTTTTCTATTGTCGCTAATAATTACAACCCATTCAGTGGCCCAAGAAGCACCTAAATTAGCAGATCGAATTGTAGCCCACGTCAATAATAATATTATTTTAAAATCGGAAATTGACCGGGGTGTAGCAGATTACCTTCGTCAAGCTGAAGTATCCGGAGAACCCACACAATTTAGTAAAGAGCTTTGGTTTGATTTTCTTGAATCTACAATCGATAATTATGTGCTTCTGGAAAAAGCTGAACTTGACTCCATTACTGTTTCAGATGATGAAGTAAAAATTCAGATGGACCAAAGGATTCAGCAACTGATTGCACAGGCAGGAAGTGAACAAGCTCTTGAGCAGGCTTTCGGCAGGTCTATTATTCAACTAAAAGCAGATTTCCGGGAAGATTTCAGGGAGCAGATTCTCGCCAATAAAGTTCGTCAGCAAAAAATACAATCCATTAATATTACCAGGCCTGAAGTACAAGAGTTTTTTGATCGCATCCCTGCCGACTCCCTTCCCACTATTCCGGAGCAGGTTTCCCTTTCACAAATTGTGAAAATTCCACCGGCAAAAGGAAATGCAAAAGAAGAAGCTTTTGAATTTGCCCAGCAATTACGTGATTCTATTGTAGTGCATGGCAAAACCATTGAAGAACTTGCCACCAGGCACAGTGATGGCCCTTCTGCTCCAAATGGTGGAGCATTACCTTTAATGTCTCTGGATGATTTTGTGTCCGAATATTCAGCCGCAGCTTCAGCACTCCAGCCGGGGGGAATTTCAAATGTAGTGGAAACTCAGTTCGGTTATCATATTATTAAATTAAATCGTCGTGTGGGTGATAAAATTGAAACCAATCATATTCTGATTACGGTTGACTCGAACCAGCTTGATGAGGAGTTTGCAATAAACAGGTTAAATGAAATCCGTGATAGTTTGATAAATAATCCCGATTTAAAATTCTCTGAAATGGCCAGAAGGGTTAGTGAAGATCCAACCGGTGCAAGTGCAGGTGGTAAAATATTTGATCTACAAACAGGTGAGCGGTTAATTTCATTGAATCGCCTGGAGCCGTCTATGTATCGCATTGTGTTATTGATGGATGAAGAAGGCACAATATCGGAGCCTAAATCCTTCAACTTACCAAATGGTGATAGTAAAGCTTACAGAATTGTACACCTCGATAAACAGATTCCCGAACACAAAGCAAATCTTGATCAGGATTATGAACGGATCAAAAATATAGCCTTGCAACAGAAACAGATGCGTATTATGCAAGAATGGATGCAAGAACTTCGGGATGATATTTATGTGAATTATAAAATCTCAATGCCTGGAAAGGAGACTTCTTTATGAGTAAACCAGCCTTAGATCCTGTTGAGCTGGCTGATGAATTTCATAGTGCTTTTCACCAGATTAAAAAAGAAATTCATAAAATAGTAATTGGCCAGGATGATATTATAGACCTGCTGCTTATAAGCCTTTTCTCAAAAGGACATTGCGTACTTGTTGGTGTTCCTGGTTTAGCGAAAACTTTACTCATTCGAACTCTTGCAGAATCTTTAAATCTCTCCTTTAGCCGCATTCAATTTACCCCAGATCTCATGCCGGGTGATATAACCGGTACCGAAGTAATTGAGGAGAATAAAGGCTCCGGACAAAAGGAGTTTAAATTCATTAAAGGCCCTATTTTTGCTAATATTGTGCTGGCCGATGAGATCAATCGTACACCTCCAAAGACACAAGCTGCACTCTTAGAGGGCATGCAAGAGTATCATGTAACCACTGGTGGACAGACTTACCATTTAGATACACCCTTTTTTGTTTTAGCCACCCAAAACCCTATTGAACAGGAAGGAACATATCCTCTGCCCGAAGCTCAGCTTGACCGCTTTATGTTTCATATTTGGGTTGACTATCCTTCTTTCGAAGAAGAAAAGGAAATTGTTAGTACAACTACAGCACATCAGGATGTAAGAGTTGAGTCTCTCATCGATACTAACAATTTAAAGATGCTGCAAGAGTTAGTTCGGGAAGTACCTGTGCCGGATAATGTGTTAGAATATGCAGTAAAATTAGTTGCTAAAACCCGACCTAATACCGCAATTGCACCCGATTTTGTGAATAAATATTTAAGCTGGGGTGCTGGGCCAAGAGCTTCTCAGTATCTTATTTTAGGTGGCAAGGCACGAGCACTTTCTCAAGGCCGGTATCACGTAACTGAAGAGGATATTAAAACTTTGGCTATTCCTGTATTACGGCATCGAATTGTCAATAATTATGCTGCAGAAGCTGAAGGCTATACAACCGTTAAGCTAATAAACATGCTTAAGGAAGATTCTTAACCTCCTACCTGGTTTTAATGTGGATTTTCAAGGATTTCAAAACACCTTTCCAAATGTATTAATAGTCATTGCTATTGTTGCTTTGTTGGCTATTTCATGGTTTTCATACCGGAAAACAAACAACATCCCTCCTCTTCCCCGCTATATTTTAATAACTCTGCGTGCTCTTGCTCTAATTATAGTGTTTCTGCTTTTGATGAATCCTTATTTCTATTCCTCTAACCAAATAGAGTTAAAACCGAAAATAGCTGTTTTTCTGGATAACTCAGAAAGTGTTGGCATTGAAAGAGGCGAATACCGGGGCATGAGCAGTTACAACTCGCTGCTACAGTCAATTAATTTTGAATCTGTAGAAGAAGCTGAAATTGAATATTACTCCATTGAAGAATCTTCTGCTGCATTCAATCCAGACTCTTTAGATTTAACAGCGCCGCAAACTAATCTCTCAAGTGCAGTTAATACAATCCTTGAAATGGAGGAGGATGTGCGGGCAGCAATTATTATTTCTGATGGAATTATCACATACGGTAAAAACCCAGCGTTTAATGCATCCTCATCTTCTATTCCACTGCACACCATTGCTTTAGGAGATACAGTTGAGGTCAGGGACATTTCTATTTCTAATGTGCTAACAAATTCTACGGGTTACACCAACACCAAGCATATAATAGAAGCAGAAGTCACCCAATCGGGTTTTGAGGGAAGTGCCATAAATGTAGCTCTTGTTTCCGGTGATGAAACCATCTTGGAGAAAGAAGTTTCTTTTGAAACTGATGACCAGGTAAAAAATATTGAATTTGAACTGGAACTTGAAGAAGAAGGCTTGAAACAATACGAGATCAAAACAGAGCCTTTGCCGGATGAATGGTCCCCGTTCAATAATAGCAAGTCCTTTTCAATTGATGTATTGGATAGCAGGGTCAAAATTCTCCATATTGCTTTTGAAATACATCCTGATGTAAAAACAGTTCGGTCAATAATAAGTGAAGATGTCAATAATGAAATTAGCACTCTCACCTGGTTGAGTGGGAATCGCTTCTCGGAAGAGTTGCCGCAAGAAATGGATTTCGATCTGCTGATTATCCATGGTACTCCCAATCAAAATCGTAGCTTTGATTTTTTGGAGAACATGACCTCCACGCCTGTTCTTGTATTTAGCACCAGTTCTTATTCCAATGCTGGAACTGGATTTATTAAGGATGTGCAGCTTATTGAAAGTGATGCAAATCAGTTCGTTCGCATAAATCTTTACAGGCTGTTGAATGCGGATGAGCAGCCAATTCTGGAGTTGCCGGATATTAATCTTGATGAAACTCCTCCCCTAATCTCCCCTTTGAGAACCACTGCTACAAATCTTCAGAGTGAGAATCTTTTTTCTATGAAATACAACAACCTGGCAACCGAAAACCCTGTTGTTACTATTTTAGAGCAGGGGAATATTCGACATGCCCATGTTTTTGCCTGGAACTGGTATAAAATGTACCAGAGTACAAGCAGCCAACACCGGGCTTTTGCTACAGAATTAATTACCAATCTTGTCTCCTGGACCTCAAGCGATCCTGATGATCGAAATTTACAGGTTTATCCAACTAAGCAAAGTTTTAGCACGGTGGAATCGCCCTCAATCAATGCCAGTCTTCAGAATGAAAGTGGTGAAATGGAATCAGGAGCTATTATAGAAGTTGAAATTATATCCGGTGATAATACCTCCCGTACTTACAATATGGAAAACTCAGGGAATGGAAATTATACGCTGAATTTGCCCCGGTTTTCGGAAGGATTATATGAATATGAAGCAACTGCCAGAAAAGGAAACCGGGAAATTGACCGGCAACAGGGAGAATTTTTAGTTTCTAATACCAGCTCAGAACTTACCAATACAACGCGTAATGATCAGCTTCTCCGGTCACTTTCTGCGAATTCTGGCGGATTATTTTTCACCTATGATAATACCGAAGGTTTTTGGGACAGCTTAAGAACTACACAGGTTTTTGAATCTCAGAAACAAACTTTAGAGAATTATGAATTCCCGGTTAGATCGTTTTTTTGGTTTATTGTAGTCTTGTTCTTGCTTAGTACTGAGTGGATTACCAGGAAATATTATTCCCTTCCTTAAAAAAGGTATTTTTAGCTCAATAAGTAAAATGCTCTTCTTCTGCACTTCCCAAACCACTTACTTTTACGACGAAAATATTTGTGAAGTCCTCTTCATCTATCCATTCATATTTTTCATGACCAAGCAAGGTATTAAGAAGGATTATTGTGCTGTTAGAATGTCCCACAATCAATACGGTTTGGGAGGTATAATCATCCAAAATGCTTTGCAGAAGATTGGCCGGATCATTCATACCATATTCTACAATTTCAATATTTAACGCTTCTGCAATTGGCGTAGCAGTTTCTTGTGTTCTGTGATATCCTGTACTGAAAATAGCATTGACCGGATATTTTTGGTGAAGCAGTTCCTTTAATTTTTCAGCTCTGATTAATCCATCTTCACTCAGGTGTGGGTTTGAGGTATTATCATCAAGCTTCTCTGCATGCCGAACAAAAATAATGGTGGTCGACGAATCCGGAGAATTTTGCGCCTGTATCTTAGGAACTAAAGAGATTGAATGCAGGAATAGTATAACCAGTAGTATTTTGCTCATTTTATATTCTTCAAATTTTTAAAGAATATAGCAAAAATTATTAGTGCTGGAACCAATTTAAAAAGCCGGCTAAAAACCGGCCTTTATTTTTTAAAGAAAAATGGAGCTCATCTTCTCGCGATCAGAATTATCAAACCGATAATAACCAAAAGACTTATGCCTAAAAGTATGGGAAATAGATACGATCTTGGAGAAGCTTCATCTCTCCAGGTCACTATTTCCTGATCTATAGATGATATTTGAGACATCGTTAATACATCCCCTTCCTGGACATATTCACTCCAGTCATTTTTGATTTTACCATTCCAAAATTCATAAAAATTCTGAAACTCTTCATAATTGCCAGAGCGCAGCATTCTTCCTCTGCTTTCTTCCGTAGCGCCTCTAACAAAATTAGTAATGGAGTTATAAAAGCTTTCGTTGTTGTCAAAAGCTTCTAATTGAACATTCTCTTCCTCAAGATAAGCATCTAAAGAAGCCCACATATTTCTTGAAGCACTGGCATTCCAGTCGCTAAGATTATTGTTAATGGTAGACTCCCAACTGCTTTGATCTGTTCCGCCATAAATCAGCAATAAATCATCTCCGATTTGCTCCCAGACTTCATTAAAACGATTCTGAACCACATACATCCTCAGGTAATCCTCTGTAGTCAGAGTCTCGTCATCAGCTCTTAGCCTTTGAATATTTTCCTCTACAATACTATTGATAATTTGAAGCGGATTATTTTGTTCGCTTACCTCACCAGATTCTGTCTCTGAAAGTTCTGAAACTGCTTCAGGGCTTAGGTCCTCATAGGTAATCAATAGAGAATCAATAACAGTAAGAATAAAATCATCGCGTTCTTCCATACTGTTTCTATAGCGTTGAACTAAATTCGAAAGCTGCCTTTCGCTGTCTTCCGACGTTGCTATAGCCTGCCGTAAGGATTCTGCACGTGTATTTAAATTTGATATCTCTGTTTCGTAAGACGAAAGTTCATTGGTGAGTGAGCTTAATCTTTCGTTCTGGTTTTCAATAATAAGCAGTTTATGTTCAGCAGCTCTCGCATCATTCCTCAACTCTTCAATGCGATCCTCAAAAGTATCAGGATAAAGCGCTGCGCGAAGAAGGGTATCATGCTCGCTGAACTCTTCTTCAAATTGGTCAATTTCATCCGTCAAACTATCTACTTCAGCCACCGAGATGGCAGTGCTGACAGTTGTTTTCAAGGAGCGATATTGTTCCTGAAAATCTCGGGTAATTTGATAATCTGATTGCTGAGCTTTTAAAGTTTGAAATCCGGATAGCAGCAGTGCGGTAATGACAAAAGTAAAAATGGTTGAACGTCTCATAATTGCTCCTCCTCATTTACATCCTGAATCCCATTCTCAGTCAAGCTAAAAACTCTTTCCTTATCTAATTCCACAAGCTGAACTAATGAATTTCTAAGATTGAAAGCAGGTGAACTTAAACCTTCTTCAGAAACCTCTATCTTAGTTTTCAGCTTCAATTCACCTTGCCCCGGCTCCATTACATACACATTGTTAAACTGATTAGCTGTGATGAAATAAAAGCCTTGCGAATTTCGAATCATACGAACTTCATCTATCTCTACCTGGGAGTCACTTCCAAATTCCTGTAATTGCAAAGGTAGGATATTAAACGAAATTCCATGGCGTAAATCATTTACCATTCCGTCTTCATCAGGTGTAAGTACCGATTCTATTTGATGGGCATAATCCACATTCTCTACCACAAAGGCCGATTTACAAGCCGACCCTAGAAATATAATCGAAAACAGACAAATAGTAGTTGTAACTTTTTGGAAAGTCATATTCCTATTTTTTAATTAGTGTTCTTGTTCAATAATTAATAGTAAAAATATGATGAAAAAGTTCCTTACTCGTTTATAATACTCTCTATAGGTATATTTTGTACTAAAGCTTGTCTGCCGTTCAGAAATGAAAGTTCAATAATAAAAGAATATCCAACTATTTCTCCTCCCATTTGCTGCACTAAATTGGAAGCTGCTGAAGCAGTACCTCCTGTAGCTATCAGATCATCATGGATAATGATTTTTGCCCCTTTCTGGAATGAATCTTCATGAATTTCCAAGCTGTCTTCTCCATATTCAAGAGCATAGGTTTCTGATATGGATGCGGCCGGAAGCTTTCCAGGCTTTCTAACCGGGATAAAACCGGCGTTTAAATCCTGTGCAAGATTGGTTCCAAATAAAAATCCTCTTGATTCAAGACCAATCACGAAATCCACGTGGGTATTCTTGAAAGGTTTGGCAAGCATATAAGAAGTAAGTTCAAGAGCACGTTTATCTTGAAGTAGTGTTGTAATGTCTTTGAATTGAATGCTTGGTTTAGGAAAATCCGAGACTGTTCTAATATTTTTTGATATAAAATCTTTTATACTTTTCTCTACTTTTTCCACTCGAATACTTTTATGTTAAAATCAAAGGCTGATAATAAGAATTGATATAGTAAAGTATATGGCAAAATTAGATTCCCGACTTTGGCAAAAACATCAAAAATTTATGACCAGGGCATATTTGCTAGCAGAGCAGGCATTGGAAGAAAATGAAATACCAATTGGCGCCATAGTAGTTCATAAAAATCAGATTATTGGAAAAGGCTATAACCAAGTGCAGAAGTTAAATGACCCAACGGCTCATGCTGAAATAATTGCCATCTCTGCTGCCTGCGAACATCTGCATAATAAATACCTGAACGAATGTACTTTATACGTTACTATCGAGCCATGTCCTATGTGTGCCGGTGCCCTGGTATGGTCTAAGATTGATACCGTAGTTTTTGGAGCTTCAGACTCTATTGCCGGGGCTTGTGGTAGTGCTTTTAATATCTCCTCAAATAAAAAACTAAATCATCAGGTAGAAATTATTCAGGGTATAATGGAAGCGGATTGTGAACACCTGCTAAAATATTTTTTTGCCAATAAACGGAAAGAATAAAAACTAAAGGTGGAATAAAATCACTTATCCTATGCTATCCTTTTTCTGGAATTTTTTCTCCGAATGTTTTTGCGAATTTTAGGGGGTCAATAACTGGTTGAAAATCAGACTTAATTTGTTTCTCAAGTAACATTGCTAATTTTTTCCTGTCTGTGGAAGCTACCGTTTCCTCTCCAAAAGTAATGGCCGCAGAAAATCGGTCTTTTTTCAACAGATTGAAAAAATGAACTAAAAAAGGAGCATCATCCCACCAGCAGATTGTTTTGCAAGCATCCTCCTCTCCTTTAGGTGTGGAATATGAAATTATTGCATAGGAGACCGGCAGATTAATTGCTGCCGGTGGTTCTAATAATGAAGAGCGAAAAGGCAGAATTTCCACCCCCGGGCTGGTTTTGCTTTCTGGAAACATAATCACTCCCTGATTTTGATTGATGTTTTTACTTATCAATTGATTTACCCTTGAAATATCTCTTTTTCGACTTCGATCGATAAAAAGAATACCACAGGTTTTTGTGATAAAACCTATCAGGGGCCAACGTTTTACATCACTTTTAGCAACAAATAATCCCCGTACCTGGGAAAACAGCACAAACACATCTATATAACTAAGATGATTTGAAACAAGAAAAAAAGGAGGTTCCGGAGCTTTTCCTTTTACCATTAAATTCACTCCTAAAATAGTACAGCAATTTCTTCCCCAAACATTGAGCAAATATCCCCGCCACCATTCATAACTTATCCCCAAAAATGAAAAGAATAGAACAAGCATAATTAATGAGTAAAAGAATAAGGTATTACCTAAAAATGCTATCAATTTAAATAAGGCACGTATGTTCTTCATATCGATAGATATAATAATTTCTACTATAAATGATTTTAAAATTTAATCAACGTTTGGCTTCAGGCTTTCGTTAATGGTAAATGCAAACAAATGCAATGGAGTTTCGTTATCCAACAGTCTATAACTATATTGTGTGTCTAATACTCTCTTTCTATTGGTCAATAATTTTTAAATCTGAACCATAATTAATGCTCTATTACAAAGAATACAAAAACTCCGAAGATCATGATTGGGTTGTATTTGTTCATGGTGCCGGCGGTAGTTCTTCTATTTGGTTCAGCCAAATTAAAGATTTTAGAAAACATTTTAATGTATTACTGGTAGATTTACGTGGCCATGGAAAGTCAAAAGATTTGCTGCAAAAATATTATGAAGAGAGCTATTCTTTTGAATCAATAAGTGATGATATTATTGAAGTCTTAGATCATCTTCAGATACAAAAAGCGCATTTTATAGGCGTTTCACTGGGAACAATTATCATTAGAACTATTGGTGAAATTGCTCCTGAGCGGGTGAAATCAGCTGTTCTTTGCGGTGCTATAACCCGGTTAAATATTCGGTCGCGATTATTGGTGTTTCTCGGGCACATGTTTAAGCGATTTATACCTTATATGTGGTTATACAAACTTTTTGCCTGGATAATAATGCCTCGCAAGCGACATGCTAAATCTCGTAATCTTTTTATAAGAGAGGCTAAAAAACTTTATCAAAAAGAGTTTATGAGATGGTTTAAACTAACCAATGAAGTAAATCCACTATTGCGTTATTTTAAAGAGAGGGAACTGCAAACACCCATGTTGTATGTAATGGGTAGTGAAGATCATATGTTTTTACCGCCCGTTAAACAAATGGTA
Source organism: Balneolaceae bacterium (assembly GCA_040877545.1). Classification (GTDB taxonomy): domain Bacteria; phylum Bacteroidota; class Rhodothermia; order Balneolales; family Balneolaceae; genus Gracilimonas. The sequence continues at coordinate 37,954 of JBBDNN010000074.1, forward strand.
GAAAAGCATACAAATTCTAGCCTGGCAGTAATAGATAATTGTGGACATGTTTGTAATGTAGAGCAACCTCGAGCATTTAATAAACTCAGTGTTCAGTATTTAAATCAACATTCTACTCTCTAAGCTCATCATTGTCTGATTGAATAGTAAATAACCAGGCTTTACTATTAACATTCTTTTGAATTTCTCTCAGCTTTTCTACGGCATTGTCAAAATCCTTAAATCCTTCAAAAGCCACAAAGTGAAAACGTGATCTGGTATTGAATAACATTCGGGTATCATAGCCTTCACTTTCTAAGTAATCCATAAAATTATATGCATTATTGGGAACCAGAAAAGATCCACCTATCACAAAAAACCTGAGGTCGGTATTATCCTCTTCTACCTCTATTCCTTTATCTTTGTACTCCAGATACCTGTCGAGATCAAAAGCTTTGGGCACTACCACCATGAGTTCAGGATTTTGTACTGGGATACTTAGCTCTTCAGCCATCTGCTTTTGGTCATCAGTAAGTTCTTCTCCAAGTTCTGGCTCAACAACCTCCGTAGTATCTTCAGCTATTACTTTCGGCTCTGGCTCAACATAAGGTTCTTCCTCTATTACTAAAGTATCAGGCTCTGGTGTGGGCACCTCATCTGGTAAATCTTTTTCTTCAATATCAAAAACATGATCAAGATCGGTTCGCATGTTGTCGCGTGTTATATCCAAAATCTCTCTTTTTGAGAACATCCGTTCAGACATCCGCTCCGACAGTGGCTTAATAAGTTCAGCCTGAACAATAATAATAAGTTCATTTTCAGAAATATCATTTGAATTATACCCAAACAAATATCGTAAGCCAAAGAACCAGCCCGGCAGATCTTTAAGTATTGGAACACCCCTTCTCACAGAAGTTTCCTCCGTCCGAAATAAACCGGCTACATAAGTTGCTTCACCATCTAAGAGCATGGCAGAAGTAGTAGCTTCTTGTTTATTGATGATGGTACTTACCACATCCGGTTGTACTGTAGAGCGTTCTACAGCAAGATCTAAATAGACGAATGAAGTATCATTTGTAGTAATAATTCTGGGCATTACTGTGAGTATTGTACCCGTACTAACAAAATTATCAGTTACGTTACCAGCAATATCTCTTTGTTTGATGGAAAAATCCTGCCCAACCTGAAGGTTTGCTTCTTGCCCGTCAATCACTTTTATAGAGGGTGTTGCAAGTACCTTACCTAGATTATCCGCTTCAAAAGCACTAAATAGAGCCTGGACACTAATGCCCGAACCACCAAGTTCTCCCATATTTACCAGTGCGTTAAAAGCATTTTGAGATACACTGGAAGCATTAAAAGAATTAACTGATACAAATTGGTCATTAAAATCTGATTGTGGTACACTTTCACCTTGCTGACCGCTAACAAAATCTGCGATGTTTTCAGGAACGGCATTTGTTAAAGTGGACCAATCGATCCCTATTTCTCGTAAAGCTCTCTTATTACCCTCAAAGAAAGTAGCATTGATGCGAATTTCCCGGGTTCTGAGGTTAGCCATTTCCACATTAGGTGTTCCTCCGCCTCCGGTAGTTCCTTGAGTTGTTGTGCCTCCCGAAGAATCTGTGGTTCCTGACTGCTGCCTTACAATCTCATAATAATCTTCAAAAATATTGGTCTCGAGATTTTGAAAACGTAAAATATACTGCAAAGCATCTTTCCAGTGCATCGGCGGCAGGTTCACTCCGATGGCTCCGCTGTATCCCGATTTATCGACTATAAATTTATTTTCATATTCCTGAGTAAAAGTATTAATGATGGCAATAGCTTCTGAATAGGTGGTATTTCGGTCGAATGTTACAATCTCATCAGGATTGGTATATTCTTGCAAAGGGTCGATTATTTGTGCCTGCAACTGGTATGGCGCGGCTAAATACATCAGACAAAACAAAAATACTGAGAACAACTTTGTGGTATAGGATTTTTTTTGCATGATATTCATCGCTCTATCTCCAAGGTAACTAATTCCGTAATGCCACCCTTGTTTAGATTAAATGTAGCTGTTTTTGTGTTTATATCAATAGTGTGTAATTGCCCAAGATATACTTTATCCCCTTTTCTCAACGAATTTATATTTCCGTTTTGGTCAATTATAAATATTCTGGAACTGGTAATACCAATAATCCTGCTTTGTTCTACGTTAATCAGGTTTTCCTCATTAGCAGGCAAGGAGCGTTGAATGAGTGGGTAAAAAGGATTATAAACTGATATATTTTCATTCACTTTTATATCAGAGGTTGAAGAACTGCCTTCCTGAATAGGAATTCGCTCATAATAACTTTCAAGAGTAAAGGTGAATGTAATATCTGATAGTTCTTCCCCGCTTGGCGGTACTAGGGAAAGATTAACTATTTTATTTAAGAGTCGGCTGTTTTCTAATTTATTGATAAAGTTGATAAAATTGGTATAACTGGAATACCCTTTTATATCTGATTTTATGATACCATATTGATCTCGTGCTGTTGAGTCAACAAATGTGTAATCAAAAAATATTTTTGAACTTGGGCTGCTGTTACTGATCACATTTAAATAATCGAATACATCATCAGGCTCGCTCTTCTTAAAAAGAGTTTTATCATACCCTTCAATTACAGCTACTGCCTGCTGATAGGTTTCATTCATTTCTGGATAGGCATCACTGGTAGCTTTTTTGGCATCATAATCTTTTTGTTTTTCGGTATAGGCAGAATCTAACTCCTCAAGCTTTGTTTCTTGAATAAACTTTATATAGCTAAAAGCTCCTCCTACAAAAAGAAACAAAGTAACGAGCAAAATTATGGTATTTCTAACTGCGTACGACATTATTCCCCAACTAATTCTTGAATTCCCTGCACACTTTCCGGTGTATAAATCGAGTGATCGCCAAAAAAGTCTCTCACTACATATCTAAACACAAATACATCCTTCTCGCGTATTACCTCTGTAGTTACACCTTGTAAAGTTGCTTTATCAAACACATCGGCTAATTGTGGAATCCTGCTTCTGTAAATTGCATATCCCTGAACTTCAATCTGATTATTTTGCCCGGAACTTCCCATAGATGTCAACCAAATAGAGTTTACATCTTCTACCCCTCTGTTAAGTTGATTAAGATTTGATGACCATCGGAGAGTGCCTTCATTCAGCTCACTAAGGAGAATTAATTTAGTTTGAATTTGATCAAACTCATTACTGATACGATTATACTCCTGCACAATAGGCTCCAAGGACCGTATTTGTGAATCAAGAGAATTCACTTCGGTTGTCAGGCGGTCTATTTCTGCAGCATTTTGGGTATAAAAATGATTAGATATGATGGGAGTCAATAAAATGAATAGCAACAATAAGAAGCCATGCCATTGCAGTTTAAAAATTTTCTGACGCTCTTTAATGTAGGCTGGCAGAAAAGAGATGTTCGGGAAATTTTCTTTTTGAAATCCAGATGATGCCCAGGCTGCACCTATTGCGGTGGTAAAAGCCGGAATTGAAGATTCATTAATTCCGTTGGGATCAAAAAAGTCTTCGGAAAACCTGAATTCAGATACATCAATATCCTGAAATCGTTCTTCGAAAAATTCGACTGTTTCCTGCCCAAGAGAGTTATTACAAATTATGAGCCGGTCGAGATTTGGTACTTCACCAGTATCAAGCTGGAACAGTATTTTACTGAAAATGGTGTTTAGAATCTTCTTACTTTTAACACCTTCAGCAATCATTGGTGAGATTATCCAAAGCTGATCCCCCTTTAAAAAAAGTATTCTGCTCTTTTTCTCCCCGAATTGAATAACACCAGTAATACTTTCTTCATCAAGCTCATAATTTGAGCGAATTAAACCTAAAAGAGCTGTTTCATCCGGAATGATATCATTTATAAATATTTTACCAGAGTATAGGTCTTTGGTTTTATCAATAAGCGTTAACAGCTGCGATTCATCATCAATGGAAGCCAATAAAAGTGCGCCATCTGTTCGGACTGTGTAAGAAAAGTAATCTTCTCCCTTTGACACACCATATAATGCTTCTAAACGATCTGCTACAATTACCTCAAGATCCTTCTTCTTAGTTTCAGAAAAGTCGACATCTTTTAGAATTTGAAAATTGGTATCTCCGGCAGGAAGGCTCAAACCAAGATCAACCCTGTCGTGATCTATTGAATTAAGTACATTGTAGAGCAATAGCTCGTTCGAAGAAGCCACTTCAGATTCGGTGGTCATATCTTCATCTTCAAAGTCACCAAAATCATTATCATCGTCTAAATCATCTATACCCAGATCATCCAGACCTCCCTCAAGATCCTCTAAGCCAATATCTTCAATATCATCAGTGTCATTATCGTCATCACCGAGACCAAATATTGGTTCATCATCGAGAGAATCTTCAACATTGCCAAAAACAGCACTGGCTTCCTGGGTGGCTTTTTCCTTTTTGTGAAGGTGTTCGACCAGGCTGATTTTATCAATATTTAAAAGAGTTACCTTTTTACCGGTGATATTAACCCTTGCAACTTTAAGGGAATCATCATCAACTATAATACCGGTATATACTTTACCTCTAGCCATAAAATCAGTAATTAATAGTTAATTTCACTTAACAGTTGAACCATTTTTGTCTTGTTGTTTGCGTAATTCAATGCACTTTCTTTCGAAATTACCCCATCAGTATAAAGCCTCTTTAAATCCTGCTCCATGGTATTCATTCCTCTTTCACTACCCTCCATCAACATCTGGTAAATTTCTCCAACATTATCGTTACGTATGGCAGCTTTTACTGATGAGTTTGCAAGTAAAACTTCTTTTGCCAAAGCTCTTTTTCCATCCAGGCTTGGTATTAATTTTTGACTAATAACACAGGTAAGCACATCAGCAAGCCGTGTTCTCACCCGATTTTGTTCATCCGTCGGAACTTCTCCCAAAATACGTTCAATGCTTTCCATAGCGGATGAGGTATGAAGCGTGCCGAAAGTTTTATGGCCGGAATCGGTAATTTCCAAAGCTGTTGTAATAGTTTCAGCATCTCTAAGCTCCCCAATTACAATTATATCAGGATCCTGGCGAAGAGCCTGAATAGCACCATCTTTAAACGATGGAACATCTCTGCCAACCTCACGATGCCGGACAACAGATTTTACCGGGTCATGTATTAATTCAATGGGCGAGGCAATAACTACTATGTGAGATTCTACCGTTCTGTTATTTGCATCAATAATGGTATCCAGAGTTGAAGATTTCCCCGAACCGGTGATACCTGTAATTAGCGTCAGCCCGTATTTATAATATTTTAAGCTCAAAGCTTTGGCTACTTCTGTGTGTGCTCCTAAGCTTTTAAATGGACGGATGGTGTTATCGATCTTTCGCATATTTAAAGCGAGATGTTCCAGGTCGAAATACATATCTGCTCTGAAACGTTGACTATTCCCATTTTCCAGTGCCAAGGAGTAGGAGAAATCAAGATTTTTTTCCTCAATAAGTTTTTTTCTTTGGCTGGGCAATAGAATATTATGCAAGAGTACATTAGTTTCTTCTATTGAAATATGTTCGGGAGTTTTAGCTGGATTTTTATCACCAAATATCCTGTACCAGATCTTTCCAGCGCAGCCAGGGCCTCCTAAATCTATATCCGATGCTTCATTTTTAAGCATCCTTTTAAGATAGTTCTCTAGAATTGCGGTTAATTCTAAACGATGGTTTACTTCCAGCCCTTCAACTATTTCACCCAGTTTTATTTGTAGTTCGATACCTCGTTCTGTTCGAGGAATTTGCCCGAGCACTGGTTTTACGAGTTCAGATAGGGAATTTTTCTTAACTGCTGTCTCCATAGAAAAAGCCAAATCGTTTATTGAGGATTAAAAGATACTTCCAGGTTTCTTTTGTTACGAATTAAGTTCAACGTGATGAATTTAATCCCTCAAAAGAGATAGAAAATCGCAAATAAAACCTTCTATATACCTACAGTAGCTGAATGAATTTACCAATTCGTGTCATTTAACAGCCGTTTTTTCAAATTCAGTAACTGAACATTCATGTTACTGATTTTTCGTTGCTGTATTTCGATGATATTTTTTGTGAATATATTAAAAAGCTTTTCAGGCTTTTTCCGAAAGAAATTTAGGGCTTCATACCGCTCATACCGCAAAAGAATGCAATTTCCAACAGCTGTTACTTTTGCCATTCTGTTGTTTTTACTGAATAAAAAAGATTCACCCAGAAAATTCCCTTCCCCTAATGTAGCTAATTGAATGTTATCCTTCCAAATACTAACCTTGCCTTCTGCCACTAAATAAGCGGAGTTTACATACTCCGATTCATTTAAAACTATTTCATCGGTTAAAAAACGTTCTTCTTTTCCTAATTGCAGAAATTCCAATACATCTTCATAATGGAAATTTTTTAACAGTAAAGGAGGTTCTTTTAGGAATTTTTTATAGTAATCCGACATTACGTTACCCTCAGAATTAGGAATTTCTTTACTCATACTACGCCCCATTATGTTTCAATTGGCAGAATGCACGATAATATGCATCAAGTTCATGATTAAATTCAAATTTTATCATTATTAATCTTCTATAGTTGCTGCAATCACTTCATCAATAGTACTTACACCTTCTTTGACCCTTTCCCGGCCAGACCCACGTAATGTAAGCATACCTTGGGAAACTGCTAAGTCTTTTATAGCACCTTCATCAATATCTCCACCTGCATTCAAAATAAGCTGTTTTATTTCTTTTGAGAAATATAAAGCTTCGTGTATTCCTGCGCGGCCTTTATATCCTGTATTGCCACACTTATCACAACCTGCTCCTTTATAAAAGGTAGTAGTTTCCAGCTCTTCATCTGTAAAACCTATTCCTTTCGCAATTTCCGGGTGCGGCTTATATTCTTCTTTACAGGTTTTACACAATGTTCTTATCAGTCGCTGTGCTACTACTAAATTAACGGCATTTGCTATCAAAAAAGGTTCAACTCCCATCTTAAATAAACGAGAAACTGCACTTGGTGCATCATTTGTGTGAAGTGTGGAAAAAGTTAAATGTCCAGTATTAGCTAATTTAATAGCAATTTCAGCCGTTTTTAAATCCCTCATCTCTCCTACTAATACAATATCCGGATCATGACGAAGAATTCCCCTTATTGACTGATCAAAGCTCATATGATTACTGATCTTTAATTGCCGGGCACCTTCAATTATATACTCCACGGGTTCCTCTACAGTCAATACATTTTTAGTAGGATCAATAACAGCATATAAAGCAGCTACAAGCGTGGTAGATTTACCACTACCAGTTGGCCCGGTGATAATTACAATACCTGAAGGTTTTTCGATGGATTTAACAAAATTCGCTTTCGCCTGTTTTTGTAAACCAAGTTTATCCAGATCACGGATCACATTTCTATCATCAAGTACACGAATTACAATTGATTCGAACTTCCGGTCAAATTGCTTACCTACAATGGGCATGATGGATACACGGTACCGGATACCCACATTATCTATTTGACGCTGAATGAAGCCATCCTGAGAACTATCTCGCTCAAACCTGTCTACGTTCCTGGTTTTGTCTTTTATGACAGCTGAGATTGCTTCCGGCTTCACATTCTTTTGTTGATACCATAACTGTAATTTACCATCTGTTCTGAACCTTATATCAGTTGTAGTAGGTGAACTTGGCACAATATGCATATCACTAACCCCTTGGCGCACAGACTCGACGAACATTCCCTCAACCAAAGAATTAAGCATGCTTTGGTTGATCTCAGCATCTATCTCCTCTTCGTCAATATTCTCCTGATCTTTTTCAAAATCAGGTTCTTCATAATCTATTTCCTCAAGTAGATCGAGGAATTCATTCTTTTGTTCATAAACCTTGGAGAGGATCTCTTCTATAATTTCATACTTACAGTAAACAAGCTCTGTTTGCTTAAAACTTACTTTATTCAGGATGCTCTGAATATTAGGATCTGAAGGATCAGCGGCCGCTATAGTTAATGAATTTGCAGCTTTTTGATATGGAATAGCTTTATGATGAACCAATTCATCAATTATCTCTTTTGGAAGCTGCTCTACATTTTCTTTTATATGTTCAATAATATCAGCGGGAATATCACCGGAATCTTGCTGAACTTCCCGAAAAGCATAAATATTAGCTATTTCCTTCATGATCAGATGGCGGTTAAGCTCTAAATCCTGAAAGAGTATTTGTCCAAGCCGCCGGCTGCTTTCACTAGGCTCTTCAGCCAGAATAGCTAATCCTTTTTGCAACTGCTCGTCGGTAATTATCCCCTTTTTTACGAGAATATCACCAATATGTCTGCGGATATTTATTTTGCCCATTTAATAACTTTATTAACAGATTGTTTTATGCTGGTGCAACTATCACAACTAAGAAATATTACTACGATATTACCAGAATACATTATTTTATCTGCTTCCATACAGAACATTCTTAAGGACTGGATGGACTAATAACAGCAGCTTCAGAAGAAACTATCGTAATTCCAATAAGTGCCACCATGATAAACATATTTATAAATAGATTAATGATATCAATCACAGACTGCATCTTATAGGTTGTTTGAAGTTCATAATACTCGGCAAGCTGTCGGGCATTTTCTCGTAATGCCCCGGATTCTGCACCTAACCTAAAACGACTTATTGCTGTGCGTGTAAACACTCCTGTATTTTCCATCGATTCTACCAAACCGGCTCCATCTTTAAGCATACTCTTTATGGCTACTTCCTTTATCTGCTTCTCCATATATTTATTACGGCAGGCTTCGGCAGCAATTTTTATTACCTCAATATTTTGGCCAGAACCACTATAAAGAGTATAAAAAACCCGGGCAAAAATTTCGATGCTGGTCTTGTGCATTAAATCACCAATTACCGGAACATGAATCAGGTGTTTATCTACATTTAATTTTCCCTTGGGTGTTTTTATATAGTAAATAAAAGCGCCGGCAGGAATCAGGAATGCGGCAAGAATTAACATCCAGTAGTCTTGCAGCCAATAACTAAGATCAAGAGTTGCAGCCGTCATTGGTGGTAGTTCGATATTCATCTCCAGGAACATTTCGGCTGTAGCAGGGAAAATATATCCCACATAAAATAACACCACTCCAATTACAGCTAACACTGTAACAGTGGGCATCATTAAGGCTCGTTTCATATTCTTCTTGAAATCTGCATCACGCTCCATGAACTTAGCGGTACTTTCAAAAACTAAAGCCATATTACCGGATGTAGAAGCAACACTTAGCATATAAGCAGCAAATTTTCCGAAAACATCTTCATGCTTTCCATAAACCTCTGTACCCTCTTTTCCATCCTTTAGATCTTTTTGAATGGTTTTAATCACCTCTTTCATTCTCTTGTTCGCGGTATCCTCATAAAGCAGATTCAAAATTTCATCGTAGGTAAGCTGCTGTTTCAATAAATCAGCAGAAAGCCGGATAAAAGTTACCACTTCCTGCATGGGAACACCCCCCTTAAAATCGAAGAGCTTTTTATTAATTTTGAGAACTTTATATCCCAGTTTAATAAGTGCTTTTTCAAGCTCCTCTTTATTGTAGGCCTCTTGTTCGCCCTCAATAGCTGCTTTTCCCTGTCGCTGAACTTTATAAATAAAGTTAGTTTTCTGATCCAGCGCTTGAATCTTCAATCCGTTGGTTCTGCTTAATTTATCAACCTTAGATTTAGCTTCTTTTTTATTATCAGCCTCAAACTCTGTTTGTATGGTTTTTCCTTTTTGGGAAATAGCTTTTAATCTGAATTGTGCCATTATATTTTGATTATCTAATTACTCCGATTAAACCTACCTGAAACTTTTACCTTACCTTCTTTACGTAAATCCCTGACCTAATAGCTTATATTTATCTGTTTTTTTCATCTTCAATCACACCATTTAAAATAATTTATATTACATAAACATCACAGTTTTTAGGATGTGCATAGGATAATAAAGATTTGCTCTATTGCCAATATTTCAATTAATTTTTTCTAATATTTATTTGCTGGTTTTTTCTTGTCTCTCTGGAATATCAAAAATTAATCTTTCTTGAGATTAGCTTATCTATATCGGAAAAACCCACACTGAAATGCAGGTTTATATAATGTTTAATCTTCAGCTATTCATAGCTTACTTCCAGCCAGCCCGATCCATTATTTGAATGGCTTCAGGATTATTTCTACCAAGAGCCGATACATTTACCTCATCACTTTTAAATTCCCCAAATTCTATTAAAACATCCGCAAGCTCTGCTTCTTCATTTACTGGGTATTCATTATTTCCACTAATGAAATGCTTTTGTGCTTCCGGAGTGGTAAGGTACTCCAAAAAGCGAATAGCATTACTCATATTTGGTGCATTTTTCAGAATCCCGGCTCCACTTATATTTATATGCGCCCCCCTCTCACCTTCTCCCTGGTTAGGGAATATAAATTCCACTTTTGATGCCGCTTCAATATCGGCTCCATCATCTCCTGTGATCATAACCGCAAGATAATAATGGTTTGATATGGCCACATCACAGGCGCCGGTTGCAACAGCTCGTATTTGATCACGATCACCTCCTTGTGGATTCCGGGCAAAATTTTGAACCAAACCTATCGCCCATTCTTCCGTGGCTTCGGCACCAATGCTTTCAACCATAGATGCTACCAGCGACTGATTATAAATATTGTTGGATGAACGCACACACACACGGTCTTCAAAACGGGAATCGGCAAGGTCTTCATAAGTCAAATTTTCATAATCCTCTACTTTTTCGGGATTAACCACAATTCCGCGGACTCTTTTAGAGAGACCTATCCAAAGCCCAGCGGGATGCCGAAATGAAGCCGGAACTCTCTCTTCCAGTACTTCCGATTCGAAGGGTTGTAAAATATCAGCCTCTTCCGCTCGCCATAGCCGGCCAGCATCCACTGTTATTATAATATCAGCAGGTGAATTTACCCCTTCACTTTTTACGCGTTCTATAAGTTCATCAGAACCGCCTTCAATAAGATTTACCTCGATGCCGGTATTTTCAGTAAACTCGGTATATAATGCTTGATCTGTATCGTAATGCCGCGCAGAATAAACGTTTACTTCATCTTGATTAGAACAGGAAACAAATATAAGGCAAGAAAAGAATAGTAGAGAGAATTTCATTATTGCTAAATAAGTTTAAGGTTTAATTAAATCCTCAAGAAAATATAGCTTATTTAGATTTATTCTAAATTAAATTTCAATCTATTAAAATATTTATAAGACCCTTGTTAGTTTCAAACCTGAAAAGTCCTGTCCAGGTCTCAAGCATGAAGCTTTCGCAAGTCCACATTGGTTTGATCAGAAGATGAAAAATAAATTATCCCTTCTTATGATTTTGCGGATCTAACCAACGCAAGGTTTCCCAACGGTACATTCCACTGTTATGACCATCTCCCCAGGTTATTTGAATGGCATGATTCCCCACCTGTTGAAGCTCTCGTATTTCAATGCGGGATGGGTTTTCCTCGAAAAAAGCCTCAGTATTAAATTCAGACATACTGCCATGCCCGCCCCGGCACATAACACAAGGGCAGTTTTTTCTCAATCCAAATAACGGGAAAACCGATTTATGGCCATCCTGCCAGATAATTTCAAGAACCTGTTCTTTATTACTAACTTCTATGCCTTTTGGGCTGGTTGCTTCGTCCATTTGTGGCTATCTTTCATCTTTTAAATTCAATGAAAATTAATCAATGCTCTGGATAGTTGTATCGGCATTTATAGTGGCTTCAATAAGTTTGTGGTTTGGTTACCGGCATCTTCTTTACCTCGATCAAATCACCCCAAGAAATTTATCGTTTACGCTGCTTGCTGTAGTATTTATATTTTTGATTCTGCAATGGATGAATAGGGCCGGATTATTTCCTGAAGCCGTGGCGGGAGCAACAATGGCTAATGCATATGCCTCTGTTTTTGGTTTTTTTACTGGAGCAGCTGTTCAGCAGTATTTTCAGAAAACAGAAAGCGGAGATATAGTATATGTCAATCGTTCTTTTTGGACGGATATTGTCCCAAATGTTATTGCCATTGGTTTGATTTTGTTTGGTATTCAGCGAACTTCCCTGCTCTCAGATTTGCCTTTTACGCCAATCAGGGTTACATCTGGTCTTTCTATAATGGCAATCGGATTATACAGTTTCACCATTCGACTTATCCCGGAATTCAGAAAAAATGGCCTTATTTTGCTGGACAGAAAAATTAAATGGGATAACTTCATCACTTATTCCTGGTATTCTGAAAATGTGATTGAAATAGAATATAAGAGGAATGATACTCTGAAAAGCTTTAAAACTATGATTCCTAATGAAGATCATCTCTTGATTGAAAAAATCCTTTCTGATAAAATTAAAGAGAGACTGGAAAAAGAAGAGTTCGATGAATATGAAGATTTAGATAATGATAACCTGTAAAATAATTAACAATGGCCTCATTCGATATAGTAAATCAGGTAAACGCCCAGGAAGTAGATAATGCCGTAAATAATACGGTAAAGGAAGTTGCAACCCGCTATGATTTCCGAGGATTAAATACTGAAGTAACTTATCACCCAAAAGAAAACCGTATCCACCTGGTAGCTGCTGAAAACATGAAGCTTAAAGCGGTGCAGGATATGCTGATCAAAAATTTTATCAAACGAGGAGTTAGTTCAAAAATCCTGGATTTCAGCGAACCTGAAGGTACTTCGCACGGATATCTAAAAATGGATGTAAACCTGAAAGAAGGAATTGATCGGGAAACAGCCAAGAAAATTGTGAAGGAAATAAAAAGCCTGAAAGTAAAAGTTCAGCCTCAAATTCAGGATGATCAGGTTCGGGTGGATGGCAAAAAAATAGATGATCTACAGGCGGTAATTCAACACCTAAAAAGCAAGGATATGGGCGTGCCCTTACAGTTTGTGAATATGAAGTAAAATCTGATTCCTTACAAAAAAACTCAAATTATCTACTCACCAATCATTCTCTCCCACTCCACCATGATGCATCTGTTTTTTACGTAAGGCAGGTTATTATCTACGGCAATCTGTTCTGCTTCGGGGGACGAAACATCCAGTTGTGTCCATACTACAGGATTTTGTCCGGTTTTTGATTTCCAGTCAGCTGCATTTTTAACTGCATCTGCACTATATCGCGAATTTCGGAACACATTTACGATATCAATAGAGACAGAATCTTGAATGTCTATTAGTTTAGGATAGCATTTTACCCCTACTATTTCTTCCGCTTCGGGATTAACGGGGATTATATTATATCCTCTTTCCTGCAGAAATTTGGCTGCATAGTTACTTGTACGGTATTCATCAGGGGAACACCCGATGATAGCAATGGTTTTGGATTGAGAAAGGATTTCTTTCAGCTCAGAATTTCTACTAATCATATAACAGAGGGTTTAGGACATCAATTGTCTTTTAAAATCAGTATCTTTAAGCTCATTAACATATTTATAATTCTTAAAAATTAAAGGATTTGTTTTGGCAACAGTTCAAAAAGGTAATATCGTAAAAGTTCACTATACAGGCCGTCTATCGGATGGATCTATTTTTGATTCTTCTGTAACCCGAGATCCGTTAGAAGTAACGCTTGGAGAAGGGAAATTGATTCCCGGTTTTGAAGACGCCCTGATAGGTATGAATGTTGGAGATAAAACCACTAAAGAAATTCCAGCTGAGGAAGCTTATGGCGACCGAAGAGATGATCTAGAAGTAACAATTGAGAAATCTCAGCTGCCAGAAGACATTGAGCCTGAAGTGGGTATGCAGCTTCAACTCAATCAACCAAACGGACAACCCGTTCCGGTTCAGATTACCAAGGTAGAAGATGAAAACATCATTATAGATGCAAATCATCCTTTAGCTGGTAAAGATTTGTCTTTCGATATTGAAGTTGTAGATATTGTAGACGATAAATAACTTCTTTTTAATTATTAATTTTAGCAGTGGAGTACTCCGGGAGGGGAACTCCACTTTTTTTTGTCTGAATTTTACTCAGGCAAAATCTAAATTTGGTCGCTCATCTTAAGCACCTTAATTTAATCATCTCAATCAAATAAAATTCCGTTCATGGCCGATTTCTCTCAGAAGAGTACCATTTCTATTACCTGCCCCAAACGAATCACTTCTTATCTGAAAAAAGAACTTAGCGATCTCAATTTTCCCCTTATAAAAGAACGGCTGGCCGGTGTCGAAACAGAAGGAAGTCTTAATGATTGCATGATGCTGAATCTTTCACTTCGAACTGCACACCGGATACATTTTCAAATAAAAGATTGTAAAGCTAATAATGCAGATCAACTTCATGAACAGCTCGTTCAAATTCCCTGGGAAGATTATATTGATAAACACGGCTATGTTAGTGTTACATCATTCATCAATAACAACAGCATCACTAATACTCAATTTGCGAATTTAAAAGTTAAGGATGCAATTGTAGACCGAATTCGCCAAAAAACCGGGGTGCGTCCTGATTCCGGCCCTGATTTAAATAAAGCCGTGGTTTTTCTTTTCTGGAAAAAGGATAGTGTCCAAATTTACCTTGATACATCAGGAGAATCTATTTCCCGGCGGGGATATCGAACCGAGAGTTATATGGCTCCAATGCAGGAAACATTGGCAGCATCTATGGTTTTAGCCAGTAAATGGGAACCGGGGCAACATTTCATCAATCCAATGTGTGGAAGTGGAACAATAGCTATCGAAGCCGCCATGCAAGCCTTAAATCGGGCGCCAGGCTTGCTACGTCCCAACTACGGAATCAAACACATTATTGGGTTTGATGAAGAACGATGGAGTGATTTGCGTTCTGATCTCAAAAATAGGTTATCCAAAGATTTTGAAGGCAAAATCATCGCCTCAGATCATAATGTTCAGGCTATAGATGCTGCCCAAAAAAATATCCGAACCGCCGGATTAGATCATCTCATTGATTTACGAAAATGTGATTTCCGGGAAACCGAAGTTCCTGCAGGTGAAAAAGGTGTCGTGATATTGAATCCACCCTATGGGGATCGAATGGGGTATGATGAAAACCTGGAAAATCTATATCAGTCAATCGGCGACTTTTTTAAAAATGACTGCAAAGGATATTGGGGCTACGTTTTTACCGGTAATTTCGATCTGGCTAAAAAAATCGGTCTTCGCACAAATCAACGTATCGAGTTTTATAATTCAACCATTGATGCCCGCTTGCTGGAATATGAGTTATATTGAGATCACATATTTGTGGAATTTAAGGAGTAATGGGATTTAATATATTTGATACTATTACCATGTAGAAATCTGCGAAATCCCTCAATCCTACTAATATGTGATCCTGTTTTTAGCCTCTATCCACTTACTCATATACTTGGTGCCTGCCATGGAGTGATGGTGGAGCATTTGCCCGGTGAAGTTATTTTGACGATGTGATTCTAAATTCTTCTGAAGTTTTGAAATGGCATTCAGCAACCTCTCTTCCAACTCTTTTTTTGAATATCTCTCATTAATGACCCGAATTCCATTCTTCTGTGAACACTCCCAAACTTGTTGATCCCGGTAAAGATTAACTGCTGATTCGGCAATTCCCTTAGGGTCATCTGCAATTGTTCCCGGCCATGGAAGCTCTCCATTCACCGATTCCGCCCCAATAGGTGTTGTTACACTGGGCGTCCCACATTGCATAGCTTCTATAAGTTTACCTTTGAGTCCGGCTCCAAACCTTAGCGGGGCCAATAAAATCTTTGCATTTCCAACTACTTCTTTTGAATCCACTGCCCTGCCTTTTACCAGGAAACCCTCTTTTGGGTTGTGAAGTTGTTCTACTTTTTGTGAAGAATAAGCTCCATATATATGAAGTTCTGAATTTGGAAGTTCTTTCCTGATCAACGGCCAAATTTCTTCCTTCAGATATAATACCGCATTCCAATTAGGCTCATGCAGAAAGTTTCCGATTGAAATAAAGTGCTCGCGAGATTTAAAATCAGGCCAATTTTCTATTTCCTGTTCCTTCAAGTTAATTAGCATAAATGGGAGATGGAGTAAAAGATCCGCCTCAACTTTGAAGAATATTTTTAGCAAATCCATTTCAGTTTCAGAAATAATGAGTGACAAATCACATCGCCAGATACTCGCTATTTCACGTTTAGCTATATCTGAAACTAAGTCGGAATCCCGAAATTCTCTGTCCTCCTTCCAGGCTTGCTCTCTACCGGCTCTTAGACAATGCAGATCTTCAGTATCTAAAATTCGAAGCGCCTGTGGGCAAGTTTCAGCTACTCTCCACCCAAATTGTTCTTCGGTCATAAATCTATCAAATAAAACCAATTGTGGATTCAGCTTTAAGATGAATGTATCAAAAGATGAATTATTGAGTTCAATGAGAACCGTCTCTATTCCAAGATCTTCCAAATCAGCCATAAAATCATTTACGGAGGCTGCTGAGGCAAACGTTATTTGATAATCGCGGGCTTGAAATGCTTCAATTAACTGCATCATTCGAGAACCGGCAGCTGAAGATTTAGGCTCCGGCCAAACTTTGCCAACTATAAGCATTTTATTAAGTGCCATAATAACTTATCCTTACTCGAGTGAGATGTGATTTTCAGAGAAAGCTTGGCTGCTATGCTCCACAAGAGTGATTATTCATTACAATCAACAACATCAACCTGTTTCTTAAATTCTATTTCTTTATCGGACTTTGGAATAGAAGCAAAATAAAAAGGACGGGTTAAAGCCTGAGTGGTAAAACAGTTGTTTCCCGGCCCAAATTCGGTATAGGAAATTGTCCGCAGGTCAGCATTTTCCTTTAGTTGTACATCATCGATAGAATATCCACCATTTGGTTTACCTTCCATCAACAGCAATACCACCCTTCTGTTTTCGAAATCCACATTTGGTAATTCAGGTGTTGGCTGGCGACTTTCAAATATCTTTTCCCACTCTGATTTAAACTCTGTAGGTGAAGTAATTAGTTTTTGAACAACTCCACTATCGGGATAAGCAGCATAATGTCCTGATTCAATCTCTACTACATCATTAACGGTTACAGTATCATCAGAAATAGCAGAACAGGCTGAAAGCATGAAGATTAGGTTAAGTAGATATGTTGAAAACTGGATTAACTGTGTCATACGAACCTCTTTTTTGAAATAACGAAACATTTCATTTATTCTTTATTTTTTCCTTTTTGCGAATTAAAGTGATACCGTCCCGCACTGGAAGTAATATTTGCTCTACCCTATTATCCGCAGCCACTAACTTATTAAATTCATCAATAGCTTTGGCTTTCGGGGCCTCCGGTTCTAATACGGTTCCGCTCCACAAAGTATTATCAGCAACTAATAGTCCACCGGATTTCAAAAGTGGCAGCACTTGTTCAAAGTACATTGGATAGCTGACTTTATCAGCATCCAGAAAAACCAGATCGAAATCTTCTTTCACAGTACCTAATAACTCACGGGCATCCCCTTTCAGCATTGTGATCTTATGATGATCATCAAACTTATCGAAGTGATATGAAGCTATTTCCTGATACCTGACATTCATTTCCAATGTGATAACCTTACCATTCTTTGGCAGAGCTTCAGCCATCGCTAAAGCTGAATAGCCGGTGAATGTTCCAATTTCCAGAATTCTCCTGGCACCACTTGTTTTAATGAGAATTTTAAGCAACTGCCCCACTCCATTCCCGCTTAACATATCAATAAAATCCAGTTCTTTTATGGAGGACTTCACTACTTCTTGCAAAACCAGAGATTCAGGAGAGGTCATTGCGTCCGTATATTTTTCAATGCGGTAATCTGTAACAGCAATGGTAGATTTATTTGGTTGCTTTTTCATAATTGGAAGATAACCAGCTTAACTTTATTATCACCAGAAAGAATCCATTGGACTTTATCCCAGCCAGAAAATCTCGTTTTATTACCTGGTTTTTTTATTGGTTTACACGCTTTCTATTGAAATTGCGATTTAAGCAAATACATATAAATCGGGATTACCAGCCTTCTAAAAAATCCAGAACAGTGTATTTTCTAAATCACAATTCATGGTGGGATGGATTAATTCCACTTTACCTGAATCACAAAGTTTTCCATCAAAAAGCCCGGGCCATGATGGAAGAAAAACAAATGCGAAAATACCCCTTCTTTCGAAAACTTGGTGCTTTTTCTGTCAATCTTGAAAATCCACGGACAACTATTCAATCTCTTCGCTATGCTGTTAATTCACTCAAACAGGATTATAGCCTTTATATATATCCTGAGGGTAAAATAACTCACGCCTCGGATAAAAAACCTGATTTTAAAGCTGGATTAGCATGGCTTTATGTAAATTCAACAGAGGTGGATTTTGTACCGGTTGTCCTCTATATGCACACGCTCAGAGGTAGTAACCCTGAATTACATGTAACTATTGGGAAGCCTGTTACGCATAGCAAGAAGGTGGCAAAACAGGAATTAACACGGCTATTTGAAGAAGATATTCACTCCCTGATTACAACAACCAAAGAAGAGATTACAAATCTGTGATCACCAAGTCCACGGATATAAAATTTTTGATTTTTGAACCCAGTGTGGTTTTTCATTCATATATCGTAAACGCATGTGGACCAGCGGCCAAAATTTTTTTGCATGTATTTTTTTCGGATGCAGATATTCCGCCAGACCCTGTGCCGCCTGAACTATATCATTTCTATTCATAACAGCATCACCTAAAAAACGCTGGTAAAAAGGGCCGTTGTCAATCAACGAGTGTGTTTGAATGGTAATTTCTGTAGGGGAAGATTTCAGTACAATTTTCCGGGCAGATTTTAATCCCAGCCAATTTCTTGAGTAGTAAGTGGGCGTGATGTCTTCAAACTTTTCCAGTACTTTTTGGCCTTTGTTATCAATTAACCAAGCTTCGTATTGAGGCATTTTGTGTTGGTTCATCAGATAGTAAATTAAAATCGAATCTTTGAAGTGAAATCTCCCCCAATACCAGTTTGTAAAATCATTCTTCATTGGTTCCAGGCCGGTGTTATGATCAAAGTAGCCTGTTCCGAAGAATTGAAATTCTCTTGAACTCTTCCCTGCTTTAATATTCACATTAACATCCAAGTCAGCTTTGGGCAGAATAAGATTCCAAAAATGTTTTTCCTGATCTTTTTGAGCAATCAATTTTTTATTGATAACTCCTCCCTTCCCTTTGATAATACCAGAAATAGAATGGCCGGAATCCAATTTTTGATCCAGTTTAATTTCAAAATCTAATTCATCACCAACCAGTGAAAAATGCATCGTATTCTGATCGATCTTTAAAAGTTTTTGCTCTTCATTCCAGGAAAAGAAATCGCTGGCAAATTCCTGAAACCCATAATAGATAGTTCGGCCTTCGTCATAAATAGAAATACTTATAGCCGGATTTATTTCCGCTTGAATATTTAAAGAACTCCAATCTTTTTTTCTGGTAGAGAATGGGTTAGAGTGATAGAATATTATCACGAATCCATACCTGCCATTCGTACTCAATCCGTCAAAATACCACCATTCATAACCCCTGGATATATTTTCAGACGGGGAGATATCTATCAAATCTGTTGAAATATTCATGGCTAAATAAACGGTTAAGACTAATGAACGGCAACTGAGTGTTTGCTACCTTTCGTGTAATGGAAATTCTACTTTACATTTCTATCATTTACCTGGTGCTTACTTCTTGTATGCTCCTTTGGAACTGGTTCGGGTTAGAGGCTTTAAGTTCTGTCGGTATTTCACCAGATGCAGGAAAACTACCCTTGGTAAGCATTTGCATTCCAGCACGAAATGAAGAATCCGTTATAGATAGATGTATAACAAGTGCCCTGAAGCAGAATTATCCAAGTTTTGAAGTATTAGTTTTAGATGATAATTCTACAGACAGAACTTCAATAATACTCGAAGAATTTTCAGATATTATTGCAAACCTCCATCACCTGGATGGAAAGCCAAAACCGGATGACTGGTTGGGGAAACCCTGGGCTTGCCATCAGCTTAGTGAGCAGGCAAAAGGCGAATATCTTATTTTTATAGATGCAGATGTATGGCTGGAGGAAGATACTGTCTCTAAAACAATTAAAGCTTTAGATTCAAATGATGCCATCACTGTGTGGCCAAAACAACATTTCGGTACATTTTGGGAAGCGGCAGTCCTTCCTCTGGTTTATTATTCTCTGTACACGCTTCTGCCTGCAAAATACGTGGAGCAAGATCCAAAGTGGCTGCCTAAACGTTTACAACAGACATCCCCCGAATTTGCCGCTGCTTGCGGACAGTTTATCGCCTTTACCAGATCATCTTATAAAAAAATAAATGGCCATAAATCTGTAAAGGATGAAGTATTGGAAGATGTAGAGCTTGGAAAAAACCTGAAGCGAAATAAATGCAAATTAAAAATGTTCCAGGGAGTAGAAACGGTAAACTGCAGGATGTATCAATCTCATTCCCAGCTATGGCAAGGCTTTCGAAAAAACTTCTTCGCCGGTTTCGGGAATAATGCGCTCTATTTTATTACTGTTGGTTTATTACATCTGATCGTATTTGTATTGCCTTTTGCTATCGCTGCCCTCGCTTTGTTGGGGTCCAAGGAGTTGCTCTATCTTTCATTTATACCGGTTGGTTTAATTATTTTTCAACGATTGCTCATAGATTTTCAATTCAAATGGAATCCTCTTTATAGCTTGCTGCATCCGATAGGTGTATTGTGGTTCCAGGCTTTAGCTATTCGGGTGCTTTATGATTATTACACAGGAAAAAAAGCTTCCTGGAAAGGAAGATACTTGTAGAAAAAATTGATCTGATATTTACGAATTATAGTTTTCTTTTTTGCAGATTGATGGACATATTAGAGTTACATGAAAGCATTGATTGAGAAATATATGAAGTATCTGCACATCGAACGAAATGCTTCGGAACATACCATACTATCCTATAAAAATGATCTGGAATCTTTCCTGACATTTACCGCCGAACTTGATCAGATTTCTACAGAAAAAGTAAATGTATCCACTATTACCCGCCTTACAATAAGATTATGGCTGGGTGAACTTGCCGAACAAGGAATGGCTAAAAGTACCATCGCACGAAAAGTTGCCGCACTGCGTTCTTTCTTTAAGTATTGTTTTAAACGTGGTCATATAGAGAAAAATCCAGCTCATCTGCTGGTTGTTCCAAAAAAGGAACAAACACTCCCTAAAACAGCCACTGTGGAAGATATAGAACGTATGATGGATGCTGTTAATATTGAATCGGTAAAAGGATTACAAGACCGAACTATCCTGGAACTTTTTTATGCCACTGGAATTCGTCTTAGCGAATTAACCAGCTTAAATTTAACGGATGTTGATCTTCGCCAAAATCAAATTACAGTAACAGGGAAAGGAAATAAACAGCGAATTGTACCACTGGGTAAAACTGTTGCCTTAAAGCTGGATGAATTTAGAAAAAAGAGAACCGGTCTTTATGGAAAAAGAACAGATAGCGATGCCCGAAAAGCGTTATTTATTGCTTCAGGCGGGCAACGTATGTATGATAGGGCGGTTCGGTATATGGTAGAAAAATATTTAAAGAAAACGAGCGAAGTAACTCAGAAAAGCCCTCATGTTTTGCGACACAGTTTTGCGACACACATGCTGAATAATGGAGCTGATATACGAATTATTAAAGAATTTTTAGGGCATACAAGTCTTGCAGCCACCCAAATTTATACCCATACCAGTGTGGAAAGACTCAAAAATATATATGAACAAGCCCATCCAAGAGCTAAAACATAAAACACTACAATAAGGAGTAGACTATGAAAACTACATTCACAGCACGCCATTTCGATGCCAGCACAGATCTTCAGGATTATTGCAGAGACTATGTACAAAAATTAGAGCATTTTTATGATCGAATTGTAATGTGTGATATAATTCTGGAACCTACTCCCTCCAATGAAAATCCTCAGCAGGCAGAATTAATTGTGAAAGTACCGCGAAAAGTGATAACTGTTAAGGAAGCAGCAGGTACCTACGAGCAAGCCCTGCATAATGCCGTTGAAACTATTAGCCGGCAGATAAAACGCTATAAAGATAAAATGCAAGCAACCAACTATAAATAACATATGCCATTCACCCCGCAAGAACCTATACCCCGTAAGGAGCAGATTTCTGTAGCCTACCTCGTAAAGAAATTACGTGAAAGGGCAAATATGAATATTATTTCATGTGCTTCGGAAGATTGCAGCGAAAATCGATTTGTTACTGAAGCAGATTTACACCGGCCCGGATTAGCACTGGCCGGTTACATAAAACTTTTTACCTATCAGCGAATACAAATAATTGGTAATACTGAAACTCAATTTTTAGAAAATCTTTCAAAAGAAAATCAGAGAGAATCTTTCAGAAGAATTATCCAATTCGATATTCCGGTAATATTTTTAACTGATTCAAATGAACTTCCTCAAGGTTTACTTGAAATTGCCAGTGAAGCCGGTATTCCCATCTATTCAACGCAACTGGAAACAACCCGTTTTATGTACATTCTGCGGGATTTCCTGGAAGACCAATTTGCCATTCAAACAATGGTTCATGGTTCTATGGTTGATGTATATGGCATCGGTATTTTAGTAGCCGGTAAATCGGGTATTGGTAAAAGTGAAGTAGCATTAGACCTGGTTGAACGTGGCCATCGCCTTGTAGCCGATGATGTGGTTATGCTCACCAAAAAAAATAATGTTCTTATGTCTTCTGCCACTGAAATGAGCAAACATTTCATGGAAATTCGTGGTCTTGGCATTGTGGATGTGATGTCTATGTTCGGAATACGCTCCATTCGCTATCAAAAACGATTAGAAGTTGTATTGGAACTTACCTTGTGGGATGAAACCCGCGAAGTGGAGCGTACAGGCTTAAACAGCGATTCATTGAATGTGCTTGGTGTGGATATCCCTCTTATTCATTTACCTATCACGCCAGGTAAAAATATTACGGTAATAGCGGAAGTAATTGCCATGAATTACCTGTTAAAACATTACGGTTATGATCCTGCAAAAGCTTTCCAGGATCGAATTCAGTCGAGTATTAGGGATAAAATGGAAGGAAAAGATCTTACCCCAAAAAGAGCCATTGAATATTTTGAAGGGGATATGGAGTAATATTAGAGTATATAGTTACTATTTGAATGTGAACTTCAGGTTATTATCTTAAGCAAGTTTATTCATTCAGGTTAGTTTATGTCATTAAAGAATCACTATTACTACGACGAAACGAATTGTGAGTTTGTACCCATTGAGTACAATCGCATTGAACAAGTTGTTTATAACCTTTCTATATGGATTTTATCCGGTGTAGTATTAACAGGTATCGGGATAATTCTTCTTGCCTCTAATGTAGGAACTCCAGCCGAACTTGCTTTAAAAGCAGAGAATCAGGCGCTATTTAATCAACTAGAGTCAACAACAGAAGCTTTAATCAGCCTTGATGAAAAAATAAACCAAATTGCAGTAAGTGATAATGAAGTTTATCGTTCTGTTTTAGGAATGGATCAAATATCATACGAGGAACGATTAGCGGGGGTTGGTGGATCTGATCCTTATGCAGAGTTTGACCTGTATGATGAGTCTACAGCAGATCTTTTGAAATGGACTGCCTCAAAAGTGGATAACCTGGAGCGCAGAATAAGTATTCAGAAACTCAGTTTTGAGGAAATAAAATCTCAATATAATGCCAATAAAGAGAAGATGAGCCATATCCCGGCCATAAAACCAACCAGTGGAATATTACTCAGTGGCTATGGTGTGAGATATCATCCCATTTTAAAATATAACAGGCGGCACAATGGGGTAGATTTTCGTGCTGATGTTGGTGATCCGGTATATAGTACCGGAAATGGGAAAATTCGGTATGCTGGACGTAAAGGTACTCTGGGACTTATTGTTATTGTAGATCATGGTTTTGGTTACGAAACCATGTATGCACATCTATCTGGGCTGCCAAAAAATATTAAGAATGGTGTAAAGGTAGAACGTGGGCAACAAATTGCTATGGCAGGTGACTCTGGACTCTCCGAAGGGCCCCACTTGCATTACGAAGTACATATTAATGGTAAACCCGCTGATCCCATCTACTACCTTTTCGCGGATACTTCTCCAGAAGAATATGCTATGTTTAAGCAAATATCAGAAACGAATAAAAACGCTTTAGACTAGTGTTGTGTCAATGGTACATTGTCGGGTAGAATACCACCAGATGGTTTGGGCATTGCCTTCGAAAAAGGAAATACGGTGATTAGGAGAAACACCATCCATCACCGCGTTTCTGGCTTTCATTACTACATCTTCGGAGCTTCAGGGAAACGGAAGGATGGATTTTGAGGCTATAGCTCCATCTTTCGGCTCAGCCGGAACAGGCATCAAAGGCATCCTTAAAAACGAGCCGGGTGATGGAGCGGGTCAAAGGCTGCCTATAGTTGAAACGAAACCTCGATCGTTTTCTGCCGATATTTCAACATTGACATAACAGTAGTGCCGTTTGGAATTTTCCAAGTATATCTCTCTTTCTGATTTGCGGCATTAAATCAGGATGATTTATTTAGGTTATCGAGAAATGATTTTTCTAACTGATTCCCTGCTTTAATTGATTTTTTCAGCCATTCAACCTTCAGAATTTCAATTTCATCTTCCGTTAATTTCCAATCCATTTCAGAACTACGGAGCCTTCTCGTAAAATTATACAGGCAAATTGCAGCGCTAACCGAAATATTAAAACTTTCGCTAAATCCCGACATTGGAATTTTTATAAACCCATCAGCCAATTCTTTTGCCCTCTCACTAATTCCATCCAATTCAGATCCAAAAACAAGGGCTACTTTTTTATCGATAGGAAAATCATTGAGGTCAGAATCATTCTCGTGAGGAGTCGTTGCTATAACCTGGTATCCATCTGCCTTAAGTTTGTTGAAACAACGTGCTGTATTTTTATTTTGTGGATCATTATACCGATGCAGAGAAAGCCATTGATCGGCACCTATGGTTACCTGAGCTGATGCCTCAAACTGGTTTTTATTTTCAATGATATGCACATCCTGTATACCAAAACCATCACAACTTCTCAAAACAGCACTTGCATTGTGTGGCTGGTAAATATCTTCAACCACAACTGTTACACGCCTTGTTCGCTGTTCTGCAACCTCACAGATTTTACTCCATCTGGCTTCGGTGGTAAACTCCCTCAGGTAATCAATTAAACAGGAATGAATAGTTTTGCTCATGAGTCAAAATAAAAAAGTCTTGCACATTAAATATGAGCAAGTCTTAAAAATACTGGATATCGATTATTTACACCTAAAAGTAAATCCTTTTTTCCGGATTGTTTCAATATAATCATACTCTGTATGCTCACGAATCTTTTTTCGAAGGTAGCTTATATAGACATTTATATAATTAGTTTGCGTATCAAAATGTATATCCCAAACTTTCTCTGCAAGTTCTTCCTGAGTAATAACGCGGTTTCTGTTTTTCAAAAAATAAACCAACAAATTAAATTCATTATTTGTGAGCTGAACTTTAGAATTATTCACAGAAAATTCTCTTCTTAGCAAATTAACTTTTAGCTCACCGCAATTTAGCAGCTGATCTCCACCCGTTTCTGTTCTGCGTTTTATTGCATCCATCCGGGCAATTAATTCTTCGGTATTAAAAGGCTTGGTGAGATAATCATCGGCACCAACTTTTAGACATTTTACTTTAACATTGGTTTCTTGCTCTCCCGAAAGTATTAGCACCGGAGTTTCAATGTTATGGTTTCGTAGATTTTCACAAACCTCATACCCATCACCATCTGGTAAACCCAGATCTAATATTATCATCTCAAATTCTGTCCCTTCCGCCATTTCCTCACCATCGGTAGCATTTTCAGCTGTGGAAACTGTGTTCCCATTATGCTCTAAAACTGCTTTAACTAATGTTCGAACTGAAGGATCGTCTTCAATTACAAGTATATTCATTTCCCCTAAGTCAAATTGAGATTATAGCATCGTGAGCAATAGCGTAATGATTTATGTACTCCTATGCAATAGTTTAATTAAAAAAAATTAACAAACATTAGAAAAGAAAAATAATAGAATGTATATCAATAATACCCTAAAGATTTAAGCCAATTTAAGGACTTCTTTAAAAAAGCTGGTGTAAGTGCATGCTTTTCATTCATTAATTTGTAATCCACATTAAATCCTTCTTGTTTTAAAAGTTGAACTGCTTTTTCCTGTGGCTCTGGATACACACTGGTATCATTTTTACCATGCAGAGCTAAAATATTTAAATGCTTTGCCTGCTCTAATTTTCCTGTAAACGCTTCTGTTTTTATTCTTCCACCAATAACAATTAAGTCATTTACATGCTTGTATCGAGAAAAGGCAAAATATGCCGCCAGATAACCGCCCATTGAATATCCAAGTATACAGAGCCTGCTTATTTGAATTACTTCCGCCAGACTATCTACAATCTCCTGAATAAATTCGGAACTAATTTCCATTGATTTTAAAAACTGATCCTGATCACCATCATATAAATACCATGCTCTTCCCCATTCCGCTACTTTTTTCTGTCGAGTAATATCGTAAATAGGATATGGTCCTTGAATAAATAGATGATAAGCATTCAATTGCAGCATTGACTCTGCTTTTTCTTCTAAAATGGAAAGATTTTGATTATATCCGTGCAGATAAATAATGAGAGGTTTTTTCCCCTCCTCTCCTGTTTCAATAAGTTTGTATGGCACTTCTATTTTGAAAGAGGTTTTTCCCGAAATAAGTACGTTTCGCATAATGAAATTTTAATCAAAATTGCAGGAATTCAGCCATAACTGAACAGCAAACAAAATAGGAAATATTTGAGTTATGATATCTAATTAAAACTGTGAATTATATTCCATTCTAAATTGGGTTTTGAAATGATTCCTATTAATTTCTGCCAGTCTATAACTTCACATTTATACTCTTGTAATGACCGAAATCCGTACCGATTGGACTGAAGAAGAAATCACAGAAATTTATAACACTCCGCTAATGGAGTTGATCTATCAAGCAGCTACAATTCACCGGCAATACCATGAGACGGGCGAAATTCAGGTGTGTACTCTATTGTCTATCAAAACCGGTGGCTGCTCTGAAGATTGCGCTTACTGTCCGCAATCGGCGCGATATGAAACTGAGGTAAAGGCAGAAAAAATGATGCCGAAGGAAATGATACTGGCAGCAGCCGAAAGAGCTAAAAATGCCGGTAGCACACGATTTTGCATGGGAGCAGCATGGAGAAGTGCCAGAAAAACTAAAGATTTTGATCAGGTATTAAATGTAGTGTCAGACATTGCGGACATGGGACTCGAAGTTTGTGCCACTCTGGGTATGTTGAATAATGAGCAAGCCGCCAAATTAAAAGAAGCCGGATTGTATGCCTATAACCATAACCTGGACAGCAGCGAAGATTTCTACAAGAAAATCATCACAACTCGGTCTTATGATGATCGCCTTGATACCATAAAAAAAGTACAGGATAATAATATTTCCGTTTGCTCTGGTGGAATCATTGGAATGGGAGAATCTCATGAGGATCGTATTGGATTACTTCATACCCTTTCCACATTAAAAACACATCCCGAGTCGGTTCCGGTAAATGCATTGATTGCAGTAAAGGGTACTCCGATGGAAAATCAACCTAAAGTGCCAAGCTGGGAAATGACCAGAATGATAGCAACCGCTCGAATTTTAATGCCGGAGTCTATGGTTCGTCTATCAGCCGGACGTGTAAAAATGAATTTTGAAGAGCAGGCACTTTGTTTTATGGCTGGTGCCAATTCCATTTTCACTGGAGAAAAACTTCTCACCACAATAAATAATGAACTGGATGAAGACATGCACATGTTCGAATTATTTGGATTGAAACCTCGGCCGGCATATAAAGATGCTAAGCCAAAACATATGCCTGTTTAAATGTCAGGTAAACTGAGACAAAAATTTTGATTTATAAAATTATCTCTGTACAAAACTATTTATCCCATGATTAAGAAATGGTACCCTTTTGCAATACTCCTGATTTTACCTTCTTTGGCTTTAGCACAATCAAACACAGATTTTATATGGCGGCCAATTGTTGGGTATTCGTGGAGTGGAACTGATAAACTGAATTATAGCATAAAGCTGGAAATGTTTAACTCGGTAGAAGATTTTGATAATCGTTCCGCCATACAATATATAGAGCCACAGTTTTCAGCTTCTTATTCTATTTCACCCAACATAAAATTAGGTGGGGGATTCTACTCTCGCTGGGTTGATCCATTGGAACCCGGTTACGCTTATGAACAACGTCTTCTTCAACAAATCAGTGTTAATTCATTTATCGGAAATTACAGGTTTACTCATCGTGCAAGGCTCGAGCAAAGATTCAGAAATACAAACTACCTCAACAGGTTTCGATATCTGATAAGTCATCGCCTGCCGTTGCATGGTAAAACCATCGATCCAGGCGAGAATTTCTTAGTGTTTTCTAACGATGCGATGTTGTCTTTTAACCGCACTATTTTTTCAGGCGAAAATAGAGCAGAAATAGGAATAGGATGGCTTTTTCAGAATCAGCAGCAATTTGAATTAACACTTGGTTATCGTACTAAAAATATTTTTACAGATAGCGATATCGGACATGTTTTTTTGCTTACTACTTCTTTTCAAGTTAAAAACTAATAAGTTGAAGCGACTTTGCTAAAACAAAATATCTCATGTTAAAAAAATTACTTCATACTGACCCCGAGAAAACAACTATTCTCATCCGCTTGATGGTAGGTGCTGTTTTCCTCTCAGAAGGTATTCAAAAATACTTATACCCTGAAATTCGCGGAGCCGGGCGTTTTGAAAGCATAGGCTTGCCCATGCACGATTTTTTGGGGTATACGGTAGGTGGTTTTGAAATCATTTGCGGACTGTTGGTTTTAGCTGGTTTTTTAACACGTTTTGCTGCGCTACCACTCATTGCAATCATGTTGGTAGCAATTAGTACTACTAAAATCCCAACAGGTTTAGAAGAAGGATTCTGGGAAATGGCACATGCTTCCCGAACTGATTTCTCCATGCTTCTTGGAAGTATTTTTCTCTTATTCAAAGGCGGCGGTACGTGGTCGGTTGATTTTAATGTATGGAGCAAAAAGCAACCCGATTTTAACAATCCAAAACTTTGAAAGACGAACTTAGCAAATCAATTAAAACACCCGGTGCTGTATTAATGGGGCTTGGCTCTATTTTGGGAACCGGATTATTTGTGAGCATTGCCATTGCCACACAGATTGCCGGAAATGGAATTATTATCGCAATAGTAGTTGCTGGTATACTTGCCACTTTTAACGGGCTTAGCAGTGCACAGCTTGCCGCGGCATATCCTTATAGCGGCGGAACCTACGAGTACGGCAATAGAATATTAGGTTCCTATTGGGGTTTTTCAGCCGGCTGGATGTTTCTCATTGCAAAATCAGCCTCCGCCGCAACAGCTGTTTTAGGATGTGTGGGCTATTTGTATTATTTGTTTGGCATTGAAGTAAGTGGCGGGATATTCATCGCCACAGCTTTTTTTATTTTAATCATTATTACAGCTCTTGTTTCGAAAGGCATAAAAAGAAGTAATACCGCAAATAAACTAATTGTTTCGCTCACACTATTTGGTTTAATCACCTTAGTCTTTTTCGGATTCTATGAAGCTGGAATTCCCGTGAAGCCAATAAAAGCTTCCTTTATTGATTTTTCTACCGATTCAATTTTATATGGTGCCGCTTTAATGTTTGTTGCCTACACCGGTTATGGCAGAATAGCTACACTCAGTGAAGAAGTAGTTAATCCAGCTAAAACTATTCCTAAAGCGATTATTGTTAGTATGATATTAGTTGGAATTATTTATTTATCTGTTTCACTTACAGCTATACATGTTATGGGAGCAGACGCATTTGGAGAAACTGCAGATGGCGAGATTGCTCCATTGATGATAGTTGCACAAACGTTGGCAATACCCGGGCTTGGGACATTGATCTCCATTGCAGCTATAACTGCAATGTTGGGCGTATTGTTGAATCTGATCCTGGGGCTTTCGAGAGTGATACTTGCCATGGCCCGAAGGCGGGATATGCCAAAATTTCTATCAAAGATTCATTCCCAAAGTAAAAGTCCGGTTGCTTCAGTTTGGGTTACAGGTTTGATTATTGCAGCGCTCGTGTTAACAGGAGATATTAGCTTTACATGGACCTTTAGCGCTTTCACCGTATTGATTTACTACGCCATTACTAACCTGTCAGCTTTTATGTTGGATGTTGAGAAGCGGCTTTATTCTCGCTGGATTCCTTTTCTTGGTTTATCAGGTTGTCTATTCCTGGCTTTTTGGATTGAACCAGGCATCTGGATTTTAGGCCTTATCTTATTATTGGTGGGAATTGGCTGGCATACAATTTCTCTGAAATATCAAAAAGCAACACAAAATGCAGAAGAAAATGAGTAACTATTATCCTCTGCACTCTGTATGTATTAAATCAAAACTCTCACTTCCTGGGCTACTTCCCTGTTGTATTCAAATGCCATGTCTTTGTAATTAACCAAATCTACAATAGTACCAATCAGGCAAAGACCACCGGTAAGGATGTATAATATTCCCATTCCTATTTGATTTAATAGCAACCGATGAATTCCAGCAATTAAAAAAAAACCAAGAATGCAGGTAATTAAAATAGTTTGCGGATCTTTACGCCTCGCCCTGTATACCACTGCAAATTTTGAGGCTTCTTCATCAGATAAATCAGCGATCATTTTTCCAATGTAGAGTGCTTCATCACCGTCAATTTCTGGTAAATGATCAATAACTTTTGCCATTCGTTTTTCCTTTTAATTATGTTTTTGATTTATGTAGTAATTGGTTCCATAAAAATATTATGCGTGAGCTTAAAATCAGTACAGCAAATGGGCCGGCGAAATGTACCTTTAGAGCGGCCTCAAAGTCTCCCCGGAAAGTATAGGCAATAGAATGGCCAAGTCCTTTCCCTGGACAATATTCAATTCCCGCTAAATCAAAAAGACAAAAAGAAACACCCGTACCGGAAGGATCCATTAAAGCTAACAAAAGCAGGCCAACTGTGAAGGTAGTCCATTCAAGATGTGATTTTAAAAAACGCATGGTCCTGCTACGCGATTATCACCCAAGAGTTTCTAATAAAATAGGTGAATGGATTTATGAAAATATTAATTGGTGAAATAAGCGCGAAAATCGGCAAAATGAAGCATTAGAAAGTTTTAATAATTTTGTAACATATCCCCCTCTTCTAACTCTTGTCATTAAATAATTTAATTAAGGAGCATCCAAATGATCAAATATTTAGCTGTTTTTATTTTGTTAGCATCAGGTTATTTGATTTATACAAATTTCCCTGAAAGTCATGGCCCAGGAATAACTGCAAAAGAACAACCAAAGTTAAACAGGTTAACCTGGCAAAAACCTTTTACTTTTAAAGGCGCAACACTTACCCCTACTAAACTTATTAATGCCGAAGTTAGAATAATCAAAAGAAAGAGATATTATTTTGATGATTTCTCAAAATACTCGCCTGTAGATGCTCTAATTGGGTGGAATGAACTATCTGATGAGCGAAATCTGGATCACATTTATTTCTCCTTAGGTAATCGAAAGTTTGAACTCGACCTTACCCGCCCACCATTGGAAGTCCCTAAAATATATGCCGAATCGGATTTATGGCATCTGATTCCCTCCACTTCAGATATTGATGAAAAGGTAAAAACACTCCGCAATGGGAATATCATTCACCTAAAAGGAATGATTGTTAATCTATCGAATGAGACAAATTTTGATTTTATTTCTGCTTCCGAAATAAATCAAAAAAATAGGAATGCAAGTTTTTCTGTCTGGATCGAAGATTTCCAAATCAGGTGATATCTCAATTATTCTCAACTATTGACTGTATTATCTGCAAAAAGTATTTTCATTGCTACGCCGGGCTTATTGGATCTGGCTATTAAACATTAAAGTTAATCGGGTATTGCAAAATGGAAGAGAAACAAACGGGTACTGTAAAGTGGTTCCATAACACAAAAGGTTATGGGTTTATAAGTACTGAAAAAGGTGAAGATGCATTTGTTCATTACTCAGAGATTCAATCTGATGGTTTTAAAAAACTTAGAAGAGGCGAATCGGTTGAGTTTGTTCTTGATGAAGGTGAGAAAGGATTGCATGCAAAAGAGGTAGTTTCGCTGGAACCAGTCTCTGAAGCAGCCGAATAATTTATGGCATGGCTTAAAGACGTCTATTTAGATCTAACAGTACTTCTGCTTGTGATCATATATGGAGTGTATACTAACCAGGTTTTAGAAATAATACTCTGGATTTATACCGCATTACTCTTCATTAGTAAATTCCTTTCGTTTTTTATGCCTTCCTTAAAGAAAAGGGCAGAGAAAACTTCTGCCCCAGATATTTTTTATCATATTATTTATTTAATCACTGTTGCAATATTTATGATAGTTAGCCATTATTATTTAGCAGGGGCATGGCTCATTATTTGGATAGCTTCTGCCATTCAATCTTATGTAAGAAAGCATTAGTAAACCCAAGTAAATCATTTTCATTTGGCCATCCACAGAGTAATTTTAAGTGTAATAGTTGCCGTAGTAATTACTTCTACCTCCACTATTCACGCACAGATAAACACCAATCAAACAAACTCCGAAATAGATTCTGAATTTATCTTTTCTTTGTGGGGTGGTTATTCTTTTAACTCCATTCGCTTTTTAGGCAAAACTCCCGATAGTCAAACCACCATCATCGGCATTGGCATGAAAAAGTTGCTTAAAGAATACCCGAATGGAAATCGTTTATATTATTCTACTGATATCATTCCTTACCTGCAGTATCAATATCCAAAAAGAGACGAAGCCTGGAAACGAAGCGAAGGTACAGGATTCGGTATTTCTCCAATCGGATTTTATTTAATAAAGCCGCTTTCAAACAACTTTTTCCCTTTTGTGCAAGCTTCGGGTGGTGCTATTTATATGGACCAATTATTTCCCACAGATTTAGCCCGCAAACTAAACTTTACTTTTGATGTAACCATAGGAACACGGCTTAAAATTGCCGATAAGAATGTTTTGACTTTCGGATATAAATTTCATCATATATCTAATGCACAAACAGGGTCTGAGAATCCAGGCTTAG
Organism: Balneolaceae bacterium; assembly: GCA_040877545.1. Lineage (GTDB taxonomy): Bacteria > Bacteroidota > Rhodothermia > Balneolales > Balneolaceae > Gracilimonas. The sequence goes on from JBBDNN010000074.1 coordinate 71,205, forward strand.
ATTCCAACTTTCTATTTCTCTCCTTTTCAATCTAATTATTTATCAAAATGAGTATAAAAGCATGTTTTCATACCTCTAAAGGAAAAATCAATATATCATTATTTGATGATAAGGCTCCTAAAACAGTGGCTAATTTTATAAATCTGGCTTCACGTGGTTATTTCGATGGCCTTAATTTTCACCGCGTAATCAATGACTTCATGGTTCAGGGAGGCTGCCCACAAGGAGATGGCCGCGGGGGACCTGGATACAGTTTCGAAGATGAATTTCACGATGAACTGGTTCATGATAAATCAGGCAAGCTTTCCATGGCTAATGCCGGCCCAAATACCAACGGTAGTCAATTCTTTATTACCCATACAGCAACTCCCTGGCTCGATGGCAAGCATGCAGTTTTCGGAGAAGTGCAAAATGAGGTAGATCAGGAAGTAGTAGATTCTATTGTACAAGGCGACACTATAGAAAGTGTAATCCTTGAGGATGAATATGAAAACCTGCTCCGAAAAATTGAGGATGTTCATTACTGGAATGAAACACTTGATGAGCAATTTAAAAATTTGAAACCGGCTATTATTTAGAAAACAGTGAAAATTTAGCCTTTCAATTCTATCTGGAATATTAAATAACAATAATTCTGTTTTTGTTATTGGTAAGGATTAAATCCAGTTAAAACTTTTTCCGTCTCCCTCCGTAAGGTGCCGAAATTTATATTCAATTCATTTCGTATGAGACCTTACAATTTACTGCTCCTTTTCTTAATTACATGCTCACTTCTGTTACCTCAACACCTGTTGGCCCAAGATTCTGAAGAAGAATTAAAATACAGAAAATGGCGAATCACCCTCTTCCCTCCTCTTAGCACCAATGGTATTGACGCTCCAAATTATTCAGCCAGATACTCGATTAACATTGTAGGGGGTTATCATGGAGCGATTGATGGTTTTGAATTTGGTGGACTAGTGAACTACACCAAGCATTATGCCCATGGATTTCAGATCGTTGGTGGTGCTAATATAACCGGCGGTAATATGGCCGGTGTGAATATTGCCGGACTTACAAACCTTTCAAATAATGATATGTCGGGAATTCAGATAGCCGGTGTAGCCAACATTTCGGGTGAGGATCTGGAAGGAATACAAGGGGCAGGTTTGTTTAATCTCGCAAATGCTACTTCCAGTGGATTACAGTTTGCCGGTATAGGAAATATAGGCCGAAAAGATATCGAAGGATTACAAGGTGCTGGGGTTTTAAATACTACTCTTGGGGATATTTCAGGCCTACAGGCAGCCGGAATTGCCAATATTGCAAAAAGAGATGTAGAAGGGTTACAGGCAGCTGGGGTTTTAAACTTTGCAGGTTCTGATCTCTCAGGCCTGCAAGCTTCCGGCGGGGCAAATATTGCAATTGGTAATATTGAAGGTTTAATGGCAGCAGGTGGATTAAATTTTGCAAATAACGAGGCAAGCGGATTATTAATAGCTGGTGGATTAAATTATGCACAGAGTTTAGAAGGACTCGCCATTTCTGGTGGGGCAAATATTGCTAATGAATTGCAAGGAATGCAATTTGCAGGCTTATTAAACCTTTCACGTAAAGCCACCGGATTGCAAATAGGCTTAATAAATTTGGCCCAAGAGTTTGAAGGTGTTCCTGTTGGTTTAATTAGTTTATATGGGAATGGCCGAAAAAATATTGATGTACGATTTTCAGATGGCGGTTTTACAGATGTAGGTATCAATCTGGGCACTTACCGGGTTTATAATTTGGCAATATTAGGATATAACACCCTCCTTGACAGGAATGTATACCGTGTAGGGCTAGCAGTTGGCCTGGAGAAAAATATACAGGAATCATTCCCTAATCTGGTGAGTAAGACAATGTATGTTAACCAGGAATTTAGCATGCTCCATCATTTTGAAGAAGAATGGAACAGACGAACTAATCTTATTTATTCCTATAAATACCATATCGGGAAACGCTTTGGGAATGGATTGTCATTGTATGCCGGACCAAGTCTGAATATGCAGGTAACTCGTGTACCCGAAGCAGCTGATTATAACTGGTATAGTATCTGGTCTCCTTCTGCAAAAGGCCGCGATTATAGATTTTGGATAGGATTTAGTGCGGGAATTCGTTTATTCAAACAAAAGAACATGCCTTTATTGGTCCCAGCCGAGGGTTTAAAACCCTGCACTTTCAGTGCAGCACTTTA
>JBBDNN010000075.1:0-73117 GCA_040877545.1 Balneolaceae bacterium
TTTATCTGCCACAATATACCTTAACTTGGTGTCTACTAAAATGTAGCAACTCCACAGAGGCTGGTAGTATGGATTTACTCTGAATATTTTTGTAAATCAACTTTGCTGCCCCATCCCAACAGAACCCTATCTCTGTCTCTTTCTCCCAAAGGGACAGGCCTCCGGCACGTCTGAAAAAGTTCCCAAACATTAGCACCGCCGCAAGGAAAGAGGACGCCTTGGCCAGAAGTTTGGCAGTGAAGGTAATTTGAGCCTTATGATTGTTCTTTATGGGAAAAAATAGATGGAAACTGAAAAACTCTTACAGGCGTCTCCTTCCTTGGCGTGCTTGCACGTTAGGGAAGGAACAAGGATGGGTTGGTTCGCCAGGGGCTGGTAGTATGGATTTGCTCTGAATATTTTTGTAAATCAACTTTGCTGCCCCACCCAACAGAACACTATCTCTGTCTCTTTCTCCCAAAGGGACAGGCCTTCGGCGCGCCTGAAAAAGTTCTCAAACCTTAGCACCGCCGCAAGGAAAGAGAACGCTTTGGTGAGAAATTTAGTAATGAGGGCAACTTGGGCTTTATGATTGTTCTTTGTGAGAAAAAATAGATGGAAACTGAAAAACTCTTACAGGCGTCTCCTTCCTTGGCGTGCTTGCACGTTAGGGAAGGAACAAGGATGGGTTGGTTCGCCAAGGGCTGGATGTTCGCAATGATCAACCAAAAAATCCCAATTGTCTTTAACCGCTGATTTCCATTCGCAGTGCCAACATCCAGGAAACTTACATTTCGACTTTATTTTTATTATGATTTGCTCTGCTGCTGTAATTAAAGCATTCGCTTCTTCTTCCGTAACATACCAGGAAGCAGTTTATATCCTTTCAGCCATTTAAAAATAAGAGAGAGTGTCTATTCCTTTCCAAAATAAACATAAACTTCATCGTTGACATATAAACCGTGTCTCGGTATAAGATTTGCTAGCCCTGCAGGACCATGATCTTCCGCCACATGAAATATAGAGCGAGCCCCCATAACGACCCATCGGACTATTTCATAAAAATAATGGTATCATGAATGCTAGTTTTTTTGAAATCACAGACCTTATCGAGAATATGCTAATTAAAAGATATCATAATAACCCAATCCTTACTAAGGATGATGTGCCTTATCAGGTGGCAACTGTTCATAATGCAGGTGTTGTAAAACACAACGACCGTTACATCATGATTTTCCGATCTCACAAGCACAATGGAAGAAGCATCCTGGGAAAAGCCGAAAGTGAGAACGGTTTTAATTTTGAAGTGGATGAAAAGCCATTCATGACACCGGCTTCTGAAGGGATATTTAAAGAGTATGAAGAATATGGCGTGGAAGATCCGCGAATTACTTTTATAGATGGTGAATACCTGATCACCTATAGTGCATACTCTCGGCATGGTGTACGGATAGGCCTGGCGAAAACAAAAGATTTTAAATCTGTAGAACGTTTTTCTCTTATTACGGAAGCAGATTATCGTAACATTGTAATCTTTCCTGAGAAATTTGACGGTTTATATGCGCGCCTCGATCGTCCTCACTCCGAAATATCCCCTTGGGCGATCTGGATTTCTTATTCCCCGGATCTGAAATATTGGGGCGAATCCAGGTTGATTATGAAACCTGTTCAATATCATTGGGATGAAATGAAAATTGGTCCCGGGGCACCGCCGATTAAAACACCACGTGGCTGGTTAAATATTTATCACGGGGTATTTCCTACCATGGATGGTTGTGTGTACAGATTAGGTGTGGCATTACATAAACTTGAAGACCCTTCTGCCATAATTGCCGTTGGTGATGAATGGATACTTCACCCGGAAGAAGCTTACGAGCGCACCGGTTATGTGCATAATGTAGTATTCACCTGTGGAGCGGTTCCCGAAGAAGACGGCAGTGTTAAAATTTATTGGGGTGGTGCTGACACGGTTATGTGTGTAGGCACTGCAATAATAGAAGAACTTGTTGATCACTGTTTGGAAAAGCCCAGGAAATCATAAATCATCCCAATGCAGTCCTTCCACATCGATCAAAGAAACACTCACAATGGATGTGCGCAGGTATCACTAATTCAAAAGATTCTGTTCTGTTATTCCATCAAACAACTGAATTTTGTCAGGTTTTAAGTAGATACTAATCTTTTGCTCTATTTGGAGTGATTCAGTAGGGGGGATTTTTACTTTCCATTCTTTATTGGCTTCGGGCGAAATATGTAAAAGAGAAACATCTCCCATATGTTCTATTAATTCTATTGAGGTGGGATTCATAGGGATGTCTGATTCATTAAATTTGAGGGTGATGTCTTCAGGCCTGATACCTAACGTTATATTATCAAAATATTCATCTGATATTTCATTGACCAAATTCAGGGGAAGGTTAAATGAAGTAAGTCCTGATTTACTTGTGAATACCGGCTTAGAGTTTTTAACACTAATCTTTCCCTTTAGGAAATTCATTGACGGACTGCCAATAAAGCTTGCTACAAACAAATTATTCGGATGGGAATACACTCTTATTGGAGTATCAATCTGCTGAATAACCCCTTTATCGATAATTGCTATTCGATCAGCCATGGTCATGGCTTCAACCTGATCATGGGTTACATAGATGCTGGTAGCCTTCTGCTTTTTGTGCAGTTTTAGCAGGTCGGTACGCATCTTAACCCTCAGTTTAGCATCCAGGTTACTAAGTGGTTCATCAAATAAAAATGCTTTTGGATTTCTGACAATTGCCCGGCCTACGGCAATCCGCTGTTTCTGTCCGCCGGAAAGCTGCTTAGGCTTCCGTTCCAGTAGTTCAGAGATATCTAAAAGTTCGGCTGTGTTTTTAACCAATTTATCAATTTCATCCTTTTTTACTTTCTTCATTTTTAATCCGAAAGCAAGATTATCATATACACTCATATGCGGGTAAAGCGCATAATTCTGAAAAACCATCGCAATATTCCGGTTTTTAGGCGGCGTTTCATTCACTTCCACCTGATCAATAATAATGGTGCCCTCATCAATAGTTTCAAGTCCTGAAATCATCCGTAGCAAGGTTGATTTTCCACAACCTGAGGGACCAACTAAAGCCAAAAATTCCCCATTCAGAACGGATATACTTACATCGTTAACTACGGTATTCACACCAAATCTTTTAGTCACATTTTTCAACTCTATACTTGCCATCACACTCCGATTATTTAAAAACGATAATTATAAGCAGATTGAAAATCATCTGCCCTAAGAACTTGAATTTTGAGTGGCTTCTTCAGCCACATAAACTGCCTTTATTGCATCATCGAGCGTAACCCGTGTTTGATGATTTTGATCCTTCACTTTTTGGTAAAAATCCTGAAGAATCTTTTGTAAGGCCAAAGCATACAATTCTTTTTTAGATTGAGATGAAGCAAAGGACCCTTCAATGAGGTGAGTATAATCAAACAACTCTCCTCTTACTTTCTTGGCGTTTACAGGTTTCCTGGCGGTGAACCTGATATTAGGCAGTTTTTGTAATTCTTCTTCGATCATTTTATTCCCCAGTATTATAAAGTTTCCCGATTCGGGAATCCAGCCATCCAGCTCAAATTGGGCGGTATTAAATACAAACCGCATGTTAGTACGTTCAAAAATATCGGGACGGGTAAATGAATGATAATGAGAAGCCAATAGCCCATTTTTATACTGTACTGTGGCAGACATTCGGTCTGTTTGAGTAGTATTTCTTTGGTCTGAAAAACCCGAGATATGTTCGATTTCTCCGGCCTGAAACCAATGTACGATGTCGATGAAATGAACCGCGTGCTCTATTAAAATACCGCCTGAAACCTTTTTATCCCAAAACCAATGAGAGGGAGGAAGGGTCTCATCTTGTGCATAATTTTCAACATAAAATCGTTCTAGAGATCCAAATAAATTTTCGCTGTGAAAAGCATGTAAAATTTCCAGGAGAGGGTTGAACCGCTGAAGAAAATCGACCATAACTATTCCATTGAATTCAGATGCAGCCTTCTTGATTTCTTTACACAATTTGGCAGAGATTGCGAGCGGCTTTTCTGTAAGTACATGTTTTCCTGCTTTTAAACTTGCAAGGGTAATTTCAGCATGTGAAACCGGAGGGGTTGAAATGATAACGGCATCAACTTCTTCTAATTGGAGTAAATCATTCCAGTTTTTCAGAAATGTAATATCGCCGGGAATTTCTGCTGAATTTTTAAATTTATCAGCTACACAAATTACCTCAAAGAACTCTGAGTGAGAGAGAGCATCGTAAATAAAATTTCCAAATCCGCCAAAACCAATGATGCCAATCCTAATTTTATTACTCATTTAGAAAACTTTTAATCATGCGAAAAATATTTTTTGACTTTTGCCCTAATTTCCAGAAACTTATAGAAGCGCTTCGATAAATCAAAAATAATTTTATTGACCTTTGAGTAATACGAAATCTAAAAAGAAAGTAACGATTAAAGATGTAGCCTCGCATGCCAATGCGTCCATGTCCACAGTATCAATGGTGGTTAATGGAAAAGGGTATGTGAGTGATGAAAAAAGAAAAGATATTTTAAGTTCGATTCGTGAACTGGAGTATGTTCCCTCAACTTCAGCAAGAAATTTAGCATCCAACCGTACAAATAACATTGGTTTTATTTTGCGGGAATCGCATTTCACCCTTAGTGAGCCCTTCTATACACGCATTTTCCTGGGTACTGAATTCGAAAGCAAGAATCATAATTTTTATGTACTTCTTGCTACAGTAACCGATGATTACCAGAAAGGAATGGATACCCCCCGGCTGCTGAAAGAAAGAAATGTGGATGGGATTATCATTGCCGGAAAGGTTAATCAGGATTTGCTGATGGAAGTTGAAGACTCCGGCATTCCTTTTGTATTGGTAGATTATCAATATAAATCTTACCCCTGCATAACGGTTGATAATTTAAATGCCGGGATCGAAGCGGTTCGATACTTAATCGAAAAAGGACATTCTGAAATAGCTTTTATAGGAGCAGATCTCAGTCACCCCAGTATATCAGCACGGCTTGAAGGCTACCAACTCTCTATGCTGAAAGCGGGATACAAAGATACAAGCCACTTAATTTTTATAGGTGAAGATCAGTTTCCAACGCTTCAAACCGGCTATGACTTAGCAGGAAAAGTTTTCACATCTGGAGAAAAACCTACAGCGGTTTTTTGTGCAAATGACGCCATGGCTTTAGGCCTTATGAAGTACGCAGAGCAGAAAAAAATAAAAATACCGGAGGAAGTCGCTGTCATAGGATTTGATGATGTAGAGGGCGCCAAATTTTCATCTCCACAACTCACTACTGTACGGGTATTTAAAGAACAAATTGGAGAATTGGCACTGCAGCATTTGGCGCAACTTTTAGAAGATGATTTTAAAAATGATACTAAATATGAACGCAGTAATCATATGCTGAAGATTCCCACGCAATTGGTGATTAGAGAATCGACATAATTTTTTTGAATGCATGGAAACGCTTTCAGCAAAATATAGTAGGAGAATATTTTGCGGAAGTTCAACACTAAAAAGAAAAAGTAACATATGAAAACTTATACAATATCTTGTTTTAGCATGTTTTTGATTCTCGCTTTATTTAGCGGTACAAATACATTTGCTCAAACTACAAACAATGAAAGCATTAACCTGCTTGGTAACGGTGGATTTGAGACAGATGCACCGGCATACTGGGCACCGGAAGGAGATGGAGCGGAGTGGAGCACCGAGCAAAGCCGAACGCCGAACTATAGTTTAAAACTCAGTGGCAGTGAGGCCTCTGCGTGGACACAGGCAGAAGCGGTACGCAATTGGGTTCCGGGTATTCCGGCAGGCGATAATCCAGAGTTGATTATTGGAGGCTGGGTATATGTGGAAGGAGTAAATACCTCCCCGGCCAGCGATGCGGAGAAATTCCAGCTGGTATATGAATTCAAAGATTCAGAAGGCAATGATGTGCTGGGGGATCCGGTGGTATTGGATGTTCCGCAGGATGCTGCCGACTCGGATGGCTGGGTGGAATTAAGCAGCGAATCGCTGGGAGCTATTACTCTTCCGAGCGAACAAGCTGCCACCAGCGTAAGCATCACCTTCCGCAAGGGAGCCGATGCAACAGGTACGGTGTACATGGATGACATTTTTCTGCGGGCCGCCGAAGGCGCTGAAGGCTGGACCGGAGATTGGTTTAATGCCAACCTGGATATGGGCGATACCTGGTACAATTACGTCCCTGATTTTAGTTTGGGATTAGAAGGCTGGCCGGAATCGTGGCAGTTCATGATGAGCCGGACCGATGAGGATGCCCACAGCGGAGATTATAGCCTTCGCATAGAAGAATTAGATCCTGCAGCACCGGAAGCGGTGGCAATCAGCGACCGTGTTCCTGTAGCAGAGGGCGAGCCGGTACTGGTAAGTTTTTGGGTGAAGCATGAAGATGTACCTGATTCCGATAGTATCGGAGTGGGGGAGAACAACATCGGGATGACCGCCCTGTGGTATAGCAGCATGGAATCAGGGGCAGCCGGTTACAATGAAATCGGTGGACTTGATATCCGGTTAAATGGGGATTATAACCCGAATGTAATTCCCCTGGCTGAGCGCGTGGAAAGCAGTGGATGGACCCAGTACGCCTTTGTAGTATACCCGGCGGAAGATGCGGCAGGCATGGAGCTTCGTCTTCGCTACTGGCATGGTTTCGAAGGAGTAACTTTCTGGGATGATGTATTTATTGCTTCTGCTTCTGATGTAATAAATGATCTTGATGCTCTTTTGAGTAACGGTGGATTTGAGACGGATGTACCGGCTTACTGGTCACCGGAAGGAGATGGAGCGGAGTGGAGCACCGAGCAAAGCCGAACGCCGAACTATAGTTTAAAACTCAGTGGCAGTGAGGCCTCTGCGTGGACACAGGCAGAAGCGGTACGCAATTGGGTTCCGGGTATTCCGGCAGGCGATAATCCAGAGTTGATTATTGGAGGCTGGGTATATGTGGAAGGAGTAAATACCTCCCCGGCCAGCGATGCGGAGAAATTCCAGCTGGTATATGAATTCAAAGATTCAGAAGGCAATGATGTGCTGGGGGATCCGGTGGTATTGGATGTTCCGCAGGATGCTGCCGACTCGGATGGCTGGGTGGAATTAAGCAGCGAATCGCTGGGAGCTATTACTCTTCCGAGCGAACAAGCTGCCACCAGCGTAAGCATCACCTTCCGCAAGGGAGCCGATGCAACAGGTACGGTGTACATGGATGACATTTTTCTGCGGGCCGCCGAAGGCGCTGAAGGCTGGACCGGAGATTGGTTTAATGCCAACCTGGATATGGGCGATACCTGGTACAATTACGTCCCTGATTTTAGTTTGGGATTAGAAGGCTGGCCGGAATCGTGGCAGTTCATGATGAGCCGGACCGATGAGGATGCCCACAGCGGAGATTATAGCCTTCGCATAGAAGAATTAGATCCTGCAGCACCGGAAGCGGTGGCAATCAGCGACCGTGTTCCTGTAGCAGAGGGCGAGCCGGTACTGGTAAGTTTTTGGGTGAAGCATGAAGATGTACCTGATTCCGATAGTATCGGAGTGGGGGAGAACAACATCGGGATGACCGCCCTGTGGTATAGCAGCATGGAATCAGGGGCAGCCGGTTACAATGAAATCGGTGGACTTGATATCCGGTTAAATGGGGATTATAACCCGAATGTAATTCCCCTGGCTGAGCGCGTGGAAAGCAGTGGATGGACCCAGTACGCCTTTGTAGTATACCCGGCGGAAGATGCGGCAGGCATGGAGCTTCGTCTTCGCTACTGGCATGGTTTCGAAGGAGTAACTTTCTGGGATGATGTTCAAATAGTTAATTTGAGTGGATTAGAAATTGGTAGCGGCCCCACTGTCTCTATTGAAGAAGGTAAATCTGAGACACCTTCAAAGATTCATTTGAATCAAAATTATCCAAATCCATTCAACCCAACTACAAGGATTTCATTCGAATTACCGGCATCTGATGTAGTTAGCCTGGAAGTATATAATATGCTTGGCCAGAAAGTTTCACAGCTGTTAAGTAACGCTAAATTGAGCAGTGGAGCACATTCTTTCGAGTTTGATGCTTTAAACCTCCCAAGTGGCATTTACCTGTATCGTTTAGATACAAGTAACTTTTCAGAAGTGAAAAAGATGACATTGATTAAATAAGGAAGGATTAAAACCGACCATTAGTATATCATTAGTTCCGGGTTGATAGCCCGGAGCTTCTTTAATAACAAAAAATAAATGTATGCGTCACAATATTGCTACAATTGTTTTCTTGAGCATAATTGGTCAATTACTGGTAAGCACTATAGCATTTGCAAATTCCACCGGGAAAATTGCTGGCAGAGTAGTAGAGGAAAGTTCAGGTGAACCATTACCTGGGGTGAATGTTTCAATTGTGGGAACCCAAAAAGGGGCGGTAACTGACGTTGAAGGATATTATACCATTTTAAATGTAACCCCGGACACTTATGAATTACAGGCTTCATTTTTAGGATTTCAGACCAATATTGTTCAAAATGTTCGTGTGACGATTGGCCAAACTACAACAATTGATTTTTCACTATCCGAAACTGTCCTGGGTGGTGGAGAAATGATTGTAATTGCAGAACGTCCTATTGTCCGCAGAGACCTTACATCTTCAAGTGCATCCATTTCACACAAGGAATTAGAGATGATGCCGGTAGAAAATTTTTCTGATGTAGTAAATCTCCAGGCAGGGGTGGTAAATGGACATTTTCGTGGTGGACGGTTAGGTGAAGTTGCCTATTTAGTAGACGGAGTTCCTATCAATGATGCTTTTGACAACTCCTTTGCATATCAGGTAGAAAATAATGCCATCCAGGAAGTGGAAGTTATAAGTGGCACTTTTAATGCAGAATACGGGCAAGCTCAGTCGGGGGTGGTTAATATTGTTACTAAGGATGGAGGCGAAGATTACGAAGGCAATATTTCTACTTACACGGGAGATTACCTGACATCAAATACCGAAGATTATCAAAATATCGGCTCTATTTCCCCTGCTCATATTTATGATGTGCAGGGAAATGTAAGCGGACCTGTTCCACTGTTTGACGATAAATTAAGGTTTTTCTTTTCCGGCCGAAGAACTTCTGATCAGGGATACTTATATGGTAGAAATATTGTACGCCCAATGGGGCACAGTAATGATTCCGGCGAAATGATAAATGTAGATGGAAGACAAGTATACGTGCCTCAGCTGGGGGATAGTGCTTACCAGGCTATGAATTGGAGTGAGCAAAATACGCTGCAATTCAAGCTTACATCATATCACATAAGTGGAAATAAGTTTTCCGTAAATGCGCTTTATCAAAATGATCAGGGGCAAAATTACAACCATTTATATCGATATAATCCTGATGGAACCCCCACAAATTTTGGAGAATCCATTACCCTAAATGTAATGGATAGTTATTCCTTTAATTCTAAAACGTTTGCAAATCTGAAGGCTTCCTATTTTATAAACCGAAGTGAATCGTATTTGTATGAAGATCCTTTGGATGCAAGGTATCCGCGAGACGATGCCCAGAATTTTTTAGGTGGAAATTTTTCTTTTTTCAGAGGAGGGGCCATAATGGATCATTTTAGCCGGGAGACAAAAACCTTTGTTGGAGTTATTGATGTAACCAGCCAGGTGAATCGACGCCACATGTTTAAAACAGGTGCTCAAGCCAAACTTCACAATATCAATCTTAGAAATTTTGAAGTTAAAAATAATTCTTCCACAGGCTTTGACGCGGAAATACCCCCGGTTGGTACACCAGATCATGTTTATTACGATGAACAACCCATCGAACTAAGCGCCTATATTCAAGACAAAATGGAGTTTGATTATATGGTGGTCAATCTCGGCATCAGGTTTGATTATTTTGACGCCAACAGTCAGATTCCTGAAGATTACGAGCGCCCTGCAAATTCACCCAGAATTGAAACTGAGCCTAACTGGCAACTGTCTCCCCGCATTGGGATTGCATATCCTATCACAGAAAGTGGAGTGGTCCATGTTTCCTACGGCCATTTTTTCCAGATCCCTTCCTTCCAGTATTTATATACTAATCCTGATTACACTTATGATCCTGAAGTAGGACTGGGACGTGTTTTTGGCAACCCGAACCTGAAGCCTCAGCAAACTATATCCTACGAAACAGGTTTACAACAAGGCTTTAATGATATAATAGCATTAACTGCCACCGTGTATTATAAAGATATTAGAAATTTGCTCGGAACACGGATTGAAACCATAGCACCCGGAGTAGATGAACCTTTTCCTCTTTCCAAGTATGGGCGATACATAAACCGGGATTACGGCCAATCAAAAGGAGTAATTTTAGCCCTCGAAAAGCGTATGGACCGAGGATATAGTTTTAATATTAATTATTCCCTGCAATTTGCATCCGGAAATGCGAGTGATCCTGAATCCCGCTTATTAGATGAGCAAGCAGGGGTGGAAACAGAAAAACAATTGGTTCCTTTAGATTGGGACCGCCGGCACCAGCTTAAAGCCAGTTTGAGTTTACTGACTTTCCAAAATTGGGTAATTACTATGCAGGGAGAGTTTGGCTCCGGCTTACCATATACCCCATCCATTGCAAACGAGCGAATAGCCCTGGAAAATTCAGATCGAAAACCGGGATTCTCCAATTTTGATTTATATGCCTCAAAAAGTTTTGAGCTTTCAACAAACCTGAATGGTTCCCTTTTTATTAGAGCATATAACCTCTTCGATACACAGAACGAAGTGGAGGTGTACAACGACACCGGCCGCGCATTTCCAAACCTGAGATATTACTCCGGACAATCACAGGGTTTAAATACTAAAGAAGAATATCTGTCGCGACCGGATTTTTATTCATCCCCAAGGAGAGCAACCATTGGTTTTAATATTAGCTTCTAATAAAAATATGATAGTAGTAAAAAGTTTAAAGCCGAATTTGAAGTATAATTTCCTGATCGCAACGGGATTATTATTGATGGTTTCAACCTTTAATTTTTCTGCCTTAGCACAGGAAGATGAAGATCATGGCAGTAACCGCTGGACGCAGTGGGGTATAATGGATGGTAACCGGGTTCGTACTCTTTACTCTAACCACGGTGAAATTGCCCGCTGGCCAGATCAACCCTCCGGCGAGTGGCCAAAGGGAAGTGGTCATTCCTATGTGGATGGAGTTGCGTTTATTGTATCAGCCAAGACTAAAGATGCTCAGGGCACTACTATTACGCCTATGAGTACCAACTATCGTGAGTTTATAGATCGTGACCCTGTTTCCAAAATACCATGGGGATTTGCTCCTTTGGTAGGATTCTCAAATCCTTTTCAAAATTTTCCAGCACGCAGCGATGATGAAACTACCTGGCCGCAAGCCTGGCCCGACCGGCCGATTGATTGGGCAGGTCAATGGAACGGCTGGTTTGGCAAAGGCGTAAAGAATGCAGATCTCGAAACCTATTTTGTTTTTGATGATGCCGAAGACAGAGAGTGGATACAGCCACCACATGAGTTTTATCCTTGTCCCGGCGAGGAAGGCCGCGGTGGAATGGGGCTGGAAGTTAGAGCGAGGGGTTTTCAATGGAATCATCCACTTGCACAGGATGTGATTTTTTGGCTGTATGAAATTGAAAATGAATGCGAAGTGGATTACGAAGAAATGTATTTCGCCCAGTATATCGATTGGGGTATTGGCGGAACAGACGATTCCGGAGATGATGAAGGAGCTTATGATACGGAACTGGATATAGCTTTTGCATGGGATTATGATGGAACAGGCTCACCGGGTTTATGGGGGCCTGTTGGCACCGCCGGTTATGCTTTCCTCGAATCGCCGGGAAATTTTACAGATGGAGTGGATAATGATGAAGACGGAATTACTGATGAAACCAGGTCGGGCGGAGCAGGACAACTTATTGAAGGCCAGGACAACATCGAGAGTTATGTGAATACCAATTATGACCGGGATCGTTTCGAAATTTTTTATCTGCCCCTTGAACAGATGCCAGCTTATCAGGCCGGAGTTTGGTGGACTGGAGATGAAGACATGGACTGGAGAGTCTATTCCGATCTAAATGAAAATGAGCAATGGGATCCTGGAGAGCCATTAAATGATGATGTCGGGATTGACGGCCTGGGCCCCAATCACCCCAACTATCCCGGACGAGATGAGGGCGAAGGAAACGGAAGGCCTGATGAAGGAGAACCAAATTTTGACGGGCTGGATAAAGATGAATCCGATCAAATAGGCCTTACAGGGTTTCAGGTTTTTGATGTTCATCAATATGAATTGATTAATGACGAGGAAAACTTCAGGCTGTTTTCCGAGGCACTTCCGCCCATTGATGATATTGTACTTGAAGGCGGGAGAAATTTAGGGATGTTTTTTGCTTCAGGGCCTTTCCCCTTAGCGGCGGGACAAACCGAGCGTTTTTCTATGGCACTGATTTTTGCAGAGAAAGATTTTAATGATCCCCGAAACATTCAGAACTCTTCTCTGGCTCGTAAAAAGGAAACTGTACAGCAGATTTACAATGCTGATTATCAATTTGCACAACCTCCTAATAAATCAAACCTGACAGTAATTCCCGGAGATGGACAAGTAACCTTGTTTTGGGATGACCTCGCTGAGCTGTCATATGATCCCTTTTTGGGCGAATATGATTTTGAAGGATATATGATTTACCGGTCTACTGAGCCTAATTTTGAAGAAAACCTGGATATCACAGATGCCTATGGAAATACTATCTATCAGAAACCATTAGCACAATTTGACTTAAGAAATAATATCAGGGGCTTGCATCCTGTAACCGTAAACGGAGTGCAGTTTAATCTTGGTAATGATTCAGGACTTCGTCACAGTTATATAGATACGGATGTAATTAATGGGAAAACCTATTATTACGCTTTAGTGCCTTATGACCGGGGCTTTTTGGAGATAGATGGTGACAGTAATTTTGTCACAGATATAAACGGGCAGGTTCGCGGTATTTCTCCGAGTACAGCCTCAGCCGTCATTAAAAATGATGTTGCCGGTAATATTAGCATTGATGTAAATACCGGAGTTGCAACCCCACGTGCACCGGCCGCCGGTTATATAGCCCCCGAAGTGGATGTTCTGAAAGAAAATTTAATCGGTACCGGCATCATCGGCGTAGATGTTTTGGCTGCTACCGCCGTAAAAAGTAACAAAGAATACAGCCTTACATTTGAGAATGATTCGGTCTGGCAAACAGAGATTAATCCGGTTGTTGTTTTAAAAACTCCTGATCAGGATGAGCCTTTATTTTCAGGATCATTGGAAGAAGGAAAAATACAGGTTCCGTTTATAGATGGATTCGCCATTGATATTGAAGGGCCCACTGAGATTACCATAAATGAAGAATCTATTGCTTATGAAGGCGAGGGTGGTAACTATAACCCGATTATTGAACCCGCTTCAAACAGCAGCCTTTTTTCATCTCGCTTTATTCCATATCCCGCTGATTTCGAGGTAAATTTCACCCCCGAAATCGCGGATACTTCAATGCGTGTGGCTTTCGGGATGAACGAAATACCTACCCCTTTTTATATCGAAAATACCACAGCGGGTGAAAGAGTTCATTTTTCAATTATCGAAGATGTTGATGGCAAAAGAAACGGAGAATACGACCACGGCGAATTGATTGTGATCATAATGGGAACTGAACCTGACAGTGAACCTCAGTTTGCCGGCGGCGAATGGCAGGCAAGTTGGTCTATCAGATTGCTTGAACCTGATCCGATACTTCAGCCCGGTGTAGACCCAGTTCTTCCAAGTCCGGGATCATCACTCAAGTTTAGCATTCATAAGCCGTTCCAAAATTCAGATGAGTTTAATTTCGTCATGAAAGGTGGTGAATTTAACAGTGAACAGGCTAAGTCTTCGCTTGAGAATATTTTTGTAGTCCCCAATCCTTATGTGGCTACCAGCGATTATGAACCTCAAAATACCTACCGGTCGGGCCGGGGAGAGCGAAGAATTTACTTTATGAATCTGCCTCCGAAATGCACCATCCGGATTTATACCATTAATGGAGAACTTGTACAAACGCTTGAACACAATGAAAGTATTGACAACGGACAGGAAGCCTGGGATTTAACAACAAAAGACGGAATGAATCTCGCCTATGGCGTTTACCTATTCAATGTGGAAGCTAAAGGTGTAGGCAGCCACAACGGAAGATTTGCAGTAATTAAATAAGATAGCAGTATGAAAAAAGTGACTATATATTTCCTGTTAGTATTTTTATTGGGATTTTCTGCTGCCGAGCTTAAAGCACAGCGGGTTTCCAAAGCGGGAACTACGGCTGCTGAGTTTCTGAAAATCGGTGTGGGTTCCAGGGCAACCAGTATGGGCGGAGCTTTTGTGGCTGTCTCGGATGATGCTTCGGCATTATTTTGGAATCCGGCTGGTATTGCAGGACTCGAAAAAAATGAAATTCTTACCTCGCACAGCCGGTGGATTGGAGATATGGATTTCAATTATGCGGGCGCTGCATTTAAATTTGATAAAATCGGACATGTAGGGTTTTCCCTGACGATGTTAAGTGTTCCCGAAATGCTGGTTAGAACCGAAGAATTCCAGGAAGGAACCGGGGAAACTTTTGATGCTGCCGATCTTTCCGTTGGAGTAACCTATGCAGGAAATGTGGGAGAACGGTTTAGCATAGGAGGAACTGTGAAATATATTCAGCAGCGAATTTGGCACACTAAAGCACAAGCCTTTGCAATAGACATCGGCACAAAATTCAAAACAGATTTTATGGGTGGATTGGTGATAGGTGCCACAATATTTAACTTCGGAACTGATCTGCAAATGCAAGGCCGGGATTTGAGAACTTTTGTTGATCCGGATCCAACAAGTGATGGTAATAATGATCAAATTCCTGTGAACCTGGAAACAGATGAATGGAATCTGCCTTTGAATTTTCAATTTGGTATTTCACTGAAACCACTAAATACCCGGATGCATAGCCTGCTGATCGCGGTTGATGCTCTTCATCCGAGTTCCAACTATGAAAGTTTGAATGTTGGTGGTGAATATGGTTTCCAAAACAGGGTATTTTTACGTGGGGGGTATGAAGCACTATTTCTGGAAGAGGTAGAAGCAGGATTAAATGGGGGATTAGGTGTTCATCAAATGCTATTTAATGGAGTTTTGTCAAAATTGAGTTATGGTTATAAAAGTGCCGGCCGTTTGGGAAATATTCACAGCTTGTCATTTGAGCTAATCTTTTAAGTTGAAATATATTTTTTCACATATCAATAAAAGAAGATTTTCTTTGTCTTTTTTGATGCTGGCAGGTTTCTGTTTTTGTATGGTTATCATGGGTTGTGCAAAAGCGGAAAACTCTGACTATGTCCAGGAAGAAGAAATAAAGACCATTACCTATTGGTCGGCTCCCAATCCACAGGAATATGCGCTGGCTCAGGAAATTGTAGCAGAATGGAACAAAAATCACCCAAAAATTCAAGTGAAATTACAGGCCTTACCGGCTGGCTCGTCAAGCGAGGAAGTGCTGCTTTCTGCTATGGTTGCAGGAACTACACCGGATGTATGTTCGAATATCTGGCCGGGCATTACCAACGATTTTATTCGGGCAGAAGGCTTATATCCTCTCGACTCTTTTGATGACTTTGAGGAAATAATGATTGAACGAGTTCCCGAAGAGGTATTGCAAAGTGTAAAAGCTGCCGATGGCCACACTTATCAAATTCCCTGGAAAACAAATCCTGTTATGATACAATACAATGTGGGAATGTTTGAAGAGGCCGGCGTAATGGAATTCCCTAAAACCTACTCTGAATTTTTTGCGGCCGCTGAAAAAATAACCAGGGATTCCAATGGCGATGGTCGGATTGACCAATGGATGGGTTACCGGGATATCCGTCCTGTTTGGTGGCAACGCTACTATGATTATTACACCAGTTACATAACTGCATCCGGCGGTGCCACTCTTTTTGACCGGGAGGAATTGGCTATTGATGAAAAAGCCTCCACACAGGTTTTTTCTTTTTTCAAAACCATTTATGACGAGAACTACTTTCCAAGATCAACGTTGCAGGGTAATGCTTTTTTGCATGGAATTATAGCACTGGAATTTACTGGTCCCTGGAATATTGCTTATCTGGAAAATAATGCACCGGCATCTCTGAAATATGATTTTGCCCCCGTTCCGGTACCTGATGATTATTCTGGGGAAACCTACACCTACGGAGATCATAAAAATATTGCCATCTTCTCGAATACCAAACATCCTGAAGAAAGCTGGGAGTTCGTAAAATATCTGACTACCAAAGAAGCCGACTTTAAACTTATGACTTTCGCCAAACAGATTCCCATGCGAAAGAACCTGCTTACTGATGCGGCTTTTCACCAATTTTTTCAGGAAAATCCAAAGCTGGCCAGGTTTGCTGAACAAGCTGCTTTTACCCGTGGAGTGGATGGGGTACGGGATTTTAAAGAAGTATTGGATGCTGTAGGCCGGTATTATGAAAAATCATCTGTATATGGAGTGCTTTCGCCTCAGCAGGCTACGCAGGAAATGATAGAAGCCATTCGGGTGATACGGGAGTGGAATAAGTAATGAAAGAATTGTTCAAGAAAATTAATCCCGGGGTATTACTAAGTGTTCCGTATCTCGTGCACTTAATGCTCTTTTTTGTATATCCCGTAGTGTTTTCGCTTATACTTATTTTTCATCGCTGGGATATTGTAACACCCATGGAATTTGTTGGGTTAAAAAATTTCGAACGGATATTTCTGGATGAAGTTTTCCTGCAATCAATTATAAATACAGGTGTTTTTCTTGTACTTCACATCCCCTTGCAAATTATCATTGCACTATTCTTTGCAGTTTTACTGAGTGAAAAGATATTTGCCCGCGGGTTTTTCCGAACCCTCTACTTTTTACCTGTTGTCGTTTCCGGAGTTGTGGTAACAATTATTTTTCAACAACTTTTTTCTTACGATGACGGCCTTATTAATAAGCTGTTTGCCGTCATTAACCTGCCTCACATTCCCTGGCTGGTTTCCGAAAATTGGGCGATGCCTTCAATTGCCTTAATGGCTACCTGGAAGAATGTGGGACTGTATATCATTTTATTTATGGCTGGATTGCAAAGTATTCCAAATGAACTCTATGAAGCAGCCCGCCTGGATGGCACCAATACCTGGCAACGCTTCTATCATATTACTTTGCCGATGCTAAATCCCACCATGGTAACGGTAATAGTATTGTCAGTGATCGGTGGTTTTTCCTTATTTATCGAACCTTATGTAATGACCGGGGGCGGACCAATGAATTCCACACTATCGGCAGTATTATACATTTATAATCAGGCCTTTGATTTTGCCCATATGGGATATGCAGCAACTCTGGGACTCTTTTTTGCCGCCATCATATTTACAGTAGTGGCCCTCCAAAAGCGTTTTGTTGAAACGGAGTTGTACCAATGAACATGAAGAAAACGAGCCTGTACTTATCATTATTTATTGGAGCACTGGTGTTTGCTTATCCATTTATCTGGATGATCTTCAGCACGTTTAAGCCGGATGGAGAAATTGGGAATATTCAACTTCTTCCCATTGAATGGACTTTGCTTAATTATGAAATGGTTCTGAATCGAATCCCAATAGGAAAGGGTTTTATTAATAGCTTGATAGTTACCTGCCTGGTCACGATTTCTGTAGTAATTTTTGGTTCTATTACCGGATATGCGCTGTCAAGATTAAAATGGAAGGGCAGGGATACTTTATTCTCCATCAGTTTATTGACGATGATGATTCCTTTCCAGATTACCCTGATTCCCACCTATATTTTAATTGTGAAATTTGGCCTCACTGATAATCTTGCGGGGCTGATAATTCCTGCTATGGTTACTGCTTTCTCTATTCTGTTATTCCGGCAAAGCTTTCTCACAATTCCACAGGATTTAATCGACGCCGCCCGCCTGGATGGATGTTCTGAGCTGGGTATTTTATTCCGTGTGATTTTCCCTCTTTCAAAACCTGCATTAGTTACGGTAGCCATTTTGACATTTGTAGCAAATTGGAATGAAGTGCTGTGGCCGCTTATAGTAATACGAGATCAGGATTTAATGACCATGCCACAGATGGTAGCCCTTTTTGCCGTAGGCGGCGGGGCTGATGCAAGTGTTGGAGCCCAACTGGCCTCTGCTCTTTTATTAGCGATTCCGGTGGTGATAGCCTACCTGATTTTCCAAAAACACTTTATAAAAAGCCTGGCATCAACTGGTTTAAAAAGCTAAAAAATTTGAAATGATGATTAA
Source organism: Balneolaceae bacterium (assembly GCA_040877545.1). Classification (GTDB taxonomy): domain Bacteria; phylum Bacteroidota; class Rhodothermia; order Balneolales; family Balneolaceae; genus Gracilimonas. The sequence goes on from JBBDNN010000075.1 coordinate 18,361, forward strand.
AAATAAAAGTCAAAGAAGCACATCCATTTATAGCGTAATTATATGCGGGTTAATTTTTACGACCATATTTTCGGCGTGTAAAGATGATAGCGGTAAAAAAGAAGAACCGGCATCCTCAATTTTGAATCTAAATCATCTCGATCATTTGGGGGAAGTGGTAACACTTAATGGAGAAGAAATTCGCCTGATTCATATTTATGCCGAGGCCCCGGATTACCACTGGGTAGGAGATTCTGATGAAGGAGTTTCTTGCGTGGATGATGTGGCACGTGCTGCCATTGTTTATTTGCGGCATTTCGAATTAACCGGAAATGAAGAATCTGCTGAGAAAGCCAAACAGTTGCTTCGATTCGTATTATACATGCAAACAGAAGAAGGGCTATTTCACAACTTCGTTTTCTCAAACAAACTGGATAAAAATACCACTCATCAAAACAGTGTAGCCGACAAAATGAATTGGTGGGCCGGCCGGGCAATATGGGCATTGGGAACAGGGGCAAAAGTACTTGCCGATCATGACACCTCATTTTCACAAATATGCTTAACTGCGATTGATAAAAGCGTCCCGCATATAGAAGATTTTCTAACTTCATATCCAAATACAAAAATAGTAAGCGGGTATGAAATGCCTGAATGGCTGGTTTCAAATTCCGCTTCTGATGCTTCCAGCGAGTTATTACTTGGCCTAACGGCTGCTAATACAATTTCCGCGAGTACGGATTATCAAAATGCGATTAATAAAATCTCGGAAGGAATAGCAATGATGCAGTACGGAAATCTAAGCGAAGCTCCCTACGGTGCCCATATTTCCTGGCAAGGTGGCTGGCATGGTTGGGGAAATTCTCAGACTATGGCCTTATCTGATGCTGATTATTTGGAGAGTGCTAAATATGAAGCAGAACATTTTTATCCGTGGTTATTGGTGAATGGCTGGTTGCATTCCTTTGAACTTCAAAATCCACAAAACAGACGATATTATGAGCAGATTGCGTATGCGGTACGCCCGGTTTCGGTTGGCCTGATCCGTTTGTATGAGAAAACAAATAACGAGGATTATGCAATATTAGCCGGGCTGGCAGCAAGTTGGCTAACCGGTAATAATGTAACGGGTGAAAAAATGTACAACCCTTTGCACGGCTATGGTTACGATGGAATTAATGATGCATCAACTATCAATATGAATTCCGGAGCGGAATCTACCATAGAAGCAAATATGACTATTCTCGAAGTGGAGCAATACCCGGTTGCAGCAAAATGGATGTATGCAGTTTCTGAAGAACCTCAGGAAATACAGGTGAATGGGAAAAATTATACTTATAAAATATTTAGAGTAACAGAAGGAGAGAAAACTGATCAAATTGCAATTATGCTCAACCTTAGCGATGCATCCTATGAAATGATGAATGTATCTGAGCTGGATCAATTTATAAACAACTAATTACACAATTTTTAAAAAAGAAGAATGAAATTTACTAAAACTAAAACCCCGGTTTTGTCTCCGAGGAAGGATTTATCTTGGGCAAGTGGTGCTGTTTTCAACCCAGGGGCATGGTTTGAAAATGATCAAGTACACCTGCTTTTCCGATGTATTCCTGCAGGATATAAAACCCAAAAGTTACATAATACCAATCCTCTTGAACCTGATATGGGTTTTGACGACAATTATATTTCATATATAGGATATGCAAGCAGTACTGACGGGGTAAATTTTAACTGGCGGGAGAAACCTTTTATAGCTCCCGGAAACTCTATCAATAAATTTGGAGCTGAAGATCCGCGTATTTCAAAAATTGATGATGAGTATCTGATAACCTACACTGCATTACAACGCCCTGCCTTCGACAAAATAGATGGTGTACGAATTGGTTTGGCAGTAACGAAAGATTTTAAAACCATACACAAGCATAGCATTGTGGGCCCGCCAAATCACCGCGATAAAGACGCGGTAATTTTTCCAAGACAAATAAACGGGAAAATCTTAATGTTGCATCGGATTGAACCCAATATCCAGATAATCGCTTTTGACAGCATGGAACAGTTATGTAACCCGCCTGCAAAACTTTGGGAAAAGCATATGGCTAATTTGGAGGACCATGTGGTTATGCGCTCCGAATATGAATGGGAAGCCAAGAAAATCGGTGCAGGCTCCACACCTATAGAAACAGAGGAAGGCTGGTTATTGATCTATCACGGGGTAGACAAAAATCATGTGTATAGAATGGGAGTGGCATTACTGGATTTAGATAATCCCAAAAAAGTTATTGCACGTGCTAATGTACCTGTATTGGAACCTGAATTAGATTTTGAGCTCCGTGGTGATGTGCCCAATGTAGTATTTCCAGAAGGCGCCGTTGTGATTGGCGGAATATTGCATGTGTATTATGGAGCCGCTGATTTGGTAATTGGCCATGCCCAAATCCCTATGGATGAGCTTATGGATTGGCTCCTCGATTTTAAAACTGTAAAAATAAATAAGTAGAGAATTATGTCTGAGTCGAAAGAATTAGAACCGGTATACGAGGCAGCTCCTGCCAGAAGTATTGAATTAAACTATTCGTTGAGGATCAAAAGGATGAATGAGGGCAAGCCGGTTTTAACTCCTAAACCTGAAAATAGCTGGGAGTCGAAAGTAGTATTAAACCCCGGCGTTGTTTTGGTGGATGATCCAGCCAAACTTGAGCCGTTGATGAATAAATGGGAGCTAAATACGAATCAAAAACAGAGCCTGAGAGAAGTGGGCGGAGCTGCTATTATGCTCTATCGGGCCCAGGGGGAAGTTGAAGCGGATAAAGGGTTGGTACCATCATATACAGGTCTGGCAGTATTCACCCCAAACCTGGAGCTGGTATGGCGCAGGAAAGAACCTGTTATCTCTCCGAATGAAAACTTTCATAATCTGGGTGTAGAAGACGGCCGGTGCACTTTTATTGACGGCATTTTTTATTTCCTGTACACAGGGTATTATCGCGACAAAGAAACGGGGAAAAATAAAGTTCATATTTGCCTGGCAACATCCACAGATTTCATCAACTGGGACCTCAAAGGTCCATTGCTGGGAAATTTGAATAATGTGGATAATAAAAACTCGGTTCTTTTCCCGGAAAAGATTCATGGAAAATGGGTAGTGCTTCATCGTCCAATGCAAGGGAATAACCCTAAATCCATCCATTGGGCTGTGGCTGAGAATATAAATGGTTATTGGGAGAGTCAGGGTATTTTGATGGCCAGTTATCGTTACACAGAATTTAACCAATCCTGGATAGGTGCGGGTGGCCCACCCATTGCACTTGGGAATAACCGTTTTTTAACTATATATCATCAAGGACATTTCCTCCCAAATGAAGATCGGGAGTATGATCTGGCTGCAACTATTTTGGAGTTCCCGAAGCCGGGAACCTGTAATATACTCAAGAGGATTGAGCCACTAATGCGACCAACTGGTACAGATGAGCAGCAAGGGGATAAAAATCTGGGCGTAAATAATGTATTATTTACCTGTGCAAACTATATTCTCGGTGAGGATTTGGTAATTCCTTATGCAGGGGCAGATAGTCGTATTTTTGGGGCAAAAATTAACCTGCAGGAATTATTGAACGAACTTGAAAACTAGTGATATATCAATGGTACATTGTTGGGTAGAATACCACCAGATGGTTTGGCATTGCCTTCGAAAAAGGAAATACGGTGATTAGGAGAAACACCATCCATCACCGCGTTTCTGGCTTTCATTACTACATCTTCGGAGCTTCAGGGAAACGGAAGGATGGATTTTGAGGCTATAGCTCCATCTTTCGGCTCAGCCGGAACAGGCATCAAAGGCATCCTTAAAAACGAGCCGGATGATGGAGCGGGCCAAAGGCTGCCTATAGTTGAACTCTTCGATCGTTTTCTGCCGATATTTCAACATTGACACAACACTAGTTTTTCGGTACTATTTATCTGAAATTTTTACTCGTCACGAAACAGGAGCTTCGTGACAAGGGGAAGCTCAAAAGACCGAATCATTCCCCTCCACAAATTCACCTCTTTTCAAAGCCAACCAGGAGAAAATCATGTAAATCTCCTAAAAATGTTGGCCATGCTAAATTATTTTCCTCCATAATTGTTTTAGTACTTTTAACCTTCCTCATCTTTCTTTGAAGTAAGTAAATAACAATCAAGATGACTGAAAAATCCCATTCACTAAATTACAACCAGCTGCTCTTAGTAGTTATAGGTGCATTCTCAGTCGCTGTTTTTATACTTGATATTTTCATTCCCCTGGGGGCATCAGGAAGTATGGTCTACGTGCTTTTTGTGATGGCAACCTACTGGAAAGGACAAAATATGACACTTGGTTCGGGGGTGGTAGGAACCATTTTCATAATTTTCGGATTCATATTTTCTGTTTCTACAGAATACATCGTTTTATCCGGCATCAATCATGTAGTGGCAATTATCGTAATGTGGGCCACTGTTTGGTTTGTTAATAATTACAAAGCATCGCTCCTTCAGGTCAGGAGAAATTATCGTGTACTGTTTCAAGCGGCAAATGATGAAATTCTTGTTTTTCTATTGGATGAAAAACATCAACCCAAACCTTTTTTAGAGATAAATGATACTGCCTGCAATATTTTAGGTTATTCGCGGGACGAATTGCTGCAGAAATCAATATTTGATATCACAGTTGCTGAAGAGAAAGAATTAAATTGGCTCATTGAAAATGTAATTGAGCATGGACAAATGGTGCATAAATCCCAGCACTTGACAAAAAAAGGAGAAATAATTCCTGTGGAACTAAGTATTCGGCCGTTTTCCTACGATGGGCGTTTGGCTATTATCATTGTTGGCAGAGACCTCCGGGAACGCCGAAAGCTCGAGCAGGAAATTTTAGAAGTCAGTGAACAGGAAAGGCAGAGAATCGGCAGGGATATGCACGATGATCTTGGTCAGCTGCTGACTGTTGCTACAATGACTGCTCAGATGTTAGAACATGACCTGAAATCCAAAGACGCCGAAGATGCAAAAAAAATGCATGAATTAGCCAATCTGATTAAGACTACTGCTGAACGTTCGCGCACCCTCTCGCATGGTTTGGTTCCATTTAATGTTGAGAAGAACGGTTTAGATAATGCATTGAAGGATTTAGCCGACGATATTTCGAAAATGTATGACATTGATGTTTGCTATACCGGTGACCACAATCTTTTAATTAAAAATAAATCTATGGTCGTGCATATATATCGCATTGCCCAGGAGGCTATCAACAACGCAGTAAAACACGGCAAAGCTACCTCCATTGAGGTTGAACTCTCATCTGCCGGGGATTATATTTCCCTGCATGTTAAAGATAATGGAAGTGGCTTTCATGAACCCGGAGCCACAAGTGAAGGAATTGGAATACGTACTATGAATTTCCGTGCAAATATGATTGGAGGAGACTTGAAAATATCCAGTGAGAAAGGAAAGGGAACCGAAATTATCTGCGAAATTCCCAAAGTCAATTTGAGATGAGGAAAAAAATAAGTTGATTCCCAGAGTCAATGCTTGATATAACTGCATGGAACGCGGATGACACGGATCCGGCGGATTTTGTTGTATCAAAGTAAATCCCGGAAGGATGTAAGATTTAATAGCCCTGGATTTTCCGCGAAACTCCCCAAGGGATCACGTTGTGAGGTGTCTTTGGCGAATGCCGGGAAAACAATGAGGTAAACATTCCAGCAGAGAAAAAGCCACGGGAATAATCTTAACATTGCCTTAACAAATCACTCCTTTTTTTCCGATACCTTTATTCAAAATAAATCATACTTCTTTTAAATGATTAATAAAAAAAGAACTTCATTATCTTTACATAGAAAAGTTTAATAGCCAATAACAGGTCTCAGCTTTGGAAAAACAAAAGATTTTAATCGTAGACGATGAACATGACCTGCTCGATCTTATCGAGTATAATATTGAGCAGCATGGCTTCGAAGCACTACGGGCCGATAATGGCAAAGAGGGTATTGCACTCGCCCGGAATCATTATCCAGACCTTATCATTTTGGATATCATGATGCCGGAAATGGATGGTCATGAGGTGTGTGCCATATTAAAGGAGGATAAAAAACTCCATTCAATACCAATCATATTCCTTACTGCGCGGGGTGATGAAAAAACAGAAATCAAAAGCCTTGAAAAAGGCGCTGACGATTATCTAACCAAACCCATTAGTCCCGCAAAATTAATGAGCAGGATAAAAACTGTTTTAAGGCGGGTTAATGAAAGCTCAGATCCTGGTTCAGTTATCCATGTAAAGGATCTGGAAATTAATAAAGAACGGTACCTGGTATTAAAAGGAAGCAAGAAATATCAGCTTCCCCGTAAAGAATTTGACTTGCTGTTTTTTTTAGCCAGCAGGAAGGGCAAAGTGTTAAGCCGCGATACCTTATTGAATGAAGTGTGGGGCAGTGGTGTCTATGTAATTGATCGAACCATTGATGTTCATATCAGAAAAATACGGGAAAAACTGGGTTCCGATTATATCGAAACAGTTAAAGGAGTAGGATACAGGTTTAAAGAATGAAGCTTTTGAAACTCAAGGGTTTATTTATCCTGGGATTGAGATTGGCCCTGTATGCTTCCCTGGCTTTTTTTCCGGTGTCTTTTATTTTATTACTCATAGTAACCAGCTTCACTTCATCTCTGTGGATCAGTTTCGGGTTAAGTATTTTTGTGTTTCTCACAGTTTACTTTTTCTGCGTATATCTGGCTAAAAAACGTTTGAACCTTTTGTCCACAGCCTTCAAAAATATAGGGGAAAAAGAGTTTGACTCAATGAATACCATCACCTATAAAAAGCAGGATGAACTCGATTCTTTAATATTGCAATCGGCCAAAACAAGCAGAACAGTAGCATTTGAAATTCAGCGTTTAACAAAAATTGAAAACTACCGGAAGGAGTTTATTGGAGATATATCTCATGAACTTAAAACCCCCATTTTTGCGGTGCAGGGTTTTATTGAAACATTGCTGAATGGCGCTCTTTATGATGAAAAAGTGAATATGGAGTTTCTCAAAAAAGCTATGAGAAATGTAAACCGGTTAATTTATTTAACCAACGATCTAATGGAAATTTCCAAGCTTGAAACTGGAGAGTTAACACCTGTTATGCAACCGGTTAACCTGAATGTGATTATTCAGGAGGTAATTGAAAGCCTGCAATACAAGATTGGAAAAAATGAAAATGTAAGCATAGAGTTTAATGAGCAATATAAAAATCTGTACGTTTTGGCAGATCGCAATCAAATTCGACAGGTTTTAATCAATCTTATAGAGAATGGGTTAAAATATAACAAGCCGGGTGGAAAAGTAATTATCAGAATAAAGAAAGGGGGCCAAGCTTCCAACAAAATCCACGTAGATGTTGCGGATACGGGAATTGGAATTGATCCGGATATTTTATCCAGGGTAACCGAGCGTTTTTTCAGGGCTGATAAATCACGATCCCGGGAAAAAGGTGGAACCGGCCTCGGCCTTGCTATTGTGAAGCATATCATTGAATCTCATAATGAGCAATTGACAATAAAAAGTACACCAGGAGAGGGTTCTTTGTTTAGCTTTACTTTGCAGAGCGCGGACTGAAAAAGCTGCGGACTTTTAATCATAGAGATTTTACAATGTTGAAATATTAACATTGCCTTAACATACTACTCCGTTTTTTCCGATACCTTTATTTAAACATTTTTAACCCCTCATACCTAGTGGACAATAAAATGACGAAATATGTAATTATTCTATTTTATATCATTCTGGTAATTATTGGAGTTCTATTTTTAACATCATGTGGAAATGAAAAAGCGTCTGATGGCCAACTTTCAGGAGAGATCCATATTGATGGCTCCAGTACTGTTTATCCTATTACAGAAGCAGTTGCTGAAGAATTTAGAAAAGAGGCAGGAAATGTCCGGCTTTCTGTAGGAGTCTCGGGATCGGGTGGTGGTTTTCAAAAAATGGTTCGCGGTGAAACTGATATCAATAACGCTTCTCGTGAGATAAAGGCAAGTGAGATTACATTAGCCGAAAAAAATGGGATAGAATATCTCCAGCTATCTGTTGCTTTCGACGGTTTAGCTGTAATTGTAAATCCAGAAAATGATTGGGTTGATTATTTTACAGTTGAAGAGCTTAATAAAATTTGGAGGCCGGAAGCACAAAGTGAGATTACCCTTTGGAGTCAAATACGTGATGGATGGCCGGATGAAGAAATACATTTATATGGGCCGGGTGTGGCTTCAGGTACGTATGATTATTTTACGGAAGTAATAGTTGGTGAAAGTGGGTCGAGCCGGGGAGATTTCACTGCAAGTGAAGATGATAATGTGTTGGTTCAGGGAGTTGCCACAGATAAATATGCACTCGGTTTTTTTGGGTTAGCCTATTTTGAAGAAAATCAGGACCGCCTTAAACTGATAGGAGTAGATGGTGGAAGTGGAAATGCTGTTAAACCTTCTCTTAAAACTGTGTCCGATAATACGTATACACCTCTTTCACGCCCCCTGTTTATTTATGTAACTAATAAAGCCGCACAAAAGAAGAATGTTCAATCATTTGTGAATTTCTACCTTGAAAATGCTCCGCAATTAGCTGAAGATGTAGGTTATATACCAATGCCAGACTCTGCATATCAAGTTCAAATAGAAAAGTTTAATAATTTTTCAAATGCAGCTGATTCAACTGTTCAGCAATAACTATAAATATTAGTGCCTTTCAATATTTGGGAACCGTATATATAGATGAGAATAAAAGAAAAAGTTATTGAGAAAATATTAGCAGTTTGTGCACTGTTAACCGTACTTACCACAGTTGGAATAATTCTCATCTTATTAGTAGAAGCTGTTGGTTTTTTTCGTGAAGTATCCATCATCGAGTTTTTAACAGAAACCCAGTGGACTCCACTTTTCACACAAAAAAGTTATGGCATTTTACCATTATTGGCAGGCACTTTTTTAACCTCTGCAATTGCTATAAGTGTAGCTTTACCGACAGGCCTGATCATTGCCGTTTATCTAAATGAGTATGCCAGTAAAAGGATGAAAAACATAGTTAAACCTCTGTTGGAAGTACTCGCAGTAGTACCAACTGTAGTATATGGTTTTTTTGCTCTCATGATTGTTACTCCATTTCTTAAAATGTTTATTCCTGAACTCTCAGGTTTTAATGCACTCTCTCCTGGAATTGTCATGGGTATTATGATCATACCCTTTGTTTCATCATTGAGTGAAGACGCGTTAAGTTCCGTACCAGGATCGTTGAGGCAGGCAGCATTCGGCATGGGGTCCACAAAATTTCAAACGGCATTTCGGGTAATGATACCTGCTGCGTCTTCCGGAATAATCGTATCAGCTATATTAGCAATTTCACGGGCTATTGGTGAAACCATGATTGTAGCTATTGCTGCAGGACATCAGGCAAGATTTACGCTCGACCCAACGGTTCCTATAGAAACAATAACAGCCTATATAGTTCAAATTACAATGGGTGATGTTCCCTATGGTACACTCGCATATAAAACTATTTTTGCAGCTGGTATAACCTTATTTATTTTCACTTTTATACTAAACAATATCAGTTTTTGGATTAGATCAAGATATCAGCAAAAGTATGAATAATATGCTATCCAGCAGATATAAAGATAAACTATTCCAGGGAATGGGAATTACAGCCTCTGTTTCCTGTCTCCTAATTCTTGTTATATTTTTAGGATTTATTATTTATCAGGGAGTGGACAGATTAAGCTGGGATTTTTTAATCAATCTTCCATCACGTTTTGCCGATCGTGCAGGAATTTATACCGCCTGGATAGGTACTTTATGGATTATGGTTTTAACAGCTTCTATCTCTTTTCCCATAGGGGTCGGTGCTGGCATTTACCTGGAAGAATACGGGAAGAAGAATTGGTTAAATAAAATTCTGGAAATTAATATAGCCAACCTGGCTGGAGTACCCTCCATCATCTATGGCCTTTTGGGCCTGGAAGTATTTGTTCGGATTATGAAAATGGGGAATAGTATACTGGCAGGTGCTTTAACCTTGACGCTATTAATTTTACCCATTATTATAGTTTCTACACGTGAAGCTTTACGTGCTGTTCCACCCTCTCTTAAAGCTGCTTCAGAAGCCTTGGGAGCATCAAAGTGGCAAACAATCTGGCACCAAATATTGCCGGCATCATTTGGCGGAATTTTAACTGGTTTTATTTTAGCCATTTCCCGTGCGGTAGGTGAAACAGCACCATTAATTGTAATCGGGGCTTTGGCTTATGTACCGTTCGTACCAAGAAGTCCTCTTGATGAATTTACCGTATTACCTATCCAGATTTTTAATTGGGTCTCCCGACCGCAACATGAATTTGTAATAAATGCAGCGGCGGCAATTATTGTATTACTGGTAATTACTTTTGCACTTAATGGAGTAGCAGTTTACATGAGACATCGATGGCAGAAAAAAATTCAATGGTAGATTATCTAAAGCAGACTTAAGCTATGAGTATTATGAGCATTAATCTAAAGCATCCAAAGGCAACTGATAAGAAAACAGAACCACGATTTAATCCCGAAAATAAGGGTTTCAAGTTGCAGGCAAAAAATGTGGATGTTTTTTATGATGATTTTAAGGCCATTAATAATATCTCAATGGATATTGTCAGTAAATCCATAACAGCTTTCATTGGCCCTTCAGGTTGTGGAAAATCAACATTTATTCGTCTGTTTAACAGGATGAATGACAATATTGAGGGGTTTTCCATGAATGGAAATATTTATTTAGACCAACAGGATGTGTACGCCCCTTCTGTTAAGGTTGAAGAGCTGCGAAAAAAAATCGGGATGGTGTTTCAAAAGCCAAACCCTTTTCCTAAAACCATTTTTGATAATGTTGCTTACGGATTGCGAATTCAGGGAGAAAAAGACAAGGATTATATAGAAGAACGAGTGATAAAGTCTCTTCAGCAAGCTACATTATATAATGAAATTAATGGGAATATGAATAAGCAGGCACTTTCTTTATCAGGCGGACAACAGCAACGACTTTGCATCGCCCGCGCTCTGGCTGTAAAGCCTACCGTCCTGTTAATGGATGAGCCGACATCAGCACTTGATCCTATCTCAACAGGTAAAATTGAAGATTTAATTGAGGAACTGAAGAAAAATTATACTATCGTAATTGTTACCCATAATATGCAACAGGCCGGCCGTGTAAGCGATAATACCGCCTTTTTTTATATGGGCAAACTGATTGAGTATGGAGATACAAAAAAAATATTTACCGATCCCGAAAAAGATCAAACCCAGAATTATATTACCGGCAGGTTTGGGTAAGGCAGTTAAAAAATAATTTCTGTTATAATGATACATTTAGAAAAAGAAATAGAGTCGCTAAACGAAAAGATCATGGAAATGATAAATCTCGTTGGTACTCAGCTAAAAAGCGACCATGTAGCTTTGATTGATTTTGATAAGAACCTTGCACAAGACATTGATAAAAATGAAAAGAAGGTCGATAAGCTGGAGTTAAAGATAGATCGTCAATGTGAGCATATTTTGGCCTTGCATAATCCTGTAGCCGTTGACCTGCGTTTCATTATTGCCTGTTTTAAAATCAATTCAGATTTAGAACGAATAGGTGATCATGCTGCTGCCATAGCGAAATATATGTTGGATTTTGCCGATCCCATCGAAGAGGATACAATCAAAAAAATGCAGTTGGAAGAAATGTTTAATATTGCAATTCGGATGTATGATAATGTCTCTGAATCCTTTGTTTCTGAAAACACCACCTTAGCTCGCAGCGTATTTGAGGAGGATAAAATTCTAAATAAAATAAATAGAAAGATTTCAGGTACCACGGCGAAACTTATTGAGCAGAATCCTGACAATATTCAACAACTACTCTTCTTGTTTTCAATTATCCGAAAACTGGAACGCGTTGGGGATTTAACCAAAAATGTAGCAGAAGAAATTATTTTTTATATCGAAGCAAAAGTTCTAAAGCATAAAAAAGAAAAGATCAAAAAGGATTAGTTATTCTCCCTGTGGTTCTCTTGCTTAAGCAGTTCTGAAAAATATAGTGCGGTAATAATGAGACGCATCAAAACAATCTGAGCCTTGATCATTATTTTACTGACTGGTGAGGTATTAGCACAGGTAAACACCGGCAAACGGGATTATTAAATGGGCACCACTTTTGGTGATTTTTACCCGAACCAGCAGAAAGAGGGAACCGGATACATTAGCTTCTGCTGGTTAAATTTGAGATTACGAGCTTAATTTCTTCATCCGCTATTTCAGTACTTGGATTTATATTAATATTTGTCGGGTACCCAAGTTTGTTGTGGAATTCGACTTCATAATGATCTGCCGTTTCCTTGTACCTTTCCAACAGTTCGAATAATTGATCAATGGTACGTGTTGAACTAATTAACATATCGCGGCTTTCATAATTAAGATGATCTTCCTTGTCGAAATACACATTTATTACTCTCCCATGGAATACTTCAACGGTATACTCATAGGGTAACCTACATAAGCAAGTTCTATTAACCAGAAAAGTATAATAGTCAAAATCATTTGACTTCCACTGATCGACAGCTTCAATGGAGCCAGGCTCTTCCTGGATGGAGCGACCATTATTTACATCACAGGAAATGATCAGGAAGGTGAATAGCAAAAAAGAGGCAAGTATATTTTTCATAGCTCTGATATTAACTGGAAGCTTAAAGCAGTATAAAGAACCAGTTTAACATTGACAAACGTTTCTTGTGATGCAGCGGAGCTGAAACCAGGAGAAAGTGGATTCCCAGAATCTATGCTTTTGATTCAGCTGCATGGAACGCGGATGACACGGATCCGGGGAATGTTCTAGAACCGGTGGAAATTCACCTCCTTCCAACAACCTCTGAATTGTTCTTAATTCCTTAACACCGTAGTAATCTATCCATAATGTTGATCCTGTAGTTTTGCGGGCAAGTGAATTACACTTGCAATTTCTAAAAAAATCAACAAAAGATTATGGACTACAAATTTATTCTAAAAGCTTTAGCACTCATTGTTGCCACAGTATTGACGACTGTATCTTGCAATGATAATAATTCGGTAAACGTCGGTGATGAGGAAGAAGAACATCCCTATGCTAATGATATCCGTGAAAATGGTGTAATTGTTCCTGGTTCTATTAACGGAAATACTACCTGGTCAGCCGATTCTGTCTATTACCTGGATGGTTATGTTTTCGTTGAAAGCGGTACACTGACCATTGAACCCGGAACCGTTATACTGGGTTTCGAACAGCCTTCAAGCATCGCTGAAGGGAATGAAACAGCTCTGATTATTACCCGTGACGCTAAAATAAACGCAGAAGGCACAGCAAATAATCCGATTATCTTTACATCCGAATTAGACGGTGAGCCTTTTGATGAATCATTGACGCTGAATCAAACTAATTCAAAGCTCTGGGCGGGGCTGATCATCCTTGGAAAAGCACCTGCATATTCCGGCGGTAACACAGACGCCATCCAAATTGAAGGGATACCGGATGGTGAGGCGCGTGCACAGTATGGAGGAACAGACGAAGATCACAATTCAGGGGCTTTGAAATATGTGTCCATTCGGTTTTCAGGTGCCGAGATTGGACCAGGAGATGAGATCCAGGGCTTAACGCTTGGTGGTGTTGGACGCGGTACAACACTGGAATTTATTGACATCTTCGTGTCTGCCGATGATGGAATAGAAATCTTTGGCGGAACTGTAGATATTAAGCACCTTTCCGTTGCTTTTGCTGAAGATGACGCCTTTGATCTTGATTTCGGATGGACAGGCACCGGCCAGTATCTCTTTGCTTTACAAGGTGGAAATGGAGCTGACCATGGCGGTGAGTGGGATGGAGCCAGCCCTGATAATGCACCTCTATACTCTACAGCAAGCCTATACAATATGACACTTATCGGACTCGGCCTGAATAGTACTGAGAGAGGCGCTGATGCCCCGGCAATTCTTATGCGGGATGGATCTGCCTATTCTCTGTACAATTCTATTATTACAGACTTCAATGGCTTAGGCATCCAGATCGAGGATAATAATGAAGCCGAAGATTCTTACGACAAAACTATTCTTGATGTGAATGGAGACGGCGCTTCGGTTGCAGGAAATGTGTGGTGGACAGGAAGTGCGGATAATATTAGAACTATGGTTTCTGTTACTTCAGCTGAGTCAAGAGATCCTGATGGGTTAACAATAACAGCATGGCTAAATGACCGAAATAACTTGTTTGAAGATCCGCTTCTTGGTGGAATTTCAAGAACCGTTGGAAGCGGAGGACTTGACCCAAGGCCATCATCAGCTTCTGCTACATCCGGAGCGGTTGAGGTGGCAGATGGTAATGTAGAACAGACAACATATAAAGGGGCTTTTGATCCATCAACAACACCGTGGATTTCAGGATGGACAACACTTGCACGATACGGTTACCTGGCTGAATAAGCTAAAACCAACTACCAAAAGGGAAGGCGTGAAAGCCTTCCCTTTTTTATTTAACAGTACCGTAACAATCAGGTAATACAGGGTTTTTATTGCACCCGTAGTTTTAAATAAAAATCATATTCAGGTAACAGCCAATGAGATCTCTATTCGTATTCTGTGTATTTTTTCTATTCAGCGCTCAAATTTATGCTCAAAAAGGAACCGTAACCGGAGTGGTAATTGATGAACTAACCGGAGAAGAGCTGATCAGTGCCAATGTATATGTGCGGGCAATTTCCAGGGGAGCAGCGACAGATATTTCCGGCACCTACAATCTTCAATTAGAGCCCGGCAACTACAGCATAGAATTCTCCTACCTTTCCTATCAGAAGCAAATTGTTCATGTAGAAATTAAAGCCGGGGATCATGTGCAATTAGATATTGCGCTATCGCCCGACAGTAAGTTGGAAGAAATCTCCATCTCAGCAAGAAGAATAGATAACAATGAAGTTTCACTGCTTCGGCTGAATAAAAAATCATTGTCGTTTCAGGATGGAATTTCATCACAGGAAATGAGCCGGTCAGGATTCAGTAATTCTGCGGAATCAATGAAACAAGTGACAGGAGCATCCATCGAAAAAGGCAAGTTTATAGTAATGCGCGGGCTTGGCGACCGCTATAATACTTCCAGCATGGATGGCATTTCTTTGCCCACCACCAATCCATATAGAAACAGCGCCGGGCTCGACTTAATACCCTCAAGCATAGTCGACAATATTGTAGTGAAGAAAACATTTTCGCCCGATCTGCCGGGAAATTTCTCCGGCGGTGCTGTTGATGTATCCACAAAATCTTTGCCCGACCGCTTGTACTTCAGGTTAAGCACAACATTAGGCTATAATGATCAGTCTACCTTTAACAATAATTTTTTAGGTGATCCTATCAAAAATAAGATGAGCATGCTTGGATATGATGACGGATCAAGAGCAAGGGATGGTAATTGGAAAAATAACGAGTATTTGACCCGCCTCAACAACTACCTGATCCGCATTCAAAACAATGAAATAACACAAGAAGAAATCTCTGAATTTAATAAAACAATGCGTTCTTTTTCAGGCCGGCAATTTACAGTCCGCAACGAAACCCCGGGTTTGGACCACAGCATGAATATGATGTTCGGGAATCGCTATAAAATAGATAAAGATAGTAATCTTGGTTTTAACTTTGGGTTTAACTATTCCAGATCCTTTATACAGCACGATGAACGGCAGATCAATAATTACAAAGCGAGAATTCCCGATGAATCACAAAGCAGAATGCAGGCATTTCAGTTAAACCGCGGAACAGAGAGTAATGATGAAGTAGACAGCGGTTTTATGGGATCTGTGGCATACCAGCCAAATAGCTATAACGAGTTTATGTTTACATCCATCTATAATAATAATGCATCCGAATCTGTGTTGAATATGGCAAATGGATCTTACCCGGGAGCTCTTTCCTCTGGAACGTATAACAATCGTGTGATTTCATTTGTGCAGCGGGAACTCTTTAACAATCAGTTAAAAGGCAGGCATAGTATTAACTCCTTCGACCTGAAATGGTCTGCCAATTTTATACAATCCAGCCAATATGAACCCGATACCCGATTTATCGGCTCGCCGGTTGATAATTCAGGCCAGTACTTTTTTGTACGGGAAGTACAGCTGCCTTTCCATTTCTTTAGAGAGTTGGATGATACGCAGTACAATGTAAAAATGGATGTGGAAACTTATATTTCTGACAAAGTAAAGTTAAAAGCAGGGGGGTTATTCTCACGAAAAGAACGGGATTTCAACGAACATCGATACCAGTTGGAAAACAATGGGACAAATCCGGCTGCGGAGGGCTTTACAAGTTTCAGGCAGGCTTCCGGTGATTATGAATATTTTTTCTCGCCTGATAACACCGGTATTATCGGTATTGACGATAATGATGATTACATCTTAGGGCTTACATACAGAGATCAAACCAGGCCGGAAAACAGCTACTCAGGCTACGAGCAGGTTTCCGCAATCTATGTGATGGGCGAATACGATATCACCGACAGGTTAAAAACATTTGGCGGGGCTCGTATGGAACAGACAAATTTCAATGTACAATCAGCGGCAACCAATGCTGAAAACGGGGAAATCAATGTTATTGATATTTTGCCCTCGCTTAACTTTATCTATGCGGTAAATGAACTCTCCAACCTACGCTTAAGCGGCAGTCAAACTCTCGCAAGACCTAACATTCGGGAACTTGCTCCTTTTGCATCTTTCGATCTTTTAGGAGGTTTTCCGATTGTGGGAAATCCATCCATCACCAGAACCAACGTCACTAACCTGGATATGCGGTATGAAATTTTCCCCGCTTCAACGGAAATGATAGCAGTAAGTGCGTTTTTTAAGAACTTTACAGAGCCAATTGTACTTGAACTGGATGTTTCTTCCGACCAGCCTCAGTATCAATATGTGAACACGGAAAGCGGAAGGTTGCTTGGTTTTGAACTGGAATTCAGAAAAGAGCTGGAATTTATAAGCCAGGCCCTGCGGAATTTTAGATTCTCGACGAACTTCACGTATATCCACTCCCGTGTAGATTTAAGTAAAAATGAGCTGGAAATAAGAAGACGCCTGGATCCATCCATTAAGTCATATAGGCCTTTTCCGTTTCAGTCTCCGTATTTAGTAAATCTTATGTTGATATACGAAAACCAAAGAACGGGGTGGGATGGTACGATCTCTGCGAATGCATTTGGCCCCCGGCTTACTGCAAACGGATCAGGTGCCGCACCCGATATTTATGAGATCTACGGGAGCAATAATGCCAATAATAAGCTTAGCTCAGAGATTCCCTTGGCTGATTTGAATGTGAAGATCAGAAAAACTTTTTTAAACGGCATTTCGGCTTCTTTATCTATAAGTAATATTCTGGGTTATAATGTTATTCAATACCAGAAGGAAAACGAGCAATTTTTCACGAACAGTTCTCTTAATCCGGGCCGATCAATCAGTTTATCTTTTACCTACCATATTAACTGAGATGTTTGCGGAATTTTAGCTGAAATCAACCAGAAAAAATGTGACGCAGCTGAGAGCAAAACTTTCCTTTGTATCTCTTAATTCATGAAGTATATAACCCATCACTAATGCGGCAAATAACCACAACACCCAAGGCAAAGGCCGGGTCCACTGATTTGCAAAATTATTCCCATGAATTTTACATAAAAAAGGCTTTAAATAAGTGCAGATCTCAGCATTAATAGCAGGTTTTAAATTTGAGGGCTAATTTTAATTATTAAATTTCGTTTAACCACATTTCATGTTATTATTAGCCGATTCCAATACTTTGGGGAAACAACGCTAATTAACTATATATAATGGATAAGCAACAGAAAAAGACAGTGATGATCGTAGAAGATGATCTGATACTGAATCTTCTGTACGAGAGCTACTTGGAAAAATTAGGATATGATGCTGAAGGTGAGTTGGTTTACGGGAAAACCGCAATTCAGGTGGCAGAAAAAATCCAGCCTGATCTTATCCTCATGGATATTTCGTTAGAAGGTGACATTGACGGCATTGATGCCATGAAGGAAATTCGCAAATTTTCTGAAGTTCCGGTAATTTATATAACCGGAAACTCGGATCCATATCATGTACAAAGAGCTAAAGAAACCGGCTACCTCGATTACCTGGTAAAACCGATCGAGTTTAAGGATCTTAAAGAGTCAATAGAGAAAAACTTCAAGAATATAAAATAACCTCCCCCCTGCTTTATTAAATCTCCTATTATGAAGTTATTTACACGTATCATCCTGTTTAGTACACTTGGATTGCTGACAGCTTGCAGCACATCAAAAACTTCTACCGATACATCTGCGGAGGAAAGTTACGTTCAGCCTGAGCGTCCGATTCCATATCCCGTTGAAGAGCCCATGGATTTTCAGTATGCAGTGGAAAGAGGTACCCGCACGCTGAGTGGAGAACCGGGCCCTGAATATTTTACCAACTTTGCAGAGTATAGAATTGATGCGGAGTTATCACCCGCCGATACTATGCTGCACGGGGTAGCAGATATCTCGTATACAAATAATTCTCCCGATACTTTAAATGTGTTGGTATTTGAATTGGCTCAAAACCTTCATAAAGAAGGAATGCCCCGAATGGAAGCAGCAGAAATTACCGGTGGTATGAATATCAGCCGGATTTCTATAGAAGGCAGGGAGATTCACGAGGTGAATAGGTTTCAGCCGGGTTATGTAATCCAGGGGACTAATCTGATTGTAATTCTTAGCTCTCCGGTTTTACCAAATCAAATCACTGAAGTAGAAATTAACTGGAATTTTAAAATTCCCCAGGCCGGCGCAAGTGGTCGAATGGGATATAGCCAGGATAATTTATTCTTTATCGCCTACTGGTTTCCACACATTGCTAATTATGATGATTTACAGGGCTGGTTCGCGGATAATTTCACGGGCAATGCTGAGTTCTATCACGGTTTTGGGGATTATGAAATTAATATTACCGCTCCCGAAAACTGGCTGGTAATGAGTACCGGTGAATTTCAAAACCCGGAGGAAGTTCTTGCACCGGATATTCTTGAGCGATACCGGCAAGCGGGAGAATCAGACGAAGTGATGACCATTGTTTCGCCGGATGATTTCGAAAACACTACCGTCTCATCCGAAGACGGGTCTTTAACCTGGAGGTTTAGTGCAGAAAATGTAAGGGATGCAGCTTTTAGTGCAACTTCAGAATCTCAGTGGGATGCTATCCGAACCCCGGTTGGCGATCTTGAGGAGGACGGCGAAACTAATTACGCACAAATAAACGCCCTCTGGCGCCACACCGCTCCGCTGTGGAAAGATGCTGCTGAATACACCGCACATTCAATCTCCTTTTTATCAGATTATACCGGGCTATCCTATCCATGGCCGCACATGACATCTGTTGAAGGTGCCGGAATTATAGGTGGTGGCATGGAATTTCCAATGATGACAATTATAGGCGGGTATAACAATCGTCCTATAGAAGCTTTATATGATGTAATTGCTCACGAAATTGCCCACATGTGGATACCAATGAATGTAAGCAATAACGAACGCCGCCACGCGTGGATGGATGAAGGTGCTACTACTTTCCATGAAGCAAATGCCCGTTGGGATAAATTTCCTGATTCTTTTGATCGTTCTGGTGAATTTGATAATTATTTGGGTATTGCCGGCACTCCTTTTGAAGGTGAAATTATGAGATGGTCGGATTATCATTATCCCGGGCCTGCTTATGGAACGGCATCCTATCCCAAACCTGGCTCTGTTTTAATTGCCTTGGAAGGTGTGTTAGGCGAAGATGTGTTTGAAGAAGCCTGGAAGGCTTTTATGGATCGCTGGTCCTATAAACATCCCACTCCATACGATATGTTTAACACTTTTGAAGATGTTTCAGGCAAAGATTTAAGTTGGTTCTGGAGATCATGGTACTTTGAAACCTGGGTACTCGACCAGGCAGTTGCGGATGTAAGACAATCGGAAAATGAGGCTACTATTACCATTGCGGATTTTGGCGAGGTACCCATGCCGGTAGATCTTACCATTGTATTAGAAGATGGTTCAGAAATTGAAAAAAGAATTGAAGCTGATATCTGGCTAAAAGGCGTCCGCGAAACATCTGTCAGTATAGAAACTCCCAGCCGGGTTATAAGCGTTACTATTGATGCAGAAAAGTTTTATCCGGATATAAACCGACAAAACAATACCTGGAATCAGTAGATCGCTTGCGTTTTTTTATTTATAAGCTCCTCGCTCCGGGAGCTTTTTTCATTAAAAATTTTACCAACTTTGAATTATATAAACTCCTTTAAATAGTATTTTAAACAATTGTATTTAAAACAATGAATAAGCAAATGAACATACTTCGAAATAAGGTAGTACGCTGGATTCTCCTTATGATAGGCTTAGGGGCGATCATTGCTTTAACAGGTATGAATGTATTTTCTTTATACAATTTGCGCGATCAAATGATTGAAGGAGAAGAAGAACGACGCATAAATCAGGTGGACGAAATTCATACCCTTATCCGAAATGCGTTGTATGATCCCATCTTCGGATTTTCTAAAATTGAACTTGAAACAGTAGAAGCTACTATTGAAGAAACCGGACAATTTCCAGCCAAGCTACAAGAGGTACTTTTAAAGGTATCCCAAAATGAATTTTATAAAGGAATCTACTACACCCCGGAGGGGATTGACCCTTGTGAGGAAGACGCTGAAATTTATGCTTACGATTATGATTCAGATCAAATAATCCCCACTGATTCTTATCCTGAGGGGGTATGTGACGGTGTGGGCATTGCCCGTACCAAAACCAAGGTTCAGTTAAACGATCTGAATTACAGGTGGAATTACAATATAGAATTTGACACCCACCGCAGTTTGAACTTGGGCCTCATCAACCTGACGGAAAGCAAACTGGTAGGCTATCTAACATTTATTATGGATGATGAAGCGATCGTGAATGAGCTAATCTCTCCTCTTATTAATGACTATTTCGAAGCAAGTGAAGAAAGCGGCGTGGTTGTTTGGCTATATAACTGGATAAGCAATGAGGTTCTTGCTACCAATGATCCTACTGTTCAATACGATCGAAATCTTGTGGACCATACTCATCGGTTTCCCAATTTTTTAAATAACTGGAATATCCGCTTAGCTATTCTTCAAAGCCCAATTGCAAGTGTTTATAATGCCACTCTTGCAAAAAACCTGATTGTACTTGGTGTGGCTGTTCTGTTCCTGGGTGGCGCACTGATCTTTATGTTTGTTACGGCACAACGTGAACGAAATCTGGCCCAGCTGCAGGCCAATTTTCTCGCCAATGTGACGCATGAATTAAAAACTCCTTTAGCAGTAATGCAGGCGGCCGGCGAAAATATTTCGGACGGTAGAGTAATCGAAAAAGACCGGCTAAAAAAATATGGTCAGCATATTTATGATGAATCTATACGCCTGAGGAGAATGATTGAAAAACTGCTGGATGTAGCACGTGTCGATTCCGGCCAAACGATGATCAAAGCAGTTCCTTATAAACTTCATGATCTTGTAAAAAAGTATATAGACGAAAACCGGGATTATCTTGAGAACAAAAACTTTACGGTAAAATTTGATTCCAAAGATAAACAAGCAGTTTGTATGGCTGATGAAGACAGCCTGGAGACCATCTTAAATAATCTTACCGATAATGCTGTCAAATACAGCGGCAGCCATAAAGAAATCCACTATTCAGTTTATTCCGATGAAAACTATGTATATCTAAGTGTCAGGGATCAGGGAATTGGTATTCCTAAAAAGGCACTAAAAAATGTTTTTAATAAGTTTTTCCGGGTAGAGGATTCACTGAAAGCCAAAACTAAAGGCCATGGCCTCGGCTTAAGCATTGTGAAAAATCTGGTAGTGCTGAATGGCGGAGAAATTAGCGTGGAAAGTGATTTAGGAAAGGGAACAACTTTTGTTGTTAGATTCCCTAAATTAATCAGCGAAAATTATTCGGAAGAACAAGTACAGATCGGTCAAACAGGTAAAAAAATTAATAAGTCTACAGAATATGTCGGATAAACAAATAAAGATTCTCGTTGTTGAAGACGAACCCAGTCTAATTTTTACTCTAAAAGACACACTCGAGAATGAGGGGTACGAGGTAGTGGTGGCCGAAGAGGGGACAAAGGCTGTGGAGTTGGTTAATGAACATAAACCGGATCTCATGATTCTTGATCTTATGCTTCCGGGGAAAAGTGGCTATGAAATATTGGAAGAAGTTCGCGATCAAAAACTCACTTTCCCTGTTATTATTTTAACAGCTAAAGAACAGGAAGTGGATAAAGTGCAAGGGCTTTCGCTTGGCGCTGATGATTATCTCACAAAACCTTTTGGCGTGAAAGAACTTCTTGCTCGTATTAAAGCTCGTCTACGCCGGTCTGGCACCTATTCAAGCACCGGAGAAGTAGACCTGCTGCAACTGGGGCCGGTTAAAATTGATCTCCTGGAATCTACCGTGTATCACCCGGATGGAAAAGAAGTGGAGTTGACTTCCCGGGAAGTAGAATTGATCCGGTATTTACTAAAAAGTGCAAATGAACCTATCTCCAGAGATGAGTTGCTCGAAAAAGTATGGCGCTATGAATTCAGCACTAATACACGTACGGTGGATGTACACATTTCAAAACTAAGAGCCAAGATAGAAGTTCAACCCGATGACCCGCGGTACCTGATTACATTGCATGGTGTGGGTTATATGCTCCGCACTAATTAATTATCAAGCTGTTCAATCTTTTTGTGGTTTATAGCTTTGATAAATTTCACAAAATTCTTCATCTGAGATAACAGCAATTTTTGTTGAAAGTCATCTTTTAATCCATCTTCTTCACTAAACTCTTTATGCACCCGGGAGATATATAAACTCTCGGGAAACTGAAGGGCGTTCCGGTAATTAACTACCATCTGGAATTGCTCAACAGCCCTTAAACCTCCAAAAGCACCTTTGGATTCTCCGATAAATGCTATTGGCATCATCTTAAAAGATTCGGGAAAAGGGAGGTAATCAATAAAGAGCTTGAGGATGCCGGGATAACTTCCATTGTATTCAGGAATCACAAAGATCAAACCGTCTGCTTCAATTACCGGCTTTATAAATTCTGTTACCGAGGGTAAATTCTTACCATATTTACCACCTACTACATCCCCAAGTGGAAAATCCTGCAGGTCAATAATTTCAACGGATGCATCCTTTGCTTCATACAGCGGTTTTATATAAGCTGAGATTTTAAGAGCGTTAGAATTTGGGCGGTCGGTTCCACTTATTATTTTTATGTCCATGCTGTAATATAATTAAATCTCTTGTACCGGCAGGGAATACGTGAATTCTCTGATTCAAGATCACGAATCCTTAATTTCCTTCCAACGTTTCCAGAGCAAGGCTTCTCTTCCCTGAGTTCCGGCTTTGTACCAACTCTTATTATTTAGTTCATCCGGTAAATACTGCTGATCTACCCAGTGATTCGGATGACTGTGAGGATATTTATAGTCTTCGGAAGCATTCTCCACTCCCAAATATTTCGCTCCGAGTTTATTCGCAGTTTTGTCTTTCAGGTATGCAGGAACGCTTTTTATACCTTTTTCACTTATTTCCTTGTTTACCGCAAAAATAGCCCCGGTGCTGTTACTTTTCGGGCAGATACTGAGATACAAACAGGCATGTGATAGAAAGTACATTCCTTCCGGCATGCCACATTTCATGAAAGCATCCTGGCAGGAATTTACGATGGTGATGGCATTTGGCTCGGCTAATCCCACATCTTCGCTGGCAAAGATGAACATCCGCCGGAATATAAAATTCGGATCATCTCCACCTTCCAGCATGGCATTCATCCAGTATAGAGCGGCATCAGGATCGGAGCCACGCATAGATTTTATAAAAGCCGAAGCATAATGATAGTGCTCGTCGCCGGTTTTGTCATAGCGCACATTACGCCGCTGGATACTTTCTTTGGCAATCTCAAGGGTGATGTTGATTTTGCCTTCCTCATCCGGTTTGCTGGATAAGACAGCAACCTCCAGTGCATTCAGTGCATTGCGGATATCCCCGCCGGCATATTCCGCCAGGTGCTCCAATGCATCATCACTGATATTAAGGTCCTTTTTTCCCAAACCTCGCTCTTCATCCTTCAGTGCCCGCTGAAGCATTTCGTAAACCTCATCATATTGCAGAGGGTGCAGCTCAAATAACTGGCAGCGGGAAAGCAGTGGGTTAACCAGCGAATAAAATGGGTTTTCTGTGGTAGCTCCAACAAGGGTAATAATCCCTGACTCAAGATGCGGAAGGAGAGCATCCTGCTGGGCTTTGTTCCAGCGATGAATTTCATCCACAAAAAGAATGGTTTTTCTGCCATTCAGTTTTCTAAGCTTTTCCGCTTTATCTACCACATTTCGAAGTTCTTTAATGCCGTCTAATACTGCATTTATCACTTCGAACTGTGCTTTTATTTCGCGGGAAATTACATGTGCCAGTGTAGTTTTGCCCGAACTTGGCGGTCCATAAAAAATAAGGGAGCCGATTACTCCACTTTCAATCATTCGCCGGAGCATTTTGCCTTCGCCTACAAGATTCTCCTGTCCGGCGAATTCATCCAGCGATTGCGGCCTCATCCGCGTTGCCAGCGGTTCGCTGTACTGCGGATTTTCCCTGCTGTTTTGTGCAGAAACTGATTTTTTTTCTTCGAATAGATCCATTGTTCATTGGTGCTTTGAAGCTGTGCATAAGTTAGATGTTTTAAATTCCCTCTAAAAGTTTAATCGGTAAAATTTTGCTGTGACTGTTTTTTTGGATATGAAGTAACTGTAGAGAATAGCGAGGTTACACGGGAAGGTGTGGCTGGAAGTATAAGAGAGAAAAATGCAGCCTATAATTCTGCTTTATATACACCGGGAGTAACTTATGTTGAAGATCAAATAGAAGTAGTAGCCGGAGTACCTGCAGAATAAACCCAGAGCGAACTGATTTACTGCTTGAATGCCGCCTTGAACTTCAGGAATTCATCAATATTTTTTACATCAATAATTCCCTGGAGTTTTTGATTATCAACTACGGGGAAAAAGTTTTTTTGCGCCCGCCTGATTTTACGGTAGGCCTGTGGGAGAGGGTCGTCAGGTTTTAATGGTTCAAATTCTTTATTCATTATTTCGCTTACCTCTGTGCTATAGCCAAACCTGTTGATAGATTCCAAAAGATCTGCCATGAAAACAATTCCCTGGACCCCGCTTTCATTTGCAACCACAAAATCGCGTTCTGTGGTGTTTAAAATATGTTGCACTACATCATTCAATGTATCATCGGGATTGAGTACTGTGAAGCGGGTAATCATCGCATCCTTCACCTTATAATCTTGCAGAAGGTTAAGTTGCATCACCATCATGTTTTCAGACTCAGCTCCGAAATAAATAAAAATAGCAATCAACGCCAGGATGAAGTTGAAGAATATTCCGATCACAAAGAGTGCTATTGCCAGAAATTTTCCGAGAGCAGCTGCAGTTTGCGTAGCTTTTACCCGCCCCATCTTTATAGACAATAATGCTCTTGCCACCCGGCCGCCATCCAATGGAAAAGCCGGAAGCATATTAAACAGAACCAGGGCTATATTGGCTGTAAACAGGTAGAACAGAAAATTGTGGCCGGAGATAACGCTTAATTCCTCCTGAAGTGTTTCCGGGTCCTGATTAAAAAAAATCTCAAGCGGTACAATCAGGTAGATTAAAAGAGCTATTACCACATTTACGATAGGCCCCCCTATGGCTACCAGGAATTCTGCTTTTGGATCTTCTGGTATCTCAATCATGTTTGCCACTCCGCCTATAGGGAGCAGCGTAATACTTCGGGTTTCTATATCATAAATTTTTGCAGTGAGGGCATGGCCAAATTCATGTAACACAACACAGGCAAATAAAGCCAGAATAAAACCGGTACTCCATAATACCTCTTCAAAATCTCCGCCCCGGGAGAGAACAAGAAAAATCACGAAAGGTATCAGAAACCAAAAAGTCCAATGAATTTGCACTTTAATGCCTGCCACTCTGCCAAGTTGTAACGATCCATTCACAATTTTTCCCGGCTCTTATGTTGTAGGTTATTTTACAAACTATTTAAGAGGTGCAGGAATTCCGAAGCTAGTTGCTCATCCAGTCTACTTCTTTTATACTCATTCATTGCTGCTAAATAAAAGAATGGCCGGCTATAGAATTTGGAATGAAATAACTCCCGGAATTTTCTAATTTCATTTCTGAATTTTATTAGTATATTTTAATTATTGTAAACAAAGCAGGATTTTAACAGGGGGCAAGAAAAGGGGCAAATGGAAGAAGTTACAACTACTCATGCGCGGATATATCAACCTTTGACCATGGATTATGCTTTAGGGCGTTTTGGTCGGAATTTTAGTTTTTGGGGCTTATTTGGGATATGGATTGTTTTCATTGGAATGAGCATATCTTCAGTTTTTATTGTCGAGAATTTCTTTGGGTTTTCAGATATCCTGAATCAGGATAAAATAGGGCAGGTATTCCTTATTCAAATCCCCATGCTTATCGGGATGTTGCTGGTTTTTTGGGTGGGTTTTGAATGGGGATTTATCCCAGTGTTTATTTCAACTTTTGTACTGGCTTTCACGGCCTCTATGACCTGGTATTGGGCCCTGCTTTACTCCATGTCTTTTACACTTGGCTTAGCTATTTATGCCCTTGCCTATTATTGTGTTTCCTTTGATGTGAGTTTGCGCTCAATCAAAAGCTTTGCCTTTTATGTGGTTGTATCTCTGTTTTCTGCCCTGGCATGTTCGCTGGGAGCTTTTGTGTGGAGCCGGTTTTATCACCTGCCGCTGTTCGAAACACTCATGATTTGGAAAAGCTGGTGGGTAAGCTTATTTCTTCAGGCTTTTCTTGTTGGAGGTCCGCTGCTTTATTTTTTTACTCCATTTATTTATCACTTACGGGAAAAAAGGTTCAGCATTCCCCCTAAAAAAGAAGTATCACTTACCTGGATTTATTCTACTATTTCGGTTGTAGTATTGGTATTGGCTATGTTTATAATGTCCGCTAAACTTCTTGGCACGGAGTCTATAAAAGACGAAATGGCCGGTGCAAATCTCTCAACAGACTTGCTGACAAGCATTATGAGCGTGAATGAATCTTTTGAGATTGTAACTGCAATTTCTATCACCCTGGTCTTTTTTATTGGCATTGGCAGCATTTACCTGGTTGGCAGCTGGAACAGGAATTTACAAGAAGAAGTAGATGAACAGACAAAAGCATTACTTCATAATGAACAGCAACTGAATGCAGCTTTGGATGAACGCAACCAGCTGCTAAATGAAATTCATGACAGGGTTCGCACTAACCTGAACATGGTATTGGCAATATTGGAATTGCAGCTGAAAAATAATGGGAATAAATCAAATGAGCAGATTCTTAAAGACTCCCATTCGCTGATTCAATCGCTCACTATTGTCCATGAGTCAATGGCACAAACAAAGCAGTCTCATAATGTAGATTTAAAAAATTACGCTATCAAACTGTGCAACCGCATAGATTCAACACTTCGGAAAGAAAATAAGCCTATTCAGTTGAATGTTTTTGCAACGGAGGGACTGATTTTACCCATGAAGCGTGCTATTCCTTTTGCCATTATTATAAATGAGCTGGTTACGAATTCCTGTAATCATGGATTTAATATCGGCCAGAAAGGCTCGGTTCTAATACATCTTTCCAAGCAAAAAGATGAAATCATCTTAAAGGTAAGCGACAATGGTAATGGCCTGCCCGATAATTTTGAAGATCTAATGACAAAAGGAATCGGTTTTCGGGTGGTTCGGGTTTTCAGTAAACAGCTGAATGCTGATCTTGAAATTATTTCAAAGGATGTTACCTCTGTGAAACTAAGGGTCCCCGTGCAAGAAAAGAGCACTTGAGTGACAAAAATCAACGATAAAATACCAAGAGATTTCTACTTTTCCTTAAAAGGAAGAACTGGTGCAGTCAAATAGATGGAACTTTTTCATTTTACCCTTTCTTAAAACAAAACTTGCGACACCTTAAACGTTTTGTAAATTTCAAGAAAATAAAATGATACCAAATATGAGACGGATATTACCTCTTGCAGCCCTGACGCTTATAATTTTCTCAACCAGTGCCATTGCACAGATAGAAATTGGTGCTTCTTTTGAATTAAGAAACGAAGATCCTGAAAGTGGTTTTGGGTTGCGCATTCAAAAAGGCTTTTTTGAAATTCTGCCGATGGTAGATGTTGGGTTGAGGGCACATTTCAGTTATTTCAGGGAAGAAAATCAAGTAGATGATAGCGGCGGTTTCAGCTATTCAGAAGATCTTACAAACTATGATTTTGGAATAGCAGCCTATGGTGGCGTGTCATTGGGTTTGATGGAACCTTATATAGGCTTAGGATTGGGTTCAGAGACAACAGACATTAATGTGGATTATCCTTTGGGGGCGGGTCCCGGACCGGAAGAAGGTGAAGAATCAAACATTTACTGGAACACATTTGTAGGTGCTAAAGTTACAATTATCCCTTTAGTGAAGCCGTTTGTGGAGTATCGGTATTCTAATAAGGAACTGGGAGAGCCGACCTTGGCTGATGCCCAAAACGGCCGCATTATGTTTGGTGTTAATTTAAGCTTCTGATTATTAACTTAGTTGAGAAGCGGATATCAAACATATCCGCTTTTTTTATAGCCGCTCGACATCAAAAAGTGCTTTCTAATTTCGTTATAGGTACTTTAACAACCGGAGCTGTCTTAAGGGTAGTTTAGGTATAAAGAATGAGTAAAGTAGCAACCATAGATAAATATGATCTTAAAGGTCATAAATTAAAAAAAGCTCAGAAAGAAGATCTGAAGCAACTGCTGGAGGTATGTCATGAGCATATCGAAAATGTAAATGAGGAGTCTATAACCTGGGCTTTTAAGCTTTGTTACCTCTCACATGAAGGAATGACCCGCGCCTCACACGAGCCCTATTATTACCATCCTGTAGAAGTAGCCAAAATTGTAGCCCGCGAAATTAATATTGACGATGTATCGGTAATTGCTTCATTACTACATGATACTGTTGAAGATACCGATGTTAACCTGGATGATATCCGCCATTGGTTTGGAGAAGAAGTTGCCGTTATTATTGATGGTGTGACAAAAATTGCCGGCGTCTTTAAAAGCAGGGACAGCAAGCAGGCGGAAGCATTTATGAAGCTGTTGCTTTCCATGGCCGAAGACATCCGTGTGGTACTTATTAAATTTGCTGACCGGCTGCATAATATGCGAACCATTCAGCATTTAAAGCGTGAGAAGCAGATTAAAATCGCATCCGAAACCATGGAGCTATATGCTCCTTTGGCCCACCGGTTTGGATTATTCCGGATAAAAAATGAACTCGAAGACCTCTGTTTTAAAACCATAGATCCCACTTCTTATAAATTCGTAGCTCGTAAATTACGGGAGAAAAAAGAAGACCGGGAAGAATTTATTCATGAATTCATGAACCCGATTGATAAGGAATTCAGAAAGCTGAATTTCAATTTTGAGATAAAAGGCCGGCCCAAGCATATTTTTTCTATTTACCGGAAGATGCAGCGGCAACAAAAACCCTTTGAAGAAATTTACGATCTGTTTGCCATTCGCATCATTCTTGAAAATCCACATACCAAAGAAGATTGCTGGCGCGTGTATTCCATTATCACCGATTGGTACACACCTATTCCGGAGCGATTCCGGGACTTTATTTCGGTGCCTAAAGCCAACGGTTATCAATCGCTTCATACTACTGTAATTACAAATAAAGGCCGAAAGGTTGAGGTTCAAATCAGAACCCGGCGCATGGATGATATTGCCGAGAAAGGCCTGGCTGCTCACTGGAAGTATAAAGAGGGTACACAACAAGGCTCCGAAACACTCGATAAATTTGTGAGTTGGGTACGCGATGTGCTGGATAATCCCCGCCCGGATGCCGCAACCGATTTTGTGAAAGATTTCCAGCTGAACCTGTATAAAGATGAAATCTATGTATTCACTCCAACCGGAGAATTACGAACGCTTCCAGTGGATGCAACACCCATTGATTTTGCTTTTGAAATACACAGTGAAATTGGCGAAAGAGCCATGGCAGCCAAAGTAAATGGCAAGATGGTTCCGTTGCGGCAAAAACTTCAGAATGGCGACCAGGTTGATATTATTACCGGCAATAAAATTAATCTGAACCCTGACTGGATTGATAATGTGGTAACCCATAAAGCGAAATCCAGAATTCGGCAGTTTATAAAACAAAAACAGCGAAAAATTTCTGATGAAGGCAGGCAGATTTGGAATAAAAGAGCCGATAAAGGCAAGCTGGAAATATCTGACCAGGAACTAACTCGTTTTGCCAAGAAGTTTAACTATGAATCTACCCAGGATCTATTCTATGATATTGGATCTGGTGCTTTTGATGTAAGTGATTTGTTTAAGGAAGTTAAAAAATACAAAAGTACCGGGCGTGTAGATGAGCATGAAACATCAGAAGTACCTTTATTAAGTGAAGAGGAAATTCAGCAGACGTACATACATGCTGCACGAACAGAGGGGGTAGGTAAATCTCTTATTGTAAACGGGGAATTAAGCAATGTAAAATACTCCTATGCCAATTGCTGTAATCCAATTCCGGGTGATGATGTATTGGGATTCATAAGCCGGACGGGTGAAATAAAAATTCATCGGACAATGTGTAATAATGCCCAGCATCTGCTCCAGACTGAAGGAGACCGTATTGTTGATGTGAGTTGGCCAAATAACTTAGGGGTGAAATTTTTGGGAGCCATAAAAGTAATTGGTGGAGATCGGGTTGGTATGATAAATGATATTACAGATGTGCTTTCTAAATCTTTGGAGACTAATATGAAAAGTATAAATGTAAGTAGTGACAGCGGAATGTTTGAAGGAATTATTACTGTATATGTAGATGGAATTTCCCATCTTAGGAGAATCATGAAAAGGCTTGAAAAAGTAGAAGGAGTTAAAAATGTTTTACGTTACGAATAAAGGTTTAATTAATATTAGGTAGATTTTAATTAAACTTATCTTTACAATAAACCAAGATTATTCATTTTAGGTCAAATAGATTAATAAATTTATTTGGAATAATCTGAAAGGACAAACCGCTTAATGATCAAGAAGATCAAGCATAACATTAAATAATTACCAATGATGACTTACACAAAACGAGATGTAGTACGTCGTGTTGCAGAAGCAATGGATGAACCAATGATTCAGGCAGAGCCCTGGGTTGACGCAGTAATAGTAGCCTTAAGAGAAATCATGTTGTCTGCTGATACGGAGTGCCGTATAGAGATTCGGGATTTTGGGGTATTTGAAGTAAAAGAGACTAAGGCAAAACCAAAAGCACGTAATCCCAAAACTAATGAAGTTATTTACGTGCCGGCGCATAGAAAAACACATTTTAAGCCAAGTAAATTGCTTAAAAAGTTTTTACGCCAGCCATTAGAAGATCTAAAAAAGAATAAATAATTAAATGATAGTTTGTTGCAAGAATATTCACGCCTGGTAGGTATTGATGTTGGAAAAAAAAGAGTAGGAATTGCTCAAACCGACTTGCTTCAAACTATTGCATCTCCGGTTGGCACCTTTTCACCAGAGGAGGCTCTGTCAGAGCTTTCGAATATTGTGAAAAGTGCCCCGGTCGATAAGTTTGTTGTAGGATGGCCTTTATCTCCAAATGGAGATGAAGGGTCAGCTACACAAATGGCTCAGGATTTTATCAACAACTTAAATCGCTTATTTCCTGATATTGAAGTAGCTAAAGTTGATGAGCGATACACTTCCAACAAAGCCCGTGATATTATGGTTGAGGTTGGTATACCCAAGAAAAAAAGAAGAGAAAAAGGAAGGGTAGACCGAATTGCTGCAGCTATTATATTGCAAAATTACCTTGATTCGAATTTTTAACATATACCATGTCCATACTACCTATAGTAACCTACAATGACCCTATACTGAGAAAAAAGACAGAGGCGGTCAAAGAAAATACTCCTGAGCTGCAAACACTGATCGATAACATGCTGGAGACAATGTATAATGCAGATGGGGTAGGTCTTGCAGCTCCACAGGTAGGTAAATCGCTCAAGCTTTTTGTAATGGATACAGATGCAATGATAGAGGAAGATGAAGTACCCTATGGTTCAATGGTATTTATAAATCCTATTATCTTAGAGAAAAAGGGAGACAAGATTTCAATGGAAGAAGGTTGCCTGAGTATCCCTGAAGTAAATGATAAAGTATTTCGTCCCGAAACTATTGTGATTGAATACTCTGACCGGGATTTTAATAAGCAGCGGCTGGAAGCTGGAGGCTGGACCTCCCGTGTTATTCAGCATGAGTATGATCACCTGGAAGGGGTGTTATTTTTGGATCATCTTAGTGCCTTTAAAAAGAGGCTGCATAAATCCTTACTTAAAGAGATTAATGCCGGCGATAAGAAAGTGAAATATCCCGTTTTGCCTAAAAACAAATAAGCCGTCTGTTATGAATATTGTTTTTATGGGCTCTCCGGAATTTGCTCTTCCCAGCCTGGAGAAAATTCACCAGTCGAATCACACTATAAAAGCAGTTGTCAGCAACAAAGACAAGAGAAGGGGCCGGGGTTCCCGCACATCTCCCACTCCGGTAAAAGCCAGGGCCATAGACTTAAAGTTGCCCGTCATTGAAGTGGAAAACTTATCTTCAGATGAATTTGAGCAGGATTTGAAAAAATTAGATGCAGATCTTTTCGTGGTGGTAGCATTTCGAATTTTGCCAAAAAAAATATTGAATATACCACGCTTTGGATCTATCAATCTTCATGCTTCTCTATTGCCGAAGTATCGTGGAGCTGCTCCAATCCATTGGGCGATCATTAATGGGGAAAAAGAAACCGGCTGTACGGTTTTTTTCCTCGATGAGAAGGTTGATACCGGTGGAATTCTGGCGCAGGAAAAAACCGCTGTCGGCCAAAATGAAACCACTGGTGATGTGTACGATCGTTTGCAGAAAATGGGTGGCAAATTATTAGTTGACGCAATTGATAAAATAGCTACAGATGATTTTTCATTAAATATGCAGAACAATGAACTTGCCACACCTGCACCAAAATTGTTTAAAGACGACTGTCATATAGACTTTCAACAACCGGCAGAAAAAGTTCATAACAAAATCAGAGGCTTAAGCCCCTTTCCCACCGCATGGGCCAACTGGAATAGTGAAAAGTTTAATATGTATCGCTCCAAAATTGGCGTAAAGATGATGAAGGAACCTGGTGAACTTTTTGTATATAATAATTGTCTTTTTGTGGCATGTGCAAGTGGAAGCGTAGAATTATTAGAAGTGCAGTTGCCCGGAACAAAACGCCTGACAGGAGAAGAATTTATAAGGGGCTATGATGTTGCTGGAAAATTACACTGAAAAATGATTGATTCTTGAAGAATTTTATTTGAGATAAACACATCGTTTTTTATCATTTGCCAAAACCTCATAGGAAAAAGCATGGATCAACCAGAATTACTTAATGCCGCAAGAGCTGGAGATTTGGAAGCTGTAAAAAAGCTTTTAAAAGGCAAGGCTGATATCAACGAAACGAATAAAAGTGGCGCTTCAGCACTTATATTAGCAGCTGAAAAAAATCATGCCGACGTGGCGAAGTTCCTGGTAGAAGAGGGTGCCGATTTGACAATAGAAACAAAACTTGGTGGCACAGCACTGACTCGCGCTGCTGAAAATGGCAATATTGAGCTGCTTAAATTTTTACTCGATAAGGGATCAAAAATTGGTGATCTCTCCCTTATTGCTGCTGCCCGCTATAATAATATTGAGGCTGTAAAACTTTTACTTGAAGCCGGCGCCGATGTTGATGCACAACAACGTTGGGGGCATACTGCTTTAATGTTAGCTGCAAAAGCAGGAAATACACAAGTGGTAAAATACCTGATTGACCGCGGTGCGAATGTAAAGTTGAGAGATAAAAATGGCGATACGGCTATGATGATAGCTATGGACAATGAACAGGAAGATATTGCCATGATTTTACAAAGAAAGGGTGCCAAGGTGGAAGTAAAACAAAAAAAGAAAGAATCAGCACCCGTTCTGGCTGATGATGATGATGACGACGAGAGTGATGATTTGGAAGATACTCCGGATGTAGACGATCTGGTTGATGGTGAGGATCTGCCCGATGATGTAGATTTGGAAGACTAGTTTATTCGCCAGTATTCCATTGTGCTGTTTCTTTAAAATCAGATTGCTCTTTCTACAGCCCCTGACGCTAATCTATTGCTCGTAAAACTACTCTTTTCAGGGAATATTTTTATCTAAATAGTGGCAGCTGAAGTTTATATATTATTCAAAGAAAATAATAAAGAAGTCTTAAGGTTTGCTTGTGGTTTTTAGTTGTAGACAGGTTAAATATTTCGGGTTTTTGCTAATAGGGTTTTTAGGTTACTTACCTTTCTCACCTTCTGTACAAGCACAGGAAAAATGGTCATTTGGCCCCCTTAATGAATCCGGATTTACGGTAGAAAGAGTTCTTACTACAGAAGAAGGCTTGCCGGCAAATGGGGTAAATAATATAATCCAGGATAGTAAAGGATACATTTGGGCAGCCACCTACAACGGGTTGGTACGTTATGATGGCAGAAAAATAAAAGTCTTTAACAGCGCTAATGTTCCCCAACTGTATTCAAATCGTTTTCTGGATGTAATGGAGGATAGCAAGGGGCGTATTTGGGCAGGACTGGAATACAATAACCTCATGGTTATAGATGATTCTGTCACTGTATACAACATTTCTTCTACAGATGATAATCAAAACATCCACATTACAGTTATCAGTGAAACCCCTGATGGTAGAATTATGGTAGGTACTAATAATAGCCTGCTTATTTTTGAGGATGGAAGTTTCAGAAAGTTGGATGGGCTAAAAACGGAGTCGGTACAGCAGATTATCCATAAAAATAATTTTAGCTATATACTGTTGCAGACAATTTTGTACCGGCTTTTCCCAGATGGTTCTAAAGATAAAATTTTACTTCAGATTAATGAACAGGGAGAAATAGAGCATCCCAATTACAATATTTCAGAGTTTGCCAAACCGGGTTTTACCTTTATAGATATGAGTTTCCGCGATAATGAGTTGTGGCTGTTAAGTCATGGCGGACTGGCTAAAATAAAAAAAACCGACTATGAAATTATCCTTACCAGCGAAGACCTAAAGCAAGATTTATTACATGGTTTTTATTTTAATGATAATACTCTTTTCGTTTTTGGTACTGGCGGATTATTTGCAGCTCGCGGGATTTATACCAGAGATCTGAAAATAGAAAAGTTTTCCGGGTACACATCAAATGATCTTTTAATTGATCATGAAGGTTCTGTATGGCTTGCGACAGGAGCATTTGGATTACGACAATTTGTTTCAACTCCTGTCTTGCAAGTAGATAAATACGAGCAATTAGCAGGCAAGGCAATTACCGGAATTTTGCAATCAAATGAAAAAGGCAACCCTCTATATATAGGCACAAATTGTGATGGCTTATATAAATATTCTGCCAATAATGTCGAAAGGTTTTCTGCAGAATCCGGAATTGAAAATAATTGTGTCTGGTCTCTGATGAAAGATTCTGATGGAATCCTTTGGGTGGGCACCTGGGGAAGGGGAGCTTATTACCGAAGCCCAGGTTCTGATAGTTTTCAGCGCTTCAATCCCACTGAAATGGAAGATGCCAATGCAGTACTTTCTATTTATGAAGACAATTCAGGTAGAGTTTGGTTTGGTACTTATTATAATGGCTTATTTAGAAAAGATGGCGACATGGTTGAAACAATTACCATGGCAGATGGTAGCATGTTGCCCTCAATACGTTCCTTCTATGAAGATGACAGCAATCGACTTTGGGTTGCCACAGATCGTGGTTTAGGATATGTAAAGGATGACTATTTTGTGCAGCCTAAAGAGCTTAATGCTATTAAAAACCAAAACATCAGAACCATTCAGCAGGATGGTACCGGACGTTTTTGGGTAGGAAGCTACGGGGGCGGCTTATTTACATTTGAACGCGGTGGAGAATTAATAAACATTACACAAGAACAGGGTTTATTTGATAATACCATCTCTCAACTGGCTTTTGATACTTCAGGAAATATATGGCTTGGGGGAAATTTGGGTGTCTTTTTTATTGAACGAACCCAAATCAATTCATTTTTGGCAGGTAAGATTGCAGAGCTTAAGATTTCAAGATTAGGGGTAAAAGAAGGGTTACCCATTCGTGAAACCACCGGTGGATTTATGCCTTCCAGTTTTATGGATGATAATGGTGTGTTTTATATACCGACTGTACAAGGGATTTCTGTAATTCATACCAACCGGATGATATTGAACCGAGCCCGGCCCAATGTAATTATTGAAGAGGTAGAAGTGAATGGCACAATTCTGAAGCCTAAACAGATATCCTCTCTATCCTACAAAAGCCAAAGGTTGGTTTTTAAGTTTGCCGCGCTCACTTTCAGCAATTCGGATAATGCTCATTTTCAATATAAGTTGGAAGGATTTGATAGTGATTGGCATGAAGGTGACGAGCTTCCTGAAGTAGTCTATACCTCTTTACCTGCCGGGAGCTATACCTTATATATAAGAGCCTCTAACAACGATGGCTTTTGGTATGAAGAAGGAACTGCCCTGGAATTTACCATTCAGCCTCCTTTTTGGCAGACTTTTTGGTTCTATTTTCTTGCTGTGTTTACCCTTTCGGGTTGCATTATTGGATTTTTGAACTACAGAACACGCCTGTATCAACTCAGGGAAAAGAAATTAACAGCCTTGGTGGAAGACCAAACAGCTACCATCAGAGAAGAAAAAGAACTGCTTGAAAAAGCTTATTTCGACCTGGAAAAAAACAAGTCGCTAATAGAGGAGTCCAAACATACAATTGAAGAACAAACCGTTCTCCTTAGGAAAAATGATGAGATTAGGTCCAGGTTTTTTTCAAATATTTCACATGAACTGCGAGCACCACTTACTCTTATAAAAGGTATGCTAGAACAATCTCTTAAAGGGCGTTTTGGCTCCGGAACCGCAAACAAAAAGCTGGGCCTTGACCTGAATGCAATGGCAACTCATGCTAATCGGTTACAGTCTCAGGTGGATTATTTGTTGGAATTATCGAGCCTTGAAGTCGGAGATATACAGGTGTCCAGGAAGATATATGACCTAAACTCCCAGGTTTCCTTATTAGCGGATCTTTTTGAGACGGTATCCCAAGACAATAAGGTCAGGTTTACATTTGAAATGGAAGAACGACCGATTTTGATTCAGGCTGATCCGGAGAAAATTGAGAAGGTGTTGTTATCTCTTTTTTCCAAATCGATGTATTACACCAACAGCGGCGGATGGATTAAAATAAATACCTATAGTATTTCAAAAGCGGGTAAAAGCTGGGCGAAATTTATTATTAAAAGTAGTGCCGTAAATATCACAGAAGAGGAAAAGGTTTTACTATTTGATCATTTTTACTATCAAACAAAAACGCCCGGAATTCCTATTCATGCCAGCCTTGCCTTGGTAAAAGAATGGCTGGAATTGCATAAAGGCAGCATTTCTTTAGAAACCATAGATGGTAATAATTTATGCATGCAAATCTTATTGCCACAGCTTGTATTAGAATCTACAAGCAAGACAAACCTGATGGTGGAAATCCCTCAGGAAATTTCCAATATGGGTGTAGGGCAAAAAGATAATGCATCTAAAACAAATAAGGTTTTGGATGAGGATAAGAAGAATATTGTATTGGTTGAGGATAATATGGCGATCAGGTTATATCTGCGGGAATTATTAAAAGGTGACTATAATGTAATGGAGGCGGGAGATGGCGTAGAAGCTTTTGAGCTGATAAAAGATAAAAGTTTTCACACAGACCTTGTGATTTCCGATTTAAGTATGCCTGAATTGAATGGTAATGAATTGTGCAGAATGCTTCGAAAAAATATTGATACAAGTACGGTGCCATTCATGCTATTAACTGCAAAGGCAGATGAAAAAAATTATATAGAGGGGATTAAAAGTGGGATAGATGCTTATATCACCAAACCATTTAAGGAAAATGTACTAAAAGAAACTATTCTAAATCTGATTGAAAACCGAGATCGGCTGACCAGGCATTTCAAGGATAAGCAAAGTTTAGATGATTTAATTCTGAAAAACGGACAAGATTCATTGTTGGTAAAATTAAATAAATGCATTACAGAAAATATGGAGAACCCGGAGCTATCGGTTGAAATCCTTGCCAACCGGCTGCACATGAGTCAAAGACAACTCCAGAGAAAAATAAAGGAAGAAACAGGATTAACCCCTAAAAAATATTTACGAAAGCGCCGTTTAGAAGCAGCCCGTCATTTGATTGAGCAAGATTATGGCTCAATTACCGAGGTAGCTTATGCCGTTGGCTTTAATACTTTGTCGCTTTTCTCCGCCTATTTCAAAGAGGAATTTGGAAAGCTTCCTTCTGATTGGAATAAAGAAGCTTAAGAAAGCAGAAGGTCAGGAAGTATCAATAGCATTCACACTCTCATCAAAGCCCAATCATTTAATTACACCATCACCTATTAACTATTAATGGGCGCCATAATTATTTAAATGTAATGAAATCTCTCTAAATAAGCCATTAAGGGGCTTTAAAACCGGCTTTTGGCTTAGGAATCTCTAATGTCGTTTTTTGAGCAATGATTGACGCTTTTTGAATAGAACCCCGCTTTACTTTCAAATACTTTTAGAAATAAAAAAACCACCCGTGTGTTAGGTGCATGAGTGTTATATAAATAATTCATTCGAAAAGGGACATCTAAGGGTAAAGGAAAATTGCTGCAATTTTCGTTAGTCAAAGTATGCCTGTTCAATTTTAACCGATTTGTATAGAAAGTTTAGCAACGGAAAGCTTTGAATAAAGCAATCATTTTTATTTCGGGGATAATAATACTTGTCTCAGGTTTTGTCCATACAGCTATGGCGCAAGGCTTGGGATCGGTATTATTTGATAACTCTGGTCTTCAGATGGGACTATTCCGTGGACAGACTGACTTAGATGATAGTGGTTTAAATTACTCTTTCAGGCTATACAGTCAGCAGGTTTTTGATGCCTATCGGTTTGGGGAACTTAGCATCTCATCGGGGGCACTTTCTGGTTTGGGATATCGCAGTCAGCTCACCCCTCTTGAATATCGCCTTGGATATCGCTTATCTAAATTTGGTATGCCCGAGCCCAGGTTATTTGGAATTAAAAGTTCAATATATGCATATGGCGGTTTAGGAATTTTATACCACCGGCCGCTTGAAATTCTGGCGCCCGATGATCCCCTTACGGCAGAGATGGGAATAGGCTTGCCCACATCTTCATTCTGGGATTTTAATGGAGGCATCGCTCCCTTCATTCCTGTTGGTACCGGCTTTGAAATCCCCCTTGAACAAAATGTTTGGCTGAATATTAGTGTGGGCTATAATCAGTCATT
This sequence comes from Balneolaceae bacterium, assembly GCA_040877545.1. Lineage (GTDB taxonomy): Bacteria > Bacteroidota > Rhodothermia > Balneolales > Balneolaceae > Gracilimonas. The sequence continues at coordinate 57,977 of JBBDNN010000075.1, forward strand.
ATCCGTCTTAAAATTTAATAGCCATGATGTGCCGGGTGGCTACTGGAATTTTTCTATCGGCTTAAGATTCAAAAGAAGTTCACCACAGAAGATATCAATACATCCAGCCCCGGTAAAAGAATTTCAGAGAAAACCCATTCCCTGGGTTCCGGTGAAAGTGGAGGCTGTGCAACCAGTAGATATTACCTCTATAGTACTCGATAAGCTCAACAGCCGAATAATAAACTTCGATATCCTTTCCTCTACACCAGATGAAAAGGGATTGGAATGGATTGAAGAGATGGCGCAACTATTAAACAGATATCCTACTGAATCATTACAGGTCTTTGGGCATGCCGATTCTATCGGAACCGAAGCGGTTAATTTGATGATTTCAGAAAGCAGGGCTCGTGCAATCTGGCTGGCATTGATTGATGCCGGTGTAAACCCTGAAAGATTAGGGTATAACTGGTATTCGGATGATCGGCCTAAAAAAAGTAATAGTACTTCCGAAGGACGCTCCGAGAATAGAAGAGTAGAATTCAGAACAGTATCGGCCGGAATGAAATACTTACAGCATCCAAGAGCGCAAGAAGTTTATCTGGCCTCCATCTTTGCTGATTTAGAATATGATAAGCCACTCCTGCAACCACGCGATATAGATTTTAATCAATCCATGCTCGGCTTGGATGATTACTCCTCCATGATAATAAAATTAGTTTCCTACCTGATGCATAGTGAGTCTGATATAAAACTTGTGGTATTAAGTCAGGCCGGAGCCAGATCAGGTACAGATTTAAGAAGGTCATTATCAAAAGCCCGGGCTGAAAAAATCCGGGTAGAATTGATTTTAAAAGGAATTGCTCCAGAAAGGGTACAGGCAGTTTCGCCAGAGAGTGATCTCTATGACAAGTATAAACATCATCTAAAAGGAAGTTCACAACAGAATATTCTGATTCCAGTTCAGTCAACCCCGAATAGTGGCGGTGGCGAATAAGGATGGGAAAACAGTTACGAGCTTTTTAGCAGTATATATATGAAAAAGATTTTCGGGTACATTTTTGTTTTAGGGTTTTTGATGATTCAGAATCCTGTAGAGGTTTTTGGGCAGACCGCCGGACAGATTTATAAGCCGGCGACTGGTGAAGGAAAAAACATTTTAGATCCTAATGGCACAGGGAATGTTTTTAACAACGGTATTCTTTTCAAACCACTACCACAATTAAAATCAGAGATTGTTAACGATACAAGAACAGGTGCTGGTGGTGGTCATACTGATTTAGTCTCATATATTGGAGATGGGGACCTAGAGGACGGAAGTGCCTTTATGTATTTTGATTCTGAAGCAGACAATGGAAATGGAGCACTTCTTTTCCGAGTTTTTATTGGGGGGCAATCAACAGCATCTAAAGGGTATAGTTTTCTATTTAACACAGATATAGATATTTCATCAAATAGCCCTAAGCTTGATAATTTGAGTTCAGCAAACCCCGGTGATTATGCCTTTGAGGTTGTTCTGGAGACAAATAACAGAGTAGGAATTTATGAGCTAAATGAAAACGGAATAGTTGGAAGCCCTACAGAGCTTGACCTCGATGGCCATTTTCAAAAAGCCTTGGCAAAACCTTATGATTCAGATGGACAGGGAGCCCCAAGTTCAGAATCTGGATATTTTTATGATTTTTATGTTCCTATTAGTTCCATAAATGGTAAATCAACTTTTGATAATAACACTCTTTTTTGTGCTACAGTGTCTACCATAACAAGGGCGCAAAGTGGTATAGATGGTACGATCTCAGATATAATGGGAATTAATGATTCTAATTATAGAAATGAGGATCGGGGGTTAGTAGATTTGTTAGAAGCATGTTCTGCAACTACTCCATCTCAAATAAATTCTGGGTTTGATGTTAAAACCTCGGCTCCAACAATGACTGGGTTAATAGGAGTTGAAACAACATTAATTAATGGAGTAACAACAGAAGATGAACTAACAGACATCAATCTAGAGTATAGTGCCAATGGCGGGAGTAGTTATTCATCATTAACCTCAAGCAGTTTTAGTTTTGATTCTGAGAACCTTACTTGGTCAGTGGAAATTTCAACAGGGACACTGAGTGAAGGAGATCTTGTTAGGGCAACGGCTACTGCAACTGGTAAGACGGAATCTGGACCTTCTTCTTCGAAAGAAGTTTACGGTAACAATGTATGTTATGTACCCGCTCCATTAATAACGGGCAGAAATAATGGAGCTACAACGGTCAGTGGTACTTGGTCGCCAGTTGGAGGGGGAAATGCTGAAGCAGCTCGGTATAGAGTTGATTTATATGAGCAACTTAATGACGAAGATGCCCCAGAACAATGGAATTTGATTAGCCTTGATCCAGCTCCAGATCAAGATAATTTTGTAACTACTTCCAATACTTGGGCATTTGATATTGATGCGACAGGAAACTTAAACAACCAGGTTTTTTATGCCCGGGTTGTTGATACTCAAGAAAATTGTACATCAGCTTTCTCTGGTGCAAGTGATGATGGTGCAGGCAGTTCTGTTACACCAACCATCAATACAGATCCAATACAAGCTTCAAGTGATAATATTGATGTTGAAGTATTAAATAATGATGCAGCCAACCCTTCTATTCTTTATTTGTATGTAAATGGTCAGGAAGTATCCAATTCTGGAGGAACAGTTGCTGCAAGTGGCACGACTACTTTAACTATATCTGGTGGCGCACCGGAGGGTTCTTATGTAACAGCAAGAGCCCAAGCTTCCGGTACCTATGCTCTATCAGATGAATCAGATCCGGTTATTGTATCAGCAGCTTTAGATGACCCCGAACTTGATGACGCAGATATACCTGTAATAGTTGGAGATTATATTAACGGAAATGATGTAGTCCAAGGGTACTCCTCTGAAGATGCTGGGGCTACTATTACAATTTATGAAAATGGTACAGAAAATGTCTTAGGCACTGGAACTGTTGATGCTTTTGGTAATTGGGATGTTCAACTGGACACTCCGCTACAAACCAATGATACATTTGTAGCCACAGCTAAAATTTCAGGTAAAAATGAAAGTGCAGAGAGTGATCCTGTAACAGTTCAAGCTGGAGAAACAGCTGCTCCTACTATTGAGGGAGGTGTTGTAACAGAACAAACACTTGATGATTTTGGTGGAAACATTTCTATCAGCGGATCTGGCACATTCCGTATATACATAGATGGAGAATTACTGCATACAACAACAAGCACTTCTGTAGATACTTCCACAACTGCAAATAATGCAACCAATAACCCCAACTCTAAATCTATTGGTCAATTATTACAGCCTGGCGTTGAAGTATTTGCTACGGACCAAACTGCAGGAAATACAGAAAGTGATCCATCTAATGTTGTAGAAGTTTTACCACCTGATGAACGATTTATAACACTAAGTTCAGTGAGTGATGATCCCGCAAATAGTGGTGGCGGGATTGAAGTCACTGTAGCATTTTTAGTTTTAGATCAAGATTTTGCACCTGAACCATCAATTACTTTAAATTTTAATATTGATACCGGTAATGGTGCTATTTCCCCTCAATCTTCCGATACAGATGGTACAGGAGTAGCATCTGTTACATATACCACATCACAATCTGACGATGGTACTTTTGTAGGTATCCGTGCTGAGGATGGAGAAACAGAGCCAATAGCTGAGCCTACAGTCGCAACATTTGAGATCCAAGAAGCCCCGCCTGCAATTTCAAATATATCTCTTGGAAATGATGGTTCTGATAATATCAGTTTTAGTTTTGATTCTGATAAGCAACTTGGCTCAACTTCAGGAGACATTGCCATTACCATTAACGGCCCCAATGACGGAACGGGATGGCCCAAATTATATAATCGAACAAATTTTGATGAGACAGACAATGGTGGCAGTTATACATATAGTTTGAATGTAACACAAGCTTATGATGATGGAGATGGGACCTACACAGCCAATGTTGATGATGCAACAGATGCAAATAACATCAATGGAGGTAATAACGGTGTAGGAACTGGTCTGACCGATACTTATTCATTTTCTTCAGATTCTGAAGATCCAGTTGTAACAATTACTTCGCCTACAAATAATGACTTGGTACAATCACAAAATACTATAACAGGTACATCAACAGATAATGATAAAGTTGATTCAGTAGTACTTGAAATACAGCGTTCCAGTGATGATCAATATTGGAATGGAACGGATTGGCAAGCAGGACAAACGACGGTTTCAGCTACGGCAACTGATGACACATTTGATTCCGGTGATGAAGACTGGAACTATGATTCATCAGATATTAATGGGGATGACACCTACACGATAACTGCTACCGCCACCGATGCTACCGGTAATACGGGAACCAGCTCAGCGGTAATTTATACAATAGACACCACGGCCCCGGCAGGATACACCGTAGCATGGGATACGAATCCAATTAATACAGGAAATGAAGGGGCAGCCGATTTCATAATAAGTAGTGGTGAAGATGGAGCCACATACAATTGGGAGATTTCGGATGGCGCAGATATTATCACAGGATCAGGAACATTAGATGGAACCAGTGTATCTATTACCGGTGAGGATGTTTCAACCCTTGCAGATGGCACGCTTACCGTAACGGTAACATTAACCGATTCGGCAGGCAATGAAGGCAATGAAGCCACGGATGATGCTACCAAGGATACAAGTACTCCATCAATTTCAGAAGTATCTCTCGGCAATGATGGATCTGATAACATTACCCTGACTTTTAATAGTGATGAACTTTTAGGAACATCATCTACTGATATTGCTGTGACCGTTACCGGTCCTGATGTATTTAGTGAGTCTTTCGATTGGGATGATTTTGATGTCAGTGGATCTGGTCCTTACACATACACTTTAAACGTGGAACCGGATATAGCCTATGGCAATGATGGAACCTATACGGCTACCATCAATGATGCTATAGATGCTGCAGGTAACGATGGTGCGGATGGTACACAGACAGATACTTACGAACTGGATACCACTGCGCCAACAGGTTATACCGTAGCTTGGGAAACAGATCCTATAAATGCAGACAATGAAGAAGCGACCGAATTTACAATCAGTAACGGCGAAGATGGTGCAGATTACAGTTGGGAAGTTACCAGCTCTGGAGGGGGAACCGCAGTAATCGGATCGGATACGTTCAATGAAACTACTTCAGCTACTATATCGAATGTAAACGTAAGCGGTTTGGGAGACGGTACACTCACAGTTACTGTGTATCTGACAGATGAAGCAGGAAATCAGGGGAGTAATGTCACTGACGATACCACAAAGGATACAAGTGTTCCAACAGTGGCGGCCAGCCAGTCTTATAATTATGATGAAAATCAAGCCACAGGATTTGAAATTGGCACTGTTTCAGCAAGTGACGCAGAGGGGGTAACCGCCTATGCCATTACCGGAGGCAACGACAGTAATTACTTTGAAATAGACAATGATGGTGTCCTAACACTTACTGCTACAGGAGCCGGATCTGAAGCCAATGATTTTGAGACAGGTGTTAATTCTTTCTCATTGGCTATCACGGCAACCGATGCTGCAGGGAATACATCAAGTGCAGAAACGGTTACTATCAACGTAGATGATGTAGACGAGATTAACCCAACGGTGCATAATGTAACCTCTGCAAAAGCTGACGGAGCCTACACAGTTGGCGAAGAAATCGACATTACAATTGAATTTTCTGAGTCTGTAACAGTTACTACCACAGGCGGAACGCCCACCCTTGAATTAGAAACCGGAACTGCCGATCGTACTGCGACCTATGTTTCTGGAAGCGAAAGTTCAACCTTAACCTTCCGATATACAGTACAAGCAGGTGATGAGTCAACAGACCTGGATTACACAAATACCGGCGCCTTAAACCTGAATGACGGAACCATCCGTGATGATAGTGATAATGATGCCACGCTTACTCTTGCTTCCCCGGGAGATGCAGGTTCATTGGGAGCCAACAAAAATTTGGTTATCGATAACGATACTCCAACCTTAGCCAGTTCCACCCCCGCCGATGATGCAACGGGTGTTGCTGTTGATACCAGTATTGAACTGACCTTCAGTGAATCGGTAAGCGCGGGAAGCGGAACCATTGAATTATATACCACAGATGGCGATGAACTTGTTGAAAGTTTTGATGTGGAGACAGAAACTGGGACAGATTCCGGCCAAGTCAATTTCGATGGAACCACAGTAACCATACATCTGACAGACGATCTTGAAGGCGTTACTTACTATTATGTACAAATTGCCGGCACGGCCATTGATGACGCAGCCGGTAATTCCTATGCAGGTATTACTAACGAAACCGATCTTAATTTCCAAACAGCGGCCGGACCTGCAACAGCTATTACTTTAAGTGGTCCGGGCAGCGTTACAGCCGGTCAGGAAAGCGGTGATTTTACGCTTACGGTGGTAGATGCCCAGGATAATGAAACCAACGTAACCGGAGATACCGATTTTGCCCTTTCCAGTGATCAGGGCGGTTCAACCTTTAATCCGGTAAGTCCGGTAACCATAACAAATGGGAATTCAAGCGTCACCTTTACCTACACAAATAATACCGTAGGTGACGGAACCCATACGATTACGGCCACCACCCAGGCTTCTCCAACCGATACCGGTTTAGGCGAGGAGACGGCCTCTCATGATATTACGGTGAATTCCGGCACGGCCACCAAAATTCTTGTGGAAACCGCCAATGATGGGAGCGGTTCTGTAGTGGGCGAACAAACGATTTCTTCAGGCGATGAAATCACAGCGTATGCCATTCTAAGAGATGCTTCGGATAATTTTATAGAATTAGCAACTGAAAACGTCAACTGGAGCCTGAGTTCCAAAACCGATGGCGTAGCGGATGGCGATTTAGTAGATAATGGAGGCGGCTCCGCGACTTTCACCGGGAATTTAGTGGGAAGTGCGGTCATAAACGCCGATTCAACCGGGCTGACTTCCACTCAATCCGGCACCATTACGGTAGCACCGGGCGACGCCATAAAATTAGCCATTGCCACGCAACCTGCCGGTGGTGCAAGTGGGGATGAATTAGCCACCCAACCCATAATCGAAATCCAAGACGCGGCCGGAAATAAGGTCACTTCAGACAATACCACAGAAGTTGAAGTAGCCATTAGCCCCGGTACCGGTGGAACTTTAACTGGAACAAAGAAAATTACGGCAACAGGTGGAGAAGTTGAATTTACTAACTTAGTACTGGCAGGTACCGTGGGAGAAAATTATGTACTCACATTCAGTGATGCCACGACAGGCAGAGATGTAGGCGATCTGCTAACATCAGCTAACTCGGATAATGTAACTGTAACTGTTGGTGCAGCTGCTGAAATGGCGGTATCTACCCAACCGGCAACCACGGTAGCCGGACAAAGCATAGAAGGGGCTCCGGCTGTTACAGTAACCGATTCCGAAAGCAATCCTGTTTCCGGCATTGATGTTACTGTGAGCATCAACAAGACCAGCTTTGCCAGCGGCACGCTTACCCAAGCAACCGATAACAACGGTATTGCCACTTTTAATGATATTGTACTTGATACAGCCGACACCGATTACCAGTTCACATTTAATGCAGATGCTGCCGGTGTGGACGATGTAACATCCGCTGCATTTGAAGTGATAGCGGCGGCAGCCAACCTTCTTGCTATTGAAAGTGGTGATGACCAAAACGCGGATGCAAACTCTGAACTGGGCGATGAACTGACGGTAAAGATTACGGATGAGCTCGGTAATGCAGTTAGTGGTGAAACCGTCAGCTTTGCAATCACCTCCACTCCTGACGATGCTTCCGGCGAGAGTCTTTCCGGCTCTTCCGAGACTACTGACGAAAATGGTCTTTCTTCAACAACTCTCACACTTGGAACTAAAACCGGTACTTACCAGGTAACGGCAACTTCCGGTGATTTGGATGCGGTTGTTTTTTCAGCAGCTGCTTATGCCGGTGATGCTGCGAAACTGACTTTAACCACCCAGCCCGAAACTACCGCAGCCGGAGAGACTTTAAATGAAGTAATCGTTCAGCTTTTGGATGCTAACGATAATGAGGTTGAATCTGTCGGGACTGAAATCACTATAACTCTTTCCGGGGAAGTGGATTTAAATGGAACTGCAGTTCTAACCACGGATGCCGGCGGCCAGGCTTCTTTTGATGGTTTAAGCATAGAAACAGCGGGAACCGGCTACACACTAACCGCCAGTGCCGATGATTTAACTTCAGATACTTCTGACGAATTTGATATTAATCCCGCCGCTGCCAGTGCATTAACTTCCACTATAACAGCAGCTGAAACCAGCCTCACCGCCGATGGAACTTCAAATACAATTATCACCGTGCAGCTGAAAGATGCATTTTGGAATAATCTTCCATCCGGTGGTGATGTTGTAGAATTAAGCACAACAGCCGGTTTTCTTGGCACTGTGAATGATGAAGAAAATGGAACCTACATCGCCACACTGACATCATCTACGAATGTGGAAACAGCCATTATTACCGGAACAGTGAATGAAGCAGCTATTACAGATAATGAAGAAGTAGCATTTACTTCAGGGGCATTAAATAATTTCCTCGTAGAGAAAACAGATGGCGGAGATATTGAAAATCAAACGGCCGGGGAATCTTTTGGAATTCAAATTACTGCACGGGATGCCAATAAGAACACCGTAACCGGCTTTACCGGGACCGTGAATCTGAGTTTGAACAAATCAGATTTTGAAAGCGGTGGTGGAGAAACAGCCGCTTTTGAAAACGGCGTTCTTAGCACCCACAGTCTGCGTATTGATGATGCCGATACAGGTTACCAGATTACAGCCACCAATGCCGGAACGGGAACAGAATCTGGCACCTCCAACAGCTTTGATGTTAATGCAGCTGTGGCAAGTAAACTGGCAATTACATTACAGCCTGCCGGCGGAACCGGAAGTGAAGATGGCACTCCGGCCGGATTTGGAAATGTGGAATTGATAACTCAGGATGCTTATGGCAACCCATCTGCTATTGGATTAGATGCAGAGCAATTAGTAACAGTGAGTTTGGATACTGATGCCTCTGAAAATGATGATGCTGTTTTTGGTGGCACTCAAACTTTGAATATTCAATCGGGGACAGCTGCGTATTCTGATCTAACTCTTAACAGGGACGGGTCAGGATACCGGCTGTTATTTATTTCGGAATCGCCGGTGGAGCTTGACGCCGTTACAAGTGGTCCTTTCGATATGACAAATGTGGAGGACGCTTCCGGTTTTGATGCCGCTCTTGCCATCGCCGGAAATAAAGCCGCCGGTGAGGCTTTTAATCTGGAAATTACCAACGGTACCGGAACAGATGGGAATGCTCTTTCAGGAGAAATTAATGTGACGGTGACAAGCAATCAGCCCGACGGAGAAGTTTTCAATGGCAGTATAACATTTACCGGTGGAGCGGCAATTGTTCCTGACATAGAACTTGAAAAAGCTGATGATCACACACTTACGGTCAATGTAACCGGAGTAACTTCAAATGAAAATGTTAATGTTACGGTTGATCCTACCGAAGCAAATTATTTCACCTTAACATCTGCTGAGTCGGAGTGGGCTGCCGGGGAAACCAACGCCATCACCATTACGGCATTTGATGTATTTGATAATACAGCAACCGGTTACACAGGCGATAAAGAAATTACCTTAAGCGGAGCAAACAATGCCCCGGATGGCTCTTCCCCGGTTGTAACTGACAAAGATGATGATTCTGTAGATTTCGGAACTTCCGCTACCATCATTTTCACCAACGGTGAAGCCATCGATATAGATGTGGTTCTTTTTGCTGCAGAAACTGCGCAGTTAGTGGCAACCGATGGAACAGTGAGTGAAGATGAAACGCTTGATATTACGGTAGGGGATGCCGGGGTTAATAATTTCCTTGTACAGGAGGATGAGAACGGTGGGCAGGATATTGCTACACAAACGGCAGGCAGTTCTTTCAATCTTCTGCTAACTGCTCGTGATGTCTACCAAAACACCGCAACCGGATTTTCGGGCACAGGTGAAATCAGTCAAACCAACAGCAGCTTTGCCGAGGGGCAATCAACAACAACCGGCGCATTTGAAAATGGAATTTTAGGCGGATTTGGAGTAACTCTTACCCAATCAACGGAAGAAGCATCTGTTACTGTTGCAGACTATGATGATGCTTCCAAAACCGGATCTTCAAATAATTTTAAAGTCACCGCAGCAGCGGCTGCAAAACTTGCTTTCGATCAACAGCCGACCAATACTGTAGCCGGCGAAGCCATTACTCCGGCTGTATCCGTTCAGTTTTTGGATGAATTTAATAACGAAGTGGCTCAGGCTGACGAAACCATCACACTTTCCATCAGCGAAGAAGCAACTTTAAACGATGAAACTGCCGACACCGATGAAAACGGCCTTGCTGAATTTACCACACTTTCTGTTGCCGAAGCCGGAACCGGATATAACCTTACTGCAAATAGCGGTGAACTGACTTCTGCCACTTCCGATACTTTTAACATTACTTCTGCAGAAATCTCAGCCGCCAATTCTGAAGTTTCTGCTAATCCCGAAACCCTGGCAGCCGGCTCTTCCTCCGAAATTACGGTGGTACTGAAAGATGCTTTAGGGAATGCCATCAGTGGCATAGCCGATTTTGATATTGATCTTGGGGAAAGTGCTGCGGTAATCGATGAGACTATAGCCGAAAGCGAAACTACCGGCATCTATACATTTACCATCACCAATGAAACCGCTGAAGCGGTAAAGATTACAGTTACCGCAGATGAAGAGGAACTTGAAGACACGCCGGTTGTAACATTCCAGTCAGGAGCTGTCCATGCCGATAATTCTGTTGTTTCAGCAACTTCACCCCATACTGCCGATGGTGAAGACGCTTCCACACTTACTATTACTCTGAAAGATGAATTTGGCAATACCATCAGCGGACTTGAGGATGATATTGTACTAAGTGGATTATCAAATGCTGTTGCAGGTACTATTTCTGAAGATGACACCACAGGTATTTATTCCGCAGAAATAACCAATACAACCGCTGAACAAATTACCATCACCGCAACGGCTGATGAAGTTGAACTGACTTCAAAACCAACCATCAACTTTCAAACGGATGCAGTTTCAGCTTCTAAATCTACCGTTACTGCCGATCCAGCTGAATTAGTAGTAGCCAGTAATTCAACACTCACAATCACACTTCGCGATGCTAATGAAAATCATATTGATGGCCTTTTAGCAGGAGATTTCGCTTTTGGATTTGGAGATACAGATGCATCAATCGTAGCAGATAGTTTTGAGGAAGCATCTGCCGGTGTGTATGAAATCCAGGTAACAAATACCAAAGCCGAAGTTGTGCCGGTAACGGTTACTGCAAATGGTGTGGAATTAGATGATAATCCATTAATCACTTTTGAAGTTGGATCTATCAGTGCCTCCAACTCTTCCGTTGAAGCAACTTCACCTAAAACAGCTGATGGCGAAGATGCTTCCGTAATCACAATTACACTGAAGGATGCCTACGAAAACTTCATTTCCGGGATTTCTGGGGAAGATTTCAACCTTAGTTATGGCGACAATGCAGCCCTGTCTGATTTCACCGAGGTTGGCGATGGCGTTTATAATTACAACCTGACAAACACCGTAGCCGAGACTGTCGCTATTACTGCAACTGTTGATACAGAAGAACTTGACGATCAGCCCCAGGTTATTTTCAATGCAGGTGATGCCGATGATTTAGCCATCCACAGCGGTAATAATCAAAGTGTTGTGGTGACAGAGGAGCTGGACAGCCCACTTGTGGTAAAAGTTACCGATGCCAATGAAAATGCAGTTAGCGGAGCAACGGTAAACTTCGCCATCAGCAGCAAACCGGCAGATGCCACAGAGGAAGAGCTTACCAGTCTTTCAGCAACCACAGATGCTTCCGGTTTGGCTTCAACAGTTTTAACGCTCGGAAATAAAGTTGGCGCGTATGAAGTTACAGCTACTTCCGGGATCCTTGATGCAGTAGAATTTGAAGCTACTGCCGGTCATGCAACCGCCAGTGCAGCAACTTCCACCATTTCCGCAGCGGATGAGAGCATAACTGCAGATAGCGCATCAACCACCACAATCACCGTACAGCTGAAAGATGCTTATGGAAATACGGTGACTTCCGGCGGAGATGATGTAGAACTAAGTACCACAGCCGGAACTATTGGTACTGTTACTGATGAAAATGATGGAACCTATACCGGCACACTCACCTCCACTACGAATATTGAAACAGCTACTATTACCGGAACAGTAAACACATCGGTGATCACGAATTCCGAAACGGTTGATTTTGTGTCCGGTGAATTGGCAAAGCTGGCTTTCACCACACAGCCTGAAAATGCAACGGCAGGCTCCACGTTGGATAATGTGGTTGTGCAACTGCTGGATGCCAACGATAATGTGGTAGAAACAGCAGATGTCGATATTTCTGTGGCTATTTCTGATGGTGCCACATTAAACGGCACAAAAGCTGTGGCTACAGACGAAAATGGCACCGCAACCTTCAGCACACTTTCTGTAACGGAAGCCGGCGATAATTATACTCTCACTGCATCTGTAGATGGAGCTGATCCGGCCATTACAAAAATCAGTGATGCTTTTGATATCACAGTGGGAGCCGGAATTGCTGCCAACTCTGGTGCTGTTGTTCCCGATGGAACAGCCGGTGAGTCCACCAACATCACCATTACCGTCCGGGATGCTGAAAATAACGCAGTTACCGGCGCGGATGAAGAACTGGCAATCAGTGTGAGCGATGGCCCAAATACAGGGGCAACTTTCACAGCTATTAATGATGAAGGTGACGGAACCTACACCGTAAGCTATACTCCCACCGCAACCGGTGAAGATGAAATCACAATTACGCTGAACAGTGATGGGATAAACGGAAATCCTTTCACCAGCACGGTATCTGCCGGTGCACCTTCTGCTGTGGTATTTACTACTTCTGAGCAAACCATCACTGCCGGTCAAAATTCATCCAATATCACCCTTGAACTGCGAGATGCTAATAACAACACAGCCACAGCCCCTGAAGGTGGAATTGTTTTTGATGTATCCACTGATGGTTCCGGTGAATTCCGAAATGCCGGTGATGAAGATGAAATAACTACGCTAACTATTGCAGAAAATGAATCAGAAGTCTCATTCCGCTATTATACTGAAACTGCAGGAACCGATGAGCTGACTGCTGCCGATCAGGATGATGAAGACGGTGTGGGTGATGCGAGTCAGCAAATTACTATTCAGGCGGGAGCCATAAGTGTGGCGGAGACGGGTTCGCTGCTTAGCGGAACCGAATTAAACAGAATTGCAAATGGAGTAGAAGAAGCCACGATTACACTGCAGCTTCGTGATGCATTTGGCAATAATATAGAAGAACAAAATGTAGCGGTAGCATTTGCAGCAACCGGTGGAGAATTAAGCGCAACAAATACAACCACGAACGCAGCAGGACAGGCCAGCACAACATTGTCCTCTACCACTGCCGGCACGTTTAATATTACAGCAAAAGTAGATGACAGCGGCAATGGAACGGCTGATGCAGATGTAACCCACGGCAGTCCTGTGGAAGTCATTTTTACTGCTGGCGAAATCAATGCTTCTGATTCTGAAGTGAGCGCCACTTCCCCACACACTGCCGACGGCGATGATGCATCCACGGTGACCATCACTCTGAAAGATGTAAATAATAACAACATTAGTAGCTTGGCAGAAGGAGATTTTGTCTTGACCTATGGCGAAAATGCAGAACTCTCAGAATTTACCGAAGTGGGTAATGGGGTTTATACATTTGAGCTGATCAACACTATAGCAGAGGAAGTGGCAATTGTGGTGACTGCCGATGGCACCGAGTTGGATGAAAAGCCAACAGTAGTTTTTGAGTCGGATTCAATATCTGCTTCCAATTCTAGTGTCACGGCGAGCCCTTCTGAACTTGTGGTTGGAAATAATTCCACTGTGACAATTACTTTGCGTGATTCCAATAACAACCTCATTGGGGATGTGAACGAAGATTCCTTCAGCCTGAACTTTGGCGATAATGATGCTGAAGTCGTGAATGATAGTTTTGAAGAAATTTCCGCTGGTGTCTACACTATAGCGGTTACTAATACCACTGCTGAATCTATCCAGGTTGAAGCCACTGTTTCGGGAACTGCTCTGGATCAAAAGCCTGAGATTGAATTCACTAACAGCGGCATCTTTGCAGATAATTCTTCCGTGACTGCAAACCCAACAAGTCTGGCAGCCGGCGGAATATCTGAAGTCACAGTAATTCTTGCGGATCAATTTGGAAACGCTGTAAGCGGAGTTACCGATTTTGACATCTCCCTCAGCGGTGATGCAGAAGTCGAGGAAGCTATCATTGAAAGTGAAACCGCCGGTACTTACACTTTCACCGTAACCAACGAAACTGCTGAAGAAATCACGGTAAGCCTAGCCGCCAATGACATTGAAATTGGTGATGCGGAGATTGAGTTCACCCCGGCCGCAGCCGATGCAGCCAATTCTACCATCACAGCAACTCCGGAAACCATTACTGCCAATGGAGAAAATGCTTCAGTTATAACGATTACTCTATATGACGAATACGGGAATCTACGTGCAACCGGCGGAGATAATGTATTTGCTGAAACTGACCGCGGAACATTAGGAACTCTCACCGATAACGAGAACGGAAATTATACGGCTAACCTAACGGGGAACACTGCCGGCACAGCTACTATCAGCGGATATCTCGGAACAGATGATGAAGGCGAATTAATTGGAACCACTGAAGTTGTACTGGAAGCTGGAGCGGCAGTAAAAATCACAGTAAGTCCTGCGAGCCAATCCATTACTGCCGGTGAGAGGGTTTCTTTTGAAATTACCCCTTTTGATGAAAATGATAATGAAGTCACCATCGGAGAACTTACAGTTAACCTCTCCGGTGACTCGGAATCCGGCGAATTTTTCGCCGGGGAAGTTGGCGGCAGTGAGATCACCTCCATTGATATTGCTGATGAAAACAGTAGCATTACTGTCTGGTACACCGACACCAATTCCTCAGAAACTAC
>JBBDNN010000076.1:0-15659 GCA_040877545.1 Balneolaceae bacterium
AGGCTGCCTATAGTTGAAACCCCGATCGTTTTCTGCCGATATTTCAACATTGACAAAACACTAGCAGGGTTGTTCAAAATTCGTTATTCACTGAATTTAGCTCCCAAATTCTCGTCACCTTTCCTTCAACAGTAAAAGATTTTCCAATTGAAGTCTCCGTTCCATCCAACACATTTTCAGCTTTGGTAAAATTCTTTAGCACTTCCTGAAAGGCTTGATTTTCCAGTTCAATAGTTTCATCATTGTTATTCATCACCACCATTACCGTTTGCTCTTCGTGTGTACGAAAGTAAACGTACACATTATCTTGCGGGATGAAGTGAATTAGTTTTCCTTCATGAATGGCAACTGCATTTTTTCTCCACTCAGTAAGCTTTGAAATATATTCCATAATCTCATTTTCTTTATCAGTGCGGCCTTCTTTAGTAAAAACATCTCGATCATCATCAGGCCAGCCGCCGGGCATAGTTTGGCGCCAGGCCTCGTCATCTCCGCCACGGTTTTCATGCCCCATCATAAGCTCTGTACCATAATATACCTGTGGAATTCCGCGGGTGGTCATTAAATAAGCATATGCCATCTTAAAATGTTTTTCGTTTTTACCCACCTGCTCATAAAACCGGCTCATGTCGTGATTATCCAGGAAAATTACATTTTGCATAGGATCAGCATACAGGAAATCCTGGGAAAGCACGTAATATAATTTACTGATTCCAGCAGTCCAGCCGAACTCTTCGTTAAAAGCATCCCGAACAGCAAAAGCAAATTGAAAATCTGTCAGGCTGGGAAGATTGGATTGATAGCCATCATCCACGCCGGCTTCATCATATTGCCAATAAGCTTCAGCCGGTACATTTTCAACCCAGGCCTCACCTATAATATTAAAATCCGGATATGCTTTCAGCACTTCCTTTGCCCAACGCGCCATATAATCTTTATCCGGATATACATAGGTATCCATGCGAATCCCATCCACACCTGAATATTCAATCCACCAAAGGGTATTTTGGATGAGGTAATCTGCCAATAGCTCATTTTTCTGATTCAGATCCGGCATTTGCCGTACAAACCAGCCGTTGAGTAATTTATCCAGATCATAATCGGAAGCATAAGGATCGGATGCGGCAACTCCGCGATAATTTGTTTGACCGTATTTTTCAAAATCATGAACCCAATCATTCGCCGGAAGATCAGTCATCCACCAATGATTATCGCCAATGTGATTGTGGATCATATCCATAATCACTTTCATCCCGCGAGCATGAACGGCGTCTACGAGTTCTTTATACGATGCATTTGAGCCGAAACGGCGATCAACCTTATAGAGATCAGTGGCAGCATAGCCGTGATAGGCACCGTAATTCGGAGACATATCATTTTCAAACATCGGGGTAAACCAAATGGCGGTCATTCCCAGGTCTTGTATATAATCCAGATTTTCCAACACCCCTTTTATATCGCCACCTTGTCTGCGCTCGGGATTGGAACGATCGGCCGATTCCAGCATTCCCTCTATAGTATCGTTGGCGGGGTCTCCGTTCGCAAAACGATCGGGCATCATCAGGTAGATGACATCCGAAGCATCAAATCCCTGATTTCTTCCCTCTTGGGCTCCACGTGTTCTCAATTCATAATCGATGGAAATTTCCTCATCCCCATTCGACAAGGTAATTTCCATTTGCCCGGCATTAGCTTCTTCGGAAATATCAAAATAGAGAAATAGGTAATTGGGAGAATCTGCCGTTATCTGCTTTGTGATGGTGGCGCCGGGATAATCAACTGAGGCCGCAAATTCGCCCATATTTTCTCCATAAAGCTGAATTTGAAGCTCATTTACCGGCATTCCGGCCCACCAAAATGGAGGATCAATTACCTGGACTTGCTGAGCCTGTGCGAGAGACAGGGAAAAAGTAAATGCAATAAAGAAGAATAGACAAAATGATTGTTTCATATAATTTCATGCGGTTTAAATCAAAAAGTGCATGATAATAAACAAGCCTGAGAGATTCTTATGTAAATGCTTTCATAGGTGCTCATTTCTACCTCTCTCAGGAAAATATTTACCTGTATTTGAAATATTGGGCTTGAATGATTAGGATGCGTCCATTGTTTCGCCAGCTAAACAGCATTCATGGATTTATCAAATAAGATATCGTCCCCAAATCTCGAGCTACATTTGTTTGGCAGATTTCAGATTCTTATTAACGACCAACTGCTTCCCGAAACAGAGATTAAAGGACGCAAAGCGCGTACACTGCTTAAACTGATTTCACATCAGCGAAATCTCCAGATGGTACGCGATCATGCCACTGATATTTTATGGAGTGAACTGGACGCTGATGCTGCCAACGCTCAACTCTACAAAGCTCTCCACCATATCAGAAAAGCCTTTTCCAATCACAATAAGGAGGCAGCAGATTGGATAGAAATCACTGATAATCTTATTAAAATCACTCCCCCCGGTGGACTTGTCACCGATGTTCAGCAATTTGAGAAAGCGGCGCGAAGCGGGTTAAAAGATCAGGATGTGGTAAATCTGGAAAATGCAGTCTCAATTTATTCCGGTGATTTCCTGCCGGTTGAGCGATATGCTCAATGGGCATCACATCCTCGCGAGCATTATCGCCAACTTTACCTTGATGTGCTTACGGCCCTGGCTTTTCAATACGAAGAGCGCGGTGAGCTTTCTGAGGCAGCAGAAAAACTTCGAGAAGCCCTGGAAAAAGAACCCACACTTGAAACTGCCCACCGGGCACTTATGCGGATTTTTGCTCGTAAAAGACAGGAAACTCGTGCCTTTCATCAATATGATATTTGCAGGGAGATTCTTGGGGAAGAATTAGGGATGAGTCCATCCTCTGAAACCAAAAAAGTATTAGATGACATACGGGAAGGAAAATTTGCAGATAAAAAAGAAATCGAAAAAAGAGAGCGGGCAGGCACAGTAACAGGGGCTGCATCCCCTATAATTGGCCGTGTTGAAGAGTGCGCCCGCATTAATGAAGTGATTGAACAACTTGGTGCAGGCCAGGGAAAAGGATTAATTATTAGCGGTGAAGCTGGCATAGGCAAAACACGTTTAGTTCAGGAACTTATCCAGCGGGTAAGGCGAAAAGAATTCCCTTTTTTTGTGGGGAAGACCGGAACAAAATCAGGTAATGTAGCTTACGGCCCTTTTATTGATTTGATTGAAGACATTCTTCACGATAGGCCGGACCTGGAAGATAATCTGCCGATAGAATTCGGTCGGCTTATACCGGGATTTTCAGGCAATAGTGAGCCCGCACCTCATGCAGATAAACTGGCGGCGAAGGGATATCTCTTTGCTAAGGTGCAAGGTTTCTTTTCAAAAATAGTGAATGATAAACCGGTTGTACTATTCCTGGAAAACCTGCAGGATGCCGACCAGGGAAGCCGGGAACTGTTTCATTATTTGATGCAACACCTGAAGCACTTGCCCATCTTGTTTGTGATAACTTTGAGAAAAGAAGAGGGTGAAGCAATTCCTGAATATCTATCAAATCTTCAAAAGCATTCTGTAGAAATACTTGAGCTTGCACCCTTTACCTACGAAGAGCATATAAACCTTCTTCATCAACATGCTGATGATGTTGTGATAGGTGCTGATTCAGCCGGTCATATTTATCATCTTGCGGAGGGAAATCCTCTTTATGCCATTGAACTGTTGCGGCATTACACGGAAAATGACGAAAATGATCCTTCGCAGCATCAGGAACAAACCGGCATTACTTCCACATCTCTGGTTTCCGAAAAAATCCCCGCATCCATCCACTACATGGTTGAACAGAAACTGGAACAACTCTCACCGCCTGCCCGGCATCTGCTGAATATCGCAGCCGTCATCGGGAGACAAGTTCCATATGAACTTTTGGCTTCTATTTGGAGTACTGGAAAAAATGGAGAAGAGGTTGGCTTATTTAAATCTCTCGAAGAGGTTATTCGTTTTCGTCTACTTGTGGAGCATGGCCTCGATTACTCATTCCGGCATGCTTTGGTTCAGGAAACCATTTATGAATCAATTTCTGAGGCACGGCGACAAATTTTGCATAGGCAGGTAGCAGAGCGGTTAATGGAGTTTGTAAAAGATGCTGATGAAATGCCGGTAGAACAAATAGCCCGGCATTACCTCGGTGCCGGCGAAATAATTAAAGGAGCAGGTTATCTGAAACAGGCTGGCAACAGAGCCGAAGATGCTTACGCTCATGAAGATGCACTCAGGTATTACAGGGAAGCCTCTGAAGCTCTCGACCAGATTAAAAATGAAGAATCCATAGCACTCAAATATGAACTTCTTGAACGTATCGGGGATGTTTACCGGGCTTGCGGCAAGCTTGAAAAAACCTATGGTGCTTATGAAGAAGCAATTTCTCTTGCGGAGGATTTATCACCGGATAATCCCGACTTGATGGAGCTTCACCGAAAAATGTCTGTAGCCGCCATTTTCCGTACCGACATCCCCAGGTCAGAAAAACATCTCGAAAAAGCCTTTAAACTGGCCGGAGATGACTCCCTACTTTTGGCCCGGCTCTATATCACAAAAGCTCTTCACCTGTGGCATCTTAATAAGCTAGAAGAAGCATACGAATTGGCTCAAAAAGCACACACCCAGGCAAAAGCAAATGGTGTAAAAGCTGAAATATCCCAGGCCTGTGAAATTCTTGCAATGATCTGCCTGCCGCTCGGCCGCTGGGAAGAAGGCTTGAAATATGAGAAGGAACGCCAAATCCATGGATGGTCCCCCGAAATTGTAGTGGCAACCGATGCGCATCTTTGCCTGTGGGAATATCATGTTTCCGGTGAACAGCCTTTGCAGCAAGCCAGGAATTTTATAGAACAGGTATCGGAAAAGGCTACGCAGGTTGGTGATTTGCGCTGTGTGGCCGTATGCCACTATGCCTTGGGAACCATGCATCTGTGGCGCGGCGACCGCCGCCAGGCTGTGGATGAGCTTGCCTCAAGCCTGGAGCTGCACGAGCGCGTTGGCTCTCCGGCAGGAATGGCTTATGCCCTGGCGCGTAAAAGTGTACTACATACCTTAATGGGAGCAAAGGAACTTGGGTGGCAGGCTGTACTCGATGGGCTTATGTATGCCAAGCATGCTGCTGTTCGGGATCATTGCCTGCAGCGTCTGTACGGCGTTGGCATTTGGAATCGGCTGGCAGCAAATGATCTTGTTCAAGCGGGTAAACTGATCAAAAAAAGTGAAGAATTATTGGTTAGATCGGGTGCCTGTGCTGCATGCGCGCTGGAGCTTTATCCATGGCTGGCTTATTATTACCTGCAGACCGGACAAGTTGAAAAAGCAAAAGAATGCTGCGAAGCTGTAACCGTACTTGCCGAACAAACCGGGAATCCCATTGGCAAAGCGATTGCTTCAATAATTGAATCCAATTTATGCATTACTGAAAAAGATCCAGGCCGTGCTGAAGAATACAGTAACAATTCATGGAAAATCCTGAATGAAACGGTTCCGGATACCGGCTACTCTCCAATCGCTCACTATCTCGAAAAAATGGTAGAACAACAAGCAGAACTGGCTTAGGAAATTAATAGCTCTTCTGATTTTTTTAGCTCATCTGTAGTAAAGACCGAATTTTAGTACGCTGAATCTCAACTTCTGAATTGCTCAAGCCTATCTGGTTTTTAGTGAATTCCCTTATCACCAACGGCGGCTCCCAGTGCGCCCGATGGATGGGCCAAAGGATCAAAATCAATAATAAGCCAAAAAATTCCACTGCCAAAACCGGAAGATTCCCGGAAGATTCGATTAGTAGTTTTCAGGTGATTTCACAAAAACCCGAATAAAAAAAGAAGAATTATGGAAACTACAACAGTCCAACTCGATAA
Source organism: Balneolaceae bacterium (assembly GCA_040877545.1). Taxonomy (GTDB): domain Bacteria; phylum Bacteroidota; class Rhodothermia; order Balneolales; family Balneolaceae; genus Gracilimonas. The sequence continues at coordinate 5,869 of JBBDNN010000076.1, forward strand.
AGAATCAGTATTTAATGCGGTGCAGGCGATGTATGATGATGTGGCCTCTACACCAGACAAAGAGTTTCATTTCCCCACCGGGCGAAATTCCTGCTTAAACCTCGGATATCCTGAAGAAGAATTAAACGCCATACCGGCAACCGCCATAGAATCATTTGCCGGAGTCGGTTATCCTTTTATTTCCGACGTAATAAAACCGGGCGATACGGTAGTAGATATCGGTTCCGGGTCAGGTGCGGATGTTATGATTGCTGCCCTCAAAACAGGCTCTGAAGGAAAAATCTACGGCATAGATATCACTCCTGCCATGATCACCAAAGCCAAAGAAAATATTGAAAAGGCCGGCATGGAGAATATTGAAATTATTGAAAGCCATGCCGACAACCTTCCCCTGGATGAAAATTCAGTAGATGTCGTGACCAGTAATGGCGTAATAAACCTGGTTCCGGATAAAGATAAAGCCTTTGAAGAAATCCACCGAATTCTCAAACCCGGCGGGCAACTTCAAATCGCTGATATTGTGCTTTCGAAGCCGGTGTCAGATAAATCAAAATCGAATGCCCAGCTTTGGGCCGAATGTATAGTCGGTGCTGAACCGGTTGATGATTATCTGGATCTGATCAAAGCCGCCGGATTTCAAAATGTAACGGTGATCGACCGCCTCGACTATTTTGCCCGCAGCTCGAATGAGAGTACCAAAAAATCGGCGAAAGGTCTGGGAGCGCATACTATTGTCCTAACCGGGCGAAAAAAGTAACCTTCAAATTTCAAAACTAAAATCAAGCAAATATAAAAAGGAGCTCATTATGACTCTCACAAAAATAAACTCATCAAACATTTTAATTACAGTAATGTGCATCGTTGCGCTGGGATTCTCAGCAGATCATGAATCAACAAATAAAACCGTTACCGGCCCTTTATCAGGATTTGATTGTGCCGTTGTTGGTGAACTTTGCCCCACCACACATCGAGGTGCTGATTATACTACCGGTATATTTACTGAAGATAAAGACTTCTTCTTTGTAGTAAATATCCCTCAAAGTTTTCTACAGCAATATTTTCGTGAAACTATAGAGGTAGAGGGTACGGTTTATGATACTTACAGCCATGCCATCGAACCAGAAAGTATTTATCTGATCAATGGTGATGAACGCCGGCTGGTATATGAAGGTGGTTATTTCATTGATGAAAATGAACAGCGAGCTACATTTCAGGATGGTGTGTATCGCAACGGCCGGTGGAACATCCCTTGACAATTAAAACAAATCAATAAAAAAAAGTGGAATTATTATGAAATATTCAAAAATAATAGGAACAGTACTTACACTTCTGTTCTTCGTTTGTACAATGGAAGCTGTAGCTCAAAATGGATCTGAAGAAGAGATTCAGGATAAAGGCCCCGATAGCCATCTGCTATTTAATACAGATAACGTCGAATGGCAGGAAGGACCTCCCTCTCTTGAACCGGGAGCAGAATTCGCTGTTCTGGAAGGTAATCCCAGTGAGGAAGGTGTATTTACCATGCGCATCAAAATGCCTGACGGATATGAAATTTCTCCTCACTCGCACCCAAATGTGGAACGTGTGACGGTACTTTCCGGAACCTTTCTACTTGGATCGGGAGAACAGATGGACAAAGAAAATGTTGAAACTCTTGAAGCAGGCAGCTATACCTCTATGCCCCCCGAGATGGTACATTATGCCATCACCGATGGTGAGACCGTTATACAGCTCACCTCTATCGGACCCTGGGTTATCAACTACGTAAATGAGGAGCAAGATGACCCGCGCACTCGCAGCGGTGACTGATAATAAAACTGTAATAGCAAAAAGAAAGAAAGCCGGATGAAATAAATTCATCCGGATTTATGTAACACGGGTTGCTGACTCGTAGTTGTAAACGGGCCAGTGACCCGTACTACGTATATTAATCAATAAAAATCTTTGCCAAATCATCTCTCAGATCTGCCATTGCTGCGCCGGATCTGTTGATAGCGAATGCAATCACTACCTCATTGTCAGGATGCATCAAAAACATGGTACTTCCTCCAACCGAACCGCCGCTGTGGCCTTTCCACTCATCACCTTCCGAATCGATAAAAGTACTCCATCCAATTCCATAGCCGGTAGACTCCCCGTCGGATGTTTGCAACGGCGCCATAAAACGATCCCGAATTTCTTTATTTAAAAAATCATCCGTGAAATAAGCTGCCCCGAAACGAGCCATATCCTCCGTAGTGGATAAAAATCCTCCGCCGGCCCATTTGTAGCTGTTATCCACATAGGGAGATTCCACATTTACGCTGTCGATGTAATCATAAAATTTGGTGCGATTCGGAATCTCCTGCTCAGCAAAATCGGGCATCGTATTCTCCAGGTTCAGGCGCTTAAAAATATCTTCCTGCATGAAAGGCAAAAACTCCTTTCCAGATGCTCCTTCTATAACCGCACTAATCAAATTCCAGCCATAGCTTGAATAGGAATAATCGGTCGCGGGTTCAAACAGCAGGGTGTCATCCTTAAAAAACTTCAGGCCTTCCGTAATAGAACTGTACTTTTTGGAACTCATGAATTCACTCCCCCGATAATGGCGAATTCCAGCAATATGTCCTGCCACCTGCTCTACTGTAATTTCATATTTCTTCTCGGGAAAATCCGGTACATAAACCTGCACCGGTTGCAACAGGTCCAGCTTTCCCTGTGCGAATAAAATACCTGCCCCGGCAGATGTGAAGGTTTTTGACACGCTGCCTATGCGAAAAAGAGTTGTTGCCGGATTAATTGCTACCTGATTTTCAACATCCTGAAAACCAAATCCCTGCGACCAGATTATCCCGCCATCACGATAAACTGAAACACTCATCCCCGGAAGTTCATGTTCTTCAAAGTAGGCTTGAACCACTTTATCAGCAGCGGTTATATCTTCTTTAGTTTCCTGATCAGTACATGCCAGAAAAAAGGTGAACAGCGAAATGAGGAGAATGGGAAATGCTTTTTTCATGCGGGTATGGTTTCTGTTCATGATTGTAAGTCTTTATAAGACCTGTAAAAGGTACCGGTACTGATGTCTCCTATTTTTTATCAATCCTCAACTGAAGTCATGTAATCCACTACCAGATTACTCATAGCACGCACTCCCAGTTTCAAGCCGCTTTCATCGATGTAGAAGTCAGGGGTGTGATGTCCGGCTACATCAGCTAAATTTGCTGCATTGGGCATTCCACCGAGAAAGAAATACAAGCCTGGAACTTCTTCCTGAAAGAAAGAAAAATCTTCGGCGCCGGTAATAGCATTTCGGATTTTCAATTTATCGCTGCCGGCAGTGGCTTCAAGCGAAGAAGCCATTTGAGCCGTCAGTTCCGGATCATTATAAGTGATGGGATATCCTTTATTGATAGTTAGCTCCGCCTCTGCTCCATTACTTTCGGCAGTGTTTTGCACGATGGTTTCCAGCCGCTTAAAGATGAGCTGACGCATATCTTCATTCAGAGCGCGAATAGTGCCTTCCATATACACATCTTCTGGAATAATATTGTTACGAACTCCGCCACGAATAATCCCCACTGTCACCACCGCTGCCTGATCGGTAAGCTGCATATTTCTACTAACGATGGTTTGAATATTGTTGATGATTTGGGCGGAGGTAACGATAGGATCCACTCCATCCCAAGGCGCAGAACCATGGGCTTGTTTTCCTTTAACCCTGATGCTAAAACTGTTTACGCTGGCCATGATTCCTTCCGAACGATATTCAATTGTTCCAACCGGTTGCTGAGCGGCAATATGTAATCCAAAAATAGCATCCACATCCGGATTTTTAAGCACACCTTCTTTCACCATTAATGCAGCACCACCTTCTTCCCCTGCCGGAGCACCTTCCTCAGCGGGTTGAAAAATAAATTTCACCGTTCCTTGCAGATCCTCTTGCATATCAGTGAGAATATTGGCCACGCCCATCAAAATGGCAATGTGAGTATCATGCCCGCAAGCGTGACTAACGCCCACTTGATTTCCTTGATATTCCCCTCTTGCTATCGATTTAAATGGAACATCGGTTCTTTCGGTGACGGGAAGGCCATCTATATCTGCACGAAGTCCGATTACAGGTCCCGGCTGTCCGCCTCGCAAAATTCCAACTACGCCGGTGTGGGCTACTTCTGTCTGCACTTCCATTCCGAGAGATTCCAGGTGCTCTTCGATCTTTTTAGCCGTATTAAATTCCCGGTTAGAAAGCTCGGGATGCTCATGGAAATATCTTCGCCACTCAATAACCTGCTCATTCAGTTCATCGGCTTTTTGGTCAATGATTTGTTTGAGATTAGGGGCTTGTGAAAAGGCAGAAATAGAGAAAGAAGAAAAAAGAAGAATACACAGCAGCTTTTTCATGTAATAAATTTTATAGTTTTGAAGTAACAAAAGTTACAAAACTTTGAGCTAAATAGTAAATAATGAGCAGAATTAGCAGGTGCAGGAAGCCTTAAAAGCGGGTTTTAACGTTTTTACTAGCAGGAGCGGGGGCTTTTCTATGATTGAGCTTAAAATCTGAGGAAAGGATGCACAGTTTGAAATTCCTACTTAAGAGAAAGTATTATTTCTGGCTCTATTTTCCTTTTTCCTGTTTGTACTGTAGATCTGCGCTTAAGCGTTCTGTTTCAAACACCGAATTGTGCACCGTCCGGGCTTTGCCTGCTGTTTCTTTAGCTTTTTGAAGGAAATTGTCGGCCATTTTAGCATTGCCTGCGTCTTTTATTTCGTCTCCGATTTGCCGGAGCAGCATGGAAGTCTCCTCAAGACCCCGCATAGCTTGCCAAAGAATTTCCTCCACAGATTGAGAGACGCCTGCTAATAAAGCGCTTGCGGTGAAGGCATGACCGGTATGGCATCTGTACCGTATCCGAACATCTTCTTTCATGCGGACAAGGGCACCATTACAGCTTGGACAGGTAAATGGCGATACCTCTCCCATTTCCATAATTCCTTTTTCAAAAGCATTGTCGGATGTAGCAATTTTCACCTCTAAAGCCAGACGATCCAATTCTTCTTGAGGGATATCTTGTTCTTCTGCGGAATCTTCTGAAACCAATTTATTTAAAACAGCTCCCATTTCAGATATTTGGAGAATATAATCTGCTTCCACATATTTCTGTACACTTAGCGACATTTCCGGGAAAGCAGCTTCCTCCGGATCTTGGCAAATCGCAATACCTCCCATTCGTTTAATCGTCCAAAGGCCGGAAGTGCCGTCATCCAGGGCACCTGATAACACAACTCCGATTACCCGTTCTTTATAGGTATAAGCTGCCGAGCGGAAAAGCGCATCAATGGAAGGCCTGAAGCGGTTTTCTTTCGGCCCTTTCTTTACCAGCACATTACCATCCTCTAAAATAAGGTGATGGTCGGGGCAGGCTACATATATTTTTCCCCGCTCTATCTTCTCTGCTTCTTTGGGGTGTACGGCTTCCAAAACACCTCCGCTACTAAGTATATCCGGTATTTTGCTGGGAGAAAAAGGAGGTACATGCAGTACGATAAACACAGATGCCGAAAAATCTTTGGGAAATGACTTCACCAATTGCTTTAGAACTGATACTCCCCCCGCCGAAGCACCAACCACTATAATGTCTCTCTTTGCCATTGCAGGTTCTTTATCTTTTTCACTGGAATACGAGTGTAAATAACACTGTTCACCTCAGGCTGGTTCCTATAAAACACTAAATTTGTTTGTCACTGTTGTCCTGTTAAAAAAAATATTTTTCTTATCCATATCACAGAGCGGGAATCTCAGATATGTACAAGGGCAGAAAATCTGAATCAACGAAAATATTCACAATGGACGTGCTACTTAGGAAATATTTCTGAACTGGATTATGCCGGGGTTGTAGAATCAGGCGTTACGGATTCCTCCAACGGGATGCCTTCGGCACTGCCTGCACAGGCATGAACTGTGGAGATATTATAGGAGGTTCGAATTGCTTAAGCACACAAAAAAGTCATTCCCGCGGAGGCGGGAATCTAAGATATATAGAAGGACTGTAAGGTTGCACAAGCGCGCAGGTTTACTAAAAACCCGGGGCTGTGAGGTTCTATTTCATTTACCCTCAGAAATATTCTTTTCAGCCCATTGCAGAACGAATGTTAGTTAAAAATTAACCGAGCAACAGTAATTGTTTGTCTAAGAACTTCACAAATGAAAAATCTCGTCCAACTCAAAAATATGATAACCGGATGGACATTTATGCAGCGCGTTTATCATTCCTTTTGCTACCGTTTCAGCGGGAATTGGCTTATACTTTTTGAGGCTGGGAATTTTTGTAAAGATATTGGCAGCAATTATTCCAATGCCTTCGGCAGGCCGGTTTTCCTCTCGTTCCCCCGCCAAAATGGAAGGGCGTAAAACAGCAGTGACATCAAACGGCAGCTTTTTCACCGCCTCGTCCAATTCTCCCTTCAGCCGGGAATAAAACATGCGCGATTGCGGATTGGCACCGGCCGATGAAACCAGCGCATATTTCTGAACTCCATTTTCCGCAGCCGCTTTGGCTGTTTCATATTGATAGGTAAAATCAACCGTATACTGCGCTTCCTCACTACCGGCTTTCTTAATCGTAGTTCCTAATGCGGAATATAGTTCATCGCCGGTGAGTCAGGAGTCAATTTTTCCAAAATCAATGATCTGCTCTTCCAGCTTTTCGTGCTTCACCGCGGTTGACCTGCGATGGAAAACTTTCACTTTTTCATACCGGTCATCCTTCAGCAGAAGGTTCAGTATTTCAGAACCAACCAATCCTGTAGCTCCGATTATAATGGCTGTTTTGTTCAATTGATTTACTTCCTCATTCCTTCCAAATCCAGGAGAAAGGCATATTCCATGGCGGTTTGGTAATATCTTTCAAATCTCCCGGATGCACCGCCGTGCCCGGCTTCCATATTGGTTTCCAGAAGCAGGATATTATCCCCCACCTTTTTATCCCGTAATTTTGCCACCCATTTTGCCGGCTCCCAATACTGAACCTGGGAGTCAAATAATCCGGTGGTTACCAACAGATTCGGATATTCCATTTCAGCCACATTATCGTAGGGAGAATAAGAAAGCATGTAGTGATAGGAATCCTCATTTTTAGGGTTCCCCCACTCATCGAATTCATTGGTGGTTAGCGGAATGGTTTCATCCAGCATGGTAGAAACCACATCTACAAAAGGTACGGCTGCAATCACACCATTAAATTGCTCCGGAGCCATATTAACCACTGCGCCCATTAATAAACCACCGGCACTTCCGCCCCGGGCATACATATGTTGAGCCGATGAATACCCTTTATTTTCAAGATCTCTGGCCACATCAATGAAATCGGTGAAGGTATTTATTTTGTTAAACATTTTACCGTTTTCATACCACTGCCGGCCCATTTCCTGTCCACCACGGATGTGTGCAATCCCATACATAAAACCACGATCCAGCAGGCTCAGTAGAGAAGAGTTAAACCACGGATCGGTTGACGAGCCATAAGATCCGTACGAGTAAAGCAGCAAGGGAGTATCCGGATTTTTCTCTACCGATTTCCTATACACCACTGTTACCGGAACTTGAGTTCCATCCCGTGCCTCAGCAAAAAATCGTTCGGTTTCATAATTGTTTGGATCATGGCCGCCAATAACTTCCTCCTGTTTCATTAATTCCTTTTCCCGGCTGCTCATATTATAATCGAAAGTAGAATTTGGTGTGGTTAAAGAAGAATATCCAAAGCGAAGTGTTTCAGTATCAAACTCCGGATTTACCGAGCTATATGCCACATAAGCACTTTCATCAAATTCCAGGTAATGCTCTTCTTTTGTGTTTTGATCGATCACTTTTATACGGGTAAGGGCATTTCCCCTTTCGCTGACAACCAGGTAATCCTTAAAAACTTCAATTCTGTTTAGAAGCACGTCTTCCCTGTGCGGAATCACTTCTTTCCAGTTATCTTTAGAAGTTGAATTCTCCGGTGTTTCCATAAGCCGGAAATTTTCAGCATTCCAGTTTGTCACTATGTAGAATTTATCCTCAAAATGATCAATGCTATATTCATGTACTTTTTCGCGCGGGGTAAACTGGCGGAATTCTCCGTTTGGATCATTCGCATTTAAAATATAAAAATCATTAGCCAGCGTACTCCGTTCTGATATGATGATGTACTGATCTGATTTTGATTTAGAAACTCCCAGGTAAAAAGATGGATCTTCTTCGGCATACACCATTTTATCTTCCCCGGATTCCGCACCTAAAGTATGGCGCCATATTTTTTCAGAAAGCAGTGATACCTTGTTTTTTGTGGTATAGAAGAAAGTCTGGTTATCGTTAGCCCAGGCACCGCTCCCGGTGGTGTTATCCAGTTTGTCACCCAGAAATTCTCCACTTTCCAGATCTTTAAAACGAATATGATACACTCTCCGGCTCAGGGTATCTTCCCCAAAAGCCAGGATTTTATTATCAGGGCTTACTTGCAGTCCTGAAGCAGAGTAATACTCATGGCCTTCCGCCAATTCGTTTACATCCAGGAGCACTTCTTCATCGGCATCAAGCGATTCCTTTTTTCGGGAATGGATGGGGTATTCTTTGCCTTCCTCGTAGCGGGTATAATACCAGTAGCCATTTTTAAAGTAAGGCAGAGATTCATCGGTTTGCTTGATCCGGCCCACAATTTCATCGAACAACTTCTCCTGAAGTTGCTCTGTATCTTTCATGACCAGATTGGTGTACTCATTTTCGCTGTTCAGGTAATCCAGGACTTTCTGTGTTTGTGGATCTGGATTTGAGGCGCTTTTTTGCTCATCCGTAAGGCGCATCCAAAAATAAGGATCTATTCTGGTATCATCGTGAATGGTTAACACGGAATCCTGCTTTTCTGTAGTGGGAGCAACAAGGCTGGCCGCATTTTGATACATAGACGGCTCATATTGGCTGCAAGAATTTAACAGTACCAATGCAAAAAGCCCTGCGGTAAAATGTTTAACATAGAGTTTCATGAAATCCTCACCATATTTTATTGTTTAGTAAGCAAGTTGAAAGTATCATTTTAACCGCTAAAAACAAGGGTGCTCCCTATCTTCGTGCAATGGTCAAAAATTACAAAGCTAAAACAGGATGATTAAAGAAAAAACTATCACCAACTTTTTAAGAGCCAGTATACTCCTGCTGGTATTGCCTTTACTCTACATAGCCCTGTGGATAAATATTTCAGGAGATGAAACTTTAACCTACCACGAACAGGTATTAATCCTCATGGGATATTTCCCGGAATTTGCACGAGACCCTTTCTGGGTTACGATTATATTTCTCGGGTTGAGCGGATTATCGGCCGCATTAAGCTTTACTGCCTGGATAAAAAGCCATAGAGTTGGAATTCATATTGTTGGAATGATGATATGCGCAATTGGCACCCTGCTAACGATATGGTTCGCCAGTACTTTGTTTTAAGTCCCTTTGGCGAAATTCCCGCAGACATGAACTCCTGGTTCCCCTGCAGAACTGGAACCATAGAACCAAAAACAGATTTCGCTCCCCTGCCACAGGCCGCTGATCCATCCAACGGAAAAATTCATTCACATGCTCAAATACCTCATTAAAAAAAATTGTAAGGTTTTACCTCGAACTTGCTCTTACTTAAAAATAAATAAGACCTGGAACAGGAAATACCAATACAGATCTTAGCTGAACCTAACCTAGTGTTGTCTCAATGTTGAAATATCGGCAGAAAATGATCGAGGTTTCAACTATAGGCAGCCTTTGGCCCGCTCCATCACCCGGCTCGTTT
>JBBDNN010000077.1:0-72167 GCA_040877545.1 Balneolaceae bacterium
CTTTTAGCCGTTAAATAACTCAAAATCTCCGCGCCCGTTATGCGCAAGGCCGTTATAGCACCTTACGATCTAATAATTGACAGAACTGTTGTTTTCGGCTACTTTCTGGTATGAAATCAAAAATTTATATCGAAACTTCAGTCATCAGCTATTTGACGAGTAGAACTTCCAGAGATTTAGTTACCGCTGCTCGTCAACAATTAACTACAGAATGGTGGGAATCAAAAAGAAGAGAATATGCATTGTTTGTCTCCCAACCCGTAATTTCAGAGGCATCAGACGGAGACCGGAATGCAGCCAAGAAAAGGCTTTCCGTCATCAATAAAGTTCCATTGCTGGATGTTACCGAAGAGGCTGTCGAATTGGCTAAGTTTTTGATTGAAGAAACTCCTTTTCCTGAAAATGCCACGATTGACGCTTTACATATTGCAATTGGCTGCGTACATGAGATGGATTTTATTTTAACATGGAATTTTAAACATATTGCAAACGCGGCTATTCGGTCAAAACTTGAAGTTCTTACCCATAGCAAAGAATTTAAATTACCAGTTATTTGTACTCCTGAAGAATTATTATCTTAAATATATGGAACAAGATCACATCATATCGGAAGTTCGAAAAAACCGGGAAGAGTTATCTGCTCGTTTTAATCATGACTTGAATAAGCTTTTTGATCATTTCAAAAAAGAACAGAAGAAGTCCAAGGCTAAAGTCAAAAATTTTCAGCCTAAGAAAAAACCTGATTCTACTCAATAAACGGTGCTATTACATCTTTAAAAAGGACATTGTCAAGAGCATATAATCTTCCCACTGTATTTTTTACGTTTGCTGTTTTATTTAGGCAGATTATTTCCTCTAATGGCGTGATCGGTTTAAGTGATCTTTTGCGGCGCTACCTCGTGCAGCCTTCTCTTGCACCCTCTTTTTCCTATGGAATCCTGTATTCAGTAGAAGATGGTCTCATTAGCTATTACCTGAATTTCAAAACCACTAATTCTGCATAACACTATAAGAAACAATCTGCTGTTTGTATTGTTGAATGAATTGAAATATTATCCGGCAGTTATTGGGGGATTGGGGAATTTACTTAAAGCTTGTTATGTAACTTATCTTTTCGCTTGTTCCCAATAGTGGAACTTTATATATTATTCTATGCGAGTATTTGCCCGAAAAACATTACGTGAATTTTGGACCAATCACTCGGACAGTGAAGATGCTTTAAAGGCATGGTTTTCTGAAGCGGAAAATTCTCAATGGGAATCACCAGCTGATATAAAGAATAAGTATCCACATGCCAGTATTCTCCCTGAGAATCGAGTGGTTTTTAATATCAAGGGCAACAACTACCGGCTAATTGTCAAAATTAATTATGACTATGGTCAGGTATTCATCCGTTTTGTTGGTACTCATGCCGAATATGACAAAATTGATGCAACGACAATTTAAAGTAGCTATTAATTATGCAGATACAACCCATACATACCGAAAACGATTATCAAAAAGCATTAAATCGCATCGAAGAAATTTTTGATGCCAAGCCCGGAAGTAAAGAAGGTGATGAATTAGAAATTTTGGGTATTTTAGTAGATGAATACGAAAAAAAGCACTTTACCATTGAGTCTCCTAAACCAGTTGAAGCGATAAAGTTTCGAATGGATCAACTAGATATGCAGCAGAAAGATTTAGCTAAATTATTAGGATCAAAATCACGGGCAAGTGAAATTTTATCTGGTAAACGATCTCTTTCTCTTCGACAAATCAAACTTTTATATAAAAAACTTGGTATTCCTGCCGAAGTATTAATCCAGGAAGCAGAACCGATTACATAATAAACTGTGCCCTCTTTTCCTATGGAATCCTGTATTCATTAGAAGCGGATCTCACCTCCTGCTACCTGTATTTCAAAACCCCTAAATACGCATAAAATAATAAAAAACAATCCGCTGTTTGTTTTATTGAATGAATTGAAATATTATCCGGCAGTTATTGCGGATTTTGAAATCTGCTCAATAGCTTGTTATGTTGCTTAATAAATTTTCAAACCTTACTGTTAAACAATCTGCTAACTAAAGTTTTTTAATATGAAATGTACAAATCATCCCGAAAGAGGTGCTGCTGGTATTTGCCAATATAGTGGAAAACCTTTTTGTGAAGAAGAATTGGTAGAAATTGAAGGTAAGATGTATGGTAAAGAATATGTTTCTAAGGTTTTTGAAGAAACAAAATCAACGTCATCTAATCAGCAAAAAGAAGATATATCTGATTTTGATAGATTACAAAAAGAAAGGCAAGCAAGAATTGATAAAAAACAAAATGAAGGTGGGCAGGCATATGCTGATTATATGAAATCAGCCAAAAGTAAATGGGTTGCTCTTTTTCTATGTATTTTCTTTGGTTATGTAGGTTTACATAGATTTTATGTTGGAAAAATTGGAACCGGAGTAATTTATGCTTTTACAATTGGCTTGGGTGGTTTTGGAATTTTATTTGATCTGATTACTATTTTAGCCGGTGGCTTTAAAGATGGACTAGAAAGACCACTGACTTAATTATTATGCAAAAATTTGGAATAAAAAAACTACCCAATCCAGAATCATGGAAAGATGTAGTTACAGAGAAAAATTGGAAAAAAGGTCGATCTGCATATCTCACCGCTCACCATTGGGGAAGCAAGAATAAAATTCCGAAATTTATTACCAAAGTCATTAACGATTCAAAAATAGATTCTCTAATGGGACTCAAAGGACAATTTTGTATCGTCGAAAAACCTACTTTCTTAGACACTTACAAAGCACCCTCATTTACGGACGTTTTTGTGTATGCAATAAATAAAAACGAAGATAAAGTATTACTCGGTGTTGAAGCTAAAGTTGATGAAAGTTTTGGTTCAGTTGTTAAAAATTGGGTCAATGTTAAAGGAGAGCGTAAGCCGTCAAGAATTAATAGGCTTGAGTTTCTATGTGAGAAATTACAATTATCAGCAACTCAAACTTTTGATATTAGATATCAATTATTGCATCGTTTTGCTGCTTTAATCATCGAATCTGAAAAAGAAAACTCTTCAACCAATATTCTACTTATCCATTCTTTCGGGGATAATGAAAGAAAGAACTTAGACGATTTCAAAAGGTTTCTAACACTATTTAATGTTAAGGAATTTGGAGTTAATAAAATATTTGGTCCAATTTTAAATATTAATGGACGAGACTTTTATACAGGTTGGATCAACCAAAAAACAAGCCAGCAACATAACAAAGCAAATTAAGCGGACTTGTACGCTGTTTGCTTATTGGTTAACTATTTGCCTGTTGTAAAAATCACATTTATAAACTAACTCCTAATCGGTAAGTACAAGCCGCTTATTTGCCAAACCGTTATACTCCCTTTACCTAAACGTTCATTTTTACAATGTAAATAAGATTAGCTACATTTAAGTATGTCTGAAAAAGAACTCATAAAACAACTCAAGAAGCTTCCATCTGAAGCTCAACAAGAAGCAGCAGATTTTGTCCAATTTCTATCCAACAAGTATCTTCAACAATCAAAAGAATCTGACACATCGAAGAAAAAATCTATCTTGGAAAGCTCATTTCGCGGAATGTGGAAGGATAGGGAAGACATGCAGGACAGCACGAAATGGATTCGGGAACTTAGAAAAAGCCGTTTGGCTGACTAACCCATATTATGTCTCAACTTGCAATTATTGACACAGACATTCTCATCGACTTTAGCCTTGATAGACCTGATGCTGTTCAAACAATGGCTGATCTTGAAGACAAATTTTTACTTAGTGTCAGCGTAATTACAGCTATGGAATTATAATTGCACCAGGGTTGAGAGAAATGAAAAAAGCACAAGCGTTAGTTTGTGCCTTAATCTGCCCCCTTTAAAAAAATTAATTGTAACTCCACAGGTTTTTTTCTCGTCAATTCATTATCTATAGAAAAATAAACTCTATAACTCTTCGAATTATGGATGGGGAATTTTTAACTTGGCTATTTTTAGCCGGTGGTGTAATCTTGATGGTATTAGAAGCTCTATTACCTGGCGGAATTGCTTTTTTGTTAGGATTTAGTGGACTCGCGGTGGGAGTTCTCCGTTTTTTTGGATTATTGGAAGATCCTTTTACTGCTACTTTTACGTGGCTATTTACCTCCACTGCCTTAACTATTTTAATCCGCCCATTTGTTAAGAAGTATTTTCCCGGAGAAACTTCCTTTAAATATGCCGATGAAGACTATGAAGCCATGGACCAAATTGTGGAAGTGATTGAGCCGGTAAATGATGAAGATAACAGCGGCCGAATTCGTTTTCAGGGAATTTCGTGGCAGGCACGGACACTTGAGGGCGAAATTCCAGCCGGCGTTCAGGTTCGTATCAAATATCGCGATAACACCACCTGGATCGTAGAACCGGCGGGTTTCATTGACTCTAAAAAAAATCAACTTAAAGAACCAAAGAACAACTGATATGTGGACAACCTTATTAATTGTAGTCGTCGTTTCGTATTTCATTTTAACGCGCTTGTTTCAAATAGTGGAAATGCGTGAAGAGGTGATACAGGAACGATTAGGCAAGTACAAAAAAACGTTAAAACCGGGATTTCATTTTCTGATACCCTTTATAGACCGACCGGCTTACAGCCAGGAAATGCGTGAACAAGTGTTGGATGTACCCAGCCAAACCTGCATTACTAAGGATAATATTGAAGTGGCAGTAGATGGGCTGGTTTATCTTAAAGTGATGGATTCCCACAAAGCCAGTTACGGCATCAACAACTATCAAGCTGCGGCAGTAAACCTCGCGCAAACCACCATGCGTAGCGAAATTGGTAAAATCACACTGGATGATACATTTTCAGAGCGGGAAATGATGAATGAGAATATTGTTCGGGAAATTGATAAAGCCGCTGATCCCTGGGGTATTAAAGTGCTAAGGTATGAGATTAAAAATATTCGGCCTTCCAACGAAATAGTAGATACCATGGAAAGGCAAATGGAGGCCGAAAGGGAAAAACGAGCTGAAATCACGAATTCGGAAGGACATCGGCAGGCTCGTATTTTTGAATCGGAAGGTGAGCAACAGAGCCAGGTTCTTGTATCCGAGGCTCAGCGCCAGCGAAGAATTAATGAGGCCAAAGGACGTGCAAGAGAAATAGAATTGGTTGCAACAGCTACCGCAAAAGGACTACGCAGAGTGGCGGAAGCAATTGAAAAACCCGGAGGCGATATTGCCGTTAAAACAAAACTCGTAGATCAATACATCAATCAGTTTGGAAATATTCTCAAAACCACAAATGTATCTGTATTGCCTACCGAAACCGCTAATTTGAAAACCTTTTTTGAAGGAGTCGGAACCATCAGCAATCATACTCAAACATCATCTAAAACGAAGCAATAAGAGGCAGAATTATGGAAACATTCGAAATCATCAGTCAAGTATTATTAGGCGGTTTTTCTATTTATGTGATGTTCAAGTTCATTCAGGCGCTCCGGCTGGTTCCAAACCAGTATTCATACATTGTAGAAAGGCTGGGAAATTATCACAAATCACTTGGCCCGGGATTTCATGCACTGATTCCCTTCATCGATAAAGTAGTGTACAAGCAGGACCTAAGGGAAGAAACCATTGAAGTAGAGCCGCAGGAATGTTTTACCAAAGATAATGTAAAAGTAGAAGTAGACGGGGTGATTTACATTAGCGTGATGGACTCGGTGAATGCAAGCTACGGTGTTACAAATTACCGGTATGCTGCTGTTCAGCTTGCCCAAACCACTACGCGTTCCGTGCTGGGAACCATGGAACTGGATCAAACTTTCGAAGACCGTGCTATGATGAGTAAAGAAGTGGTGGAAGTATTAAGTGAAATGGAAACCGCCTGGGGGATTAAAGTTCACCGATATGAAATCAAAAATATACTAACCCCTCGCACTGTCCAAAAAGCTATGGAACGGCAGATGACAGCCGAGCGGGACCGCCGTGCTGTGATAGCAAAATCTGAAGGAGTTAAAGGCTCTAAAGTGAATGACGCGGAAGGCATGAAAGCGGAGATTGTGAATATTTCGGAAGCCGAGATGCAACGGCGTATTAATGAAGCTGAGGGTATGGCACAGGAAATTGAAGCTATTGCAGAAGCTACGGCAAGTTCTATTGAGCAAATTGCAGATGCACTATCCCAGCCAAAAGGAACCGAGGCCATGCAGCTTCAGCTCTCAGAAAAATACCTGGATGTACTTTCGGGGCTTGGCAGAACAGAAAATAGTGTTATCCTCCCCAAAGATATTTCAAATTACGATGCTTTGATGGAAGGACTCTCTTTAGACGATTTAAATTAATGTGTTAAAGTGTTAAGGTGTTAAGGTAAATACCCTCGTTAACACTTTAACACCTAAACACTTAGAACCCGATGTAGCTCTGTCCTTCCTGTAATTCTGCAATACCATCTTTAGTTGCAAATTTAACCGGGACAGAAATATAACCGCCGCCTTTTTTTGCCTTTTTAACTGCAAAATGAAGATGCGGACCGGTAGCAAATCCGGTTGCGCCTGAAAAGCCAATTAATTGCCCCTTCTTTATTTTTTGGCCTATTTCTACAGTCACTCCCTTGTTCATCAAATGAGAATAATCGGCAAAGGTGCCGTCTTTGTGCATAATGGTAATGAAGTTAGCGTATTTCATAAACTTCTTTAAAGGACCGCCCCGGTCATTTTTATCTTCGAGAGCTACCACTAAGCCATCTCTTGCAGCATACACTTCATCTCCAATACCTAAATCGAAATCCAGAGCATATTTCAAATCTCCCTGGTGAGAATGAGCACCATAAAATCCTTGTGATAGTTTATATGATTTTCCGGTTTTAAAAGGTAAACGATAAGTAAATTCATCATTATGTTTTGCAAATATGCTACCCATATAATATTTAAAAGTAGCCTTATAATTCCATCCATCAGCACCTTTAGCAAATACTAAATCCAGGATATTTTCATTTGCCGCAGGTTTCAACACTCCTGTAAATGGCAGGTCTCGTGAGGATGTCAGGTTTTTCAGATCAAAATCTACTTCTATTGTAACAGGATAGATATGGTCATTTTTTGCAAAGATTTTTAACCTGCCTACTTCCTCTACCCGGTATATATTTACAGCTTCCTTTTCCTGATTAATCACAAATGAGGCCATCAGGAGAATAATCCAGAATGTTTTTATGCTAAAAGGTTTCGCAGCACTCATTACTTTGAAATAATACATATTCAAGAATATTTTAGGCTGGTATTATCAGTAATAGGATTTTAAGCTTTTATGTTATAACGGCTTCTGCTTCTATTTCAATTAACATATCCGGGTGAATTAATTTATTAATTTCTACCAGGGTTGCAGCAGGTTCAATATTAATAAAAAATTCCCGATGAGCTTTACCAAAAGCTTCCCACTCATCCATATTAGTAATGAAGGCGCGCGTACGGACTACATCCTGTAAGGTAGCTCCTGCTTTATTTAATGCTTTTTCGATATTCAGGATACACTGCCGCGATTGAGCGTAAACATCATCTTCGCCGATGATCTTTCCATTTGCCCCCAAAGCAGTAGTACCTGAGACAAAGATATGATTGCCGGCTTTTACTGCCCTGCTAAATCCTACTTTATCTTCCCATTCAGAGTTGGATTTTATTTTTTGAAATTGTTTCTCATGTGCCATGGGAGATTATTACTTGTATTTAGGGATGAATCCATATAGAAAAGAAATTAGCAACAATTTTATGCCACAAAAGAAGGTAATTCAATAAAAATTTGTGAAAGCGATTTGGGTTCACCCACTTCAATTTCCTTTAACAATTGTTCAACAGCCTGAACACCTAAAGCAGAAGTTGGTTGATTTATACAAATAAAAGGTGAGGCCAGGTATTCGTTAAAATCACTATTCCCGAAAGTTAATATCTTTATTTCAGCAGGATCAATATTATTCGCTTTCATACATTTTAAAGCCCCTAAACCAACGGGATAGGTAACGGCGAATAATGCTTTTGGCTGACCGTAAGTATCTAATAAGTTTTGAAAGCTGTTAAAACCTGCTTCTTCACTATACCCCCCTTCTACAATAGCATCTTCATTAACTTCTATTCCCGCTTCTTGTAAAGCATTCTTATAACCCAATTTTCTATTTTTGCCAATTTCGACATACTCGTATCCAGCTAAATGGGCAATATCTGTATATCCCATTTTAATCAGGTGCTTAACACCCATTTTAACGCTATTCTGCTCTTCGGCTTTTATATAGCTAAATCCTGCGTTTTTTATACCCCTGTCAAAAAACACAAGATCGATACCCATATCTCTGACTACTTTAAAGCGTTCAATGTCTTTTGTCTGCTCAGTAATTGACACCAATAATCCATCCACACGCATCTGCATCATTGTTTCGAGATGCTTCAATTCCAGTTCTTCATCTTCCAGTGAAACTCCAATAATAACTTCATACTCATTTTCAAAAGCGGTTTTATAAATACTTTCAACAACTGTAGCGAAAAAAGAATGGGCAATTTTTGGTATGATCAATCCAATAGTTTTGGATTTGGCTGAAGTAAGCGAACGTGCGACAAGATTTGGACGATAGCCTAATTCCTTGGCCATCTTCTTAACCTTAATCCGGGTATCTTTTGAGATATCTGGATGGTCTCTTAATGCTTTTGAAATGCTGACTTTAGTAAGGCCTAACTCCTTTGCAATATCCTGTAATGTAATATTTTTCATGTTCGAATATTTATTATAACCCCCAATAAATTGAAGAGCTCTGTCTTTTTAGAAATGCCTGTTTTTTTCTAATGTTTAGATTAAGCTGTAACCCATGCAACTATAATAAGCATTTCATAGATAATCATTATCAGCAAAATGTATGCGGAAGAATTAAGCATTCTGAGTTATTGAAGGTTTTCCTCCACTTCAAATCCGAAAAATTTCCTTGAGTTTTCATAGCTTATTTTTTCTACTAAATTAGCAGCCATTTTTTCATCATCGGGTATCAAACCTCTTTCCTGATCTTCCCCTAATAGATTGCATAGTATTCTTCTAAAATAATCGTGGCGGGGATAGGAAAGAAAACTCCTGGAGTCGGTAGTCATTCCAATAAATTCATTCAGGATTCCCATATTTGACAGTGATTTCACCTGATCCAGAATTCCATCCATCTGATCCAAAAACCACCATGGCGGACCGTGTTGTAGCTTACCTGCAACTGAACCATCCTGAAAGTTGCCGATCATAGTGGCAAACAATTCATTATCACGTGGATTGCTATTGTAAAGCACTGTTTTTGGCAACTGATCTTCTGCATCCAGTTTATCCAGGAGTTTGGCTAATGGTTTCGCTATCTCAAAATCTCCGATGGAGTCAAAGCCGGTATCTCGCCCAAGGTTTTTCAACATTCTTGAGTTGTTATTTCGAAGGGCGCCGATATGCAACTGGAACACCCAGTCTCTGGAGCGATCCATCACCCCTACATGGTAAAGAAAAGCTGATTTGAAAATATTGATATCTGATTCTGATGGCTCTTTTCCGCTCATCACATTGGCGAAAATGGCATTTACCTGCTCATCTGAAAATGATTCAGCATGTGGCACTTCAATGCCGTGATCGGAAGCACGACAACCCAATTCATGAAACTCCCGATGGCGATCCTCAATAGCATTCAGAAATTCCGGAAAAGTTGAAATGGATGTATCACTTGCCGCTTCCAGCTTTTTCACCCAGCTTTTAAATTCATCAACATTTTCAATTTCCATGCCACGATCGGGCCTGAATGTAGGTACCATCATAAATTCCAGTTTACCTTCTGCTTTCAGCTTTTTATGATGTTCCAGCGAATCGGTTGGGTCATCAGTGGTAGCCACTACATGCACCCGGTTTTTTTTTAGCAATCCTCTTGTAGAAAATTCAGGAGTTTGCAGCATTTCATTACACTCATTCCAGATGCTTTCCGCGGTTTCTCCATTAAGCAGCCGGTCAGTAATTCCGAATGGATTTTTCAGCTCCATATGCGTCCAATGGTAAAGCGGATTCCGCA
Organism: Balneolaceae bacterium; assembly: GCA_040877545.1. Classification (GTDB taxonomy): domain Bacteria; phylum Bacteroidota; class Rhodothermia; order Balneolales; family Balneolaceae; genus Gracilimonas. The sequence continues at coordinate 10,055 of JBBDNN010000077.1, forward strand.
ACGTTTTAGGAACGGTCTCAGCCCAGGCCATGAATTTTTCTTTGTCTGAAGCCGATCCGGTAATGAATTTTTCATCCACACCACAAGTACGCATTGCACGCCATTTATAGTGATCACCATCCAGCCAGATGTGAGTCAAATTGCGAAAATTAATATCCTCTGCAATTTCCACTGGCGGCAGATGGCAGTGATAATCAATAATGGGTAATCCAGCTACGTGTCGATGATATAAATTCTTGGCAGATTCATTCTCAAGTAGAAAATCTTCATCTATAAATGGCTTTTTCATGGTTTTTATATTCACTTTTGCGTGTTCAATATTTTAGAACACTTACTATTTATTAAATTTAGTGGGTTTCCTCGTAAAACATTTCATCCGTTGGACGCCCTCCAATGTCGGGTTCACCATCTGTTGATCCTTCCCCGGTTAAATAAGGAGGGACGGCTTCTGGCATACCCTGTCGTGCAGCCTCTAACATTAGTAATACAAGCGGTTCCGGTGCATCCAGACGTGCATAAATATGATCTTTGGATGGCTGGAAATATCCGTTAATAAAACGTTCTTTAAGAATATTATCTCCAATGGTTTCTGCCAGACTCAAAAATTGCCGGTTTCCAGTTGCACGATATAATTCCAGTACGGACACCAATATTGCGGGATCTTCCACTTCAGTATTCAGGTTAAGATTTGATCTGCTGTCATATTCCACACCTGGATCACCGAGGGCTTCATCTTCAAAAATATTTCTCACAACTTTCCAGTAGGTGGAATCTCCGTCAGAAAGGCGAACTGCTTTTGTATAAGCCAACAGCATTGCTCCATCAGGTTCAATGGGTTTAAAACTTGTACCCTTTTTACCATAATATCCGGTTCTGGGAATTACATGGCCGGTCAAATCAGTGCCATCTGCCCACATTGGCCGGAAATGATTTTCCCCGGGAACATAAGCAAAATCTGCATATGCTTTTAAGCCATTCAGCGTCCATTTCAGCATATTTTCACCAGCATCAGTGCCTTCCAGTTTTTCTGCTAAATGCAGCAGCATTACCGGACTTTGCCCATACAGTGTTTGCATTCTGCCTCCCCAAAGGACATTACCTTCCAGGGCTATTTCCCCATACTTTTCTCCAAATTGATTAGAAGCCCTGTCTCCATATTTTGAAAAGGTTAATTCTCCTGTAAGTGGTCCTTGTGCCGGTGGAGTTTCCAAACGTTCCGGTTGGCTGAACTGATAGACACCCAGGCCGGTCTCTGGATGACGGGCACGAACATATTGCTCAAGTAATCGCAAGCCCCAGGTTTTAGCGCCCTCTTCTTCCCCTAAAGCATATAAATTTAAAGCAGCATCAATCATATCCGTACCGGCATTTATAAAAGTCAATCCCCGTCCTTCGAAAAAAGGTTTTGGTTGTTCGTAATCATGATCCCATAAATTCCCCATTTCCAGGTCGTATTCCCCATGCCGGTTTAAATCCAAAACACTCCACTCAAGAATATGTGCATTCCAGATGGCGCGTAACATTTTTCGGGTAGCATCGGGATTCACCTCCCACATAAATTCGTAATAAGGAAAATTTGTCTTAAGCTCGTGCGGCCTGCCTTCAAACTGATTTACCATTGTTTCTAAATCCACGAATTGATGCCCGCCCCAATAAAGTAATCCCTGAGAATCGCTGTGATGTGCAAACATATACTCCGTTGCATCTTCGGCAGCCTGCCGGTATCGGCTTTCATCAGAAAGAGTACTTAAACCCGTTAGAACCCGCATCAGATTTTGTTGACTGGCGAAATTAGAGATTATCCAGGAATTATTATCAGACTCCCACCGAACCGGCTCCCCTGTTTCTACATTGAGACCATCAACAAAAAGTGGAGAGTGAATTTCACCGTATGTATCACGGCCGTTTTCAAGTACATTGTCAGCAAAAGTTTGCACTGCTTTCAGGTATGGAGAAACAGGATTTTGTTCAAACTTTCCGGGAACAGTGCATGAGGTCATCCATAAAAAAAGAATGCAGGCAAAAAAATAACTAGCATTAAAAAGTTGCTTGGAACTGGTGGAATCAGGCAAGATATTGGTAAACCGGAGGTTAAAAATTTGAACTAATATATGCATTTGAAAACATGGTTTGTAAGAGGAGTTAATATAATTATATTAACCGGTAACTTAAATAGGAATAATTCTCCTAAAATGCCAATTTCACATTGCAGTCCAGGAAACAGGAATGATTCCTGTCGTGGTTATATTTTGATACCGTCTGTTAATACCAAATCCTGTTTCAGGTAAAATTGAAAAGAATTTTCATTCATAAATAAGAACAGCATGTTAAAATCAGTTTTAAATAAAAGGCAGAATTTCATCAGTGGTTTGTGCCTGACCTTTTTGGCCGTGGTCATCTTTAGTGTGAACACCAGTCTTTCTGCACAAATTCAGAATGTACCGCAGGAAATCGCTCCCATCAACGCCCCATTCCCCATGCCGGAATTAGAGCGCCAGGAATTTCCTGATAACACTTTTGATATCAAAGATTATGGTGCCCGGGAAACGAACGGAGATGGAGATTTTAAAAACACAGATGCCATTCACCGCGCAATAAATGCTGCATCTGAAGCCGGCGGTGGAAAAGTACTGATTCCTGAAGGAGAATGGCTGACGGGCCCCATTCATTTGAAAAGCCATATTCACCTGCACCTCGAAGACGGCGCAACTTTATTATTCAGCGAAGACAAAGAAGATTATCTGCCTGTAGTGCACCAACGCCATGAAGGAGTTGAAGCCTACAATTATTCTCCCATGATTTATGCCAATGAAGTCAAAAATGTTGCCATAACAGGAAAAGGTACTTTAGATGCTCAGGGAGATCATTGGTGGGAATGGTTTGAAGAACATGGTGCTCCGCCCAGAGCCGCAGCTACAAAAGTCCCTCTCTCCCTGCGTGATTTTGGGAAAGGTTCGGGTATGGAGGGTATGCGGCCAAGTTTTGTGGTGTTTTGGAAATCGGAGGATATTTTAGTGGAAGGAATTACGCTGAATGATTCTCCAATGTGGAATATTCACCTGATTTACAGCGAAAGAATAATTGTCCGGGATATTTCGGTAAACAGTCTTCGCGCCCCGAATGGGGACGGTGTGGTGATAGATTCATCCAAAGATGTATTGGTAGAATACAACCACTTTGAAACCGGTGATGATGCCGTGGTATTAAAATCGGGATTGAATGAAGAAGCACTGGAAATCAATATCCCTACTGAAAATGTAGTAGTTCGTAATTTTGAGGCACGTAAAGTTCGTACCGGCAGCGGGGGTGTGGTTTTTGGGAGTGAAACCTCAGGAGGCATTCGCAATGTGTATGTATATGACGCTTATTTTGAAGGAAGTGATCGTGGAATCCGCTTTAAAACCGAACGTGGACGTGGAAATATCATTGAAAATATTTTTATCCGGGATGTGCGGATGAAAAATATCACCTACCAGGCCATTAATTTTAATACGTTTTATACCGGCCCGGAAGCAACAGGACCATCACCTTTGGTCCGGAATATTCATATCAGTGATGTTCATATTGACGGGGTACCCCTGGCAATTGAACTTGTTGGATTACCGGAAAAATGGCTTGAAAATGTGACACTGGAAAATATTGTGGTAGCCAATTCGGAAGTAGGCGCCCGTATTACCCGCGTAAAAAATCTCATCCTAAATAATGTGGAGATAAATTCCGAAGAACGCGCTATGATTGTGGAAGATGCTTATGAACTTGCATTGAATGATGTAAATTTACATGATGAAGCTGAAGGGGCTCCCCTGCTACTAACCGGCCGGCATACCGGTGCTGTTTTCACCACAGATTTTCCTCTCGACCAGATTGAATTTGAAGACGGGCTTTCGGAGGAGATTGTTAAAGAAGAGCGGGCAGTGCAGGTTTGGTAGAAATTAGCTTTTATACTCTGATACAATTGAGGGTTACACTTATTCCTCACCACGAATAGCCAGGTTGTGAAAATATCCTGCTGAAATTTTTGTGAAGCCTTTTTCTGTGGGAGCATGTTCTATTTGTCCCTCCCGGTTTCGCTCCCATCCCCAAGCAACAATGGAGCCATCTTCACGCAAGGCAAGGCTGTGTGTATAGCCTACTGAGATTTCTATAAAACCCTTTCCTTTGGGCGTGTGGCTTACTTCATTCTTAAGATCCCATCCCCAGGCGGCAATGCTGCCATCCTCTCGTAAAGCAAGGCTATGCCGGGCTCCTGCCGCGATCTTAGTGAAACCTCCTTCAGTTGGTGTGCCCTCAACTGAGCCCATCATATCATCACCCCAGGCAGCTATGGTTCCGTCTTCACGCAACGCCAGATTGTGGTGAGGTCCGGCAGAAATGGCTATGAAATCATTCCCTTTAGGAGTATTACTAACAACTCCATTTATGTTCCAGCCCCAGGCAATGATAGTGCCATCGTCTTTTAAGGCAAGACTGTGATTTCCAGCCGCAGAAACCGCTATGAAATCAGCACTCAGAGGAACATTTCCTCTGGCGTATTCCTCATTAATTGTGTAATCCCAGCCCCAGTATACAAGCGTTCCATTTTTTCTCAATGCTACATTATGATTACTTCCTGCAGCTACATCGATGAACTCACTTTCCTGCGGTGTGTCCCTGACCTGACCGTCGCTATCCGATCCCCAGGCAACAATTTTCCCTTCCCGGGTTAAGGCAAGACTGTGGCCGTATCCTGCTGAAATTTCGATGAATTCATTTCCATCGGGGTTATCACTTATTTGTTCGTTTCTATCGCCGCCCCAGGAATATACAACTCCCGGTGAGCTATTCTGAAGGGTTGAATCAGTGGTTCCCGCTGTTGCGAGAGATATCACCAGAAAAATTGGGGTAAATTTTAGAAATCGCTTTAAAAACTGGCTCATGTTCTTTGAATCAATATTCATTGTGAAGGCAAATATAATCTGATTTTTATTCTTTATTTAATGACAATAAAAAACCCGCGCAGCACAAGAAAAACTACGCGGGTAGGAGAACTATGTTTTTGGAGATGCTAATTTTTTAATAATTAACATCCCAGACAGTGCACGCTATTTTATTAACATCATCTGTTGTGTAAGTACTTTATCAGCGGCTTCCAAACGATACATATAACTGCCACTTGCCAGAGAAGAAGCATCAAAATTTACCTGATGTACTCCTGCTGCTTTGTGCCCGTCTATCAATGTGGCAACACGCTGACCGAGCATATTGTAGATATTTAATTTCACGTCGGCTGCTTCAGGTATTTCGTAAGATATTTTTGTAGTCGGGTTGAATGGATTAGGATAATTTTGCTTTAACTGAAATTTCCGTGCCATTTCACCGTCTTCAATCGAGACTGTGCCACAAATATTATCATTTTGAATACTGTAATAGGCTGTTGGATAACTTTCTGCAGCAAAATCAGGGATTCCATCTAACCAAGCCTGATAGGAAGGATCTTCAGGTTCGCAAAGATTTGTATTACTGTATTCTATTACTCGCATAAAAGTTGCGTCAGTAATGGCTAAGGGTATTTCACCACTAAGTTCGGTATTACCGGATAATTGTAATGCACTAAGCAGAACCAAGTCTTCTGTTGCGCGGCCGGCATTTGCCAGTTCAGCAGGGATTTCACCACTCAGATTATTATTAGCTAAATTCAGGGAATCTAACTGGAGGGTATTACCAAGTGATGCAGGGATTTCACCACTCAGATTATTGTCATCAAGTGCTAACACATTCAGGTTAACCCTCATAACATTGTCATTACCAAAGTAATCCGGTATTTGACCTTCCAATCCTAAACCACCTAATCCGAGATAAGAGAGATTTCTGTTATTTGCAATCCATGAAGGGATGACATTATCAGGGAAAGTAAGCCCTGTTCTGGAAAGTTCCAGTTCTGTAAAACTGGTTCTTGTTGAAAATGCCCCGGGTACCTCTCCTGTTAAATCCGGATTATCCCGAAGATTTAGAACCTGAGAACCAATGTTAATAAAGTTGGTAGGAATTTCACCGGTTAAACCTGCATCAGCAAGCCGTAAAATTTCCAGGTTTGATAATTGTCCTAACCAGCTTGGTATCGCTCCTATTTCCATATTTTCATTGTCAATTATGGAAATCTCCTGAAGGCTTTGAGCAGTTGACCATGCATCTGGCAAGCCACCTTCAATATTCAAATCTTCGAGATGGATTGATACGATAGCATCAGAATCGGCAAGGTTATTAGGAATGGTACCTGTGATATCCATATCCTGAAAATGAACATCTTCTAAAGCGGCAACATCTCCAATCCAATCTGGTATGGGTCCGCTCCATCCACCTCCATAAAAACTGATACGTCTCAAACTTGGTGCAAACGACATATTTGGGATATCGGCAGTGCTTTCACCATCCCCTATAGTATCTCCCGGACCTCCAATTATAAATTGTTCTAAAGCTTCCATTTGTGCAATTGCAGGAGAAAGTGATCCGGTACGGTTGGTATTATGTATTTGAAAGCGAATTAATGTTTCACCCCAGGAATCAAAAATCCATTCTGGAATTGGGCCGGGATCAAGATCATTATTTGCAATTCTATAATATTCCATCTCCTCTAAGTGCGACCAATCAGGGATGGGGCCTGTGAGGCGATTATTATGAAAGTAGACGCGTACCAGTGAGGTAAGATCTGTATGTACCTCAGGAATTTGGCCGGTAAAACGATTGGCGTCTACATAAAATCTTTGCAGAACCGGCCACTCACCGCTACCTCCTAACATCTCGGGAAGATCTCCGGAGAAATAATTATCACGAATCCTAAACTGTTCCATATTGGGCATTTGGGCAAAAGCATCCCAATCAACAGTACCTGATAATAAATTTGTGCGAACCAGTATAAATTGAAGGTATTCTAAGTTAGCCAGTTCAGCAGGCAATTGTCCTTCAAGCAGGTTTACATCCCATTCAAAATTTTCAAGATATTCTAAATCTTCAATTTCTGGCGGGATATGTCCGGGAATCGTCATATTGTTACGAGGCATCTCAATATTTACTACCCTCCATTCGGGTTCTGCTTCGGTACCAACATTGGCTACTCCACTAATTCCAACCCAGGAAGATACCGGATCATCAGTGCCCCAGCCTGAGTTGTCCAGCCAGTCATCTCCATTAGTTGCTGCATAAATTGCCATTAAGGCATCCCGATCCACTTGTTCAACACTTTCGCCATCTTCTTGTGCAAGTAGGTTGGTATTTATTAACAGTGTAAAAAAGAACGCTGCGATCAGCAAAAAGCTGAAGCGAGCTATAACTTTCGGAAATGGAGTTGAATCCAACCGCATCCCTTCCAATTTTTTAATTTTAGTAGCTAAGTTTAACATGTATTAATCCTTTTTTTTTAAAGTTGATCCTGAACATCAACATTCAGTAGGTTATGATATTTATAATCAATTATTGATTGTATTGGTTTCATTAATAAAATTAGAGTCTGTACCGAAGCCCGATACTAATTTCCCGCCCTCTCAATTGTGTGGTTGATGGGTAAAAATCACGATCATAGTAGTAATTCACTTCTCTTTGGTTTAAAATATTTGAGGCATCAAACCAAAGCTGAAAGTTGGAAGAAACCCAATATCTTAGGGTAAATGATAAATTCTGTGCAGCATCATTATACTGATCGAAATAAACTGGTTGGCCGGTTGAAGCGATCCATTGCCGATCGCTGCTTCCATAAGATGAAATGGAGGGTGCTGCCCATTGGTAAGAAATCTGTGAAGAGAAGTCTCCCTGTTTATAGTCAAGGCCCGCATTAATAACATGAGGCCTTTGGCCTGAAAGTGGCGTTACATATTTATATTCTTCAAAATCTTCAAAGCTATCATCCAGGCCAATAAATTCTATGGCTCTTGCTAAGCCATGAATAGTTCGCTCATAATCATTGTTTCGGCCTAAATCTGCAATAGATTGAGCATAGGAGTAATTAAAATAGGTTCCAAGGTTGCTTAAGAATCCTGGAAGGAATTCAAGATTTTGTTGCCAGGTAAATTCTGCACCATATACTGTGGCTTCTTCACCATTTCTATAACCAGATCTGGTCCACCCTACAAACTCGGCTTCCTCATCATTTGCATCACCTTGAATTCGTTCTGAAAAGGCAAATACAAAATCTTCCATATCTTTATAAAACAGGCCAAAAGTTAACTGACCTACATTCATGAAATAATGCTCAAACAAAAAATCAAAATTATTGGAGAGCATGGGGGCAAGATGCGGATTTCCCTGCTGAATGGTTTGGCTGTTATAATTCCTCATGATATAAGGATTAAGCTGGCTAAAGCTTGGACGCCCTATTGAGCGGGAATATGCCAATCGAATGTTTGTAAACTGTCCCAAACCAAATACTGCCTGTAAATTGGGAAAAATATTTGTGTAGTTATTACTACTGCTAATATCTGAAGCCCCTCGGAATATACCTGAATCACTAATTTCTCCTTCACGTCCCACATATTTATTGGTGGTATGTTCAACTCGTAAACCTCCTAATAACGTAAACCATCCTAATTCCAAATTAGCCATACTATATGCAGCATAGGTATGTTCATTAGCTTCATAACGTGAGGTTTCCGTTTCCAGAGCCCATTCCTCCAGGTCTGTTTGAAACCTTGGGGCTTGGGTATTGTAAAAATTCTTTGCACTTTCTAAATCTAAAAGCCATGGCATTTGATAAGTGGAATGGTCTCTTTCAAATATTTGCCAGGAGGCATTTTCTATTTGTTGGAAAGTAGATACGTCAAGCCTGGAGCTGTATTCTCGGAGTAGACGTTCCCCTGTTCCTTCTTTAAAGGTTAAGGAGGCACTTGAGCCAAACTTAAAATCTCCCAACCTATAGGGCATCTCCAAATCTATATTAGCTTTTACATCATTATTTATATTGCTATTTATTCGGTGATCCATTTCCTGGAATATCATTTCATTTGCCTTAGGATAATTTGTTACCTGACTCCAGGGAGCTATATCTACAGTAGGACTCCAACGATCATCTAAATTAAAAACAAATTCATGACGAGAACGAGTTTCGAATCCCATTCGGTACTGATCATCAGAATAACGCCCGTGCCCCCATCCTAAAGCGTATTCCAGATCAAAGGCATCTAAACGATGTCTGCCACCGCCTTGTACAGTATATTGATGGGTTTGGGATTCGTCTAACCGAGGATTATAGCCAATAGTACTCTGGTTAGCGGCATCAGGCCCACCACCACCATCTGGATAACCGGTTTGAGTTTGACCGGTATAATTTTCCATACGCGGGTTGTATGTTAAGGCATACTGTTTTCGTTGGTTATTTTGGATATTGAACATTCCCTGCACATGATAGGTAGATTGATCGGTTGGCTGAAAAGTGAACTGCAAACCCGTTCCAATTCTTTCAGGTGTATCGAAACGTAATTCTGTTCCAATATCTGATAGTATATCCGCCGGGCCTTCACCAAAGTTTCCTTCTTCCCAATCGGTTCGAAAAATTTCGCGTGAATTAGGATCTCGCTGATAACTGAAGTTCAATCCAAAAGAATATGAATCATCAGGAGAATCACCATAACTTATACTGGCACGTTGATTTGTACCTGCATGGCGAAGGTATCGATCCTGTAAGCCTCCACCGACGCGAATATTCATATCTCTTTCGCCCCCAACTGGCCGCCTTGTATTTATATTGATCACACCTGCTAAAGCATCTGCATCCATGTCTGGAGTGATTACTTTTATTACTTCAAGATCTTGTACCATATCTGCCGAAATAGTACTAAGATCTACACTGCGATCGCCTCCGGTTGAACCCATTCGCTGTCCATCCATCGTAACGTTACTTGCACCGGCACCTACACCACGAATATTGGTACCGCCATGTCCCATTCCGGCAATTCTTGATAAGGCTCCGGTAACGGTATTATCCGCAAATCCTTCAATTTGCTCAGCTGATATAACAGCTTTTATATTTACAGACTCCCTTTGTTCGCTCAATGCACGTGATTGCCCCCGCTGACGTCCGGTAACCTGAATCTCCTCTCCCTCGAGAGTGGTAGTGGTGAGTTCCATATCCTGAGTAACGGTTTCACCCTCGGTAACAGTAATTCCAACTTCCTGAGATTCATAGCCGATATACCTGAAAAGCAATGTTAAATCCCCTACAGGTGCATTTCTTATAATATAACGCCCGTCTATGTCAGTAGAAGTTCCTTTTTCTGTACCCTGAATAATTACATTTGCTCCAATCAATGCTTCGCCGGTGGTTGCATCGCTCACTTCTCCTCTAATCGTCTGAGCATATCCCTGTTGAGGAATAATGACTAGAGATAGTAAAGCAAAAATAGTTGCTAGCAATAGAGAGAACTTCAAATTTAAAGCGCTTCCATTGAGCAAAAATTTTATTTTTTTATTGACCGAAACTTCATTCATAACCATTCCTACTTAACCGGTTAAATACTCATTTGTAATTAACGATTTAATAACAAAAGAATCAAAAATAATTCATGTTTTAAACGCCTGTAAACTATTTTTTTCTTTGTTAAAGCCGAATTCATTTTAACTTTATTGCTGGCTTTTATTCTTATTTAATTAAAGTCATTTTTCGGGTTTGAGAAAACACTTGATCACCGGGTATACTGGTGGATATTCCCTTTAATTTATATATATAAACACCAGATGCCTGGGAGCTGAAATCAAATTCCACGGTATGGAAACCGGCTGATTGATTTTTAAATATTCGCCGGGCTACTTCCCTCCCTGTCATATCAAATACACGTAAATCAATATCAGCTGAGTGGGGTAATCCGTAGCGTATATTGGTTGTGGGATTGAAAGGATTCGGATAGTTTTGCCCTAAGGTAAATGTGTTCGGAACACCATCTGGTGATTCTATTGATGTAGGAGTTTCCGTAACAAAATATTCATAATCGGTCCAGACTCCGGCACCTTCATCATTGACACCGCGAACTCTCCAGAAATAAGTTTCGCCGCCTTCCAGTTCTTCTTCTAGAGTTAGCGATGTTCCTTCTGCGGTTGCTGCAAAAATGATTTCTCCATAATCGCCAGCCCCATCCCTGATTTCCATTTCATAAGCAGAAGCATAGGTTGCTGCATTCCATGAAAACTCTGGCTGCAGGGATACATCCGATTCTTGAACAGGAAAATTTAAAGCCAAACTGCCGGGTACAGGAGAAAATTCGCCTGATTGTTCCTGCAGCGTATGGATATATTCTTCGAGATTTGAGTATCCTGATTCGGCAAGTTCTTTACCGTCAGTTGAATCATTGGGATCTAAACTATTTTCAGTTTCCCATTCATCGGGAATTCCATCACCGTCTGTATCTTCCGGAGCTGGAGCTGACATAAGTTCCGGCCATCCTCCAACTTCTTCCTGGCTGTCAATAATGCCTTCACCTTCTCCATAAGAACCACCATATGTAGCGGTTCCTGTTTCTGTTTCATGGACAATTCTTGAATCAAGTGTATCGCGACGTGGCAAAATAGCTCCTGCATTGGCCAAGACACTTACAAAGGCTTCTTCCGCTGTTTCGAATGATGCAATATCCTCAACTTCAAAAGGTTCGGCAGCAACCAAATCTTCTTTGCTAATGCCGTAGTTGTCAAAGCTGTTAGAAGGATCCACGCCTTCCCAGTTATCCGCGGTTACCTCTTCGCTGCCATACACGTAATTCCCATCTATATAAAATAAACCGTGTACACCGGCTGGTTGTGAGTTACTTCCATTATCAGGCCAGGGCTGAATAATTCGGTCTCTGTTTGAAGAAGTAGCTGGTCCGGGCTTAAAGTAATTATTCACAAGATTATAGCTTCCGCCTTCAGCGGCATAGGAGCTATTATTACCCCAGTTATATATCACATTATTGCGAAAATCAACCAGCTCTGCTTCGGCATTTCCGGAATAACGGCTTCCATTAAAACGAGGATTTCTGCTTGAATGATGAGCTAGTAAATTGTGATGAAAAGAGGCACCCATTCCACCCCAAATTCCGCCGTAGCCATGGCGGCCTTTTTCATGATCAGATTCATACAAACTTTCACTTAAAATACTCCATTGAAGTGTGAAGTTTTCATTATCATAAAAACTACCTGTTTCATCTATTGCCCAGCTCATAGAGATATGATCAAGAATGATATCTTTTTGTTCTCTTCCCCAGAGGGCATCTGGTTCACCACCAGAAAGATTTCCAGGCCTGAACCTCATGTATTGAATGATTACATTATCTGCATCAATGACAACCATTTCTCCTTTAGTTGCTATACCATCGCCAGGAGCTGTTTGGCCGAAAATAGATATATTATCATTTCTGATACGCAGTTCACTTGTAAGATGAATGGTCCCCGATATGCGAAAAATAATAGTTCTCGCCCCTTCCGCTTCTACACCTGCCCGTAAACTTCCGGGACCTGAATTATTTAAATTGGTTACTTCATACACATCTCCGCCGCGTCCACCGGTAGTGTATTTACCGAATCCATCCGCGCCGGGAAAGGCAAGCTGCTGAGCTACTAATTCAACTGGATTGGAAAGCATTAAAAGAGCAAAAAATATGCAGCCTAAATTATTTATTTTTTTTATCGGTAAAACCTGCTTCATAATATTGTTTTTTAATAGTTTTGTACTTCTTATAATTTTAATCAAATCTATGCTTCTTAAAAGTTTAGCTGCACACCCAAACTGAACTCAATTCCATCTCTTTGATAGATACTTGTTGGATAATTGTCTCTGTTGTATCTGTATCCAACTTCTTCACTCTGCATTAAATTGTACACATTTGCCCATAACTGAATTTCATTGGATAGTTTATATTTTAGAGAAGCGGATAAATCCTGAAAACCTTCCTGATAACGATCCATATATACTTGATCGCTACTTACAGAAGGAGCTTCCGTTCTTTCTTGTGCTAATTTATTTAGTGATTCCGCACTCCAGTGATACGATATTTGGGCAGAAAAACGATCCTGACTGTAATCAAGGGCAGCATTTACCACGTGTGGACGTTGGCCCGGAAAAGCAGTTTCTTCACCGCGGCTTGAAGTGTACGAAGAATTTGACCATGTATAATTGGCATAGGTGCCAAGATTCCTCAACAGTCCTGGTAAAAATAAAAGCCGTTGTTGCCAGGCCACTTCCACACCATAAATAGCTGCTGTTTCTTCCTCGTTATGAAAACTGCGTTCACTTACTGAAATCTCTGTAGTTTCGTCATCAAAGAATTCATCAAAAGGAATAAAATCACCTTCTGATGCCTGTATAGTTCGGCTTTCTTCTGAAATAAAATTGGTAAGTCTTTTATAAAATGCGCCCACTGAAACAACTCCTGTTTCCATGATAGATTGATCCAAAAATAGGTCAAAGTTGTCCGATACTATGGGTTCCAAACCAGGGTTTCCCCTGAAAATAGAAGTATCTGCCGGAGTGATTAATTCAAACGGGGCAATCAAATTGAAGTCTGGACGGGCAATGGATCTGGAATAAGCCAGGCGAATGCTGCTTTCTTCTGAGGGGTCAAATATAAGCTGTGTATGCGGAAAAATATTTGTATAACTGGAAACAACACTCGTATCTGTTGACTCCTCAAATTGATCAAACCTGTTAAATCTAACTGTGCGGCCTTCGTAATCAGCTGCCGTATGTTCTATCCTGGCACCACCTATAAAAGTTAATGATCCGAAATTTAAAGTAGCCATTCCATAGCCGGCATATATTTTTTCGCTGGCAAGATAATTCCAAATGTTGGATGTTCTGTTGTTTAAATCCCGATCCAGTCTTAGGTTTGGAATGCTTGCTTCAAAAAATGATAAAGCCTCCTCCGAATCCAGCACCCAATCCAAACTGTATTGGTCACCCAAAAGATTTGCTTGTCCCGCCTCATGATGTTCAAATTCATTCAGGTTCAAAAATCCGGGATAGGTATATAAATACTCATTATAGGCGCCTTCTTCATTTGCGTCTTTGTTTGTGATTAAAGCGCTCGTGCCAATTTTAAAAGAACCCAACCCAAAAGGAATTTCAACATCTATATTACCGGAATATGTTCTGTCAATATGTTGATCAATGATATAGGTCATATCTGATAACATCATATCTTCAATCTGCGGATCTTCTACAACTTCCGGCATTGGCCGATTTTGATCTTCAAGGTTAATCGTGTATTCCATTCCGCTCATTTCAAATGGAAAATGATATTCGTTTTTGTTGATCTCGCTTTGTGCCCAACCTGCACTGTATTCCAAAATTATGGGATCGAAAAGATGTTGACCGCCGGCTTTAAAAGTAAATTGCGAAATATCTATATACTCATTCCGCAAATCATATCTGAAGCTGCCTTGTGGCCCCGTGGTGAATTGATTTTCCCAGCTGCCGTTTGCCAACCAGTTATTTCTATGACGAATTCTTTCCCGGCTGTCCGTATTAACCATACCCTGCAGATAAAAACTGGATGTTTCGTTAGGTGTATAATCTAATTGTACAGATCCACCCAACCTCCCACGTTCCTCTGTTTGAAGTGCCGGCGATACTTGCTCGATTACATCTACATTCCCGTTACCGAAATCAGCTAAACCATATTCAATTCCAAGCACCTCAGAAACAGTTTGATTCTGCTGATAGCTGAAATTCATTGCTATAGAAATATCATCACTCAGAGGTTGAATGACGCGGGCCCATGCTCTGCCTGTAGCCCCTGTTCTGTTAAAATGCGCGGGATTAGCTCCACCACCCATACCGATAATAATTTCACTCTCATCCTCTGCCGGATTATAAGTTTTTAGGTTTACAACCCCTGCCAAACCATCCGCGAACATATCCGGTGTAAGAACTTTTATAAACTCAACTTCACTAATCATATCTGTGGAAATTGCACCTAAATCAGCATTACGGTCACCAAGGCCGGTTGTTCCCATTCGTTGACCATTTACTGTTACGTAATAACTCTTATATCCCACGCCACGCAAATTAATATCTCCATCACGGGCCACCTGTACACCGGGAATACGAGCCATGGCTTCTTCTACTGAATAATCTCCAAAACCAACTATTTGTTCAGAGTTCAAAGTAAATCCTGTACCATCAATTTCTCTTGCCTCAGTTTTTACTGACTCACCTTGTAAAGCCACTGTGGTTAAATCAAAATGTTGTTCTACCATTTCACCGCTTACAACGGTAATAGAAACTTCCTCTATAACTTCATCGGTTGTCCGAAATATGAGGGTATAGTTCCCTTCAGGCACCTCTTCAAATATAAACTCACCAGTTTCACTGATTGGCGTTACGTCATTGGTTTCTTGCAGGAGCATTACATATTTAGTAACGTCAACTTCCTCATTTGCGGAGACCGTTCCGCTAATGGTTCCTGTATCAGGTTGGGCAATAGCTTCACCAGAACCCAAGGCTAGTGAAACCATCATTACACAAGTAAATAGGTATGACATAGTATTCCATCCGTTCAAAAGAGAAACAGAATGCTTCCATTCATTCATACGCTTATAAAATTTTATCATTGAGATATTCTCTTTCATAACTTAATCCTTCCGGTTACAGATCAAATCTTATTCCCATTCTGATATCAAATCCACTTCTCACAAAGGTACTTGTTTGATACAGCTGCTGATCGTAAGCATATTCTAATGAATCACTCTGAAGCAGGTTTTTCGCAATAGCCCAAACTTTGAAATATGGAGATAAAGTGTATTCAGCACTGACTGATAAATCCTGGTACCCATCCTGAAAACGATCCATGTATATTTCACCAGAAGCATTTACAGCTGGTGCAACACGCGGCTCATCCTCTAAATGGGATAAAAATTCTGCAGTCCAGTGATAGGATATTTGGGCAGAAAATCGGCTATCTGCATAACCAAGGGCTGCATTCACTACATGGGGACTTTGTCCCGGCAAAGCAGTTTCATTATTTCGATCCGTCTCATATTCAGAATCTGACCACGTGTAATTGGCAAAGACATTTAAATGATTCAAAAATCCGGGCAAGAATGATAAATGTTGTTGCCATGCAACTTCTGCACCATATATAGTGGCTCTTTCATTTCCATTCTGGAAAATTCGTTCCTGATATTCATTTAATTCACCACCGCTGATTTCCTGTTGCCTCTCAACAATAAAATTGTCTAACTCTTTATAAAAAGCACCAATTGAAATACTGCCGATATTATTGAAGGAATGTTCCAACATTGCATCCAAATTATGTGAGGTAAGAGGATCAAGCTGTGGGTTTCCCCTGAAAATGGTAGAATCCATATGATTTATGCGCTGAAATGGAGTTAGCGCAAAAAAATCGGGCCGCGCCATTGTACGGGAATAAGCTAAGCGGATACTGCTTTGGTCGGTTACACTATAAGCTAACTGCGCATTGGGAAAAAGCCTGAAATCATTTTCTGATTCAGTGGTTTCCTCCGATTGTATAAATTCTCCAGCTTCATCAAAGTCCACCATGTTTCCTTCAAATTCTGAATTAGTGAGTTCTACACGCGCCCCACCAATAACCTCTAATTTTCCAAACTCAAAAGTTGCCATCCCATAACCCGCATAAATATGTTCGGCGGTATTATAAGTTCGTATTTCAGACCGGAATCTTCTCAGGTTTTCATCGCCAGAAAATACCGGGCGCTGATTATCAAAAAATGCACGTGCATCGGATGTTTCCACTAACCAGGGAAGACGATAATCTCCTCCAATCACCTCAATATTGCGGTAAGGCTCCCGCATCATGTTAAAGCTAACCATGCGCATGGTTCGGTTATATTCAAAAGAGTTCTCGTCGTACTCACCATTTTTATATGATAATCGCGCACTTGTACCCGCTTTTAATGATCCAATACTAAAAGGATAGTTTACATCTATTCGGGCTGTTATCTCATTATGTGCATGCTCTTCAATAATCCGCTCAAATTCCTGCCCAATCATAAATCTTCTATCCACCGATCCATCATCCAGTACCGTTGTTGGCTGATTTGTGGGGGTTAATGCTGGCCGCGTTCGATCTTCCCAATTAAGCGATAAGTTGTACCCTTCTAATTCAAAGGGGAATAAAATATCATGATTATTGATAATGCTTTGGCTCCAGCCGGCACTGTAAGAAAGATCAAGTGATTCTAAGAAATGCTGCCCTCCGGCCTGAAAAGTAGATTGTGATATATCAATATTCTGTTGGCGGGCATTATGTGAATGAGTTCCCAACCCTCCTTCAGCTCCGGTAGTAAATTGATCAATCCAATCTCCATTGGCTTGCCAGCTGTTTGTGTGATCTACCTGTTTTCTGTCTTCGGATGTAAATAAGGCACGAAAATAGTAATGACTTTCATCAGTGGGATCATATTGCAGATCAAGACTGCTGCCAAAACGTTTCCGATCATCATCATGTAAAGCCGGAGCAACCTCTTCTACCACATCTACCGGACCATTTTCAACCTCTGCCAAACCATAATCTATACCCAGTTCTTCCCAGCCTTTTTGTTGCTGCTGATAATTTAAGGTGAGTGCCACAGAAAGGTCATCCTGAAATCTTTCTGCATAATTAACCCAAAACCGGCTCTCAGGTTCTGTTATACTTCCATATTGTGTATTTAATCCGCCTCCTGCCCGTGCACTCAATTTGCGTTCACCAGCGGCCTGCTTTGTATTCAGATTTATAACACCAGCCAATGCATCGGCATCCATATCCGGTGTGAGAACTTTTTTGACTTCAAGCTCACGAATTACATCTGTGGATATGGAACCAAGATCAAAACTCCGGATCCCCAAGCCTGTTCCCGCCATTCGCTGGCCATTGAAGGTTACCGCATAGGCATCATATCCTGCCCCCCGGATATTAATATCTCCTTCTCTTGAAACCTGAATTCCAGGCACTCGCACCAGAGCCTCTTTTACCGAATAATCACCAAACTCCTGTATTTGATCGATATCTATTACTGAACTAAAATTGGCATTCCTTTGCTCCTTTGTAGATAATCCTGCCAGGCCAATTTGCTGCACTATAGATTCCCCGGATGAAAGATTAAGCTCTATGTTCCGGGTTTTATATCCTGCTGAATGAACTTTTAGAACATAAATACCAGAACGAATATCGGAAAACTCGAAATTGCCATCTTCATCGGCAACTACTACAAGGTTAAGACCAGATAACTCAAGTTGACTTCCCGGAAGAGCCTCTTCTGTTTGGGCATCCGTTACCTGGCCAGAAATACTGCTTGTCTGTGCTGAAACAATGGCAAAAAAACCGATCATAATACTTATAGAAATGCTAAGACATGAGCTCCAAATCAATTTACTAAAAGCCGACTGACGTCTCTGCTCTTTAGACACCAAAGCAGGTATTAAGTCTTTCTTATTTTGATTCTTCATAAGCCTTATTTTTTGAAGTATTATCCTGCTTAACGGAAACAGATGCAGTAAAAAACAGCGCCCATTACTAAGAAGCGCTTCCAGTTCAAATAAAAATCACATCCGCTTTTAGAAAATCAACACTGTGGATAATTTCCTGTTCAGCGGCATCTTAAAGGAATACTTAACCGGTTAAATAACTCCACCTAAATAACGGTTAATTACAAGAATAATCAACCGCTTTTTTATCGCAGGTAAGAGATTTTACAAACCTGTTAATGATATTAATCGGTGTTAAACAAAAGGATCCAAATGCTTATCAAAATGGCGAACCAGGTATTTCTCATGAAGTTCTTCATTTTCTTCCAGAGCCATCATCAGCCGTTCTTTAAAGTTTTTAGCTTCAGGAAGCGTTCCCGAAAGCACCGAACCATACGCCACATGCAAGACCTGCCGGGCATGATTATCGTCCAGGTAATTTGGCAGCTCATCCTGGGAAACTGAATCCGGATCTTCTATTTTGTCTAATTCAGCAGATATATGATAGGTTTTTTTGTCGTCTTCAAATCTCTTTATGGAAAATTTCATGATCTCCCGGAAAAGTCCCGGTTCAGCAACAGCAATTGTCCGTAATGCTTCCAAATAACTGGTCCCGGCAGTTTTTACATGAACTGCGCCCAGATTTAAGGAGCCAATCACTTCATATACCGAAAACTTATCGCTGCCTGAGTGAATACTGAGTTTATATCCGCCAAAAAGATCGGCGATTGCAAGATGCTGCTTATATTCCTCACGGAACTGGTTTAGATCTCCTTTAAAGTCAATTCCCTTTTCAAAATCTCCACAAAATCGTGGTGCTAAACTTACCAGTTCAACTCCTAACCTGTCGAGTTCGGAAGCTATTAAATAATGTTCAAACAGGGTGGTTGGTTCATCCGTTTCATCCACAGATAACTCAACTTCAGCGGGATGCCCGGTATGGCTTGATACCAGATAATCAGCCATTTTTTTGGTGTGAGTAATGACCCTGCCATATTTTACCATTCCCTGCAAAACTTCCTCACGAGATGGATTTAATTTGTAGCCCTCCCTTAACTCTACCTCAGACTGCAAAACCCGGTCCATCAATTTTTCCGGTGTATCCTCCAGTTCTTTCCATGGAAGAGCTTCATATTTTGACTTCAGGTCCTTCTCGCTCATAATTTTTATCTCGTTCACTACATAATCACTCGGATCAATGGTAAACATCGTATATCCCGCTTTTACCATGCGGTCGATATCATCGGTGGTTTTTAGATGATCGCCATCGGCTCCAAATCCATCGTGGTAACCTTCCTGAAAAACCGACCATGAAGCGGCATCCATCACTTCCTCTGCCGTACGGTTAGTGCGTTCCAATTCACGAATAGACTGCTGCGCCAGAACCGGTTTAAAGTCAGTTTTACGTACAGCCCGCAGGTGTGCCGGGCCAGCATTTCCGAGCCGGTCTCCCAAACCATAAGAATCATCTTTTCCCATTAATACAGCATTGGTGAAATCGAATTTTGATCGCAGGATTTCCGCATTCTCATGAGACAGGTCACATTTTATAAAAGTGGCTGCCCCCGCATGCATTTCATTGCCCCTAAAATCAGTTTTTTTGGTTGATTCCTCATCAGGAACTACAAGAAGATATTTTTCAATTCCCTCTCTCACTATGCACAGCCATGATCCATTATCCTCATGAATTGAATTTTTGTATAAACTGAAGCCTTCGACCTGGCCAACCAGCTCTTGAATATTTGTTACTAATTCCTGGTCTCTTTCCTGTTGATCAATGCTCATAATTCAAATAATTTTAACTTTATTAAAAATTTATTTCTTCTATTCCCTTTCAGGTGTCCAATTGCCAAATATATTTTCCTCTGTAAATTTCATCAATTCGCTTTCATTTAATTGATGCGACCATTCCACTCTTTTTTGTGAAGTAAAACCGGGGCCGGAATTATTATACTCAGCATAAAAGGTTGTTCCTTCAGCTTCAGGTTTCGACCAGTTGTGCCATCCTTTTGGAGCAATATGTGCCCCCATTTCTGTATTGATGAAAGCGGTTTTTGCGAAATTACGCCATGGCCGCCCGAGATAAACTTTATCTATATTTTCATCGGCGGTTAACCTGCAATCTCTGAATATAAATCCAAAAGGGACTCCCTCAGGAGTAGATGCTGCGGTTATATATGAATCCTTTTTGCTATGGATGATGGATTCTTCAATCAGCGCCGTAGCTCCGCCAAAAATAAAATCGGTGGTGCCTTCGATATAACAATTTCTGAAATGCTGGCGGTTCCCTTCTCCCGATAAATACAGCGTATCCTGATTTCCAAGCAGCCGGCAACTGGTGATGGAAACACGGTCTGCATCTACATTAAGAGCTACAGCCTGCCCAACATCACCGGCACTGTTTTCAATAGTGAGATTTTCGGCGTGGAAATCATTTCCCTGCACAAGCATGGTATAAGTATGAAAGGTGCTGTTTCTGCCACCATTTATTTTGTCGAAATAGTCATCATAAGTGATGATAGTTTGCTCTTTATTTTCCCCAATCAGGGAGAGTTTGGTATTCCAGGCATGTATCTTCACTTTTTCTTTATACACTCCATTTTTGATCAATATATTAATGCGTTCAGCGGGGAAAGCCTTGGCAGCATCAATGGCATCCTGAACGGAATCAAAATCACCGCTTCCGTCCTTGGCTACGATAAACTCATAATCAACCTGATGAGCAGTTAAGGTAAATGGACTAATCCAAAACCCCACTAACAAAAAAATCAGTCCAACCTGCTTTGCGTTTGCTCTCATTCCTTCACCGTACTTATGAAATATTTCTCCAGTCCAAGATTTAATTCTTTTATTCCCTGAAGAACCAGTTCCGCCATCATCCGGGCACCGGTTTCACTGAAATGGGTATTGTCTGACAGACCCTGAGGGTAATTGGGATTTTGTCCGGCTTTTAAGTGCAGATATATTAATTGTGATTTTTCGGGACCCAGTTCATTCATCAATGCCTGACTTTTTTTGTCCATATCAATAAGTGGCACCTTTTCCGATTCAGCCACTTCCAGCATTAATCTTGAATATTCTTTGTGGGTTTCCTTGATGTTTCCCGCTTCATCAAATTTTCGGCGGGTGATGGGAGTTAGTAAAACGGGCTGGGCTTTTTTGGCTACTGTTTCTGATAGGTACTGTCTCAAATATTTCTGAAATTCATCCGGAGTTGTGGAACGTGATTTTGTTTGCACCTCATCATTGTGGCCAAATTGTATAAACACAAAGTCACCTTCTTTAAGATTTTGCACAATCGGTTTCCACTTTCCCTCCTGTATAAAACTGCGTGTGCTCCGGCCGTTCCGGGCATGATTTTCAATTTTCACCACATCATTGAAATAGGTATCAAAACCCATTCCCCAGCCGGTTTCAGGATAGGCAGATACTTCTTTTTCCGACATGGTGGAATCACCAACAAGATAAATCGTTATCTGATTTGGTTGTGCGTTGAAGTGAGAGGCTATTAATCCTGCCACAAAACTCATCAAAAATAAAAAAGACCATTTCTGTAGAAATTTGCTGTAAAAAATGTTTTTGAAATTCATGCTTCCTACTAATCAATCATTGGGAGTAATTCTAAACCATTCAAAATCTGAGTAACCCGAATCGTAATTGTCGGCCGGACGAGAGGCGAAAATTCCAATCTTTGCGCCAATCCAGCCACCTTCGCGTGCTTGAAAAGTTTCGCCAATGTTGGTGAATTTTTCGCCGTTGGTGCTGTAACTGAATTGCGTTAAGGCTTTTTTGCTTTCTTCGGTAATCTCTGCCTTAAACCACAAGGTATTGGCATCTACAAACTCCCCTTCAACTTCCCGCTCTTCTCCGGCATCATCTGCATCAGTGGTAATAGTTTGAGAAACAAATAATCCCTCCTCTTTTTTGGTAACAGTGAGATAAGAATAATCTCTTCCCATTACTATCAGGCCTGTTTTTTCGCCGGATTCTTCTTCATCCGGGGTGAAGGTAAATTTGGTGGTTACAGTAAAAGATGGTGCCGGGAATTTTTGAAGCAACAAGTGTGGAACATCCCAATAATTGGTGAAATCCCTGGAAATCCTGGTGGAGTATAATCGCAGCTTGTCATCATTGCCGTGGGGAAAAGCCCAAAAAACTTCCGGGTTTGCATGCCATTGCCACTGAAGCCCAAGTTGGTTAGAATCAAATTCATCGGAATCCGGCGGAGTCTGAACAGGATAATTATCACCCACATCCGGTTTTTCAAAAGTGGTAACCGGCTCGCCAATTCCGTCATCATTAATATCTTCGCCCATCATTGGCCAGCCGTTTTCCCAGTTAATCGGGTTCAAGTGGACTACCCGTCCATAAGCTCCCTTATCCTGAAAATGAATGAACCAGGATTCGCCGGATTCAAGTTTTACCATTCCCCCCTGATGCGGCCCATTTATATCCGTTGAACCTTGGTGCAGAACCGCTTTTTCTTCATAGGGACCGAGAATATTTTCAGATCTTAAAGCCAATTGCCAGCCAAATTCTACGCCACCAGCCGGAGCCAATATATAGTAGGTATTGCCACGCTTGTAGAATTTGGGGCCTTCAACGGTGGGGTTTTCTCCGTGGCCGTCAAAAGCCAACACCGGTTCGCCGATCATTTCGGTTCCATCCGCATTCATTTCCTGCACCACCAACAAACTGTTTATTCCCGCCCGGCTTCTGGCAAAAGCGTGCACCAGATAAGCCTTTCCATCCTCATCCCAAAGTGGAGATGGATCGATCAATCCCTTGCCTTCTTTTACCAGGACGGACTTCGACCATTCCCCGGCAGGATCATCAGCCTTCACCATATAAATTCCAAAATCCGGATCTCCCCAGTAGATATAATATTCATCTTCATGAAACCGAAAACTTGGCGCCCACACCCCCTTCTCATGCTGAGGTGTTTTGAAATGCTCTTTGGGATATAATCCTGGAAGTGCGTGATTAATGAGCTCCCAATTTACCAGGTCTTTGGAGTGAAGGATGGGCAATCCGGGAACTGCATTAAAACTAGATGAGGTCATATAAAAATCATCTCCAACCCGAATCACATCCGGATCAGAATAATCTGCATGAATTATAGGATTAGTGTAGGAACCATCTCCGTTATCGGCTTTCCATACCGCAGATTCAGATGAAGAATTCTGCCCATACAAATGAGGTGTGCCCATTAACATGGCGGTGGCCATGAGAAGAACGGTTGATGAATAATATAACTTTGAAAGATGATTCATTTTTGAGCTGACTACCGGCCGAGTTCTAAACTTGCTTTTATAAAGGAACCGGTAGCTTTGGTATCGTTCACCTGAATTCGCTCATTCACATAATACTCGTAGGTTCCGTCGCGATAAGGACTGCCGCCAAGTCCGGCCACAGCACATGCCTTATGAATATTTACCAAACCATTTTCCTCTACTTCAATAAATTCATCAAGAATACCTTCATAAGCGGTTTCGGCAACTTCCCGATAAGACTCATCGAGGTAGCCTTTGTTTGCTCCTTTGGCAATGGCATAAGTGAACATAATAGAGGCTGAAGCTTCTAAGTAATTTCCTTCACGGTCTCCCTGATCAACTACCTGATACCAAACCTTACTCTCTTCATCCTGAAAATTTACCAGAGCCTCTACAAATTGATCTAATATATTCACCAAATTTTGTTGCTCGGGATGATCTTCAGGGAAATAATCCAGCACATCAACTAAAGCCATACCGTACCATCCCATCGCCCGGCCCCAGAAATTTGGTGACAGCCCTGTTTCAGGATCGGCCCATTTTTGGGTTTTACTTTGATCCCAGCCGTGGTAAAGAAGGCCGGTTTCCTTGTCTCGCATATTTTCGAACATGAGCTTGAACTGAAGTGCGATATCGTCAAAATATTCCGGCTGATTATTTCTTTGAGAATATTCTGCATAAAAAGGATGTCCCATATAGGCTCCATCCAGCCACATTTGCCATGGATAAATCAGCTTGTGCCAAAAACCATCTACTTTATTTCGTGGCTGAAATTCAAGATGATAACGGAGCTGTTCGATAGCGGTGTTATACTTTTCCTTACCTGTCTCTTCATAAAGAATAAATAAAGCACGGCCAGGCTGAACACGATCAATATTGAAATTTGTAATATCATACTTCTTGATCGTACCATCTTCCTCAATCATAAAGTCATAGTAGTCTTCTATATACTCAAGATATTTTTCATCCCCTGTTTCCTTCCATACTTTCTCTATTGATTTCAAAACAAGGCCAAAAGTATATTCCCACTTTGGCTCATCCCGAAAATCCATGTAAACAGGATCAGGATTTCGCTCCATAATTGAGAGTGCCATCCGCTCCGACCATTTAAGATCTTCAGGAATTGTTTGGCTGACAACTTGAGAACAAGCAGTCAGAATTAGAAGAATAATCAGGCTAAATAATTTCATAACATTGTTTCAATTTTTTTTAAATCCAGGGTATTTAGGAGTGCGTAATGTGAAGATCTCATACAAGAAAAGAAATTTTTTCGTTAACCGGTAACTTAAAATCAAAAAGTATCTTCTTTTTCTTTAAGCATAGGTTTTCCGCGTTTGCATAATTGAATGCAAAAGCCCCAGGGATCGCGCATCATAATCAGGTGCGAATTATCCTTTAAATGTTCATCAGTCACCACAGTTGCTCCCGCTGATATTAACCTCTCTTTATCGCTTGCAGGATTTTCTGAGACAAAAGCCAGGTGCACTATTAAGGGATTCATGTTTGGATAATCCGGAACCTCCCCTGGTGGATTGGTATAGATTTCCAGCATTACTCTCCCGCTTTCATCGGCAAGAAATGTGGTGTGTGGAGCTTCATTCATTTGTCTAATGATTTCCAGCCCCAGGTTTTCCACATACCAATCGACCATAGCCGGGGGATTTTCTACGTTTATTGCAAAATGCTCTATTTTCATTTTTTCTCTTTCCATTTTAAAGAAGGAAACAATCGGTTGCACAAGTTATTGGTAATAATTTTCAGAAGAAACCTCAGCTTTCTTGTATGCCATATTATGCCGTAGTGAATATTATGACACAATTTTCTTAATAATTAGTATATCACTTTCTGTTTTCTTACTACTTTTCAACAATGGGGAAAGCATCATATTTTTTATATATTCCGCGCAATCGATTACATCAATAAAAAATTTATAGTCATGCCTGTCAATTATTCTATTCGCTATGCTTCCAATCCAGATGATGCCAACAACTACAATACGAAGCGCCTGAGAGATGATTTCCTGATACAGAATATGTTCACCTCCGGTGACATTAACCTGGTTTACTCCCATTATGACAGATATATCGTAGGGGGCGCTAAGCCGGGATCTAAAGCCTTAAAACTGGAAACTATAGATCCGCTTAAAGCAGATTATTTTTTGGAAAGACGCGAGTTGGGTGTCATAAATGTGGGAGAAAAGGGAACGGTAAAAGTTGGTAATCAGGAGTATGAATTAGATTACAAAGAAGCGTTGTATGTTGGCAGAGGGGAGAAGAAAGTGAGTTTCGAACAAAAGGATGGCAGTCAGCCTTTATTCTACCTGAATTCAGCACCTGCCCATCATGCCTATCCCACCAAAAAGGTTGCGCAGAAAGATGCCGAAATCGTAGAACTCGGTTCTCTTGAAACTTCCAATCACCGGGTAATTCGAAAATTGATTGTGAATAGTATAGTAGAGACTTGTCAGCTACAGATGGGAATGACTCAGCTTGAGCCGGGAAGTGTTTGGAATACCATGCCTGCTCATGTTCATAATCGCCGGATGGAAGCTTATTTCTATTTTGAAGTTCCTGAAGATCAGGTGGTGTGTCATTTTATGGGCGAGCCAGAAAATACACGTCATATCTGGCTGCAAAATAATGAAGCCGTGTTATCTCCCCCCTGGTCTATTCATTGCGGCTCCGGAACAAGCAATTACACCTTTATATGGGGAATGGCCGGAGAAAACCTGGATTACGGAGACATGGATAAACTTGCTCCAACCGACCTGAAATAAAACAGCATCATTTCAATCCAAAAGAAATCATTATGAATTCACTCTTCGATTTAACTGGAAAACGAGCTTTTGTAACCGGTGCCACCCACGGACTAGGAATGGCCATGGCTATGGGTTTGGCTGAAGCCGGGGCTGAATTAATTGTGAATGGTACTACTCCAAAAAAAATGGATAAAGCCATCGAAAAATATGAAGCCGCAGGTCATACTGTGAATGGCTACATTTTTGATGTCACAGATGAGGCCAAAGCCAAAGAACATGTGGATAAAATTGAGAAGGAAATTGGCCCAATTGATATTCTGGTAAATAATGCCGGCATCATAAAACGGGTTCCCCTGCAGGATATGGAAGTAGAAGAATATCGCAAAGTCATTGATGTGGACCTGGCAGGCCCGTTCATTATGGCCAAACAGGTGGTAAAATATATGATCGAACGCAAAGAAGGCAAGATCATCAATATCTGTTCTATGATGACCGAATTGGGGCGCGATACCGTAGGAGCTTATGCCGCCGCCAAAGGAGGCTTGAAAATGCTTACCCAAAGTATGGCTACCGAATGGGCAAAATATAATATCCAGTCAAATGGAATTGGGCCGGGATATTTTGCCACTTCCCAGACAGAGCCGATCCGAAAAGACGGACATCCTTTCAATGATTTCATCATTCAGCGAACACCAGCCGGGCGCTGGGGAGATCCCTCCGATCTTGCCGGTACAGCTGTTTTTCTTTCATCCAAAGCCAGCGACTTTGTAAACGGCCAAATTGTATATGTAGATGGCGGAATACTTGCCACTATCGGAAAACCTGCTAACGAATAATTATAATTTATGAAACGAAGAAATCGCATCTCCACAAACACCCTTATTTTTGTACTGCTTCCTTTTCTTTTTTTAGGATGTAATAATGATAATTCTGATTTCACCCTCACGAATGACTCGGAAATAGACCGTGAAGATGAGCCTATAATTCTTAGCAGAGACATGATCACTGAGAAGTTGGATTCCATACCAGATGGAAAAATCCCAGTGCCGTATATCGGCGAGGAAGATATCCCAACACAAGCTGATGATATTGACATGGACGGCCAATGGGATGAGCTGGCTTTTACCCTTACTATTGCCGCCGGAGAAAGTAAAAGAATTGCACTTCGGTTTGTGGATGAAAATGAGTACCCGGAATTTATCCAAAAAACCAATGTGCGTTTTGGAGTGAAAGAGGGTTCGGGCGTTAATCCGGTGGAAGAATTAACACTGACCGCCGATGAACTCCCGGTTCCGCCTTTTGGACGTTTTCAAATGGACGGCCCCGCCTGGGAAAATGATAAAGTTGGATTTCGACAATATATTGATGGCAGAAATGGCCGTGACCTTTATGGAAAAACATCCTCCGAAATGGCCCTGGAGACGGTGGGAATTTCAGAGGAAGGCGAACTGGTGGATAATTACCACGAGATGCTGCCCTGGGGAAGGGATATTCTTGCGGTCGGTAATTCTCTCGGATTAGGCGGCCTGGGAATTATGCAATATGGAGAACCGACCCGCCTGGGGATTCGCATGGATGCTGAACGGAATAATGTGGATACCACAAAATATCAGCTTATTACTGAGGGGCCGGTTCGATCCATTTTCAGATTAACATACTCAGGCTGGGATTTAGGAAACCGAAAGATCAACCTGGTAAACGATGTGAGTATTTGGGCCGGCACCTACAGTCATACCAACAAAGTTAAATTAACCAACAGTGATGCATCCGATACCCTGGTGGTAGGTCTGGTAAATATCCACAATGATAACCCCCCTGAGTTGATAGAAGGAAGTGAAGCAGATTATTCCGCATTCTACACACATGATCAGCAGACTTATGATAAAGGCTGGTTTTTAGGAATGGGATTAATTTTCCCTGATGAAAATTACCTGGGACATCGTGAGGCACCGGATTCAGGCCTTGGCGTTACCAACAGCTTTCTGACTTTGTTTGAACTGGAAGAAGATGAGTGGCTGGAATATCATGTATTTGCAGGATGGGAATTGAGTGATGAAAAATTCCAGGACGAAAATAATTTTCGGGATTTCATTTCCACAGAGCTCCAAAAAATTGCAAAACCCGTAAGTGTTGAGTAATGATTTTTTCTTTTTAAAAAACCTGCATGGCCAATAAAAAAACAACGATTCATGACATCGCCCGGGAGTTAGAAATAACGGCCTCTACGGTTTCGAGGGCTTTGAAAGATCATCCCCGAATCAGCGAATCAACAAAAAAGTCGGTATTGGCGATGGCTGAGGAAATGAATTATCAGCCCAACAGTATTGCAGCAGCTCTTCGCAGGGGAACGAGTAATTTAGTTGGAATTATTATCCCAACCGCAGACCGGAACTTCTTTGCATCTGTGGTTCGGGGTGTGGAAGATGTGCTAAAAGATACCAGCTATAATGTGATTATTTGCCAGTCTGACGATTCCCTCGAAAAAGAAAAATCAAATATAAAAGCTCTTCTCGAAGCACAGGTGGATGGAATTTTTGCATCTTACGCCAAGGAAACCACTAATTTTGACCATTATAAAACAGTGATAAAAAGAGGTATTCCGCTCATTCTTTTCGACCGCATACAAGAATCATTTGACGTGGATGCGGTAGGTGTGGATGATTATGTGGGCGCCTATAAAGCAACTGAGCATTTGATAGAGCAAGGCTGTAAAAAAATTGTGCACTTTGCGGGCCCGGATAATGTTAGTATTTACCGCGACCGCAAGCGTGGATATGAGGAAGCACTGAAGAGAAATAATATGCTTGTTGATGAAGATTTAATTCTAACCAGCGACCTAAAATTAGAAACCGGCAGAAGCCTTACCCGTGAGATCATTTCCGGAGGCAATATACCCGATGCTATTTTCTCAGCCAGTGACTATAGTGCCATGGGAGCTATGGAAATTTTAAAAAAAGAAGGATATAAAATACCGGAAGATGTAGCCATTGTTGGCTTTAGTAATGAGTCATTTACCTCTCTGGTTGACCCGGCTTTGTCGACGGTTGATCAGCACAGTAAAAAAATGGGACAGTTTACAGCCAATATGTTTTTGGAAAGAATGAAAAATAAAGCAGCTACTCATACTCCTTCAAAAACAATTTTAAACCCGGAACTCATTATTCGGAAGTCTTCGCTGCGAGCAGAAAACCCATGATAATAATGTTGAATTTTTTAAGATTTTTGGTTGCTAAAATTAGATACAATCAGTTACTTGTACAATCGATTGCACAAGCATCTTTTTAATATTCAGAATCTTTAGATAATCTAAACCAGCTAAACAATTTTACCCCACCATGAAAAAAGTCGTCACATTTGGAGAGATTATGCTTCGGCTCTCTCCACCGGGATTTCTTAGATTTTCACAAGCTGATACATTCGATGTGGTTTATGGAGGCGGAGAATCCAATGTTGCCGTGTCCCTTGCCAATTATGACATTCCGGTAGAATTTGTCACCTGCCTTCCAAAAAATGATATTGGCGAATGCGCCCTGATGGAATTACGAAAACGCAATGTTGGCACCGGCCATATTGTGCGGGAAGGGGAACGGCTTGGTATTTACTTTCTGGAAACGGGCGCAGTAAGCCGAGGCAGTAAAGTGATTTATGACCGCGCTCATTCTGCCATCTCCACTATTAAAAAAGACACTATCGATTGGGAAAAAGTATTTGCTGATGCAGGATGGTTTCACTGGACCGGCATCACCCCTGCCCTTTCGCAAGGCGCCGCTGATGTTTGCCTCGAAGCCATTCAGGCAGCGAATGAATTGGGAGTTACGGTGTCAACAGATTTAAATTATCGCGCCAAACTTTGGAAATATGGCAAAGAACCCGGCGAAGTAATGCCTGCTCTTGTAGAAGGTTGTGATATTATTCTCGGGAATGAAGAAGACGCCGAAAAACACTTTGGCATTCACCCCGAAAATGTAGATATCACACAAGGCGAGTCTATGGATAGTCAGGCGTATTTGTCAGTTTGTAAACAATTAATGGAGCGATTTCCACGTGCGAAAAAAGTAATTACCACTTTAAGGGGTTCCATAAGTGCCTCTCATAATAGCTGGGCGGGAGTACTTTATAACGGTGATAATTTTCTCGAATCCCGGACCTATCAAATCACACATATTGTAGATCGGGTTGGCGGCGGTGATTCTTTTATGGGCGGACTTATTTACGGGTTGTTGACTTATAACGATGACGACCAAAAAGCACTGGATTTTGCAGTGGCGACTTCGTGCCTAAAACATACCATTTATGGAGACGCTAACCTGGTAACTATTGATGAGGTTGAAAAACTAATGGAGGGGGATGCTTCAGGACGCGTTTCCCGATAATTATTTCCACCTTTTTTTCACATATTTTAAGCAGTATTTCAATTACCTGGTTGATATCAACTGGATTTATTAATATTTATCTGCGCGATGATACCATTATTCAAAATTAATTTTCAAATCTGATACATGGCAAGATTTTCACGAATACAGGTAGCATCCGTGATGGAAGAAACCGGACTTGTTCCCCTTTTCTATCATGCTGATTTAGACGTATGCAAGCAGGTGCTGACCGCTTGTTATAAGGGAGGGGCCAGAATTCTCGAATTTACCAACCGGGGTGATTATGCCCATGAAGTTTTTGGTGACCTCAATAAATTTGCAGCAGAAAACCTGCCCGAAATGATCCTTGGTGTCGGTTCTTTAACCGATGCCGGAACCGCTTCTTTATATATGCAGCTGGGCGCCAATTTTGTGGTAACGCCGGTGCTTCGTGAGGATATCGCCGTGGTTTGCAACAGGCGTAAAATCTTATGGTCGCCCGGTTGCGGTTCCCTGACAGAAATTGCAGCAGCTGAAGAACTTGGAGCAGAAATCATTAAAGTATTTCCCGGCAGTCAACTTGGCCCCGGTTTTGTAAAAGCTATAAAAGGCCCTTGCCCCTGGACGAGCATCATGCCAACCGGTGGAGTTTCAGCTGAGAAAGAAAATTTAAAATCTTGGTTTGATGCAGGTGTAAGTTGTGTGGGAATGGGATCGAAGCTTGTCACCAAAGAATTTTTAAAAAACGAAGATTACGAGGGCTTGGAAAAGCACGTAACGAACACTATTGAACTCATAAAATCTCTACGGGATAAATAATACATGTTCAACCGAATAATACTTCTTACCTGTATATCATTATTAGGATTTGCCGGCTGTAGCGAAATTATCACCGACAAAAAAACAATTCGTTTAGCCCATGCCCTTAGTACAAATCATCCGGTTCATCTGGGAATGGAGCGAATGGCTGAGCTTGTGGAAGAAAAATCTGACGGGAAATTAATCATCACTATTTTCCCCAGTCAACAGTTGGGTTCTGAGCGGGAAGCACTTGAACTTCTTCAAATTGGAAGTATCGGGATGACCAAAGTATCTTCGGCCGCCCTTGAAAATTTTGTACCGGAGTTGAGGGTTTACAGCCTCCCCTATCTTTTCAAAGACGATGAGCATATTCTTTCGGTACTGGATGGTGAAATCGGGCGAGAACTACTTTTGGCTGGAGAAGATTACTGGCTTCGCGGGCTTACTTATTATGATGCGGGAAAACGCAGTTTTTATACAAAAGACCGGCCTATTGAAACTCCCGATGATCTTCGCGGCCTGAAAATAAGGGTGATGGAAAGTCAAATGGCGGTGACAATGGTTCGGATGATGAATGGCTCTCCTACTCCAATATCCTGGGGCGAATTATATACAGCTCTTCAGCAAGGTGTGGTTGATGGCGCTGAAAACAACTCTCCTTCTTTCCTGGCATCCCGGCATTATGAAGTAGCCAAATATTATAGCCTGGACGAACATACCATGCTGCCAGACCTGCTTTTGATCAGCACCAATCACTGGGCTAACCTGAACGAACAAGAGCAAACCTGGCTGCAGGAAGCCGCTGATTCTTCGGCTGTATATCAACGCCAGCTGTGGGCAGAGGCAGAAATTGAAGCTCTCGAAATAGTAGAGGAAGCAGGTGTGGAAATTAACTACCCCGACAAAGAACCGTTTATGGAAGCGACAGCTCCCTTATATGAGCAGTATAAAAATACTGATCCCGACTTTTATAACCTGATCCAGCGAATTCTGGATGAACAGTAGAAAATTTATGAAAACATTTAACCGCTATCTTGGTCACTTCCTGGCATTTTTAATGGCAGTAATGCTCATCAGTGTTTGCTGGCAAGTGATTACCCGTTATTTTTTAGCTTCATCCAGCTCTTTTACCGACGAACTCGCCAGATATTTATTAATCTGGATCGGAATGCTTGGTGCCGCCTATGCATCAGGGCAAAAGATGCATCTTGCTATTGATCTGTTGCCGGGGAAACTTGGAGGTAAAGCCAAAGACCGCCTCGCCATATTTATAAACCTGCTAATTATTTTATTTGCTGTCACTACCATGATCATTGGCGGAATTTGGCTGGTATACATCACTTACACTCTTGGGCAAATTTCTGCCGCTATGCAAGTGCCGCTGGCGTATGTCTATGCGATACTCCCGGTAAGCGGACTGTTAATAGTTATCTATAAAATTCAGGAGATTCTTTTGCTTCTTCGAATGAATGACTCTGAAGGTGCTCCAACAAACACAACATCATAAACTCCCTCTTCCATGGTTTTAACAGAAGTATTGATTTTAGTTATAAGTTTTGTTGTCCTGCTCGGAATTGGCGTACCCATTGCCTGGAGCATTGGATTATCCGGTTTATTCACCTTGGTAGTAAGTATAGATGCATTGCCAGCTTTTACCACTCTTGCTCAAAGAATGGGGACAGGATTAGATAGTTTCACTTTGCTTGCCATTCCCTTTTTCATTCTGGCCGGGCAGCTAATTAATAAGGGAGGTTTAGCCCAGCGGTTAATCGCTCTTGCCAAAAACCTGATGGGTTCTCTCCCGGGCGGTCTGGCACATGTTAATATAGTTGCCGCGATGCTTTTTGGTGCCATTGCAGGATCAGCGGTTGCTGCGGTTTCAGCCATTGGCTCTATCCTGGGGCCGAAAATGGAGGAAGAAGGTTATAGCCGGGAATTTTCCGCGGCTGTAAATATCACCTCTGGTACAACGGGACTTTTGATACCCCCATCCAATATTCTCATTGTCTACTCTCTGGCAAGCGGCGGGGTTTCCATTGCCGCATTATTTATTGCAGGGTATTTGCCAGGTATTTTAACCGGCTTATTGTTAATGATTGTTGCAGCTGTTTGGGCAAAAAAGAAGAAATTCCCGGTTGGTGAGCGTGCTAAATTCTCCGAGGTACTAAAAAGTTTTATTGATGCCTTACCTGCACTTTTACTTTTAATTATTGTTATTGGAGGTATAATAGCCGGTATTTTTACAGCTACTGAAGCTTCTGCGATAGCGGTAGTGTATACTTTGATACTTGGTTTTGTTTACCGTGAACTTACTATTAAAGAACTCCCCAGGGTTTTCCTGGATTCTGTTAACACCACTTCAATAGTTATGCTTTTAATTGCTACCTCCATAGCTATGTCGTGGGTGATGTCTTTTGAAGAAATTCCTCAAACGGTAACGGAAGCTATTCTTGGCTTCAGTGATAACAAGATCGTAATCCTTTTGATGATTAATGTCATCCTGTTATTAGTAGGTACTTTTATGGATATGACACCTGCCGTACTCATCTTCACTCCTATTTTCCTTCCTATAGTTATGGAGCTTGGAATAGACCCGGTCCACTTTGGTATAATGATGATTCTAAATCTCTCCATCGGCCTTTGTACTCCACCGGTTGGAACTGTGTTATTCGTTGGCGTTGGAGTGGCGAAAACCTCTATTGTCAAAGTGGTGAAACCACTTATGCCCCTGTTTATCGCAATGATCGTGGCTTTGATGCTTATTACTTACTTCCCACAGATTAGTTTATGGCTACCTGAATTGTTTGGATTTTAAATCGTGGTGCGGGTGGGCGATCACTGATTTGGTTGATGTTTCTATGGCTTACATCAATCCAAAAATTTGCCGAAGTAATGCCTTCCCGCGGTAATCCATAATTTCCAATTTCTATGGGTAGCCGCAGTATGAGATGCTTCCTTTCCCGATTTTTTCAGACCTCTCACATTAGTTTGAAATGACAAAGGAGAGAGTTCCTCTTGTGGCCTTTCGTGTCTTAGTGCCTTCGTGGCAATAAAAGATATTGGAAGAAGAGAATGGGTTCCTGGCGATCACTGATTTCGCTGATTACGTTGATTTTGATTTGGTTGATGTTTCTATGGCTTACATCAATCCAAAATTTTGCCGAAGTAATGCCTTCCCGCGGTAATCCATAATTTCCAATTTCTACGGGTAGCCGCAGTATGAGATGCTTCCTTTTCCGATTTTTTCAGACTCACATTAGTTCGAAGTGACAAAGGAGAGAGTTCCCTTTCTGGCCTTTAGTGTCTTAGTGCCTTCGTGGCAATAAAAGATATTGGAAGAAGAGAATGGGTTCCTGGCGATCACTGATTTCGCTGATTACGTTGATTTTGATTTTGGTTGGTGTTTCTATGGCTTAGATCAATCCAAAAATTTCTAATTTCTGCCATCTTCTGTAATAAAAAACACCCTGCCCTTCCAATGGTTACATCAGAAGAAACAGGGTGCGCATTCATACAAAGAGTATTTCTACCCTTTTATGTTTTTTCTTGCCTCTATTTTATAAGAGTCAGCTTACGAACAGCTGTGAAATCTCCAGCTGTAATTCGGTAGATATACATACCAGATGCCAAGCTACTTGCATCCCATGATTGAGTATATACTCCCGCACTATGATTTTTATTCACCAGTTCAGCTACTTCGCGACCGGTAATGTCATATACTTTTAAAGTAACATGAGACTGCTCGGGAACATCGTACTGAATATTGGTAGTAGGATTAAACGGATTTGGATAATTTTGCCTTAAAGCAAAATCATTTGGTATTCCTTCCGTGATTTCGTTTGAGACAGATTCAACTTTCTCAAG
Organism: Balneolaceae bacterium; assembly: GCA_040877545.1. Classification (GTDB taxonomy): domain Bacteria; phylum Bacteroidota; class Rhodothermia; order Balneolales; family Balneolaceae; genus Gracilimonas. Next base: position 45,521 of record JBBDNN010000077.1, read on the forward strand.
TACAACATCATCAATATAAATGACAGCGCCATCGTTTGCCTCGATGTTGTATTCAAAGGCGAGCCTCATTTGATTGGTTTCCTGAGCTTCTGTTGCGGTAAACTCGAAATCATACTCCACATAATCAGTAGTTAACTCTAATTGAGGGGTTTCCCATCCGCGGGCTCGTTCCCAGTCGCCACTCTCTGGCATACCTGCGTAGAAACGTACAATTCGTCCATCTTCGTCTGCTTTGAGAGATGCAGAAGCACGATAGGTTTCGCCTTCAACTACATTAATTGGCTCGTTTACAGCCTGGGATGAATGCCAGTCTTCACCAACATGAACCACATTAAATTCAAGGGCGCGGTCATCTTCATCGGCTGCATCATCCACAATTTCCCATGAGGAGCCATCGGTCCCTTCAATCAACCATGCATCAGCTGAGGTGTCACCAAGGTCTGCAGTACTGAAGCTACCATTGTAGTTTAAGGTATCACCAATTTCATATGGGGGCTCTGGTACTTCAAAACCTACACCAAAAGCTGGTATAAGAAGCGTTCCACCATCTACGATAATATCAGCATCGTCACCCAAATCAAATGGTATAGTATTATCCAGTACACCAGATGCAAGTCGCAGGTAATCAGTGATTGTAACCATACGCGTTAATGCTACACCTGCTTCATTATCAATCGTCAGAGAAGCAACAGTCAATGGTAAGTTATTACCTGACACTTGCGCTTCCGTGCCGTTTAATACGTAATTGGCTTCTGTGCTAAGCGTAAGAACAGTTTCTCCACTGCCTCCTAACGCAAGATTGTCACCAAAACCAGCTGTATCTGCAGTGGCAAGAGTAGCACCAGATCGTACTTCAAAATTTTCACCACTATCATTAAAATTGCTTGTTCCAATATCAAGTGTTGCTCCGGTCTCAACTACTACCGGCAAGGCACTCATATCAAAATCTTCAGAGAGAGTTAAGTTATGAGTTACCGTATCCGCACCAGTAAAGACAAAAGCGTTACCTGCTCTGGCATTGGAGCTTTGACTCTCACCACCATTAAATATCAGGTCACCTTCATACATAAACCATGAAACAACAGGACCGGAACCCCGGGAAACAGAGAAGTTGCCATCATTTACAGTGATATTGCCATAATGATGTACATTAATCGGGCCTGTTCCTGAACTTCCATTAGTAGAAAACTGTCCGGATTCCATCGTAATATCACCCATTATAGTAATTTCCCGTGTTTCTTCAGGATCTGAGGATGGAGAGGTCAGATAAAAGCGATTAGAAGCACCAGTGCTTACTATTTCAATATCACCGCTAATTGTATTTCCATCCATACCAAAATGCTCATTTGAGGTATTATTTGGACTATTGAAAACTATATTATAATAATCCTGATTGGCATTACCTGGACTATTACCAGTAATTCCTGAAAATAAAGCCGTAGAGCCTTCTTCCCAAGTTGCGGTTGGTACATCACCACCATCTCTGGCATGTACATAGACGCCACCGTTCCCAACGATTACAATACTAGTATCATTAGTTACTATAGAACCTGAATTGCTTAAAGTATCTTCCACATAAAATTGACCACCAGCTTCAACCTCAATAACACTGGTATCAGGAACAAAGAAGTTTATTGCTCCATTATAGTTTGTTTCACTTGATACATTTACGAGCTGAGAACTTCCGCCTGTTGTATCACTGACAAAGGTAAATCCACCACGGTCATCACTATTAGAATTTTGCAATGTGGCTCCCTCTACTACTGTAAAGTCACCATGCACATTCCATGTTGAAAAACCACCGCTACCGCGACTTGGAGCCAGGTTACCGCCATCATGAACTTCTACATTACCCATTACAACTGTTTCATAAGTAGCTGAACCACCAGAACCTGTAGTCGTAAATTGGCCGCCTTCCACAATAACATCACCTTCAATGGTAATTGTTTGGCCGTCACCGCTTCCGGAATCGGTCATATGAAAGCGAGCCGAACCCGTATCAACTACTCTGATATTCCCGGTTATAGTTACGGTTCCCCATCCAACAGCAACATTTCCATCCTGATCAGGATTATTCCAAACTATATTAGAATAGGCTTGAGCCCTGTTGTCTGGCCCACTGTTTATCAGCCCGGTAAATTCTATAGTAGAACCTACCCACCAGTCTGCTTCTGGAATGCTTCCACCATCTCTGGCGTGATCGTAAGTACTACCGTCGAAAAAGATTAATTCTCCTTCTCCAACTTCAAGTACTGAGGAATCTTGTACAGTTAAATAATTGTCAATTACTAATGTACCATCTACTGGATCACCTTCTATAGTTGCTGATACATCACTATCTACAGTTACGGTATCACCGCCTGCAACTGTAATGCTATCCTGGGTTCCATCCGGATAATCAGTGGCAGCTTCCCATTCTGTACCGTTATAAACTTCCCAGATACCTGGATCACTCCAGTCTCCTACCCCAGCCGAACGATAGTCGCCATCCGATTGTGCAAAAGCCTGTGATGTTGCAAAAAGCGCTACCACACACATTGTTAACATTATAGTATATGTTCTTTTCATTACTTCTCCACTTTAGTTGTTGTTTTTATTATAGAATGTTAGTTGGCCTACCTACGTAAAATTTGAAATGCTACTACAGAAGACCTTCACATTCCAGAAACACAGATGTTATGAATTTGGTTCATTAGCAGATTTTGCCTAAATCAATGTTGAGTAAATTCATTTTAAGTTATCGGTTAAGTAAACCAATAGGAAGTTAAACTATACACAGGAAAAGTCAAGGAAAAATTCTGAATGACAAGTTTTGATCTTAGGCGGGATAGCTGATCTGTGCCTGGATTCTCATATCAATATAAAGAGCAATAACATAGGCAGGTTTCTGTTGCGGGATAATGGAATGAGTAAACTCCTCTTATAAAAATGCAGGAAATTAATTTTAAGATGGTTTGGTCGCTAAGACAGAGACTAATTGCAGAATATCTTGTTTAGATGGAGGGAATTATTTTTTACTGGCAGAAAAGTTTTTAGAGGAACTCTGCCGTTTCCGGAGCAAATACTGCTTACCTATCTGCTGATGGTAATCACTTCAATTAAATCTAATTCAAAAAAAGCCTTTACAACACGCTGTAAAGGCTTTTTAAAATGAATTACTTTCCGACGATTCTTAAACTTATTTCATCAGCATCATTTTTCTGGTTTGAACAAAACTCCCGGCTTCCAGACGATAAATATATATCCCGCTGGATAAACCTGAAGCATCAAAGTTTATAGCATGCTGACCTGCTGAATAAGACTCATTAGCCAGTTGGGCAATATGCTGCCCGAGAAGATTGTATACATTTAGCAATACCTGACTTCGTATAGGTAGACTAAAAGCTATTTGAGTGGACGGGTTGAAGGGGTTTGGATAGTTCTGATGGAGTGAGTATTCCACCGGACGTTCTAATTCTGATTCAGCACTAACACCCTCGGCCTCTACTATTGTTATTGTTGAGGCGCTTGTTTCTGCATTAATGGCGAGGGTAATAGTATACACTCCTTCTTCTGCAACATAAAAATTAGGATCCGCGCCACCGACCGACTCTTCATTGACGATCTGTGAATTTTCTATGGCATCGCCTTCTAATTCAGCTTGGGTATAATCGAATTGTAGGCCGCCCCAGCCGTCAGCTTCCAATAAAATGAAAGACCGTTCTTCAATCAGGGTAATAACATCCCAACTCCAGGTATATACATCGCCATCTACCTCAGGTGCATGAGGATCAAATCCGGGATGGGTCCAATGATCTTCTTCGTCATAACCTTCAACAGCATTGCCAAAAATTCCAACTTCTGTTTCGCTGTGATCAGCAATTTCTACCATTGAGATGGTAATTATTCCTTCTTCATCTTCAGAGTTATATACCAGGGTCAGGTCGTAATCGCCTGCCTCCGCCACGTAAAAATTAGGATCCGCGCCACCGACCGACTCTTCATTGACGATCTGTGAATTTTCTATGGCATCGCCTTCTAATTCAGCTTGGGTATAATCGAATTGCAGGCCGCCCCAGCCGTCAGCTTCCAGGAATATAAAAGCCCGCCCCTCAATAAGGCCAACAGCTTCCCATTTCCAGGTGTATATGTTGCCATCTGTATTTGGTGCATGGGGTTCGAACCCCGGATGTTGCCAGTGTTCACTTTCGTCAAAACCTTCAAAAGCATTGCCAAAAAGACCCATTTCGTTTTCACTATGATCCTCCTGTGCAATAGCATTTCCGCTAAATAGCAGAAGGCTGAATAATAAAGTAATAGCAGTAGTAAATGTTTTCATGATATTTTATTTGTTAATTGTAATTGTTAGGTTTTAAAAAAACTCCTTGTGGCTACTCTATAACTAACCGCTCAATATCATCCTCCTCTGCTGGGCGAAATCGTATGGCCTGTCCTCCCCCTGCTGCCAGTCTCAGCGGCAAAATGGTTCTGCTATCTACCAATTTTTTTTCAATAACGATTTCATAAGGATTATTTTGCCAGTCTGCATCATCGCCATCCCGGTATATTTCAGCTACATATTTTCGATCGGAATCCAGAAAATGAAGCGGTTCTTCCAGATTCCTGCCATTTTCGTCGCTTACACTGCCCAGATACCATTCTTCACTGTTGCGGTCTTTTCGCACAATAGTGATGTAGTGACCGATATCGGCATTTAGCACCTGGGTATCCTGCCAGTCGGTCGGTACATCTTTGATAAATTGAAAAGGTTCGGAATTTGCGTTGTAATTTTCGGGAAGATCAGCCGCCATTTGGAGTGGACTGTAAATCACCACATAAATAGCCAGTTCCTTTGCCAACGTATGGTTTACCCGGTTTTCCGGCCTGTATTCATCGTAGTGCATGTCCATCATGCCCGGCGTATAATCAAAAGGCCCCGCCAGCATACGTGTAAAGGGAATGGTGGTGATATGATTAGGAGGATTACCCATGCCGTTCCAAATACCATCTCCCTCACCCCATGCATTATACTCCTGACCGCGGGCCACTTCCCTGGACATCAGATTAGGCCAGGTTCGCCGCAAGCCGGTATCCATTATACCTTCATGTACATTCAGCGATATTTCATGCTTTGCCGCAAGTTCTACCACCCGCTGGTGGTGATTAACCATATACTGACCATGGTGCCATTCCAGGTTTTCACCCCCATCCTGATCGGTCCGCATAATTTCCTGTCCGTGGCCAACATAACCTGTTTTGACAGCCCGAATATCAAGGCTCTCATACAATTCAAATGCTTCTGCCATTTGCCCTTCATAATGCTCTACGCTTGCTGAAGTTTCATGATGGCCCATCAGCCGAATTTCTTTTTCCTTAGCATAACCAGCTACATTTTCGAGATCGAAATCTTCGTAAGCACGTGTGAAGTCAAATACCACGCCGCTTTCATACCATGAGCCGTCCCAACCGGGATTCCAGCCTTCAACCAGAACATGATCAAATCCATTTTCGGCGGCAAAATCGATATAATTTTTCGCGCTTTCAGTAGTTGCTCCATGAAGGGGCCCCGATCCCCAGGTCGATTTTTCCAGGTGCATTTCCCACCAGATGCCAACATATTTGGAAGGCTTTATCCATGAAGTGTCTTCTATTTTATTGGGTTCATTAAGGTTCAGAATGAGGTAATTGGTTATGAGTCCTCCAGGTGTGTCGGCAATTTGTATAGTACGCCAGGGCGTTTTCAACGAGGACGATGTTCGCACCAGAATATTATCGCCCCAGGGTACCAGGTTGGCTTTCAGGCGGTTACCTTCCGTTCTTTCAAGAGTCATGGTTGAATAATCTACCAAAGCAGCCTGATGAATACTCAGATACAGTCCATCGTCCGACTGCATGGTCATTGGCGTATGCACAGTATCCACTTCAGAAAGTGGAGTATTCAAAGTCAAATATTCGTATCGGTTCCATTGATATGCCTTCTGATACCAAGAACGATGGTTGCCGGTTAAGCCGAATTCTGTAAGTTCATTGGTGATCAGTATCTCATCTATACCCGGGTTTTGGGGGATTTCATATCGAAAACCGATGCCGTCATCAAAAACACGGAAAATAACCGACATGCGCCGTTCTTCTCCTGTTTCCTCCACCAGATTCACCCTCAGCTCACGGTGATGATCCCTGATATTTTCCTTCTCTCCCCAAACCTGCGTCCATGTTTCATCGACAGAATTTTCCGAGGTAGATTCAATACGAAACCCTCGGTCCAGGGCAGGCATATTTTTGAACTCAAATCCGAGCCTGGAAGGTTCAATAACTTCTTTACCAAAGCGGTGAATACTGTAATAGGGTACGCCATCTTCTAATACAAATGAAACCTTAAGTACTTTCCCCGGAGAGTCTATTGTTAGGGGTGAAGGCTGGATTGAGAGAGCCAGTGAAGTAATAAGAAAAAATATAAAGCTGTAGAATTTCCACATGCAGAAAGTCCTCCGAATGATAATGGAGCTGCCTTAAAAACAGCTCCATTTAATGATTATGTTTAATCTATAGTTACGGTTGTACCTTCCTCATCTATCAGCAGAGTGATATTATAAGTACCTCCCTCTACCACGTAAAAATTGGGGTCATCCTCTTCAACACTGGTGGCGTTTACTATCTGTCCATTTTCTATGGCTTCTCCCTCTACGGCAGCTCTGTTATAATCGATGAGCAAGCCGCCCCATTCTCCATCTTCCAGAAAAATGAATGCACGTTCTTCAATCAATTCCACATTTTCCCAAGTCCAGGTATATGAATTACCGCTCACACTGGGTGCATGCAGCTCATATCCCATATCCCATTCCGCCTCGGTTCCGTCAACTTCGAAAGCATTTCCAAATAATCCCATTTCGGTTTCACTATGGTCGACAAGCAATTCACCGGTTTTAGTTTTGGTTTCAGACCATTCAGCCGTTTCGGCGTCATATTCCAACCGAATAGTAAATACTCCACTTTCATGATGAGGAATATTATCAAGGTAGAAGCCTATATCATTTACTTGTGTATCCCATGCCGTTGCATAATCTTCAACACCCAGGCTCGACATAGTTACAACATCAGTACTTTGATAAACGTGAAAACCGTCATTGAACCTGTATCGGTATCCCGACTCGCCATTCAGCATTAAATCTGTGACTTCAAAAACGGCACCATCCACAGAAACTGATTCTGTGGGAATGGAGGTCCCTTCCGCCCATTGTTTTTCGGTAGCATCACCGATGATATTGGCCTTGACATTCATAATAACGAATGTGTCGTCAAGCGTGTTTACAAATACATAGTATAAGCCCTCTTCTTCCACTTGAATAGGTGAAGCGTCTGCCTCAAGCATTCCATGGATTACTTCATCATTGATAGGAACATTTCCTACATCTTCTCCATGATCTATGGATCCGCCACCTGAAGCGCCGTATTGTGTGCTGTTTTCACCTTCAACTTCTGAAAACTGAATGGTACTGTTAGCGCCGATGTACATAAACCCGCCATATACACCTTCCATATTTTCAACTTGCGCTCCCTGTCCATGATCTAATACTGCACGATTCATGCGGGCATTCGGATCCAGGGCATCTTCAGCTATGGTATTTGTGCCAAAAACATAAAATCCTTCCTGGTTTGGCACCAGAGGTTCATCTTCATCATCATCAGTATCGTTAACACCGCATGAGGAGATTAAAACAGCTGTTAAAAGCAGAAGCATTAATTTATTCAGGTCTATTAGTTTTATTTTTTTCATGAGTATTCTGTTTTGGTTTTTTGCTAGCGTTTTTTCTTCTTATTAATATTCATTCCAGGCAAAGACTTGGATTATTACAAGCCATCCAGTAATTCTTTTGCCTGTTCGATATTTAGTGCATTTAAATTGCCAAATACCTGCTCCATGATTGCCTCCTTCTCCGCATTCCCTGCAAATTCTTTCCTTTTGAGGTAATATTGATGTATTAGTTCAAGCTCCGGCCGGCCATATTCTACACCGGTGAAATTTTGGATGATCTCAAGAAATAAAAATTCATCTTCTACCGTAGGCTCAATTACTGTTCCTTCCCCAAAGTCATTCCAGGTTACCAGTTGCAGGTATTGCAACTCATGCTGGCGGGCTTTTTCTAAAGTATTTGTTAAGGTTTCCCCATTACGGGAATAGACACGGCCGTAGCTGTCCCCCTCTCCTCCCTCTTCATAATAATCGTGAAAACGCGGGTAGGCCGAGCCGATAAGTACGTCAAGATATGCTTGCCGGTTATAAAAATTATCAAGTTCGCTGAGGGAAGAATTGAAATCTACCCAGGAAAATTCACCATCGCTGTGGTTCCCAACTCTACCCGAATGACTCCAGAGCGGTAAAAAAACGGGTTCTTCGTTCATTCCTTCAAAAATTTGATTCCATTGATTTTCCTGCCGGAAGTAGCGCGGGCCAAATGTCATCAAAAGGGGCTGATCATTGATTCGCAGGTATTCATCTGCTATAAAATATTCTGATTCCATATAGGCAATATCTTCGCGGGCAGCTTCGATCGCGGTTTTGCCAGTCTGAGATTCCACACTTTCGGCTGTATATTCCTCATAAACGATGGCGTACTTAAGTCCAACATCATCTACCCGGTCGATAAAGGCATTAGAATTCATCAGGTTCGGCCGGTAATCGTGTACATTATGTGTTCCATACCAGTCGATCAACACAGCATCCACACCGGCATATTTCATCAGTAACAGGTGATAATCTATTACATCCTGATCACGGGAATCGTAAGGACCAATCAGCGGATAATAATGAGCCGCTATATCCCTTTTTCCATTTTCATCAATATTATCCGGGTTACTATTATCCATCCTCCAATGACTTCCCCAATAACCCGAGCCTTCTTTGCTTTGAAACCATGGCATATAATGCATATACAGCTGCATAGAGTTTGTTTTTATTACCGGTTTTGGATCCAAATCATCTTCATCCGTTGAATCCACGGTATTACAGGCAATAAACAATCCTATGAATAAAATTAATATCAATGTTCCGAAACCACTTTTCATGTTTTCCTTTTCTTGCGCTTCATATTCTTACCTGTCTTATCACTATTATTCATAACCGGTACTTGGCACCATATTTACATTATTATCAACTTCCTGCAACGGAATTGGGTAGTAATAATCTTTATCCTCGAAGATAATTACCCCTTGCGTTACCCTGTACTCATTATATTTCAGGATCTCTTCCTCAACAATTCCCCACCGTACAATATCAAACCACCGGTGCCCTTCGGCAAAAAGCTCTTTAAAACGTTCTTCCCGAATAGTGTCTCTGAGAGCCGTTCCGGTTAGATTTTCATAGTCGAAGTCAGCCTGCGGGGATTCGGGATTAAACCCATAAGCTCTTCGCCTGACTTTATTTACATATTCCAAAGCGTCATTAACCTGGCCGACATTATTTTTTGCCTCGGCTTGCATCAGATAGATATCCGCCAGCCGCATAATGATGAAATTTATTCCGCTGTTCCGGTTTGTTGAATACACCGAGTAGTCTACCGGCACATACTTTCTGAAGCTATGGCCTGTGTAGTTGAATTCACTTTTTCCAGCGGGAGCCATATCTCCTTCGGCAGTTGCTGCGGAATCATCGGAAGCAATTGTTGCAATTTTTAAACGCGGGTCGTCACCGAACCGAAAAATATTTACCCCGTGCGGAGTTACATTACTCCAGCCCCGGCCTGGAGGGGCCAAAGAGAGTCCAATTCCTGAACCCAAGCCATTCTCCCAGATATTTTGCTGCATATCAATATGATACCCAAGCTCGAAAATGGATTCTTCACTGAATTCATTTTTACCCTGAAAGAGATCATCGTAGCGATCAAAGGGCACCAGATCATAATTTGGGTTTTGCAGGACCTCATCAAAGTATTTGATGGCTTCAATATCTTTTCCCATGTACAAATAAACCTGTCCCAGAAATGCTTTTGCTGCATATTTATTTGCCCGGGCTATATTATTTGCATCCCACGAATCCAATAAATGATCTTCAGCAAATTCAAAGTCTTTGATAATTTGGGTATATACCTCACCCACTGTTGATCTTGGTTGCATCATGTCTTCCCTTATACTGGGAACTTTAAGGATCAGCGGTACGGCCAGCCTTGTATGATCACGGGCATAGGAATCTTCTCCCCATAATCTTACCAGGTTAAAATAAGCCAGTCCCCTGAGAAAATGAGCCTGACCGAGAATTACATCTAGCTGGTCCTCATCCGCGGCAGTGGGATTATGTTCTTCTATAAAAAGAGGAGCATTTTCTATCACATCATTTACTCTTGCCACTACCCTGTACCATCCTCTCCAGGCTACATAGACATTACCGTCGGCTGAATTCAGCTCATTCCGGCTTTGTGCATTCCAATAATCCGACTCAGATGGAAGAGCAAGCAATGTTTCCACATAGAAATTCTGCCCGTATAGATCCAGGCTTTTTAAAGCAGAATAAGCGGCATTAAGACCCATATCAAAATCTTCGATATTAGAAAAGAAATTTGCAGAACTGAGCTCATTCTCATTCGTAACATTCAAAAAATTTTCCTCTGAACAGCTTGTAAAACTCGCTATTGTTAAGGTCAGTAGCAGTAGATGCTTTATTTTTCTCATTTTACTTTTGCCCTTTAAAATTGTACTTCGGTTCCTATGGTAATAGTTCGCACCTGCGGATATAAACCGTAATCTATCCCCCGGCTTATATTTGAGCCTCCGATTTCAGGATCGAGCCCCGAATACCGGGTAAAAGTCAGGACGTTATTCGCGTTGGCAAAAATTCTTACAGAGCCGAGTCCCACCATTTCCAGATATCGTGCTGGTACATTGATGCCGATCTGGATATTTCTAAGTTTCAGGTAGGAACCATCTTCTACAAAATAGTCTGATGGCTTGCTGAAGTTGCCGTTAGGATCATTGGCAATATTGCGCGGATGGTCGGTATGATTCTCAGCCGTCCATGCCTCAGAAATCAATGGTGTAGTATTATTGTCCCCAAAAAAGTTGCGTGTATAAGCTTTATCGGCATTAAAAATATCTACTCCGTATACGCCCTGAAATTGCAGGGAAATGTCGATTAAATTATTATAGTTGGCATTGATGTTCATGGCGTAAGTCACCTTTGGCCAGGGATTGCCAATAAAAGTTCGGTCATGTTCGGCAGTTACCTGTCCATCAGTTTCGCCACCGGGACCGTTAAGATCATAATACATAAAGTCTCCCGCAGCAGTACCTGCTTCCTGATAGGTTCCATCGGGAGCCCATGAATTCACAGCAAAAACATCATCTGAAGAATTCAGTATTTGCCGTACCTGGAAGCCATAAAAACTTGAAATAGGCATTCCAGGCTGGGTCCTGGTCATACCACCTATTTGTCCACCACCCTGCCCTCCAATAATGTATTGGCCGTGGGCCAGAGAACCCATTCTGTTTTTCAGGAATGATGTATTTCCGCTGATATCAAAGGCAAATTTTCTGAAATTTGTTTTGTACCCAACCTGTATATCCACCCCGGTATTGCGCAAGGTTCCGATATTAAGTTCCGGATTCACCGCATCAAAATTATGGGTGGATATGCCTACCGATGCCGGAATCGGAACCCCATAAAGCAGGTCTTTTGTATCCTTTATATAATAATCAACGCCAACTGTGAGTCTATTGCTAAAAGCACCTAATTCGATCCCTATATTGTGCATATAAACTTCTTCCCACTTCACTTCTTCGTTAGGAAATTTGCTTACATAAAATCCACCAACTCTATTTTGCCCGTTTTCATCGAAAGCATAGCTTGTAAATTGTGATGTATAGGTTCTCAAGTATATATAGTCTCCGATATTATCGGAACCAAGCCTGCCCGTGCTTCCTTTTAACCTCAGCGTAGTCAGATAAGGGATCTTTGGGAAAAAACTTTCATTATATACATTCCATCCCGCTGAAAATGAGGGGAATATCCCCCAGATGTTTGCAGGACCAAATTTAGGTGCGGAAGCATCCCGGCGAATATTGGTTTCAAGTAAATATCTTTCATCGTAGTTATAACTGAATCTCCCGAATTGGGATAACGTCCGGCTCTGATATACATTAAATCTTTCAGTAGTGTTAAAACTTCCCGTAGCCAAATTCATGCTCCAGGCTACATCCAGAGGAAAATCCGTACCGCTTACATTAAATTGCTGTAGATCATATTGGGTGGCCTCATAACCTCCCAATAAATGGATATTATGATTACCGAACGAATGCGAAAAAGTAGCAGTAATACTACCTGATAAACTCTGATGCTCGGCATTATTATACGTTAGAGAGTTTATTGTATTGGAAAAAGCCCCGTAATCGAAAGATTCGTCAAATCTTTCTCCTGTAAAGGTTAATGTGTTATACCCGATGGTGCCTTTTACAGATAACCCTTTCAAAGGCGATAATTCTGCAAAAAGATTACCATCCATCCTTTTGTTATTTCGATTTTCATGCTGCTGAAGATGACTTGCCACAGGATTCGGCCCCTGAAAATAAACAGGCCCTCTTCCCCAACCACCGTAGGGATTACTTTCGTCGCGGATGGGCATAATAGGAATTGACCGGAATGGTATTGCGCCGGTTGTGTTTTCATTAAAGTTATTTATAGGATTTTCATCCACCTTTGAAAGCAAAATACTTGTACCAACTTTTAACCAATCGGCAAGCTTTATATCTGCATTAATTCTACCATTTAACCTGTTAAAAGTATTATCAATCAATATGCCGGTCTCATCATCATATCCTAAAGACATATAATAATTGAATATATCGTCCCCTCTTGAGATAGATAAATTATTAGAGGAAATCACTCCGCTGCCCGAATAATAGGCATCAATCCAGTCGGTATCATGCTCCCAGTTGTCCCAGGCCGGTTCAGGATTTTGGCCTGCATTTAACCGGGATTCCCGTTTATAATACACGAAATCTTCACTGTTTAGGAGTTCAGGCAAACTAACAGGGCTTCGTTGTCCTATAGAACTACTTAATTTTACAACCGTTTCTCCTTCTCCTCTTTTGGTAGTCACCAGAATAACACCATGAGCTGCCCTGGCGCCATAAATGGAGGAAGAAGCGGCATCTTTTAATACTTCCACAGATTCAATATCATTGATATTCAGGTGATTACCTGTTTCCATCCGGATGCCGTCAACAATCCAGAGTGGCTCCGTATTGGAGATGGAGCCAACACCACGAATATGGATGGTTGGAGCCGCCCCGGGAGCGCCTCCGTTTTGAGTAACAGTTACACCGGCAGCCATTCCTTGTAAGGCCTCATCCAGGCGCAGTTGTGGTTTATTATTAAGGTCTTTCATATCAACTGAGGAAATGGTCCCGGTAACATTCGACCGTTTCTGTTCGCCATAACCCACCACAACCATTTCTTCAAGACTGTAAGTATCTTGCTCCAGTACAATATCAATAACCTCCCTGCCGTCGATGCTAATTTCCTGTGTTAAAAAACCGATATAAGAAATAACCAGGATATTCTCCGAATCAGGTACTTCAAGGCTGTAGTTTCCATCCCTGTCGGTAGTGGTTCCCCGTGAAGTTCCCTTGACCATAATGCTCACTCCAACCAAGGGCTCGCCTTCAACATCAGTAATCTGCCCCCTGACATCCTGGAGTATAGTTTCTTCAGAAGTTAAAATAAGATGGCCGGTGGTTGAAATACTATATTTCATACCAACTTCCTTCAGTACGACTGCCAAAACATCCGCTCTTTTTTCATTTTCAAAGCTGATGGAAATATTTTCCTTCTCAGGTTTCAAACTTCCTGTATAAAACAGTTTCAGTTTACTGCCGGAGATGATTTGCTTAATGGCTTTTTCGAACGAGACATTTTCAAGTTCAATATTTATCGGCTCCATCATAGTTTTCAGGTAGATATTACTGGAATCAACAACGATACCTTCCTCAACCTGAGCATATTTTTCCAAATCCACTGAACTGATTACAGTCTGGGCATGTATGCTATTTGATATACCAAACAAGCAGAGCAGCAAAAGTACCGGCAGTTTAACGTTGTATAGTAAACGGTGCATCATCAAAAATTTCTATTATTTTTTATTATCAGGTTTAAAAAAAGTGACAATATTACCGGATTTCTTATAATCGATTCCCATTGAGAGAGCCAGTATTTCAAGCATTTCATCTAAAGACTCTTCACTGAATTCACCGGTTAGCGTTGTTGAAAGTATAGAAAGGTCCTTCACCTCAAAATCAACATCATACCTTCGTTCAAGATTGCGGATTACATCCTGCAGGGGTGTCTCATCAAAAATAAGCAAGCCTTCCATCCATAAAATAAAATTTTCATCATGCATTTGTTGAGGGGAAGACGGAGCCTGACCCCTTTTCACGTAACTTTTTTGTCCTTTATGAAGAATCACTTTTTCAGCTTCTGATCCTGAATTCACAGATACATTTCCATTTTTGACCGCAACTTCAATCGAATCTTCCTCCGGCCATGCCATTACATTAAAACCGGTCCCTAACACCTGAACACTTACCTCCCCGGCATGAACTATAAATTTCCGGTTCCGATTTTTGGCTACCTGAAAATAGGCTTCCCCTTCCAGAAACACTTCAACCAAACGGCTGTCGAACTGCTCCGGATATCTAAGGCTGCTTACCGCATTAAGGCTAACTTCCGTTCCGTCACTAAATTGCAATGTTTTTGTCTGCCCAATATCAGTACTAACTTCCCGCATGTTTGATGCCAGGGAAGTATCTGCTGTCTTATTAAATGTATCAAACAGAAAAAAGGATACTGCTACAGTTATGAGTATAGCGGCTGCAACACGTAAGTACATACTGTAGTCTTTGGTTCTTCCTGCAAATATCGATCGGTGCCGAGTCATTCTTTTTTCAGGTTTTACTCCCGCACTTCGGCTTACCTCCAACCAGGCATTAGCCGAATCAACCTTTGCAGGGGGCACCTCCCAGATTTTTTTTATTTCCTTGAAATATTCAAAATTTCGGGGATCGGCTTTAAGCCAGTCATCCACCTTTTTACGCTCCGGCAGGCTGCATTCCTCCGATAGATATTTATGGATTAAATGTAGATCAATTTTTTTGTTCATGTCTTTCTTTTGCATTGGAGAAATCACCCTTCTACCTTTAACACGACCGAAAGAACATTTACCCTGAAAAAATTTAATACTTATTTGGAGGTTCAATAAAGATTCTGCTTAAACGGGGAACAAAGAAATTTGAACTCTACGATAAATGAGAGGTAAACTGTTGACGCAATAATTCAAGAGCCTTAGACATGCGAGATTCCACAGTTTTAGGTGAAACGCCGAGTCTTTCAGCTATTTCCCGGTACTTTAATCCTTCCTGACGATGAAGTTTATAAACCCGGCGGCTTTTTTGGGGAAGCCTCTCTATGGCTTTTTGCACTGCCATAATAAAATCTCTCTCTTCCAGTATTTCTTCCGGAGATTTTGAATAATCTAAACAATAACCGGCAACTTCATCCGCATACCGCTGTTCAACCTTTTGATGCTTTATATAATCCAATGCTTTGTTTTTTACAGATTTATATAGATAAGATCTAATCGATCCTGCTGGTAACCAATCCGCCTTGATTTCCCAAATTCTGACGAATACATCCTGTACCAAACTTTCTGACTTATCCAGAGATTTCAGATATTGATTTGCAAAACGACACAGCGGATCATAATAAGACAAAAACATTGCTTCAAATGCTTTCACATCCCCATTCCGGATTCTCTTTATCCAGTCCTGCTCCATGTTTTTAAAAGTCTCCGAGGTTAATCGTTGTTAAATTAAGCCAACATGATTTCTTTTAAGGTAAGGGATTTGTTCCATATCACATGATTATTTTGGACCAGGTGGTAAGAAAGTGGATCAATGAAAAATTAGATAAGATAGATTTGGATTAGCAAAAGATGAGATAAGCAAAAATAAAAACCGCTTCATAACCGATAAAGTGGTTGGAAGAGGAAGTACCGGAACTGCATTTATTTTTTAAAAATTGTTTAACAGAAATAATCAAATACCGGAGTTTCCCCGAGGGGATGGCTTCGCCAGAACCCCGTTCAACAAAAAATATAGATATAAAAAAAGCCGGTTTAACCAAATAAACCGGCTTTAAATTAAGTGGAGGTGCGGGGAGTTGAACCCCGGTCCGAGAAGGTAAACCTGCAAATATCTACATGTTTAGTTGTTGATTTGAGTTTCGCCTGAAGCCTAGCCCAACAACTAAGCGACTTCAAACTATTCTGTTTTAGTTTCACAACAAGGCGACAGAAAACACCTTGAAGTTATCCTATCTTGTATGACGTTCAGTCTGGTAATGACAGGCACTTAACCAGAGGAACGGCGAAGCAGTTTATGCTGCTAAGCGGTATGAGTAATTATTGTCAATTACTTTTGTTCCGTAATGGATATTATTACGAGATCCATTGGACATTCTCGACATGCAACTTGCGATACTACTCAACCCGTCGAATCCGAAACACCCCCATTTCAAAGAACTGCTTTTAATATACGAATAATTTGAACCATTATCTGGATTTGGATCACTTCCAAATCTCCCCTATTCTTGACCTATAACTATCTAAAATCTGTTTTAGTATGAAATTTGGAAGCGTAGAACACCCTGAAACTGTTGACTTTATTTTACCTCCTGATCATCCCGATACTCTTAAGGTGCTGAATAAGAGCACGGGCAATCTTTTAGCCATTTATGTAGGCTGTGCCAAATGGAATAAAAAGGATCTCAAGGGTTTTTATCCCCGGGGAACCAAAGACGAACTGGAATATTACTCCCGTCAGTTCAACTCCATTGAACTGAATGCTACTCATTACAGAATGTATGGGCCTGACCAAATGGCCGCCTGGCGGGATAAGACCCCGCCCCATTTCAAATTTTTTCCTAAAGTGGTGAACAAAATCAGTCACTTTAATAGATTGAATAGTGTAGAAGCGCTCACGGAGGAATATTGCAACAGTATCAGAGCTTTTGAAGAAAAGCTGGGAATGGTATTTCTGCAGCTCCGGGAAGATTTCAAACCTAAAGATATTGACCGGATTCAGCGGTTCGTGGGAATCTGGCCGGATGAAATTCCCCTTGCCATAGAACTTCGCCATACAGACTGGTTTAATGATGAAGCCGTCGCCAACCGGCTTTATCAGCTATTTGAGGAAAATCAGGTGACAAATATCATCACTGATACTGCCGGCCGCCGGGATTTACTTCACATGCGCCTGACATCTCCTGTTGCTTTTATCCGGTATGTGGGTGCTAATCAAGAGAGCGACTATACGCGCCTGGATGACTGGGTAGAAAGGCTGAAGTTTTGGAAAGACCAAGGGATGGAAAAGTTGTATTTCTTTGTTCATCAAAATATTGAAAAGGAATCGCCGCTGCTTTCGGCTTATTTTATAGAAAAAATCAATCAGGAATTTGGTACCGACTTGGATATACCAAATCTTAAATGAACAAGATGAATGCCAGGTAGCACTTCTCAATTTCTTCATAGAAAAAATTTAGGTTACCTTAAACTGTAGAACAACCTTTGTTGACCACTAAAGTTTTATACTACTCCCAAAATATGCGCCGCATCTTTTTTCTTTTCATTTGTTTTTGTATGTGTGGTTCCTTTGTTGCTCTTGCTCAGGTTTCTTCTGTAAACGGCTATATAAAAGATGCAGAAACCGGGGAAACTTTGATTAGTGCCAACATAGCTTTGCAGGAGAGTAATAAAGGCACCTCCTCTAATACTTTCGGGTATTATTCCATTACAAACATTTCGCCAGGCACCTATACCCTGCTTTGTTCGTACATCGGTTATGAATTGTATCGCGAGGAAATCACCCTTGATTCTGGGGAAAACCTGAGGTTGAATATAGAGCTGCAACCCAAAGATGTGCAGCTTGAGGAAATTGTAGTGCGTTCGCGAATGGATGAAGAGGAACGCAAAAATATCGGAACTGCCCAGATAAATGTGGACTTGATTCAAGACTTACCTTCAGTTTTTGAAGCGGATGTTTTCCGTGCGGTGCAGCTTTTGCCCGGTGTAAAAGCGGCTTCAGATTTTTCCAGCGGCTTGTATATTCGTGGGGGAAGTCCTGATCAAACCTTGATTTTATTAGACCGGACCACCGTGTATAACCCAAGTCACTTTTTTGGATTCTTTTCCACTTTTAATCCTGATGCCATCAAAAATGTACGTTTGTATAAGGGGGGATATCCTGCGGAATATGGCGGCCGTCTTGGTTCTGTGTTAACGATCTACAATAAAGACGGCAACCGAAATGAAACCTCGGGATCTGTTACAGCAGGGTTGCTTGCCTCACGTCTTTCCGTTGAAGGCCCCTACAGCAATGGCTCGTGGATGCTTGCCGCGCGCCGATCAACTTTAGAGCCATTGCTTGCCGGACTTCGCCAGAACAATGAAGGAATTCCCGAGAAGTTCTATTTCTATGATTTTAATGGAAAGATCAATTTTGAAGCTTCCCAAAACGATAAACTCTCCCTGGCTTTTTATGCCGGCAAAGACCGGGTAACCTTTCCTTTTGCTGAGGAAGCCGAGTTCAACCTGGATTACGGAAATCAAACCCTGAGCGGTAACTGGACACACATTTTTTCTGAAAATCTCTTTGCTAATTTTATACTTACCGGCTCACGTTATTTCAATTTCCCCGAAATAGAATTATCTGGCACCACCATAGAACGCGAGAATAATATTTTTGATTTTTCCGCTAAGTCAGACCTTGAATATTCAGCCGGTAACCGCCATCAAATATCAACCGGTATATGGGCAGGCGTTTCTACTTTAAAGCTTCAGGATCGTTTTGACGGCACAGATACATTTCAAAGCCGCATCCATAACCGTTATGCTTCAGCTTATGTTCAGGATGAGTGGAGGCCTTCCAACCATTGGAAAATCACACCGGGCGCCCGTTTAAATTATTTTTCCGATGGCGAGTATATTCGCATAGAACCACGGTTGGCTTTTGAATTCATACCCACTGATCGCATTCGCCTGCAAACTGCTTTTGGCCGTTATAATCAGTTTCTGACTCTCATCACAAATGAAGCTTTTTCCGGATTTGATGTATGGCTGACATCCGCCGAAGGCATAAATCCTGCTTATGGTAATCAATTTGTGGCGGGCCTTAAAACCATTCCCTTCGAAGATTTTGGCCTTGATATTGAAGTCTATTACCGAACTATGAAAGATCTGTTTGAACTGGATCCGTTTTTGCCGGATGTGGCAGGATTGGCCTACAGAGATATGTTCCGGATTGGGGAAGGTTCGGCTTACGGGCTGGAAGTATTTTTTGAGAAAAGAGCCGGAAAATTTACCGGCTTTATCGGGTATACGCTCGGATACACGTGGCGAAAATTTCCAGGCTATAATGTAGAGGTGGGTAAGGAGGGTGAGAGTGCTCGTTTTTATCCACCTAAATACGATCGCCGCCACGATATAAACCTGGTAACAAGTTATCAGTTAAGTTCCCGCTGGAAAGTTACCACTTCATTCAGTTTTGCCACCGGTCAGGCTTATACAGAAGTTCTAGGCCGGTATGCTACCATCGACCTCCCCTGGAGCAATGGCCGTCAACACGTTTTTACAGTGGGGAAAGTAAATGCCTCCCGCCTTCCAGATTACCATCGCTTTGATATTTCCTTTTCACGAGAGGGCCGGTTTTTTTCCCTTGGCGATTCCGAACTTCAACTTCAGCTGATAAATGTATATTCGCGCAGAAATGTGTGGTTTTATAATTTTGATTTTGAGCCTAACCCGGTAGAGCGCTCGGAAGTTTATATGCTGCCCCTGCTGCCCTCTGTTTCATACACCATTAATTTCTAATGATCATGAAAAACGCACTTTTAATGTCAGCCCTGATTTTACCTGTTTTAATTAGCTCCTGTGATGATTATTCACAGGATGAATACGAGTTCTTTTATGTGGTAGAAGCTTATATGATAGCAGGCCGCCAGCTTCCACACATTATCCTCTCCACCACCACACCCGCCGATGCATATTATAGCTTTGAAGATACAGCCGTTGAGGACGCCATTGTTCAAATCCGGCTTCTCAACACAGCTAGCAACAGTGAGGTTGAAAGCGTCTTCAACTATATCATGACTGAGCCTGGAATTTATAATGCTTCAGTATCTCACCGAATTTTACCGCTGCGTACGTATGAGCTCAATATAACATTTCCACAATCCGCCAGGGAAATCACTGCTCATACCACCATCCCCGATACTTTTCATATTAAGGAAGGCGTACCCGACTTTATTGTATATCGTTCTACCGAGCAACTGGAAATTACTGTAAGTGAAAGTTCATATCCCGGCCGGCAAAATATCTTCGTTTTCAATACTATTAGTCTCAGGCCCGAAGCGGTTAATCTCACTCCTCTTTATCGCACTATTTATGAGGATGGCGGCGAAGATCCTGATGAATTATACCTCCTGGCAAATAATGATTCCGGCATCATAAATGAAGGAAATTTTGATGTTAATCCCGACGGCACTTTCACCATTGAATTTCCCTGGCTTGGCTTTTCTTTTTATGAAGAGAATCTCGTGATTGCGAATACAATCGATGATAATTTATATGATTTTGTTCGGTCACGATCTGTGCAACTCGGCGGGTCTTCCCTTTCGCCGGGCGAAATTCAGAATGTAATTTCCAATATTAATGGTGGTGTTGGTGTTTTTGGTGCTATGGCCTCCGATACCGTTCAAACAATTGTGCAACGTCCCTTAGCTCCATAAAAAAACAGAGCTTTTTTTGGGAATTCTTTTGCTACATATTTACACATCCAATTAATCCCCTTCTGTACACTTTCTTCACATTTCATTTTACCCTGCTTTTATGGATGAAGCTTGTAAGGTAAAAAGCCCCTCCTATCCTAATTAAACGGCTATCACCTCCCTCTTTATGGCCTTGGCACATTTGTTGTAATCATCATCAATAACAAAGGTCAATTGATTTAGCAATACTGGTTTTCTTGTGAAGCATCCTATCCAGATTACTCAAAATATTATGTGTCGTACGCTGCTGTTTTCAGTCATAATTTTCTTATTCTATACGCAGACATCTGTCGCCCAGGTCTCTGATGCATCTGTTGAAGGCTATATTAAAGACGCCGTAACCGGGGATACGTTGATAAGTGCGAATATTGCTTTTCAGGTTAAAAAGAAAGGCACTTCCTCTAACCGGATCGGCTATTATTCTATCACGAATATTCAACCTGGCAGTGATACCTTGTTATGTTCTTATATCGGTTATGAGTTATACAGGAAAGAAATTAAACTTAAAGAGGGAGAAAATGTAAGACTGGATGTGGAGCTGGTTCCCGAAAACAGGGACCTTGGAGAAATTGAGGTTCAGGCAAGTGATTTATATAAAAGCATCAGCATGGTTCAGGTTGGCAACGGGCTTCTTGAAAATATCCCTTCTATTTTTGATGGGGATGTGTTTCGTTCTGTACAGCTTTTACCAGGAATTAAAGCTACTTCCGATTACTCCAGCGGGCTACATATTCGTGGGGGCAGCCCCGACCAAACCTTAATCCTTCTGGATAAAACACCCATTTATAATCCGGGGCATTTTTTTGGTTTTCTATCTACATTTAATCCGGATGCCATTGATGACATTTACTTATATAAAGGTGGATATCCTGCAGAATATGGGGGCCGGCTTGGCTCAGTTCTTACCCTTAATAATAAGGCCGGTAATGCAGAAAAAAACTCCGGCTCACTTACCACGGGTTTAATCGCTTCACGTGCCTCCCTCGAAGGGCCAATTAGTAAAGGTTCCTGGATGTTATCCGCACGACGTTCTACCTTAGAGCCTCTGCTGGCTGGCCTCCGTCAGAATTATGATGACATTCCTAACAGGTTTCATTTCTATGATGTAAATGGAAAGCTGGAATTTGATGCTTCAAAAAAGGATAAGTTATCACTGGCTGTTTATGCCGGAAATGATCAGGTGGGATTTCCTTTTTCCTATAATTCAGAATTCCACCTAGATTATGGTAATCAAGTATTGAGCGGAAACTGGACCCATATTTATTCAGATAATTTAACTACTGCCTTTTCACTCACAGGGGCGCGGTATTTTAACTTTTCCGAGTTTGAGCTTACAGATACCAATTTTGAACGCAGAAATTTTATCAATGATTTTTCTGCCAAATGGAGCTTGGATTATGCCGCTAGCGACAATCATTATATTTCAGCAGGGATATGGGCAGGCATTTCAAACATAAAGCTTCAGGACCGTCTCTATGGTTCCAAAAGTTTTAACAGCGATATCGATAATCAATATACTTCTGTTTATCTACAGGATGAATGGAGGCCTGCCGAAAAATGGAAAATAACTCCTGGAATTCGAGTCAATTATCATTCAAATGGAGAATTTCTTCGTGTAGAACCAAGATGGTCTTTTGAGTTTATGCCGAACCATCGCCTTCGCCTGCAAGCTTCTTATGGGCATTATAATCAGTTCCTCACACTTAATTCAAACGAGGCTTTTTCTGGTTTTGATGTATGGCTGTCTTCAGCCGATGGAGTTCCACCTGCATCTGGAGATCAAATTATATTGGGAGTTAAAACCATACCATTCGATGATTACGGGCTGGATTTAGAAGTATACTACCGTACGATGTCCGATCTTTTTGAAATGGACCCTTTTCTTCCGGATATATCAGGGCTGGCCTATGATGAGCTGTTCCGAACAGGCGAAGGTTATGCCTATGGATTTGAGCTTTTCTTTAGGAAAAGTGCCGGTAAATTTACCGGCTTCATTGGGTATACGCTCGGCTACACCTGGCGTAAATTTCCTGGGTATAATCTTGAAGTGGATAGTGAGAATCAAAAAGCCCGGTTTTATCCACCAAAGTACGACCGCCGGCATGATATAAACCTGGTGGCCAGTTACCAATTCAACTCCCACTGGAAAATCACTTCTTCATTTAGTTATGCCTCCGGGCAAGCCTATACCAAAGCTTTAGGCAGATATTTGATTAGGGAGCTCCCATGGAGTAATGATCATCGGAATGTAGTAACAGTGGGGAAAGTAAACGCCTCCCGTTTACCGGCATATCATAGCCTTGATTTTTCCATTTCCCGCTCAGGTAAGTTTTTCAATCTCGGAGATTCCAAACTTCAGCTTCAGCTTATAAATGTGTATTCCCGCAGAAATGTGTGGTTCTATAACTACTATTTCGAACCTAACCCCGCCGAGCGAGCTGAAATAAATATGTTGCCTTTTTTACCATCTCTTTCTTATACCATAAAATTTTAATTACATGAAAAATTTATTCATTTCTTTACTACTTGTTAGTCTTTTAGCCTTCTCATGTGAAATGTACCAACAGGATGAGTACGAGGAATTTAATGTTGTGGAGGCATATTTAATAGCCGGAAAGGAAATTCCCAATATCAGATTGATAACCGTCGTTCCTGTTGAAGATAAGTTTAGTTATTCTACTAGTAGTTACGGTGTTGATAATGCTAATATAGAAGTCAGGTTGCTCTCAGAAGGGCCTCACAGCGAAATTGAAGAAGTTATTTATTATGAATTATCCTCCACCGGCAAGTATTCTGCCACAGATTCTCATACAGTTTTGCCTCTACGAACGTATGAACTTGAAATCACCTTCCCCAATACCAATGAAAATATCTATGCTCATACAATAGTACCAGACACCTTCCAAATTGTGAACACCCTTCCCGATTCAATCGTCTACCGCTCTTCTGAACAGGTGGAAGTGACCGTGAGTGAAAGTTCTTATCCAGAACGGCAAAATATTTTTATTTTCAATGCCATCAGTCCCGGGCCCGAGGAAAGTAAATTTACTCCATTCTACAGAGAACTTTTTGAAGAGAGAGGAAGAGATCCAAGGGATATAAAACTTCTTGCAAACAACAGCTCCGACATTATCAATGAGGGAAATTTTAAGGTGAACGAGGATGGATCTAATACTATCAAGTATCCCTGGAGTGGGTTTTCTTATTACGAAGAAAACCTATTGGTGGCAAATACGATGGACGATAATGTGTATGATTTTGTCCGATCACAATCTGTTCAGCTTGGAGGATCGTCTTTGTCTCCCGGAGAGATACAAAATGTTATTTATAACATAGAAGGAGGAATTGGAATATTTGGCTCGTTAGCTTCAGATACTGTAGCTATTTACCTAAAGCGCCCCTGATTGGTCAAAATGAAAAGCGTAGGTCAATAAACCAGTTTTGCACACTTGACAAATTCCCCCGAACATTAGTAACGACACTAAAACCTGATTTGTGATCGAATTTAAAACCAAGGTATAGGACCTGGGATGTTGAAATACTCTTTTGTCTATAATCACTTTTGACAGGAAATTCAAAATCCATAAGATTTGTGTCCCCAGGCTCGAAATATTTTTCTTCTTTTCTAATATTATTATCTATTTGACCTCTGAGATTTGCACCACCCCACATACCAAAATTATCTGAAATTGAAAGGGAGGCATATATTGGCACAAGCAATCCCATTGTATGTAATACCTCATCAAAATCGACTTGAGCGAATAGGTCTATACCAGAAGTTTTTAATGCACTGTATTCATAGAAAGGATTCAACCCCGTAAATAACGCATAATCATTCTCTGAAAGTGTAATGGCATACCCTGTAGAAATGTGTCCGAGGTAAAATTTGTCACCAGTATCGAGAATCTCGTTCTGCCTGTTTATTTCCTCTGATGAAATTATTTCGTTATTGCGTATGTCTTCTCTATTTCGATTATAAAGGTTTTCATTATCAGCTTTACCGAAACTGTATAGTGCTTTTATATTTACAAACCAGTAATCATTACCCAGCCAATTTACTTGCACGTTTTGATACCCATCATACCTCACCTGTAAAGGGTTCACGTTTTTTTCATTAATGGTTTTGATGATTGTTATTGCTGCTCTGATTGCGGACCTCAGGCACCCTTCTATCAACCACTTCATCCTCTCTTGTCTCTAGATTTGTTTGATTGGCAGATGAGGTATAGATATTATTTTGAACATACAATCGATGTTTCCTGTCATTACCATTTCTCCATTTGTAATATTCAAAACCTAATGTGAACTGTTTTTGATTTTCATTCTGGTATCTCTCATCAAGATAAACGTCATGTTCGGTTCTTCCATGGACTAATGTATCCTCTTCGAATATCTCCTGAACTCTATTTCGAACCTCTTCTGATTCACTAATTCTTTGATAACGGTTCTGTGAATACCCTCCGAAAATACCCATTGCTACTGAATTATTATCTCCAAAAATCTTCAGCAGCCTGAACTCAGCCTGTTCATTTGTATGATTATATTCAGTATTGGAAGTTCTAATCCTGTTGCTATAATCATTATGGATAAATGCTCCCGATTCAGAACTGCCTTGGTTTTCTACAACATCAGTTAAATCTTCCGATCTGTTTAGAGAATTCACAACTCCACCTACAGAGTAAAACCACTGACCTGATTTAACAGGTACTAAACCTGCCGAGGTAAAGTTCGTATTACTTCCGGTTTTAATAGATGTGCTGATAAATGAATTGGATAAGGTAGAGGCTCTGGCAGGATTAAATATCACCCGCTGAATGTCATCATCCACTAAAAACAAAAAATCATCAGAAATACTTTGTTCATAAGCTGTTATTGTGGATACTTGCTGAAAAGTATTGTGCTGTGGAAAATTATTTTGTGCGGGCGCTACTCTTTGTGCTGTTATATCGGAGCTATAACAAATCACCATTAAAAAAATAATAAGTGGTTTCATAGAATGTTTATTATTCGGCGGGCAGCAATTGAACAAAATTTCCTCATTATTCCTAAAAATTAATTTATGCGTCTAGTATCATTTCTTTTAATAATTATCTCCTCCTTCATTGTGTGTGCTGAAGCCTACGCTCAGGCCACCGGAGATTTTGAAATTGCCCGGGCCAAATATCGTGGCGGGGGCGACTGGTATAACGATCCTTCTTCCCTTCAAAACCTGATTCGTTTTACTAAAAATAATGTGCCAATTAATATTTCTGATTCCTTTAAAGATGTCTCTGTGGGAAGTGCTGAATTACATTCATATCCCTTTGTTTTCTTAACAGGACACGGAAATATTACCCTCAGTTCTGCCGAAGCCCGTAATGTACGCGAGTATCTCGAAAACGGCGGGTTCTTGTATATAGATGATGATTATGGACTGGATGAATTTATTCGTCCAGCTATGAAAGAGGTTTTTGCCGATGAAGACTTCGTGGAAATACCTTTCAACCACTCGATTTATAACCTGGTTTTTGAATTCACCGACGGGCTTCCCAAAATCCATGAACATGATAATGAAGCTCCGCGCGGTTATGGAATATTCAGGGAGGGGAAGCTTGTGGTTTTCTACAGCGTAGAGTCTAATCTGGGTGATGGATGGGCAGACCCTGAAATCCACAACAATCCACCTGAACTTCGCCAGAAAGCCCTCCAGATGGGTGTTAATATTTTGGTGTACGCCCTTACCAGAAATTGATTCCGCAGTAACTAGTGGACATTGCCTTCGAAAAAGGAAATACGGTGATTAGGAGAAACACCATCCATCACCCC
>JBBDNN010000078.1:0-15584 GCA_040877545.1 Balneolaceae bacterium
ATCAATCCAGCTTAACCTTCCATTCTTTAATATGGCTTTATAAACTTTTCCCATGTTTCTCCTTTTGATTTAAAAATAACATTTTAAATGGATACTTTCCTGCCTGTCTAAGTAGAATCGACCTTTTTATCCCAACAACCCGGTTCTATGTTTACAATATGCCTAAAATTCCAGCTCAATCTCTAAGTCTCTCAATAACTAATTTCCCCCATCACTCAATCACCACTCCCTCCTCGTACACCTCAACAGAAACCACATTGCCATCCATATCCCAGCGGGTGCAGGTGCTGTCTAATTCGTCGGCTTTAGAAAAGGTTTACCTCGTTCCACAACCTCCGGTTGGGATACGCCTGGTCTGAACCTCTTGGTTCAAAATCGGTTTAAGCTCAGAATTTTTATTTGGGATTGACAGGCTTATCCCTGTAACTTTATTTGGTGGTTGATTCACTATATACTGGAACCGGGAGGTTCCCCCAAGGGGATGCCTATGGCACGACCAGGCATTGCGAACTGGAAGTTCTCAACGAGGGCAATGCAGCGAAGCGGAATGGAGTGAAAGATCTCCTGAGGCAGTCTTATTCCTGTACTTTATTTGTCGGCTGAGTGGCAACACCATTGAACCGGGAGGTTCTCCCAAGGGAATGACTATGGCACGACCAGGCATTACGAACGAGGACGTTCGGAACGAGGGCAAAATCAGTAAAGTGATTCTCACTTAATGAAATCCGTATTTTTTCTTGATTTTAATTTTCATACATGCCTTTGGCACGACCAGGTATTACGAAAGAGGGCAAAGTCTCTCAATAACCAATTTCCCCCAATCACTCAACTAACACTCCCTCCTCGTACATCTCAACCGAAATCACATTTCCATCCATATCCCAGCGGGTGTAAGTACTATCTAAGTTATCGGCTTTAAAAAAAGCTTCTGTACTTTTATCACCAGTCAACAAAAATATCTCAAGTTTTCCCTCTCGTTTGTCATTTTTAAAATTAACTACACTTGCTTTATTTCCGTTTTCATGCCAGGCTATTGAAATCCCTTCTTTTATGCCATTCGCATAATTTGATTCTCCCATTTTATGACCACTTAAATGCCATGCAGTATATCTCCCATCAAATTTACCATCTTTAAAAGAGGCTGAAACATAAGGATCTCCCGTAGAATAAGTAGATTCTGTAGACCCAGTAAATGGTTCATTAGAATCTTTTTTATAATAAAAACCATCGCGCAATTCGAGAGATGGAAAAAATTCAATTTCTGATTTTGTTTTTTCAGATGAACAAGAAATCATAAAACTTAATAAAATTAAAAAAGAAAAATATTTCATAAGTAGTAGATGTTTTAAAAGCAAAAGGATGAGGAAACCGGTTCCATTAAATAGAAATAAAAAAGGCTTCTAAAATAGAAGCCCTTTTTATTATTTAAAGATATAATTAAGGATTTAATCCCAATCTACACCACCCTTACTAACTGTAGCCACTAGTCGACCTCCAGTTGAAGCAGTGGGGAAATCCTCACTTGCGTCATAATCCTCATCACTTGCGGGATGAGCTGTTACTGTAAAAGTTTGATCACTATTTACAATAACATAAGTGCCATTCATGTTAACTGCACTAAGTCCATCATTAGTATCAATACTATCAGCTGAAAAGTTGAAATCATTGAAAGTCATTCCATCAAAAGAATTTCCTCCACCGCCCATCATTTCCGGTTTAATATACCAACCTTGAGCTGAGGAAGCGATTCCAAGCACATCATTACGCACGGCATCTGCGTTAGCAGAAGCTGCACTGGTTCCGAATACGTTGATAGCTACTACTGTGGCTATCCCTACAATTATTGTTACTAATATTACGAGAAGTAATTGTTGTTGACCCATGATGGTCTCCTATTTGTTTTTGGTTTGTTTTGTTAAAACGTTGTTTTTTTACTTTGGCAAAAGGTTATAAATGATTTCATCAAAGTAAATTAATTTTTTTAATCCCGGTTTTGGGCTTCGTTTTGCTACAAGAGTTTTCCCGCCCCGAAATGTTACAAGGCAAACTTAATTAATTTTTCTTAATAAACGCAATTAAATTTTTATATTGCTTTAATTATTATTAGTCGGCAAAAATGTCGTAAACCGTTCCGGCCGTAGGCGGAATGGTTTGATATTCTATGGAAAGGTGGGCGGATCAAACCTGTCAGGTTTTTACCAGGCTCCCGCAGAGTGGCAAGCTCCTTGTTTACTATCCCAAGCAGTTTCCGGGAGATCCCGCATCTGCGCTCCGCTTCGTGCGGGATGACAGGCTTCGAATGGGTTCTTCTTAAGCCGCCTGCGGCGGCTATGGTCTTTTCCTCATTTAGCATCCCAAATAATCTGAATTTGGATGCGCCAGATTTTTGGATGAACGGATTATTAATCCTGTCCATCCTTGCATCCATTCATCCAAATTCAACATCGCGTATACATATAAATCCCGAATGGGATTGAATGTGAATAACCCCTGGTGAAGCGCAGCGAAATCGGGGGCAATGGCAAGCCAAAGAACCAGAACCCTGAAAGGGTTTAACAAACGCTCCCGCAGAGCAAAACTTCCTTGTTTGCTATCCCAAGCAGTTTCCGGGAGATCCCGCATCTGCGCTCCGCTTCGTGCGGGATGACAGGCTTCGAATGAGTTCTTCTTAAGCCGCCTGCGGCGGCTATGGTCTTTTCCTCATTTAGCATGCGTTCGCTGGCTACACTACATCAGCCTGAAGATACCTCCGAAGGGTCTTTGCTTTTAGCGGAGCACAGGAGTTTTTATACGTTTATAAACATCACCGGCAAAGATTCTTCAGGAGTACCTTCAGAAGGACGATGCAGGGGATTTTTCGCCACATGCCGTTTGCGTAAGCGGCACCGCTCCGCTAAAGACTGGAAAGATCTACGGGGAATTAGTAAATTAAAATATGAGTCCCTACAGTATTCAGATACAAAGGATATTGGTTCTTTTTCTTTTCCAGAGAAGAAGAAAGAATTCATATTCACGTTATACATGCCGAAGGTGAGGCCAAAATATGGCTGGACCCTAACATTGAGCTTCAATCTTCATTTGGTTTAAGCTCAAAACAAATAAGTGAGATAATTGAACAAGTAGAAGAACATCAGGATGAAATCAGGAAAAGCTGGAATAATCACTTCCAACAATAAAACAGAAGTAACAAATATTTCATCACACGGGATATGGCTGCTTCATGAAGGCAAAGAATATTTTTTACCTTATATGCATTTTCCCTGGTTTAAAGAAGCTACTATTGAAGAAGTGCTGAATGTTGAAAATCCTTCTAAAAACCATTTTTATTGGCCGGATTTAGATGTGGATGTACACCAGAAATCAATAAAAAATCCTGAAAAATACCCCTTAATCAGCCGGACCAGGGGTTAATGGCAATTTTTTTAGCGCCAGATTTTTGGATGAATGGATTTGAAATCCTGTCCATCCTTGCATCCATTCATCCAAATTCAACACCACCACGTTCGCTGGCCACCCAGTCAGCCTGAAGATACCTCCGAAGGGCCTTTGCTTTTAGCGGAGCACAGGAGTTTTTATACGTTTATAAACATCACCGGCAAAGATTCTTCAGGAGTACCTTCAGAAGGACGATGCAGGGGATTTTTCGCCACATGCCGTGGTCGCAGGCGCGGTCAGAGCTAAACAGGTTTTTACCAGGCTCCCGCAGAGTCGAAACTTTCTTGTTTGCTATCCCAAGCAGTTTCCGGGAGATCCCGCATCTGCGCTCCGCTTTGTGCGGGATGACAGGCTTTGAATGAGTTCTTCTTAAGCCGCCTGCGGCGGCTATGGCCTTTTCGGTGAATGTGGGCACTTCTTCATCGCCGGGTTTCCCCAGCGTTATTCGAATTGGACCCTTTCAGGGTCAGGTATTTAACAATCCCGAATGGATTGAATGTAAAAAGCCATCGGTGAAGCGCAGCGGAAACTGGTGGAGAAATGACGGACATAAAAAAAGAACCCTGAAGGGCTCAACAATGGTGATGACGGAAAATCATAATTATTTCAAATTTTCTAAATCATCCAGGTCCTTAAATCTACTTACCGCCTTCTTATTTTTTTTCAGATCTTCTAATCCAATTACTTTAATTTTTAAACCTTCGATATAACTGACGACTTCGTTCGTCTGATGGAGCGCGTTGGGGGCAACAAAGCCGGAATTCTCGCTCACCTGACATCAAAAAAGCTTAAACAAATCTTTTAAAATTCGATTCACTTCTTGTACTTCTTCAGATGTAATCTCTCCCAGTTTTCCAAGTATCAACTCTTTTTGTATGGTTGTGAGTTTATTTAAACGAATCAAAGAAAGCTTTTTTAATCCATTTTCAGGAGTTGGATTAATTTCTAAGCTATCGTTTTCATCCCATTTTAGCTGGGTAGTTAGAAAGGCAACAGTTACATCAAGTTCATTAGCTATGAAAATAAGAGCAGGCCTTATTTTGTCTCCGCTAAGATCGGTGAAAGGAAAGGGGATTAAAACAAGATCGCCTTTCTTTCACAACTAATATTTTTCTTTGAGATCTTCAAGAGAATAAAGATCCTCTTCATCCTCCAGAAAATTAAATGAATCTGAGGCTAACTTTTCTATGCCTTTTACAAGCTCTTCATTTTCAATTTTCTGCGAAAGGAAATCGGCAAAATCAGAAATCTCTCTTACTTTTCGATCAGGAAGCTTTTTAAGCTGATCTACTATTTTTTTGATGAGTGTTTTGCGTGTCATTGGGCTTATTTTCATCTTAATTTCTTATTAAAGATAACTGAATGGCAGCAATATTTCTCATGTTCTCGAACCCATACATTTTATCCTACACCTCTGCGAGGCATTGCCCGATCGAACCCTGACAAGGGGTTGCAACCCCTTGCCGGTGTTGGAAAAAGGTTCCAGGTTGGAATAAGCGCCTGTGCATAATCTGCAAAGATCCTTCCACTGAAGACTTTTGAGACTCGGTCTGAAAGCTTCCAGCTCGTCTGACCGTTGGTGGAAATGAGCATTTGGCCTTACCGAGCGAGCAGATGAGAAATCCATCAGATCATTTAGTGGTGATGAAAGCATTCAGAATCCAGAATCCCCAAACCGATAGTCCTTCTGTTTCATCAACCCGCGCCCGCACCATAACAAGGGTTACAACCCCTTGTTATGGTGGGATACTCAGATCATTCCCAGGAACGCTCAACAAGACTTTTTTCTCCAGACGGGCACATTGGAGCAGGAAATTCTAAGATCTGTGGTGAAAGTTTGATTTATTTAGGGGATTTAGCGGGATTTTGCCTTACATCAAAAAAGGAAAGAATAATGATGCTATCTTCCTTGATTCTATAGAAGACTCTGGTTTGCCGGGTAAGTTGGAATCCACGAATTTCTTTATCAAAAAATTCAAGTCCACCCAATTCAGGAAATTTTTCCAATAATTCAAAAAAATCCTTGGTTTTTTGTTCAAATGCAACCGACACCGCTTCGCCCCACTCTTCGCTGATAAATTTTTTAATGCTGTGGTAATTCTTTTCAGCTCTCTTGGTTAAAAAGATGCTCATCTATTAAATAATTCATCTTTGCTTATCAGGTTTGTATCATCTTCTGATTCTTCATAGGCTGCTAAGACTTCCTTTTTTTGTTCTTTTGTCAAGGACTTCCACAGTGCGCCCGGGGTACTTTTTTCCCGAACTTTTAGAAAGTCATAAAGCGTTTGCAGCAATTCCTCGCTTTGTATTCTATCAATTATTTTATGAATATTTGATTTCAGCTTAATGGTTTCCATTATCTAAGTATCTAAGATTGGTGAAGGGTAATGGTAAAAATCGATAAACCTCGATCAGGAAGCTTTTTAAGCTGATCTACTGTTTTTTTGATGAGTGTTTTGCGTGTCATTGGGCTTTATTTTCATCTTAATTTCTTATTAAAGATAACTAAATGGCAGCAATATTTCTCATGTTCTGGAATCCATACATTTTATCCTACACCTCTGCGAGGCATTGCCCGATCGAACCCTGACAAGGGGTTGCAACCCCTTGCCGGTGTTGGAAAAAGGTTCCAGGTTGGAATAAGCGCCTGTGCATAATCTGCAAAGATCCTTCCACTGAAGACTTTTGAGACTCGGTCTGAAAGCTTCCAGCTCGTCTGACCGTTGGTGGAAATGAGCATTTGGCCTTACCGAGCGAGCAGATGAGAAATCCATCAGATCATTTAGTGGTGATGAAAGCATTCAGAATCCAGAATCCCCAAACCGATAGTCCTTCTGTTTCATCAACCCGCGCCCGCACCATAACAAGGGTTACAACCCCTTGTTATGGTGGGATACTCAGATCATTCCCAGGAACGCTCAACAAGACTTTTTTCTCCAGACGGGCACATTGGAACAAGCTTCCCCGTACATAATCTTCTTTGCGACTCCCATCAATTTATTTGTAGCAAGTAAATAAATAGAATCAGGCACATGAATTTTTCCGCAGCCTTTCAGCAGCACAAATTTGTCCTGGTATTGGCTCCAGTCATATGGTTCTATTGCCCGCTGGTAAAGCTCATGGGGTATTTGAGCTGGTTTTTTCAGAAAGACTTCCTTTGCAAATTCTGAGGCATGAGAGGTGATTAACATCCAGGCCCAGGGAGCGATGATGGCGTCTGTGCTGCAATACACAGCGAGATACTTGTCTTGATACTGACTCCAATCGAAATTCTCCAACTGTTCCCGAAAGTCTTTTTCCTTCAGTAATAGCTCCTGAAATAGAAATTGTTTGATGTCAAGTTCTTCGATGGGAGTTACATCGTGAAATTTTTGCAGATCAATGGTGACGAGCTTTGTGTTCTGCTGGATTTTATTGACGATTGCTTCGGGCATTGGAATGTTAAATTTTAAGTGTTAAATGTTAAATGCTTAGCGAGCATTTAACATTTAACACTGAGCATTGAAAATTATATAGAGAATGATTCTCCGCATGAGCAGGTACGGGTGGCATTTGGGTTTTTGAAATGGAAACCCTGCCCGTTTAAGCCTTCGGAGTAATCCAGCTCGGTTCCTGCCAGATATAAGAAGCTGCGCATGTCTACGAGGATTTTCAGGCCATCTACATCGAATACCTTGTCGCTTTCTTCGGCTTTGCCTTTGGGATCGAAATCCAGATCGTAGGTAAGGCCGGAGCATCCCCCGCTAACTACACCAATCCTCAGAAATGCATCCTGCGGCACTTCTTTTTCTTTGCGGATTTGATCAATGCGTTCAGACGCTTTTTCGCTAATTGAAAGTTCCATAATCTTCTACTTTAAAATTAAACCGATACAACCTGTATTTCAGGATCAATACGCTTCACCATGCTTTCGATGGCGTACAAGGTTCCCGTGGTAGCGGTTGGACATGTTCCGCAAGCACCCTGATAGTGAACCTTGAGCCGGTTTGCTTCCAGGCCAAGTACTTTTAATCCACCGCCATCAGCAAGTAAATAAGGACGAACCTGCTCGTCCAGCATTCTTTTGATCTCAAGCAGTCTTGGGTCATCAGAATCTTGTGCTTCTTTACTTACATGTACTTCCGAATCTTCTTCTACATTTGTAAGCGGCTGTGCATCGCGGATTGGAGGAGCGAGTTTCCGAAGTAATTCAGACCAAACTGCTTTTCCATCCTGCGTAACGGTTACATATTTATCTACATAATAGACGTTGATGACGCTGTCGATCGCAAATAAAGCTTCTGCCAGCTCATCTCCCTCTGCTTCCATGCTATTCTCGAAGGAACGGGTTACTCCATTTGTAAGTGGTTCGCCAAGCACAAATCGCATTGCATCAGGATTTGGTGTGCGTTCTATTTCTTTAATTTTAGCCATTGTTATCTCCTTTAATTATCAAAAAAATCTTGTACATATTTAATCCCATTTACCAGGCGGTCGATATCCTCTTCATTATTATAGAACGAAATAGAAGCCCGAACCGTACCCGGAATATCAAAAAACTGCATTAACGGTTGTGCGCAATGATGTCCGGTTCTCACCGCTATTCCCTTTTGATCCAGGATAGTTCCCGCATCGGCAGCGTGTATATCATCGATCAAAAATGAAATTACCGAGGCTTTTTCTTTTGCTGTTCCAAAAATTCGAACACCATCAATGGCTTTCATTTCAGAAGCAGCATATTTCAGCAATTCAGCTTCACGCCTTCTTATATTTTCAAAACCAATTTCATTCAGATAATCGATAGCGGCACCAAAACCGATTCCGGCTGCAATAGGCGGCGTTCCTGCTTCAAATTTATGGGGAAGGTCATTCCAGGTGGTTTTCTCAAAGGTCACCTTATCAATCATATCCCCTCCTCCTCGATATGGAGGCATATCCTGAAGCAGTTCTTTCTTTCCATATAAAATACCAAAACCGGTAGGGCCGCACATTTTATGGGCAGAAAACGCATAGAAATCTGCATCCAGTTCCTGAACATCCACCACAGAATGCGGCACCGCCTGGGCGCCGTCAATCAAAACGGGAATATCTTTTTTGTGAGCCGCTTCAATAATTTCATGCACGGGATTGATCGTCCCTAAAGCATTTGAAACATGAACTACAGCGACCATTTTGGTGCGATCAGAAAGCAGATCATTGTATGCATCCATAAGCAATTCCCCGTCTTCATTCATGGGAATAACTTTGAGTTGTGCACCAGTTTGCTCGGCAATCATCTGCCAGGGTACAATGTTGGCGTGATGTTCCATTTCGGAAATAATAATCTCATCGCCTTCATTAAAATGCATCCGGCCGTATGATTGCGCTACTAAATTTATAGCATCGGTAGTCCCGGTAGTGTATATAATTTCTTCGAGATGCCGCGCATTAATCAGCTCCTTCACTTTTGTGCGGGTAGATTCAAAGGCATCGGTAGCCACCTGGCTGAGCGAATGAATTCCCCGGTGCACATTGGCGTGCTCGTTAGAGTGATATTCATTTATCCGGTCGATAACAGGCTGCGGCATTTGGCTGGAAGCGCCGTTATCAAGATATACCAATGGATTTCCTTTTACTTCTCGTTGAAGTACAGGAAACTGCTTACGGATTGCGTTCCAATCAGTTGTAAGTGTCAGTGATTCTTTTTTTAAGATGTCTTCCATTGTTTTTAACTTTACAAGCAAAACCTTGGAGGTTTTTTCCCAAAGGGATCACTTCGTGAAAAACCTCTAAGGTTTCAAGGTCTATAAACGATTACCCCACCGCTACAAACTTCTCGTCACGATTGGTGTACTTCACTACTTCCTCAAGCAGCAACTTGTGTACTGATTCTACTTCCATATTTTCGATGCTTTCGAGTGTGAAAGCATAAACCAGCAACTCACGGGATTTCTGCTCCGTTAATCCACGGCTTTGCAGGTAAAATACTTCATCATCACTTAACTGACCAATAGTTGCGCCGTGCGAACACAGCACATCATCGGCAAAAATTTCCAGCTGAGGTTTGGTGTGAACGGTACCGCCTTCACTCAATAATAGATTCCTGTTTTCCTGGAAAGAGTCAATTTTCTGCGCGTCTTTTGCTACAAAAATCTTTCCGTTGAAGATGGAGTGCGCATTATCATTCACCACCACTTTATGCAGCTGATGACTTGTGGCATGCGCTCTTCTGTGGTCCATAATTGAATGAGTATCAGCAATTTGATCACCATCAATTAATACAAGTGCATCTACGGTGAAATCTACTTCTTCCGCATTTTGCACTACGCGCGGATCATTGCGGAATAACTTCGCTCCCAAACATATAGTGTAGGAATGATATTCGGCATGTTGATCGATGTTGGCAATAGGACGCGAAACATGAGACGCCTGCTTGCTGTCGCGCTGAATTCTGGCATGATGCACATGAGCGCCTTCAAACAGTTTAAATTCTGCAACCGGCACATTCAGATAGTTGTTTTCTGCAAGACCGATATGCTCCTCAACGATAGTTGCCTTGGAATACATCTCCCCTACAAAAAGAAGGCGTGGAGTAACGAAAAAAGGCTTCTCAGCATCGGTAAATACATTCAAAATATGAATGGGAGTTTCTACTTTTGTTTCTTTAGGAACATATATAAATGCACCATCTCTGAAGTTTGCATCATTAAAAGCGGCAAAAACATCTCTGTCTTCATCATAGTTGGTGTATTTGCCGAGATGTATATCAATCAATTTGGAGTCACCCGCCGCGGCTAAACTTCCCACAATTACATTATCAGGCAGGCCACTTACCTTGGATGAATCCAGGTCTAATTCCCCATTTACAAAAACAAGACGTGTATTTTCTGCTTCGGGAAGAAAGTATTTACTTAAATCCCCGGCCGGCTTCGCGCCTGCATCCTTCACAGAAACAAATGAACTCCTGGAAATAGATCTCAGGTCGGTAAATCGCCAGTCCTCATCTTTTTTTGTAGGGAAGTTGAATTCAGAAAGATTTGATAAACCTTTCTCATTCAAAGCAGAAATTACTTCCACATCAGAGGATGATTCCAGATCAGCATCTATAAAATTTAATAACGTTTCTTTTTCTTTTACCAAATTACTCATTACTGAGGCTCTCCGTTTAACAGTGCTTTATTTTCTAACCAGTCGTAGCCTTGTTCTTCAAGTTCAAGCGCAAGATTTTTATCTCCTGATTTAACCAGTTTCCCGTCTATCATCACGTGCACAAAATCCGGGGTGATGTAGTTCAGAAGTCGCTGGTAGTGCGTAATCAATACAATGGCATTCTCAGGGCCGGCGATCTTGTTGATGCCGTCTGATACAACTTTCAGCGCATCGATGTCGAGGCCGGAGTCGGTTTCATCCATAAAAGCGAGTTTTGGATTCAGTACCGCCATCTGGAAAACCTCATTCTTTTTCTTCTCTCCACCTGAAAATCCGGTATTGATGCTGCGCTCCAGGAACGAATCTTTCATGTCGATAATCTTGAGACGGTCTACCAGGTAATCTTCAAACTCAAGCGGGTCCAATTCATCCTCATCTCTTGAGCGGGCAATGGTGTTATAGGCCTCGCGAAGCAATGTTTTATTAGTGATTCCCGGAACTTCAACCGGATACTGAAAAGCAAGGAATAACCCTAAATGGGCTCTTTCATCGGCATCCATTTCAGTGATGTCTTCGCCATTGAAAAGGATCTCACCTTCAGTCATTTCATACTCCGGATGACCTGCTACTACTTTTGAAAGAGTACTTTTACCACTTCCGTTAGGGCCCATGATCGCATGGATTTCCCCTTTATTAACAGTAAGGTCTACCCCTTTGAGGATTTCTTCGTCTTCGCCTTCAACTACGGCGTGTAGGTTTTTAATCTCTAACACGTTATTTGTTTTTTGAATTGTCTGTTTGAAATTTTTCTAATTGCTTATAAATTGGAAAGTCGATAATAAAAAATATCTACCCAACGCTACCTTCTAATTTTACGTTTAACAATGCATTAGCCTCTGTTGCAAACTCGAGCGGTAGTTCTTTCAATACTTCTTTTACAAAGCCGTTTATAATCATGGAAATAGCATCTTGCTCACTGATTCCCCGTTGCATCAGGTAAAATATTTGCTCCTCTCCTACTCTTGATGTTGAAGCTTCATGCTCAACACTTGCAGTAGGATTTTGGGATGAAATATACGGGAAGGTATGTGCGCCGCAGGTTTGCCCTATCAGCATGGAATCGCATACAGAATAATTCCGTGCTCCATCCGCTTTTTTACCTATCCGTACTTCTCCACGATAACTGTTGTTGGATTCGCCGGCCGAAATACCTTTAGAAATAATGGTGCTTTTTGTGTTCTTGCCAAGGTGGATCATTTTTGTTCCAGTATCAGCCTGTTGCCTTTTAGTAGTAACGGCAACTGAATAAAATTCACCAACTGAATTATCACCCTGTAAAATCACGCTGGGATATTTCAGAGTAACTGCAGATCCGGTTTCGAGTTGGGTCCAGGAAATCTTGGAATTATCACCTTTACAGATTCCTCGTTTGGTTACGAAATTATAAATACCGCCCACTCCTTTTTCATCGCCGGCATACCAGTTTTGAATGGTGGAATATTTGATTTCCGCGTTTTCAAGGGCTACCAATTCAACCACAGCGGCATGTAACTGATTTTCATCATACATCGGTGCTGTACAGCCTTCGAGGTAACTTACCTGACTATTGTCTTCGGCTATAATCAATGTCCGCTCAAACTGACCGGAATTCATATTGTTAATCCTGAAATAGGTTGACAATTCCATCGGACAAATAGTGTCTTTAGGAACATAGCAGAAAGAGCCATCCGTAAATACTGCGGAGTTTAACGCTGCATAAAAATTATCCCGTGCAGGCACAACGGAGCCTATATATTTTTTAACCAGCTCAGGATGCTCACGGATTGCTTCTGACATTGAGCAGAAAATTACACCTGCTTCGGCGAGTTTTTCTTTGAAGGATGTAAAAATAGACACACTGTCAAAAACAGCGTCTACGGCAACCCCGGAAAGCATTTTTTGCTCCTCAAGCGGAATCCCCAATTTCTCATAAGTTTCCCGGATATTAGGATCTACATCATCCATGCTATCCAATTCCGGCTTCTTTTTGGGTGCGGAATAATACTGAATGCTATCGAATTTGGGCTTATGGTAGGTGGCATTGAACCAGCTTGGTTCCTTCATTTCTTTCCACCCACGATATGCTTTCAAACGGAAATCCAACATCCATTCAGGTTCTCCTTTTCGTGCTGAAAGTTCCCGAATAATATCTTCATTAAGTCCGGTAGGAAATTCTTCATACTCAACGTCAGTGGTGAAACCATATTTATAGTCTTCACCGATCATCGATTCTAAGGCT
Source organism: Balneolaceae bacterium (assembly GCA_040877545.1). Lineage (GTDB taxonomy): Bacteria > Bacteroidota > Rhodothermia > Balneolales > Balneolaceae > Gracilimonas. Next base: position 12,821 of record JBBDNN010000078.1, read on the forward strand.
TCTGTTTCGCTTACTTCACTCATTTTAAAATCTTTAAATTTGTGATACTGCGGTGCAAAATCCATTTCAGGGTATCGAACCTTGCTGTTTTGCACGCTTATTTAGATTGAGTACAAATATACGAATTATACCTACACTAACTAAATGGAATGTGATTGAGAATGTCTATCAAGGTGTTAAAGTTTGCAGAGGGAATTTTACAGTTAAAACAAAAAAGTAATCCTGGCCAAATATGTCGAAAGACACATCCAGAGCCGGGATGACTGGGTGGAATTCATTGAACCATGGTTACATCGAATCTGTTATCTCACCAATCTGGATTTAGCTCAATCCTTATTCTCATATTCCTCTGAAAATCCTTAAACTCCAAGCCTTGCAACAGCATCTGGAATATTGATTCTGACAAATCGAATATCATCAAAATAATCTTATTAAAAGAATGACTACAGCAGATACCTCCAAAATCATTTACACAAAAACTGATGAAGCCCCTTATTTAGCAACGCATTCTTTGTTGCCGATAATTGAAATCTTTACAAAATCGGCAGGTATTTTGGTTGGAACTAAAGATATTTCGCTTGCAGGTCGTATTCTTGCAAATTTTCCGGATTATTTATCTGAGGATCAAAAAGTACCAGATGCACTGGGGGAATTAGGTGAACTGGCGAAAAAGCCTGAAGCAAATATCATCAAACTGCCAAATATCAGTGCTTCTATTCCGCAGCTACAAACTGCAATCAAAGAATTGCAGTCGCAGGGTTACAATCTTCCTGATTATCCAGAAGAACCGAAGAATAAGGAAGAAGAAGAGATAAAATCACGCTACGAAAAAGTAAAGGGAAGTGCGGTTAATCCTGTTTTGAGGGAAGGAAATTCAGACCGAAGAGCTCCTAAAGCAGTGAAGCAGTATGCGAGAAAAAACCCACATCCCATGGGTGAATGGAGTTCAGATTCGAAGTCACACGTTGCAACCATGAGCGGCGGAGATTTCTACAGCAATGAAAAGTCTGTTACAGTTTCTGATAAGGATGATGTGCGTATTGAGTTTGTTGATGAAGATGGCAAAAGTACTGTCTTGAAAGAAAGCACTCCCCTCCTGTCCGAAGAAGTGATCGATGCCACAGTTATGAATAAAAAGGCATTGCTCAAATTCCTGGATGAGCAAATCGAAGATGCCAATGAATCGGGGGTGCTTTTTTCTCTACATATGAAAGCCACCATGATGAAAGTTTCCGATCCAATTATTTTTGGTCATGCCGTTAAAGCCTATTTCAAAGTGGTATTCGACAAACATGGCAGCACGCTCACCTCGTTAGGTGTAGATGTAAATAATGGCTTGGGAGATCTTCTTTCAAAAGTTGAAGAACTTCCGGAAACTCATCGAAACCAAATTATAGCTGATGTTAAAGCCTGTTATGCAGACGGCCCTGATCTTGCCATGGTAAATTCAGATAAGGATATCACAAACCTGCACGTACCAAGTGATGTTATTATTGATGCTTCCATGCCGGCGATGATTCGTACTTCAGGAAAAATGTGGAATAAGGATGGTGACTCTCAAGATGCAAAAGCTGTTATCCCTGATAGCAGCTATGCCGGTATTTACCAGGAAGTGATCGAATTCTGTAAAAAGAAAGGTGCTTTTGATCCAACCACCATGGGCAGTGTTTCCAACGTTGGCCTGATGGCTAAAAAAGCGGAAGAATATGGTTCTCACGATAAAACGTTTGAGATCCCCGGGAATGGAAAAGTTCAGGTAGTGAATAATTCTGGTGATACTCTTCTCGAGCATTCTGTGGAAGCAGGCGACATTTGGCGCATGTGCCAGGTTAAGGACGAGCCTGTGCAGGATTGGGTGAAATTAGCCGTGAGCCGTGCAAAGGAAACCGGCGACCCTGCAATTTTTTGGTTAGATAAATACCGTGCTCACGATGCACAGCTTATCAAAAAAGTAAACCTTTACCTTCAGGATCATGACATTGAAGGACTGGATATTCAAATTCTGTCTCCGGTTGATGCAATGAGATTTTCTCTTGAGCAAATTAAAGATGGAAAAGACACTATCTCTGTAACCGGAAATGTTCTTCGGGATTATCTGACCGATCTCTTCCCTATTCTTGAATTGGGAACCAGTGCCAAGATGTTATCCATTGTTCCGCTAATGAACGGCGGCGGGCTTTTTGAAACCGGAGCAGGCGGTTCTGCCCCTAAACATGTGCAGCAGTTTGTAAAGGAAGGTCATCTACGATGGGATTCGCTTGGCGAGTTTTTAGCCCTCGCAGTTTCCCTTGACCATTTCGGCAAAACCTATGACAATGAAAAAGCACGAATCTTAGCTGAAACGCTGGATCAGGCCACAGCAGATTACCTGGAAAATAATAAATCTCCTTCGCGAAAAGTAAATGAGCTGGATAACCGTGGCAGTCATTTTTACCTGGCTCTATATTGGGCGAAAAGATTAGCTGAGCAGACTAAAAATACTGACCTTCAGTCTCGTTTTACTGAAATAGCAAAATCTCTTGCCAAAAATGAATCCAAAATTGTGGATGAGCTGAATGCGGCTCAAGGTAACCCTGTAGATATTAAAGGATATTACTGGCCGGATGAGGAAATAGTAACTAAAGCAATGCGCCCAAGTGAGACATTGAATTCTTTAGTGGATGCGTTTTAATTAACACCTGTGTTAATTATGATATCTTAGATTCCTGCCTACTGTTGTGTCAATGTTGAAATATCGGCAGAAAACGATCGAGGTTTCAACTAT
>JBBDNN010000079.1:0-2762 GCA_040877545.1 Balneolaceae bacterium
CCGGAACCACGATCGTAATGGTAACCCACTCCCCGCACGACGCCGATTACGCCCGACGGGTGGTTCACCTGTTTGACGGCCACGTGGTGACGGAGAATATGCAGGAAGGGTTTTATGTGTGATTTATTAATGTGTTAATGTGGAAAAGTGTTTACGTGTTAAGGTTGTTTTAGCACATTAACACGTAAACACTTTTCCACTGTCCATAATCGAACAGCGGGTGTTGCAAATCGTACAAATTCTTGAGAAGAAGTGGCTTAGAGTATTCTCATTAGCAGGTTTTCACCTTTGGCACACTTGTTGAATATCATTAGAAAAACAAGTTACGAATGTGTTAAAGTGTTCACGAACGGCACGTAAACACTTTAACACACAAACACATTACTCTATGCTTAAAAACTACATCAAAATTGCCTGGCGAAGTTTCCGAAGGAATAAATCCTACTCCATTATAAATGTACTTGGGCTTTCTATTGGTCTGGGAAGTTTAATTCTAATTTCACTCTTCGTAAGTGATGAACTCAGCTACGATAAATTTCATGAAAATAGTAATCAAATCCATTTTGTGGGCATGGAGAGATCGTTTGGTGGTAATACCAGTAAAGAGTTAAGCAGCCCCTTTCCAGTTGGTTCTGCCATGAAGGACGAAATTCCTGAAGTTGAACATTTTCTGACTACCCTTTACAACGGATCCGGAGAGGTAAGTGTAGGTGGAGAAGATTTTGCCACAGAAGACCGGATCATGCATGTTTCTGAAGACTTCTTTAACATATTTTCTTTTCCACTGAAAGCAGGTAACCCAAAGTCTGTTTTAAGTGATCCCAAATCGGTCGTAATAACTGAAGAAATAGCGGAAAAATATTTTGGAGACGAAAATCCTATTGGTAAAACTATTTTTATCAATCGTTATGGGGAAGGTGAATTTACAGTAACCGGGATTGCCGAAAATATGCAACGCAATTCTTATGTAGAGTTTGATATAATTGCATCAATCAGGAACACCTCCTATTCAGAGTCCCATCGTGATTCTTGGCGTGCAAGTATGTTTAATACATACGTTCAATTACAAAAAGGTTCATCTTGGGAAGATATCAACCCAAAAATTTCAGAATTGGTCACCAAAAATCTGGGAGAAGAATCAACTACATCATTTTTCTCTATTCCCCTTACTGAGCTTTATTTATCTGAACATTCGTCAGCCAGTGGATTCAAAGGAGACAAAAAATACATCTATATATTTTCAGCTATTGCATTGTTCATCCTCATTTTGGCATGCATTAATTATATGAATTTAGCTACCGCTCGCGCCATGCAGCGTTCCCGCGAAGTAGGTGTTCGTAAAGTAGTAGGTGCCGGAAAATCCCAACTTATACTGCAATTCATTGGAGAGGCCGTTTTAGTTTCTGTATTTGCATTCATTGTTGGTTTGTTTATTGCTGAACTCGCTCTTCCTTTCTTCAATAATTTTATAGATAAGGAATTGGTTATGAGCTTTGCAGAAACAGGCTCTTTATTATCTCTTTTATTCCTGATTTCTATTGGAGTTGGAATTTTCTCTGGAAGTTATCCGGCTTTCTTTTTATCACAATTCAAGCCTTCAACAGTATTAAAATCCAAATCTATTCAAAGTTCAAAAGGAGGCGGTTTCAGAAAAATACTGGTCACGCTTCAATTTGTTGTTTCAACCGTCTTAATCATTTGTACGCTGATCGCCTTTAATCAACTTCAGTTTGTACTCGAGAAAGATCTTGGTTTTGAAGATGATCAGGTGATGTACATCCCCGCCCACCAAATTCGAGGAAATCTCGAAACGTTTAAAGAAATTGCTTTAAATCATTCCGCAGTAGTTAGCGCTTCAGCAACTACCGATATTCCCGGAAGCTTTGGAATGCGCACCGGCCAAGCCTTTGATCCTAACGACCCTGAAAATCAATTCTATGCACATACATTAAGAACTGATGCTGATTATGATGATGTATTAAATCTTACCTTAGCAGCAGGGCGATATTTTGAAGAAGCCCGAATAACCGACCGCGATAATGCGCGTGTCATAAATGAAGCGATGGTTGAAAGATTAGGTTGGGGAGCACCCGAAAATGCCGTTAATAGAATGCTTGCTGATAGTTCAACCGTTGTAGGCGTAGTTAAGGATTTCCATTTCAGGTCACTTCACAGTAACATTGGGCCTGTTTACATTCAGATGGAACCCTCCAGCCCAACTCAGTACGCTACATACACCATGCTGGCACTGAAATTCAATCCTGAGCAAGTGCAATCTTTAATTATTTACCTGCAAGAAGAATGGACAAATTTATGGCCCAAAGATCCGCTAACTTATTATTTCCTGAATGAGAAATTTGCAGAACAGTACGAGACAGATCAAAAACTTAGCCGTGCATTTTCAGCATTTGCAGGCATCGCTATTTTTATTGCCTGCCTTGGATTATTTGGTTTGGCAGCTTTTTCTGCTGAAAAACGCACCAAAGAAATCGGCATTCGAAAAGTGTTGGGAGCTTCGGTGGCTAATATTGTGGGGCTACTTTCTAAGGATTTCATAAAACTGGTAACCATCGGTTTTGTGATTGCCATACCAATTGCCTGGTACGCCATGAATACTTGGCTGGCAGATTTTGCTTATCGGATAGAAATTGGTCCGGGAATATTTGTACTGGCAGGAAGTGCTGCTTTGATCATCGCCCTGCTGACGGTAAGCTGGCAATCCATAAAAGCAGCGATTGCAAACCCTGTAAATAGTTTAAAAA
>JBBDNN010000080.1:0-14920 GCA_040877545.1 Balneolaceae bacterium
ATTTGCTCGCACAAACAATCTGATCTGTACTTCAATTATGTCTAAGAACGTGTCTCGTTTATTGATTAAAATAATTTGCGAAACAGAAACCAAAGATAAGGCATAATCACTCCCGATGTCAAACTTATTTTTCAATAATTTTTACTAAAACAGGACTGACACAAACGATAAAATCCAACTTTGGAAATAAATTTCACCGCATAAAAAAAGGAAGCTTTACAATTGTAAAACTTCCAAACAATAAATAAAATTTCTTACTTTTTTTCTTCCTCAGACGCTTCGTCCTCAGATGAATCTTTTACTTTTACTTCCTCAGGTTCAGTTTGTTCCTGGGCTACATCTTTTTCTTCAGAGTCCGAGGCCTCATCTACAGTTTCTGTTAATGCTTCACTCTCCTTCTCTGGTTTTTCAGAAGTGGTAGGAACATTACTTTTCCCAGCTCTACGTGTTTTTTTCTTGGTAGTAGAGGCAGTGCCTTCAGGCTGAATGTCGTTATAATCTACCAGCTCAATAATGGCAAGTTCCGCTCCGTCACCTTTGCGAAATCCCGCTTTGATTACTCGTGTATAACCACCCGGACGATCTTTACATTTTGGACCGACTTCGGTGAAAAGAGCAGTTACCGTATCTTTATTTTGCAAAGATGAAAAAACAACTTTACGATTATGATGTGTATCAACTTTTGCTCTTGTAATCAATGGCTCGATGAAGCCTCTTAATTCTTTTGCTTTAGCTGTAGTAGTTACGATCCTGTGCTCTTTTACCAGAGCCATTGTCAGGGATTGCATGGTAGCTTTACGGTGAGATGCCGAGCGGCTTAATTTCCTACCTTTTACTCTATGACGCATAATTTAATTTCCTTTCTACTTAGTCCAAATATTTTGAAACGTCCATTCCAAATTCAAGATTCTTCTCTTCAATCACTTCAACTAATTCTGTAAGAGATTTTTTACCGAAGTTTCTGAATTTAAGAAGGTCTTGTTCGTCACGTGAAACTAGTTCACCAATGGAATTAATGTTTGCAGACTTAAGGCAATTATAAGCACGAACGCTTAAGTTTAAGTCTTCGATGCTCGTTCTCAGAAGATTGGCAACACGTTGTTTTTCTGCATCAACTTCTTCTTCTTCTTGAGTAAACGGCTCCTCAATTTTCTCAGTAATGAATTTTTCAATATGCTCTTTCAGGATTTTACCTGCAATGGTAAGAGCTTCTTTAGCATTTACTGATCCATCTGTCTCAACATCCATTACCAGCTTCTCATAATCGGTACGCTGACCTACACGGACATTTTCAACATTAAATTTAACTGATTTTATAGGTGTAAAGATGGCATCTATGGGAATAAGATTTACATCATCTTCTTCAACCGACATTTCTTCTGCGGGCACATAACCTCTGCCACGCCCTACTTTTAATTCAATTTCGAGTTCGGCATCATCTGCAAGATTTGCAATTACCAAATCAGGATTCAATACATCATATTCAGCTGTGGCATCATCTATATCTTTAGCTGTTAATTCGCCTGATCCGCTTTTTGAAATATGAATTACGCCTGAACTTTGTTCAACCTGTTTGAAGCGTACCTGCTTGAAGTTCAGAATAATTTCGTAAACATCTTCCTTCACCCCTTTAATACTCGAATATTCATGGTCTACACCATTTATCTTAACTGCTGTGATAGCAATACCGGGGAGTGATGAAAGCAGAACTCTTCGAAATGAATTTCCAATAGTTACGCCAAATCCTCTTTCAAGGGGTTGAAGAACAAATGTACCAAAGTTGTCACTGTCTTCAACAACGTTCAGGATTTCAGGCATTTGAATGCTATAGTTGCTCATAATAGATTTTAAAATTTTTAAAATTACTTAGAGTAAAGCTCAACAATAAGCTGAACATTTATGTTTTCAGGTATCTCTTCCATTGTTGGAACATAGAGCATTTTACCTGATCGTGATTTTGGGTCTGTTTCAACCCACTTATATTTGTTTCTGGAGGAACCTGATAAAGCGTCTTCCACCACTTCAAGGTTTCTTGATTTTGGCCGCATTGAAACAACATCTCCGGCTTGCAGTGCATAAGAAGGAATATTAACTACTCCACCATTAACTACAATATGCTTGTGTGTTACAAGCTGTCGTGCCTGGCGGCGAGTTCTTGCAAATCCCATTCTAAACAAGGCATTATCCAAACGACATTCTAAAGATTGAAGGAGGTTCTCACCTGTTACTCCACCTTTGGCGGTTGCAGCTTTATAGAGATTACGGAATTGTTTTTCAAGCAAACCATAGGTGTATTTTGCCTTCTGTTTCTCTTCGAGCTGAATAGCATATTCAGATTTACGATTGAAACGAGAGCGCCCGTGTTGTCCGGGGCCGTATGGTTTTCGTTCTAAAGCCTTACTGGGTCCAAAAATTGGTTCTTTGAATCTACGGGCTTTTTTCTGCTTAGGTCCTCTGTATCTGGCCATTATATTATAATCTTACTATTAAACTCTTCTACGTTTTGGGGGGCGGCATCCGTTATGCGGAATGGGTGTTCTATCTTTAATAGATGTCACTTCCAATCCGGAACTTGCCATTCCTCTAACAGCAGCTTCACGGCCTGAACCCGGTCCTTTTACAAATACCTCTACTTTTCTTAATCCTACATCATGAGCTGCTTTTGCAGCAGTTTCTGCACTAAGCTGAGCTGCATATGGAGTATTTTTCCTGGAACCTTTAAATCCTTCTTTTCCAGATGATGACCAGGAAATTACATTTCCGTCTCCATCAGTAATTGTAACAATTACATTATTGAAAGTAGCTTTTACAAAAGCCATTCCATTAGGATCGCTAAGTTGTTTTTTCTTCTTACGCTTCGCAGCGACGGGTACTTTAGTTTGTTTTTTAGCCATGTGCTATATCAATTCCTTTTACTACTTCTTAACAGCTTTTTTCTTACCGGCAACAGTTCGCTTTCTACCTTTTCTGGTTCGGGCGTTTGTTTGAGTGCGTTGGCCACGAACTGGTAAACCCCTTCTATGGCGAACTCCTCGATAGCTTCCAATCTCGATTAAGCGACGAATACTTCCGTTAACTTCGCTGCGTAATGCACCTTCTACTTTAAATTCTTCATCTATAAGATTGCGAAGCTCACTCACCTGATCATCAGTCCAATCCTGAACTTTTGCATTATGATCAACTTCGAGTCTATCCAGAATTTTACCGGCTGTTGACCGCCCAATTCCAAATATATAAGTAAGACTGATTATGCCTCTTTTCTGCTTAGGTAAATCTATTCCAGCAATACGTGCCATATATGTACTCTGTTATTCTATTATCCCTGACGCTGTTTATGACGCGGGTTTTTCTTATTAATTACGTACAAACGTCCTTTACGCCGTACAATCTTATCGTCTGAACTTCTTTTTTTTACTGATGATCTTGTCTTCATGACAATCCTATTATTTATATCTGTATGTGATTCGTCCTTTTGTTAAATCATAGGGCGACATTTCTACCGCAACACGATCTCCCGGAAGAATTTTTATATAATACATGCGCATTTTACCGGATACATGCGCTAAAATTTCATGTTCATTATCTAATTTCACGCGAAATTGCGCATTAGGTAATGCTTCTATAATTTCTCCGTCTTGTTTTATCGGCTCTTGTTTAGCCATAATATACAGTGTTTTCTTTTTTCTCTAAGAGCTCGGTAATATAATCAAAAGTACTGAGAATTTCAGCCTTTCCTTCACGAACTACGATGTCATGTTCGAAATGTGCCGCAAAGCTCTGATCGGCTGTAACAACTGTCCAGCCATCATTCAAGGTTTTTGTTTTCCATGAACCCATAGTAATCATCGGCTCGATGGCCAGCGTCATACCTGTTCTCAGGCGTTCGCCTTTTCCTTTTCTACCAAAATTTGGAACTGATGGGTCTTCATGCAAAGATTTTCCTAATCCATGCCCAACCAAATCACGAACTACTCCAAAACCTGCATCTTCGCAATGGGTTTGTATCGCATTTGCAATATCGCCGATTCGATTTCCATGAACAGCTTTATCAATTCCTTTATATAAAGATTCCAAAGTTGTCTTTAATAGTGAATTGGTTTGCTGATCGCATTCGCCAACGGCAAATGTATATGCATGATCTCCAAAGTAACCGTTTTTTTCTACTCCACAATCAATTGAAACCACATCGCCTTCTTCTAATTTCCGCTTACCTGGTATTCCATGAACAACTTCTTCATTTACAGAAATACAAAGTGTTGCAGGAAATTCATTCCCTGCCGGTCCATATCCTTTAAAAGCAGGACGTGCATTATTTTTAGAAATATATTCTTCTGCAACTCTGTCAAGCGTTCCAGTTTCAATACCTGGTTCAATAAGCTTGCCAACTTCGGCAAGTGTCCTTGAGACAATCAATGCGCTTTCACGCATCTTTTCAATTTCATTTTCACTCTTCAGGTAAATCATTTCTTTAGGCTCTTCGCCGTCCTTTAATTCTTCCTGTTTTCATGAAGCCATCATAATGACGCATCATGAGGTGACTTTCAATTTGCTGGAGTGTATCCAGCGCGACTCCCACTATAATCAGTAAACTTGTTCCTCCATAAAAGAGAGCAAAGCCCGGTGTAACTCCGAAAAATCCAGCTGCTATTGCCGGAAGAATTGCCACAAAGGAAAGGAATAGTGATCCCGGAAGAGTAATTTTCGTCAAAATATTATCAATGAATTCAACAGTTTGTTTCCCTGGGCGAACACCTGGAATAAAGCCACCTTGTCTTTTCATAGTATCCGCCATTTCCTTCGGATTTATAGCGATAGCTGTATAGAAAAAGGTGAAGAACACACAGACAAAAAAGAACACTATAGAGTAAACCAGTCCAGTAAAATCAACCGACCAGGCAGTTAAAAATTGTACAGTTTCGTTTTCAGGAAAAAATGAGCCTATAGTACTTGGAATAAACATGATAGACTGTGCAAAAATAATGGGCATAACACCAGCTGCATTAACCCGCAATGGTAAATATTGAGTAGTACCACCATACACTTTTCGGCCAACTACCCGTTTTGCATATTGCACTGGAATTTTACGAGTTCCCTGTGTCAACATAACTACAGCGGCTATAACTAAAATAAGTGCTGCAATTTCGATGATCACCAAAATAGCATTCGATTTGGTGGTCACTTCATTATAAAAATTTGTAGGTAATGCAGCGATAATCCCGATCATAATAATAAGGGAGATACCATTACCAATACCTCTTTCACTAATTCTTTCACCCAGCCACATTACGAAGACCGTACCGGCTGTTAATACAATCATTGCTGTAATAATGAAATAGAAATCACCTACAACAATTGCCTGTGGAGCGGTTGAAATCAGATTTATGGAAAATCCTATCCCCTGTACAAGTGTAATGGCGACTGTTCCATACCGGGTTAACCGCGTTATTTTTCGCCGGCCTTCTTCACCTTCTCTCTGTAATTTTTGGAAGTATGGAACTACGGCTCCCATCAATTGAATGATAATAGCCGCTGTAATGTAGGGCATAATTCCGAGGGCAAAAACACCCGCCCGGGAGAATGCACCACCAACAAACATATCAAAAAGGCCGAGCAGACTACTGGCGGCATTTCCTGAGTCACTAATTAAAGCATTAGCGTCAACACCTGGTAAGGTTATATAACTACCAACACGATAGACCATTAAAATTCCAACCGTATAAATGATACGATTCTTCAGATCTTCGATTTTAAATATATTGCGGAAGTTTTCTATCAGACTCATTCGCCGTCAGTATGTTTTAGACTATAGTTAGTTTACCACCAGCTTTTTCTACTTTTTCAACAGCAGATTTGCTTGCGGCATGTACTTCTATTTCTATTTTTTGTTCAAGTTCGCCCCTTCCCAAGAGCTTCACTTTTTCTTTTTTATTTACCAGCCTTGCATTGATCAAATCGTCAATGGTAATTTTTTCGCTTAATTTTCCTGCTTCAATAAATTCACCGATTGTGTGTAAATTCAAGGCACGGTAATCTAATCGGTTTATATTTTTGAAACCAAATTTAGGTATACGTCTTTGCAGTGGCATTTGTCCACCTTCGAACCAGGCACGTTCGGAATGACCGGAACGAGATTTTTGGCCATTATGGCCACGGCCAGATTGTTCGCCTCTGCCAGAACCCTGGCCCCGCCCAACTCTTTTCGTGTTTTGCTTATTGGGAGCGGGCGCTTTTAAATTGCTGAGATCCATGATCATTTCCTTTAGTAATTATCCTTCAAATACTTTATTAAGAGAAACGCCTCTTCTTTGGGCTACTTCAACCGGATCGGTTAAGTCTTTAAGAGCCTGAAAGGCCGCTTTAACCATATTATGCGGGTTAGAAGAACCCTGTGATTTAGATAGTATATTATGTACTCCGGCCACATCAAGTAGTGCTTTAACAGCACCACCGGCAATTACCCCGGTACCTTCGGATGCAGGTCTTAATAATACTTTACCTGCGCCAACTTTGCCAATCATAGGGTGGTAAATACTTTTACTTTTTGTGAGAGGTACACGAATTAAATTCTTTTTGGCATTATCAAAGCCTTTCTGAATAGCATCAGAAACTTCATTTGCTTTGCCAAGACCATGGCCTACTACGCCATTTCCATCACCAACTACAACGATGGCATTAAAGCTAAATCTGCGGCCACCTTTTACTACTTTTGATACACGATTAACGTGCACCAATTTTTCTTCAAGGTTCAGGTTGGCTGCAGGTACCGATTGTTTTCTTCTTACTTTAGGCATTATCTATCACGATTCAATTAAAAGTGTAATCCACCATCGCGTGCGCCTTCTGCGGCGGCTTTCACGATGCCGTGATATTTGTAACCACTACGGTCAAATACCACTTCATTAATTCCTTTGTCCTGAGCTAGTTTTGCAAGTTCAGAACCAGCCTCTTTGGCACTATCTGTGCCGGCTTTGGCTTTACTGGCTGCAAGAGTTGTACCGGCTGTATCATCAATTAATTGCAGGTATGTATACTTGCTGCTTTTGTAAACATTAAATCTCGGACGCTCGGCTGTTCCTTTGATAGTAGAACGAATGCGTTTCCGAATTTTGTTTCTACGCTCTGTTTTCTTTTGTTGCTTTCTATTCATTATTCAATCTATTATTTAGCAGCTGATTTACCGGCTTTACGACGAACCTGTTCGCCCAAATATCGAATCCCTTTCCCTTTGTAAGGTTCTGGCTTCCTAAATGAGCGGATTTTAGCAGATATTTGGCCTACTAATTCTTTATTCACACCGGAGATGATAAGTATAGGGTTTTTACTCGTCTTAGTATCAACCTCCATCTTAATACCTTCTGGCGGCACAAAGAAAATCGGGTGCGAATAGCCAAGGTTTAATTCAAGTACATCACCATTCATGGCTGCACGAAAACCCACACCTATTATTTCCAATTTCTTAGTATATCCTTCGCTAACTCCAACAACAGCATTGTTGATGAGAGCACGAAAGAGGCCATGCAGTGCACGGTGTTCTTTTTGATCTGAGCTTCGTTTAACAATAATTTCATTATCGCTTTTCTCCACGGTTATTTCGGGATGAATGCGAAGCGTATTGGTTCCTTTATCGCCTTTAAAAGTTGCAATATTATCAGCGTTGATGCTGAATTCAATTTTATCAGAAATAGGTACCGGTAGTTTTCCAATTCGAGACATAATTCAAAAACTGTTAATTAGTAAATGGTGCATAAAATTTCGCCGCCAACATTTAGCTTGCGAGCTTCTTTGTCGGTCATTACACCTTTCGATGTTGAAAGAATTACAACTCCAAGACCGTTATGAGCACGCGGCACTTCATCGCCGCCTTTATACACTCGCAGGCCTGGTTTTGAAAGTCTTTTCATATTGCGGATAACAGGGTGGCCGTATGTATCATATTTCAGAAACATTCGGATTACTCCTTGCTTTCCATCTTCAATATCTATGTATTTTGAGATATACCCTTTGTCTGCCAGAATTTTGGTCATGGCTCGCTTCAATTTTGAAGCGGGAATATCTACTCTTCGATGCCCTGCTTGTTGGGCATTTCGAATTCGTGTTAAAAAATCTGCAATCGGATCTGTCATCGATTCCTCATTAATATTACCAGCTAGCTTTACGTACGCCCGGAATTTTACCCGCAAGGGCAAGTTCTCGGAATTTTATTCGTGAGATACCATAACGGCCTACATATCCACGGCTTCTGCCCGTGATGCTACATCGATTACGAACCCTTGTAGGGCTGGCATTTCGAGGCAGTTTTTGAAGGCCTTCATAATCACCGGCTTCTTTAAGTTTCCGGCGTTTTTCGGCGTACTTCTCAACTGTTTCTTTTCTTTTTTTGTTGCGTGCTATCCAGGCTTTTTTTGCCATAATATCTAGTTTCTTTGTTGAAATGGCATTCCGAAGTGCTTAAGCAATGCATAAGCTTCTTCATCTGTTTCTGCTGTTGTCACAAAAGTAACATCCATACCGTGTACTTTTGAAACTTTATCTGTATCAATTTCGGGAAAGATGGTATGCTCTTTTATTCCCATTGTATAATTGCCGCGACCGTCAAAGCTTTTGTCCGGTACTCCCTGGAAATCGCGAGTTCTTGGGAGCGCCAAATTTATCAGACGATCAAGAAATTCAAACATAATGCGCTGGCGTAAAGTTACTTTACAGCCAATGGGCATTCCTTCCCGAAGTTTAAAGTTCGATATAGATTTCTTTGCCTTGGTGGTAACCGGCATTTGCCCGGTTATAATTGCTACATTATCTACAACCGTGTCAAGAGCTTTCTTGTCAGTTATAGCTTCGCCAACTCCAACATTGATAACTATTTTCCCAAGTTTAGGTACGGCCATTTCATTCTCGTACTTAAACTCTTCAATTAGTTTTTGGCGAATTTCTTCTTTGTATTCGGTATATAATCTTGATTCAGCCATTGCTACTTATATCGTTTATTTATCCAACATTTCGCCACTGGTCTTGGCATAACGTACCCAACGGCCTTTGCCGTCACTTTCGATACGTTTCCTACCAATCCTTGAAGGCTCGTTTGTTGAAGGATCAACCACCATCACATTCGAAATATGCACAGATGCCTCCTTCTTTAATCGTCCACCTTGTGGATTTTCCTGGGTTGGCTTTTCATGGTGTGTTTTCAAATTAATTCCTTCAACAAGCACTCGCTCACTGTCAGGGAAAACCATCAATACACGGCCTTTTTTTCCTTTGTCATTTCCGGTAAGAAGATAAACTTCATCACCTTTTTTGACGTGTAATTTCTTTTTCTTATTGAATTTGCGTGGCATACTCTAATCCTTTTTAAAGTACCTCCGGTGCTAGCGACACAATTCTCATAAAGCTCTTCTCGCGAAGTTCGCGAGCTACAGGGCCGAAAATTCGTGTACCAACCGGTTCTTGATCCTTGTTAATGATAACCGCCGCGTTTTCGTCGAAACGGATGTAACTACCATCACGCCTGCGGTATTCTTTTCTTGTTCGTACCACAACGGCTTTTACAACGTCACCTTTCTTAACGTTACCGCCTGGTATTGCAGTTTTTACAGAAGCGGAAATCAAATCACCAACTCGTGCATATCTTCGTCGGGAATCGCCCAACACTTTTATACACATCAGCTTTTTGGCGCCGCTGTTATCTGCTACACTTAATATCGTTTGAGTTTGAACCATCGCTTATTCCTAATACCTATTCTTTACTTGGCTTTTTCAACGATTTCAATCAATCGCCATGATTTGCGTTTTGATAGAGGTCGCGTTGACATTATTTGTACTTTATCACCGATGTTTGCATCATTATTCTCATCGTGAGCCATGTACTTGGTTGTCTTGGTAATATACTTTCCATAAATGGAATGCTTAACCTGTCGGTCTACCGCAACGGTTATACTTTTATCCATGCGGTTACTAACCACACGTCCAGTTCTTTCTCGTCTTAAAGCTCTTTCTGTTTGTGCCATTGTTATCCTTGTTGCTTATTCAGCACTGCTTTTTTCTTTTATGATAGTAATCAAACGTGCAACTTCCCGCCGGTGATTTGTAATTCTGGCAGGATTTTCAAGCTGCCCGGTAACCGATTTGGAAAATCTCAGATTACGCAATGCTTCCTTCTCGTCTTTTAAACGAGCATTCAATTCAGTATCTGTTAAATCTCTTAATTCGTGTGCTTTCATAGTGGCCTCTTATTCTCCAACGTAGTCTCTGCGTACTACAAATTTGGTTTTTATTGGCAGCTTATGGGATGCACGTCTTAATGCTTCTTTAGCTCGTTCTTCCGATACACCACCAATTTCAAAGAGAATGCGGCCGGGTTTTACAACAGCAATCCAGTGGTCTAAAGCTCCTTTCCCTTTACCCATGCGGGTTTCAGCGGGTTTGCTAGTCATTGGGCGATCAGGAAATATTCGAATAAATGTTTGCCCGTCGCGCTGTAAAGAACGTGCAATTGCAATACGGCAAGCTTCAATTTGTCGGGAGGTGATAAACTTGGGCTCCAGAGCCTTCAGTCCAAAATCACCAAAGTTAATAACATGTCCGCGTGTCGCATTGCCTTTCAGCTTATCGCGATGGACCCGGCGCCTCTGAACTCTTTTTGGTTCTAACATCTTTTCTTAGACTATTTATGATCGATTTCTATTTCTGCTGCGTCGTCGATTTCTTCTGTCCTTATCGCCGCCGCCTCTTCTGCTTCCTCTTCCGGAGTCAGATTCCTGACGAGCTTGTGCTCCAGGACTTAGATCCACATCACCAATAATTTCGCCTTTATAAATCCAGGCAGAAACTCCGATTGACCCGTAAATGGTATTGGAGGTGGCTAATGAGTAATCAATATCTGCTCTTAAAGTGTGTAGTGGAACTTGCCCTTCTTTGTATTGTTCGGTACGCGCCATTTCGGCTCCACCCAAACGTCCGGAACATCGCACTTTAATTCCTTTTGCTCCCATCCGCATGGCAGAAGCAATCGCTGTTTTCATTGCTCTTCTAAAAGAAACACGTGCCTGCAATTGCTGAGCTATGTTCTGAGCTACCAAACTTGCATCCAGTTCTGGCCTTTTAATTTCACTTACATTTATCTGAACTTCTTTACTGGTAATTTTTTTTAGCTCTTCGCGTAACAGTTCAATCTGTTCGCCGCCTTTCCCAATAATAACACCAGGTCGGCTTGTTCTCAGAGTAAGCAAGATTCGTTTTGGAGTACGCTCAATCACAACATTAGATAAACCTCCATTACGAAGTCTGGTGTGCAGATACTCACGCAATTTTTCGTCTTCCATGATGAGTGCGGGCTGGTTATCTTCCGAATACCAGTTCGAGTCCCATCCGCGAATAATGCCTAATCTAAAACCGGTTGGATTTGTTTTTTGTCCCAAGGTATTGCTCGTTTATTCGTTTACAATTTCTTCTTCACGCTTCGCCACCAAAACTGTGATGTGGCATGAGCGTTTATTAATTCGATGAGCTCGGCCCATCGGTGCAGGCTGTATTCTTTTCAGAGTCACACCTTCATCTACATATATTCTTTTTATGTAAAGATCTTCGTTATCAAACCGCTCTTCCTGAAACTTGTCTCGCAAGTTAGCCGCAGCAGATTTAATTACTTTAATCACTTCAGCGGCAGATGCTTTTTTAGTGAATTCAAGCCTTGCAATAGCTTTATCAACCGATGCACCACGTACTGCATCTGCTACCAGACGAACCTTTCGAGGGGCTCTTCTCAAATGCCTTTGTATTGCGCGTGCTTCTAATACTGGAGTTTCCATCTCTTAAATCCGTTTAACTATTTAATTGCTTTCTTCAAGGGGTGGCCACGAAAAGTTCTTGTTGGTGCAAATTCACCAAGCTTATGGCCAACCATATTTTCAGTTATAAATACTGGGATAAATTGTTTCCCATTATGTACTGCAAGTGTTAACCCCATAAAATCTGGAGTTATCAAAGAACTGCGCGACCAGGTTTTGATCACTTTCTTACTTCCACTTTCTTGTGCTTCAACAATTTTTCGTTGAAGTTTATAATAAACAAAAGGCCCTTTCTTTAATGAACGTGGCATATCTAATTACTTATTTTTTCTTTGTTTTTCTTCTTCTGATGATATACTTAGAAGACAATTTCTTACGATTTCTTGTCTTCTTGCCTTTAGCGGATTGGCCCCAAGGCGAACGCGGGTGTCCACCTGAAGATTTACCTTCGCCACCACCCATAGGGTGATCTACCGGGTTCATTGCAACACCACGTGTTTGCGGCCGAATTCCTTTCCATCTGCTTCGTCCGGCTTTACCGGTCGTGGTGTTCATGTGATCAGGATTACTGGTGGCACCAATTGTTGCATAACAAGTACCAAGAACAAGCCTTACTTCGCCAGATGGAAGTTTTATACTTACATATTTGTCTTGCTTGCCAAGTAACTGACCAACAGTACCTGCACTTCTGCAAAGAATACCACCTCTACCCGGTACCAATTCAATATTATGGATGAAGGTACCCGGAGGCATTTTCATCAGGGGTAATGCATTTCCTAAATCGGGATCTGCGTTTTCCCCGGCAATAATCGTATCTCCAACTTTCAATTTATTTGGAGCAATAATATACCGTCTTTCACCATCCGCATAAGCGATAAGAGCTATACGGGCAGATCGGTTAGGGTCGTATTCAATCGTTTGCACCTTTGCCGGAATATCAAACTTGTTCCGTTTGAAATCTATAATTCTGTGGCGGCGTTTATGCCCTCCACCGCGATGGCGGGAGGTTATACGTCCATTTTTGTTTCTTCCACCAGAATTTCCTTTACCTGCAACAAGACTTTTTAAAGGCCTGTTGGTGGTTATTTCATCGAACACAGGTGCTATTCTGTGTCGGGTTCCTGGTGTATTAGGTTTTAATTTTCTAGTAGGCATTATTCTTAGTCCTTAAATTTCAGCAAAGAAATCAATTTCGCCTTTCTTAACAGTTACAATGGCTTTTTTCCAGGTCTTTGTTCTTCCACCCTGGTAGCCACCTTTCGTATATCTGCCTTTTGGTTTCGAAGGCATAATCATCGTATTTACTTTTCCAACTTCCACACCGGGATATGTTTCTTCAATAGCTTTTTTTATCTCCGGTTTGTTAGCTTCCTTAGCAACCTCAAAAGTATATTTTGCTGCTTGTTCCTGAAGCCTGCTTAATTTTTCTGTAATTACTGGTCTTATAATGATACTCATGCTTTGGCCTCTTCAGTTTTTACTATGCTATTTTCTAATGCTGAAAGTGCACTTTCCTGAATCAGTATAGCGTCAGCATTCAAAATTTGATATGAATTTGGCTTATTACCTTCCAGCACTTGTACCCGGGGAATATTCCTGGCTGATTTGTAAATCAGCATGTTTGTTTCCGCGGTTAGTATCAAAATTTTCTTTCCAGTAACATCAAATGCCTTCAGCATATCAGCAATTTTTGCTGTTTTAGGAGCATCAAACGAAAAATCCTTTGTAATAGTGATGGCTTTATCTGCTGCTTTAATAGATAGAGCAGATTTTCTGGCCAACTGGCGGGTTTTCTTATTCATCTTAAAACCATAATCACGAGGCTGAGGTCCAAAAACGGTACCACCTTTTCTCAATAAAGGAGACTTGATATCACCACGGCGGGCATTACCTGTTCCTTTCTGGCGATACATTTTCTTTGTACTGCCGGTAACTTCACTGCGCTCTTTTGTTTTTGCGGTACCTTGACGTTTATTTGCCATATGCCGGCGAACGTCTTCATAAAGAACTACTTCGTTTGGTTCCACAGCAAAAATTGCATCGCTTAGCTCAGCTTTTTTACTTGTCTTCGATCCGTCTATTTTATAAATATCTAATTTCATAGCTGCTTATACAGACGTTTTATTGTGAATTTCTACATACCCGCCATTTGGCCCGGGAATAGATCCTGTCACCAGAATTACATTAGAATCTGCCAGTATTTTTGCAATACTCAGGTTCTTTATTTTAACTCGAGAGTTGCCAGATTGACCGGCCATACGCATTCCTTTCCAAACTCTGGAAGGATCGGAAGCTCCACCAATTGAACCGGGAGCTCTTAATCTGTTATGCTGACCATGAGTTGCATCACCAACACCTTTAAAGTGGTGACGTTTTACAACACCTGTAAAACCTTTCCCTTTTGATATGGCTACAACATCTATGATTTCGCCAACACTAAATACATCCTCAATAGTTAGTTCATCACCAACAGCCATCCCTTCAGGAATAAAATCTCTGAATTCAAGTACTTTAGCTTTGGTAGCAGAACCGGCTTTATCAAAATGACCTTTAAGCGGTTTACTTACACTTTTTTCTTTTTTATCAAAAGCAGCAAGCTGAACGGCTGTGTAGCCATCCGATTCTTCTGTTTTGATTTGGGTAATGGTACAAGGTTCAATTTCAATAACAGTGACAGGTATATTCCTGCCTATATTATCAAACACGCTTGTCATCCCTATTTTTTTTCCTATCAAACCACTCATGTGTCTGAATCCTTTAAACTTTAATTTCTACGTCAACACCGGAAGGCAATTCCAGTTTCATTAATGCATCAACGGTTTGTGATCCTGTTGAAAGTATATCTATCAGCCGCTTATGAGAACGATACTCAAATTGCTCACGAGATTTTTTATCAACAAAAACGGATTTATTAACCGTTATGATGGTCTTCCGGGTTGGCAGCGGGATCGGTCCCGATACAACTGCTCCGGTAGATTTCACAGTCTGAATAATCTTTTCAGCTGATTTATCGATCAGGTTATGATCGTATGATTTTAACTTTATTCGGATTTTCTGTTGGGTTGCCACTTATCTGAACCTTTTTTAATCCAAAATTTTAGTTACCACTCCGGCGCCCACAGTGCGGCCACCTTCAC
>JBBDNN010000081.1:0-66350 GCA_040877545.1 Balneolaceae bacterium
GCCAAATTTCAGATTTTGAGTATGAATTCAGAATGGCACTCACCAATAAACGCCTCGCCCCGGAAGTGGATACTGTTTTTTTAATGCCGGATGAAGAGTTCACTTTTATCTCTGCTTCCATTGTTAAGGAAGTTGCCTATTGGGGCGGCGAGCTTAGTTCTTTTGTACCAAAAAATGTGGAAACGGCTTTGAAACAGAAGATGAGGAAGAGGAAATAAAATCTACAATTCCTCTTTAATCTCTATTCACTTATCTCCTAACATCCTCTATATTCCAATACATACTTTCTCACAAATTCATCAAAGCACAAAATGATCTCGAAACGCGCGCAAAATTTACAGCCATCAGCAACATTAAAAGTTACAGGCCGCGCAAAAGAACTTAAACGGCAAGGGAAAAATATAATCTCTTTAAGTGCTGGCGAACCAGATTTCAAAACTCCTGTTCATATTTGTGAAGCCGCAATTGCCGCCATCAACAATGGCGAACATGGGTATACTATGAATACCGGTACCCCCGAATTACGAGAAACTATTTGCACAAAGCTGAAAAGAGACAACAACCTGAATTACGATCCTTCGCAGATTATCTGCTCCAATGGCGCCAAGCAATCCATCGGGTTTAGCCTGTTGGCCCTGATTGATGCCGGCGATGAAGTAATTATTCCGGCCCCGTATTGGGTTTCCTATCCCGAAATGGTGAAGCTTGCAGAAGGAATTCCGGTTACGGTGCGCACTTCTTTTGAGAATAATTTTAAACTAACCCCCCAGCAACTTACAGATTCCATCACCCAAAAAACAAAGGCTATTATAATATGCTCGCCTTCTAACCCTACTGGCTCATGCTATACAAAAGCAGAACTGGAAGCATTGGCAGATGTTTTGAGAAAGCATCCTGATATCTACATCATATCCGACGAAATCTATGAATTTATGGTTTTTGATGATGAACATGTTAGCATCCTAAATGTAGCGCCTGATTTGAAAGAGAGGGTTTTATTGGTCAATGGTTTTTCTAAAGGATTTGCTATGACAGGTTGGCGGCTGGGTTATCTTGCTGCATCAAATGAAGTAATTGCGGCGGTCGCGAAAATACAGAGCCAGGAAACATCAGCGCCTTCTTCTATTTCGCAGGCTGCAGGTCTTGCAGCCTATCAGGGAGATTTAACTGAAGTGCATAAAATGCGCGATCAGTTTAAAAAACGCCGCAATTTTATGGTTGAGGCTCTTAACAATACCATAAGTGGTGTTAGTTGTTTTATTCCCGGCGGTGCTTTTTATGTATTTCCTGATATTTCAAAATATTTGAAAACCAAAACACCGGATGGTCTCTCTATCGAAACCTCCACAGACCTGTGCCTGTATTTGCTGAATGAATTTGGACTCGCTCTCGTCCCCGGCGATGCATTCGGTGAA
The DNA here is from genome assembly GCA_040877545.1 of Balneolaceae bacterium. Classification (GTDB taxonomy): domain Bacteria; phylum Bacteroidota; class Rhodothermia; order Balneolales; family Balneolaceae; genus Gracilimonas. Next base: position 1,416 of record JBBDNN010000081.1, read on the forward strand.
CCCAATGGCCTGCGAATGAGCTATGCTGTTTCTATGGAAGATTTGGAAGAAGCAATGGACAGGTTTAGAAAAGGGTTGGCCACACTTAAGTAGTTTGAACTCTGATTATTTATGGTCTTAAATTAGATTGAGCAGGAAGTTATTCCAAAAACAGAATCTTAACCAGTTAAGATTTATGATTGATGAACAGTATAAATATTCAGCTTTAACCTCCAAAATTATTGGAGCGGCTATGCAGGTTCATTCAACTTTTGGTAGTGGCTTTCAAGAAGTGATTTATCAAAGGGCATTAGCAATAGAAATGAGCGATGGAGGTATTAACTTCGGGCGAGAACAAGAAATGCCTGTATTATATAAAGAAAGACAAATAGGCACCCGTCGTGTAGATTTTTTAGCAGAAGGTGTAATATGTGTGGAAATAAAAGCAGTCATTGAGCTTGATGATGTTCATTTGGCACAGGCTATTAATTATTTAGAAGCTTTTAGGTTGGAAATCGGCCTGCTTATCAATTTTGGTTCGAAGAGTCTGCAATTTAAGCGTGTGCAGAGTAAAAGTTTTGAACTTTGATTAGTGTGATTGCTTTATGGAATGATTGGGGAAAAATATCATCATGCTAAACATTAAATCACCCTAATCACAGTTCAGGCCACTTCTACCTACCAATTTTATGCTAATCTACAGTACTCGGTTCATAAAGCAACATCTTTGATCTTTCATTGGTGTGATTTTATGATGGACTGTGATTAGGAAAAACAGCCATCATGCTAATCAGTAACTCGCACGAACCAGAGTTCAGACAATTATTACATTTGCCTGAGATTATTTTCATTTGGTCTTGTATGATTTGTGCGAGATGCTATTCATTATAGGATTAATTTTTTCCTTCCTCTGGCACAGAATTTGATATCTTTTACTTCGTATATTCATTGATAGAGAATCCTTCGGAAGATCTAAATAACCTATAAGAATCATGCCTACATACGAATACAAAAGAGAAGACGGAAGTATCTTTGAAATCAATCAAAAGATGAGTGAAGATGCATTGACAATTTGTCCTGCTACCGGACAAAAAGTAAAAAGAATCATCAGCGGCGGCGGTGGAGTGCTTTACAAGGGCGATGGCTGGTATGTTACCGATTATAAAAATGGCGGACGAAAATCCGGGGAAAAAGAAACCGCTCCTAAAAAAGAAGGCGCAAAAGCAGAAGCACCAAAGACTGAAAAACCAGCAAAAGAAACAAAGACTTCGGAATGATCAAATTCCTATGAGCAATGGTTTTTATATTTGAAATTTGGTTCTTGGTCATTATGCTTATTTTAAAGCCAACATTGATTTTTCAATAAGAAATTAGAGCATGTCAATAAAACGACCGGTAGCCTATGAAGAAGCCCTGGATCAATTTGTGGTTCTTTGGGGTGAAATGGCTTCAGCATGGGGAATCAATAAAACGATGTCCCAAATTCATGCCTTGTTGTATGCAGAGTCGCATCCACTTGATACTGATTCAATCATGAAGAAACTGCGCATCAGCCGTGGAAATGCCAATATGAATCTGCACCGGTTGCTGGAATGGGATCTTATTCATAAAGCCCATTTTAAAGGAGATCGTAAAGATTATTACACTGCCGAAACAGATGTCTGGAATATAGTTTCTACGATCATTCGGGAGAGACAACAGCGGGAAATAGCTCCCATTCGTGAGAACCTTGTCATGTGCCTGGAAACGTTAGAATCCGGAGGAATGGAAGATATTGAAAGCCAGGAATTTAAAGGCCGAATTGAAAGTTATATGGAGTTTCTGGAAATGTTTGAACGTTTTACCGGAGCTTTGCTGCCCTACATCAACAAAAAAAATCTGGGATTTCTTAAGCAGCTGGTGAAATTGGTAGAAGTAAAAGAATCGTTAACAGGGAAGAAAAACAATGGCTAAAAATGCAAACCGGCAAGTTGGTAATGAAGCGGAAGAATTAGCCTGTGCTTACCTGGAAACAAAAGGATGGACTATTCTGGAAAGGAATTATTTTTTTCAGCATTCTGAAGTAGATATTGTAGCTTACGACAATAAAGCCATTGTTTTTGTAGAAGTAAAAATGCGCTCTTCCACCAAATATGGCCATCCACAGGAATTTGTAACAGATGTGAAAGTGGAGCATGTTTTTAAGGCAGCAGAAGCATGGATGTATGAACGAAAAATGGATGGCTCGCCCATGCGATTCGATGTAATAGGAATCGTGCAAAAAAGAGGAGAAGCACCAGATTTCACCCATCTCGAAGATGCTTTTCGGTGAAGTAATGTTCACATAGAGAGGCAAGATTTTGCGTACGTGTACAACAAAATTAAACCGCCCGGTTTCTGCCTCTTAAAACAGCGCCAAGAATAGCCGTAAAAAGTGCGGCGCCAATGATTGACCAAATTATAGGGAAGGGGTTTCCATCAATTTCCACCGTCCAAAGCTCTGGCAAACCTAAATTGTTAGCAATCCACAAACCAATAACAGCACCAATAAATCCAACACCTGCCGAAATGAGGCAACCACCGAAACTATAACCGCTTAAACTCTGCCCAATTGCACCACAAATTGCAGCAATTAATAATAGTATCAAGAATCCAAAAAGTGACATAAACTCTCCGTTTTAAGTTTTAGCTTTCTGTTCTAACACTATTGCCGGCTCCAAAGGTTTCACCGTCACCTTTTCATTCACTTCAAGCAGCAAGCGGTTATCTGTATGTACTATATATTTATCACCCTTAAACAGCACATGATAAGTTATGTCGTGCCCGCGGAATTCTCTTCCTGTTATTATACCGCTTTCCTCTCCATTTAAGGACGAGCGTTCTATGGTAAGATGTTCCGGGCGTATGGAACATAACACCAGGCCATTAGCTTCTTTATTTAATTTAACCCGGCCAAACCTCGTTTCCACATCTTTTGACCCATCAGCATGTGCACGGAACAAATTTGTTCTTCCTAAGAATTGCGCTACAAATTGGGTTTTGGGATGATAATATACCTCTTCCGGTGTACCAATTTGCTCGATTTGACCATTGTTCATTACAGCAATTCTATCGGCAAAAGAAAGAGCTTCTTCCTGGTCGTGGGTTACCAATATGGCGCTCATTCCTGCTTTTTTTAAAATAGCACGCACTTCTTTTCGGGTTATATCACGAAGCATGGCATCCAACCCGGAAAAAGGCTCATCCATTAAAACCAGCCGTGGTTTAGGAGCTATAGCACGTGCAAGAGCAATCCGCTGCTGTTGGCCGCCAGAAAGCTCATCAGGCATCCGGTCTTTATATTTCTCCATCCCGGTACGGCATAAAACTTCTTCAGCCAAAAAAGAACGTTTTTTCTTTTCTACTTTCCTCAGGCCAAAAGCCACATTTTCGAGCGCAGTCATATGTGGAAAAAGAGCATAATCCTGGAACACAAAACCAATTTCCCTGTTCTGGGGTGAAATGCTTTTTTTGCGGCATTCCACCAGCTCACCTTCAATATGCACTTCACCGGCTTCACACTTCTCAAAACCTGCAATAAGGCGTAAAGTTGTAGTTTTACCACAGCCACTAGGCCCAAGCAGTGCGAATATTTCATTCTTCTCTATTTCAAAACTTACCTCATTTACCACCGGCCCGCTTTGATCAAAAGATTTTGTTAATCCCGAGATTTTTAATAGAGTATTAGTCATTTTAGGATGAATCATATTCATATATTTAGATTCAGTCTATATAAGATACGGTTTATTAGATTAGTTGTGAATTTTTGATGCGTGAATATTTGTGAAACAGGGATGGAAAATGTAAGTTATTTCCGATCTTACTGAGAATAAAAACTAAAACAACCTTATGAAAAACTTAAGCATCTACACTTTGGTATTAGCTATTACGTTGGTAGCTATACAGGCATGTGGACCAAGCGAAGAAGAACGCAAAGCGGCCGAAGAAGCCCGGCTCGATTCTTTACGACAAGTTGAACAACAACGACTTGCTGCTCTGACAGAAGCCCGGGAAGACAGTCTAACATTGGTAGCCGAAGAAGAGCGCATCATGGAAGAAGAAGCCAACAGCATTAATTTTGTTGATGGCGGAGACTTTGCCGTACAGGTTGGCGCCTGGCGTTCCGAAGAAAAAGCAAACAGCTTTTTAAACAGATGGAGTGACAGAGACTATTCCAGTGTATATGTAGTTGAAGTTGGGGATAGCAAAAGTGGAAATGTATGGTACAGGGTTCGAATCGGATTTTTTGGCTCAAAACAAGATGCCGAGAATTTAGGGATTGAACTTGCAGAAGAAATTAACTCAGGATATTGGGTTTCCAGAGTTCAAAGATCCACCTAATCTCTCTGTATGTGGCCATAATTTATTTTAGTTGTTTATCTGCCATCCATTTACTTAATTAAAGAAGCGCTCAAGTAGCGTCTCTCTTGATGAATAGTCAGGGCATTGCATATGAATAATGCAATGCCCTATTTTTTTGCATCTTTTTTAAATCACTCTACGTAAGCCGCGGCCGGTAAAATACTTTCCTAATTCTGAGGTTTACGTTATTATCACATTTGTAAATCACATTAATAAATTAAATAAAGCGGAATGAAAAATTTCAGTATCGCTACACGCAAAAAAAACCAGGTAAGTATACTGGATATCAGTGGAGAACTTGATGCCCACACCGCTTCACAATTAGAGAATTCTCTTAAATCTCTTATTGATGATGAGAATTATTCCATCATTGTAAATTGCAGAGGACTGGATTATATAGCCAGTGCAGGCCTTGGCGTATTTATGGCCTATATAGAAGATGTTCGCGGGTTGGGAGGAGATATCAAACTTACCAATATGAACGACCGGGTTTATAATGTATTTGACTTATTAGGGTTTCCTACGCTCTATGATATTCTTGATGATGAAAGTGAAGCATTGGCAAGCTTTTCAAATAAATAAATAAGAGAGTGGCAAAAGCAAATAATATACACACCCTATCTGTGAAGGCTTCAACGGAGCACCTGGCAGAAGTGCGCGATTTTGTTGCAGCACACGCTCAGGAAATTGGTTTGTCTGAAAAAGAAATTTCAGAAATCAGGCTTGCTGTAGATGAGGCTTATACAAATATCATCAAACACGCATACAAAAACTCTCCTACGCAAACGGTTAACATAGAAATTGGCTCTGATAATTCGCAGTTATGGATTTCACTCATTGATGAGGGTAAAAGTTTTGATCCCTCTACCTACAGCGAGCCCGATATCATACAGCGAATCAAAGAAAAAAAACGTGGAGGTATGGGCGTTTATCTTATCAGGAAGGTAATGGATCAGGTGCAGTATAACCGGAAAGGCCATACCAATGAAATTCGAATGGTCAAAAATCTTTGACTCACCTTGAAAACTGCCTTAAACTCTTCTTCCGACGATAAACAAAGCAGATTTGAGCTGCGAACACTGCTCGAAACCAGCCGTCTCCTTATAGAATCTCAGGACCCGGATTTTGTACTAAACAACCTGCTCCTGATTACCATGGGTAAGTTGTTAGTGCCAAAAGGAATGATCCTGATTAAAAAAACTTCCAGTGATTTCTATTTCGTTTCCAAGGTAAAAGGCAGGGCATCTTATAAAGAAGAAGATCTTTTAAATCTGGATTTTTCAGATGAGTCATTAAATCAGTCTTTACTCAAGTTGACTGAACATCCTGAAATTGCTAAAAAGCTGGAGCTTTCTAAAGAAAGCGTGTTATTTAACCTGCGCACTACCAATCACCACCTGGGGTTTTTATGCCTGGGCGAAAAAGGCAATAAACAGCCGCTTAGCCCCCGGGAACTTGAGTTTGTTGAAAGCCTGTCTATCATTTCTTCGGTAGCTATCGCAAATTCCCGGATGTTCCAGGAACTGCGGCACATTAACCGCCGGCTCGACCGCAAAGTCCATGATTTGCATACTTTACTCGAACTCAGTAAGGATTTCAACCTGATGGTAGACCGGGAGGAAATTGCCCGTGTATTTAAATTTGCCATGCTCGGACAAATGCTGATCCGAAAATTCTTTTTTGTGCTTGATGTGGATGCTGAAAAATCTGTAGTGGCCAGCAGCGGTATTAAAGCCCTTCCTTCTAAAGACGATATGAATACGCTTTTTGAAATGGAAGATGTGACCCATTGTGAGAAAAATAATGAGTGTGATTTCCTGAATAACAATGATATAAAACTGGTAATTGCCCTCCGTTTTCAAAACGAAAAAGTGGGCGTGGTTGGTGTGGGTGCCCCAGCTAATAAAGAAGAATATGGAAATGATGAGGTTAATTTCCTGCAATCACTGGGTAATCTGGCATTGCTTACCATCCAAAAAACATTGTTGCTGGAAGAACGAATTGAAAAGCAGCGGATGGAAGAAGAACTGAATCTTGCCAAAGCCATTCAGCGGGGGCTGCTCCCCAGTCCGTTACCAGCTATTGCAGGTTTTGATATTGATGCGGTGAATATTTCCTCCCGGCAGGTTGGCGGCGATTATTTTGATATTGTACCCACACCGGACGGCGGAAGCATTCTTGCCATTGCTGATGTAACAGGAAAAGGCGTACCTGCCTCTCTGCTGATGGCAAACCTCCAATCCATGTTACACGCGCTTGCCCCCATTGATGTAACCCTGAGCGAAGCTACAGGCAGCATAAACGATATCATTCACAAAAACACCCCTGCTGATAAATTCATCACGTTTTTTTGGGGGAAAATTTCAAATGATGGAAAAAAATTTAAGTATGTAAATGCCGGTCATAATCCCCCGCTTCTATTTCGGGAAGGAAAAGAAGAGCCTGTTCTGCTTAGTGAGGGTGGGGTTATTTTGGGAGCAATGGAAACTATGATGCCCTACGAATCTTCTGAGATCGCTTTCAAAAAAGGAGATCTGATCGTGTTTTACACAGATGGGGTAACCGAAGCAATGAATCCCGCACAAACCGAAGAATACGAGGAAGAAAGGCTGATTGAATGCCTAAAAAAAAATCGGGATAAAAGCTCAAGCGATATCATGCAGGCTGTTATTGATGATATTAATGCCTTCTCGAACTTTGTGCAATATGATGATATTACAATGATCGTGTTGAAGTATTGAGGTTCATCATAAAAACCCATCCTACATTCAATCTCACCTCAACGTCTGTAAGCCAAAAATTCCATGTGTAGCACTGGGTTTGGACCTGGATAAGGCAAGAATAGACTGGTAGGTTTTATAGCGGTTCAGAATCTCATTCACATAGCGCACGGTTTCAATTCCCCGGCAAAATCCGTAGCGCGCATTTTGATAGTATTTGCGCTGCATCAGCCGAAGTAAAGATTCAGAAACAGGTTCCCACTCGTTGGGATCATCGTTGTGGTCAATCGCCAGGCGGCGGGCATCAGCTAAATGTCCTGAACCGGCATTATAGGCTGCAAGGGCAAACGACCACTGATTGGTTGAATCCATATAGGAATAATGATTTAAATGTTCTGACAGTATTTTTGCTCCTTCCCGGATGTTTATTTCCGGAATTAATAACGAATCTGAGGAAATTTCGGAAAATCGCGGCAGTACCTGCATCACCCCAACAGCACCGGCCCAGCTAACCGATGAAGGGTTAAATTTAGATTCCTGAGCAGCTACAGAAGAAAGCATCACCCAATCAAGATCATGCTCATTGGCTACTGTTTGAATTAAATGATCGAAGGGAGAAATTATACCAAATTGATCTTGTTCTCCCTGGTAAGGATTAAAATAATTGGCAATTTGGGTTCCCCCCTCAAAATATTTTTTCCGCAGCACATTCAGGAATGCAGATCTTTTGGGCGCTCCGTTTTCACTGAACCGGAAATGCTGGTACAGAAATTTATTCATCTGATTTTTAAGGTCAGGAGCATTTTTACGAACAGCCCAGGCAATGGTATCCCTTTCAGCAATAAGCGGGCCTTTTACCAGTCCTGACATATACTTGCTGCCTGCTTCAAAAATATTATTATCTGCCACAGTAGCCTTATAGGTGCCATCAGAAACCTGGAACAATACCGATTCAGTATCCATGTCTTCCGGTACCACGTTGATAGTAACAGGGAAGCCTTCCTCCTGCAGCTCTTTTAAACGGACATAGTAGGAACTATTTCGCCGCACCGTTATCGGGAGATCTTTAAGCTCGGTAATGCTTTTAGGTTCATAACCAAGATCATCAGCTACCACTATTAGTTGATCCACCATGTTATATGGACGGGAGAAATCAACGATTTTCCTGCGTTCGGGAGTGATAGTATAGCTGGCGGCAATAACATCGCCCTTTCCGCTGTTTAGAAGGTCATAAGGGCTTTCTTCAGGGCCTGCTATTATAACTTCCAAAGCCAAATCATTTTCTTTAGTGAATTCTTTGATGAGCTCGTACTCGAAACCGACCTGAATTCCTTTGTGTAGAAAGTAAGACCCAGAGCTATAACTGGTTATCATTCTCAAAACGCCGGTTTCTTTTATCTGTGCTAAATCTTTTTGTACAGGCTCAGTAACAGATACAGAGAAAGCATCTGGATATTCCCTGGGGGGCTCTTGTGTGGGTGAGCAGCTTAATAACAGAAGAATGCTGCAACCGCCCAAAACCAACAATTTTGATGAGCAGATAATCTTATTCTTTAATAACATTCTTTACGTCTTAGTCAAAATGGGTGAATCCCAGAATTATTTTATTTGTCTGTCACAACAAATGATACGCCTATATAATGGAAATCACTCCTCTATTAGGAATTTATAATCTGGTGTTCACCTCTAACACGAATTTTTATTTAAAGATTCAGATGCTCCTCTGATTCTTTAATTGAGGAGATTGGGTACTTTTAAGCCCACGGCAAAATATTTATTTATTCTGCGGCACTCGATGGTTAATTTTTTTCATCCAACTGAGTGCAACCCCAACCATAATGATAATAATGGCCACAAAGGAAAACGCAACAGGCCATTCACCAAAAAAGAAAAATGCTAAAATGGTCGCAAATATTGGCTCACCTAAAATCAAAGTAGATAACAGCGTTGGGGATATATATTTAATTGCATAGTTAAAGGCACCATGCCCCATTAACTGCGGCCCAACGGCGAGTCCTAACCCAGCCAGCAGTACGGCAAACGGAATTTCTCCGGGAATGCCTTCAACAATAAATAAGATGATAAGGCTGGTTAGGGCAGCATATCCGTAAACTGGAAAAACATATCCCAGCCATGATCGATTTTGGCGCACCCGCCGGCCAATTAAAAAGTAGATCACAAAAATCACGGCCGCAGAAAAAGCCATTGCATTTCCAAGCAATGGATTTGCCATTTCTGAATCTATATTAGAATCGGAATATCCGAGTAAGGCAGAACCGGCAAAGGCAATCAAAACCCCAATCCAAACCGTGGGGGGAAATTTAACTTTGTACATGGTCCGCTCTGCTATTACCAGCATAATCGGATGAATGGTTACCAAAATGGAAGCCGATGCCACAGAAGTAAAATATAAAGAGCCTATCCATAAAAGGAAATGGAGGCCCAAACAAAATCCTGCAAGAAACACCCACAGGCTGTCTTTTGAAACTGCTGCTACGGAGTATTTTTTACTTTTTCGCTGGTAAAAATAAACAGGTATTAAAAACAGAAAAGCACTTGCCGTTCTGATGGTAGTAATAAGCAGCGCCGAGTGATTGGTGACAAACTTTACAATGATGGGAGCAAAGCCAAAAGAGAGAAGGCCTAATGCCAGCAGGCTATATACTTTAACTTTGGAATATTCCGGTGTCACATTTTCTCCATTACCGGATTCGATCCATAGAACGCACAAGTTCGTCATCTTTCTTTATGAATCGCAAAGCCAATACCTGGAAAATAAGTGCTAAAACCACCAAGGCTGTTCCGAGGGTTTCATCCCATAAATAGGTTCCAATTCCACCTAATGAAAATAGAACACCCACACAAAATCCTAAAGCAATTATTTGAAATAATGCTGCTCTTTTCACCCATACAATTTGATTTTGACGATCAGCATAAAGAAATATCGAGATCACGCTAAGCGCCATACCAATTAACAACGAAATTGCTAAACCCAGGCCAATCCAAAGGTGGGGATCGTTCAAGGCTTTTTCATAGATGGGCGTAAAATATACGGTGAGATTCAGCAAGGCGGCTATTACTAAAAAAACAGTCTGTATACGTTGTATCACTTGAGTTATGGCTTTTCTTTATGAAATGAAAATTAGTGTGGGAAGATAGAAGTTTGTCAACAAAGTTGAGAACAGATTTCATTCATAATTTCCGCGAGCGATTCCGGGGTTTGTTTTTCCCACTCTTCCCTCCGCTCAAGAAATTAGAAGGAAAACGCGCAGGCACATAAAATTCGAACCCTGGATAACTTTTCCAAAGTTACACCCGAATGTTGAGGAGACATGAACTGCATTAATTTTGGAAAAGTTAAATTCTACCCACCATTTGCTACACCTAAACGCCAGCGGGTTCATCAAAGGGTTTGGGTTTTTGAACACCATTTAGTTCGCTTTGGTCTTTAATAATTCCTGGTTCTGTTGTGCCGAACATGATGGTATTCAGACTTCTTCTGCTTCGTTCAATTACACTATATAGCACCGGAACCAGTATAAGAGTAAGTGCAGTTGCAAAAATTAAACCGACTATTACAGCAATAGCCATAGGCCCCCACCAGGCGGCTTGTTCGCCTCCCCAGTAAATATATTCACTGAGGCTTGAGAAGAACTCAACCGGGTTATTAACCAGCACTATAAAGTCAAAGTTAAAGCCGATTGCCAATGGAACCAATCCAAGTGTGGTGGTGATAGCGGTGAGAATTACGGGACGGAAACGAATTTTACCTCCCTGAATTAAAGCAGAACGCAAATCCATTTTATCACGGGTTCGCAGGATATCGACATAATCGATCAGAACTATGGCATTATTAACTACAACTCCGGCAAGTGAGATGATGCCGAGTATGGCCATCAAGCCCAGTGGCATCTGAAAGACTACCAATCCATAAAAAACTCCGGCCGTAGACATTATAACCGAGCTGAGAATAATAACCGGTTTGGCAATGGAGTTAAATTGTGACACCAGTATAAAAGCAATCAAAAATAAAGCAATGAGAAATGCTTTAAACAGGAAGTCGAAGGATTCTTCCTGATCTTGCTGCTGCCCGGTCCAACTGTACGAATAGCCCGCAGGCATTTCATTTAAATAAGGTAAAAGCAGATCCTGGGCTTCTTCTAACACCGCATTTGATTGATAGGAAGATCGTACATCAGCACTTATGGTTATCACTCTTTCCGATTCTTTGTGACGAATACCGCCAAAACCATCACCCACTTCCCAGGTTGCTATCTCAGAAAGCGGAATTTGAGTGCCTTCATGGAAAATTGTTAAATCTGCGAGGGTACTTAAATCATCTCTATATTCTTCAGAAAGACGAACTATGATATCATATTCTTCCTTACCGTCTCTGAATTTTGATGCTTCCACACCATTTATAGCCTGGCGGATAGTCATTCCCACTTCATTGGTGGATAGTTCATATAACGCCGCTTTTTCCCGGTCAACATCAACCTTAACCTCCGGTCGCGATTCCGGAAGATCGCTTTCCAGGCCATCCATTTTTGCGTAAATGGAATCGGCTTCTAACCTCCTGAGAATATCATTGGAAATTCTTGTCAACTCAGACATTTGCGGCCCGGAAACCTCCAGGTTAATGGGAGGGCCTGTGGGCGGTCCATCTTGTGGTTTTTCAACGGTAATTTTAGCACCGGCTGCAATTCCAGTTAATTCATTTCGCATATATTCCATGGCTTCAAAAACATCGCCTTCTCTTTCTTCATAATCTTTGAAGTTAATAGCGATGGTTCCCAGGTGCGTTGAGTTCCCGCCCATACTCCCCGGCCCGCTGGAAATACTTGCCCCTGATGTCGCCAGAATAGTATTTACATCGTCCATGTAGGAAATTTGTACCACCCGGGCCAACACTTTATCAACCACGCTTTTGGTGAATTCTACATCGGAACCAACGGGAGTTTCAACCTGAACGTATACATCTCTTGGGGGAATATTTTCCGGAAAGAATTCTGAGCCGGGGAAAAAGTTAACCAGCGTCACAATACTCAGCACCAATACGATCACAGAAATACCCATGGTAGATTTCCTGTGGTTTAAGGCCCAATTGAGTGAATCCTCATATTTGACTAAAACCTTGTTCAGACCATTATGCTGCCACCAGGTGCCAATCGGATGTAAAGCATATTTATTGGTTAGCCACAGGATTGCGAATAGAATTAGCAACATGGTCCACGAAACGAAACTAATCAACAGGCAAACCGCGAAAAAGAAACCACAAAGGCCATACAGGATATATTTTCCTTTACGGGTCATTACAGCTTTGCCTTCATCACTGTCCAGCCGCATAAAAAGAGCACAAATTACCGGGTTGATAATCAAACCTATAAACAAGGAACTGCCTAAAGTGATAATCAGTGTTTTGGGAAGGTAGCCCATAAATTCACCGACAATTCCGGGCCAGAATAACATGGGTGAAAAAGCGGCAATGGTTGTTGCAGTACCTGTTATAATAGGAACGGCAACTTCAGCGGTTCCTTTCTTTGCCGCTTCAAAATTATCATATCCTTCTTCAAGGTACCTGTAGATATTTTCCACCACTACAATGGCATTATCAACCAACATTCCCAATGCGAGAATCAGGGAAAACAACACAATCATATTCATTGTGATGCCAAGGCCGCTCAAAACTATAAAAGACAAAAACATTGACAGGGGAATGGAAATCCCAACAAAAGATGCATTTCGAACCCCGAGGAAAAACAGCAATACGCCAACCACCAGTATCAGTCCGGCAATAATATTATTCTCCAGGTTGGCTACCATGCTATTAACATCTTTGCTTTGATCGTTGGTGATCTTATAGGTAGTTGTAGGCGGCAGGTTTGGTAATTCTCGCTCCAGGATAGCTTTCACACCGGCCGAAGTTTCCAGGATATTCATTCCTGTTCGTTTTTTGACGCCAAGCGTAATCACAGGCGAGTCATCGAGTGTGGAATATGTCTCGCGTTTTTGATATCCAAAAGTGACTGTGGCAACATCACGGATATAAATAGGACTCGAATTTTCAGCCGTTATTACAATATCCTCGATAGGGGCCGTAGTTTGATATTGCCCGGGAACACGCAGCAGGAAGTTCTTGGATCCCACGGTAATATCTCCGCCGGGAACAGTGACATTTTCCAGGCTGATGGCACTTATGATATCTCCAAAGCTGATATTATAATACTTGAGTTTAGGAAGATCCACATCAACCTGCACCTCACGCTCCAGTCCCCCTGTCAGGTCCACTCCTAATACCGAAGGAACCCCCTCAATTTCTTCCTGAAGATCTTCAGCAATTTCCTTTAAAAGATCGAGGTTGTAATCTCCTGAAAGATTAACCTGCATAATGGGAAATTCAGACAGGTTAATTTCCTGAACCGTCGGATCTTCGGCATCTTCAGGAAGTTCCGGTTTGGCCAGATCAACTTTTTCACGCACTTTCTGCAAAGCCTCATCAATATCAATTCCGGTATTAAACTCCATGTTTATGCTGGAATAACCTTCCGAGGAGGTTGATGTCATTTCTTTGACATCCGAAATATTGCGTAATTCATCCTCCAGCTTTCGTGTTATCAGGCTCTCCATATCCTCGGGCGAAACTCCAGGATAGATGGTGGTCACAAAAACATTGGGAACAGTGATATTAGGAAAAGACTCTTTAGGTATGGTTATATAAGAAACTATGCCCAATACCGCTATCAATGCAATTAATACCAGTACACTTATTCTATTATCTATAGAAAATGAGGTAAGCCAAAATTCCTTGCGGCCTTCAGCTTTATCCGGCTTATCATTTACCGTTATCCCGTTTGAATTATTATCAGCACCCATTTAAATCTCCAAAGTTCTTAATATACAGCTACAGTTTTATTATCCGGCTCAATGATGTTCAGCCGCATGCCATCATTCAAAAAGGCCGACCCTGTGGTTATCAGGTTATCTCCAAAATCCAGGCCATCCCTGATTATCACATTCGATTGATAGTTAGGCCCTAATGTGACCACCCGTCTTTCGGCGACTGCTTTTCCCTGTTCATTTTCGGCTACTACATAAGTCACAAATTCATTGTTCTCGTTATAAATGAATTCTTCGCTTACAATTATCACTTCTTCTTCGGTGAGTGTATTCAACCGAAGGTTTGCAATCATGTCTACTTTATAGCGATTTCTTTGCCCGGGCAGCAATACTTCTATTCTAAAGGTTCTGTTTTGGGAGGTAATGCTGCCAGCCACATAAGTAATTTGACCGGTAAGGGTATCTCTTCTTTGCGCATCGAACCAAACTTTTACTTCATCATTTAGCTGAATTACATCCGCATACCGTGCCGGAATACCGGCAGAAACGATGAATTTTTCTGAGCCGATCAGCCGCACTACTTCCACACCCGGTGACGCCATCTCGCCTTCTTCAAGCACAAGGTTTTCTACCTTTCCCGCAAAAGGTGCGGTAATGGTTGTATTCTGTAAATCAATATTTATTGATTCCAGAGATGACTGACTCTGCTCATAATTATACCTGGCATTCAGGTAATCCATTTCAGAGCCAATCGATTCTTCCTCATAAATACGCTGAAGGCGCTCATAATTTTCTCTAGCCTGGGCAGTAATTGCTTCCAGCCGGGCTTTTTCCTGCAGCAGTTTAGCATCATCTATTTTCATGATGGCCTGCCCTTTGGCCATTGTTTCTCCCACATCCACATAATGCTCAACAACTCTTCCACTTACTTCAGAGGAAATCATGATATCGTCAGAGGTTTCTACATTTCCAACCACACGTACATGGCTCTCAAATGTTTGTGGGGTGATGGTTTCAGTTTCAACATTTACTGTTTTCGTCAACTCTTCATCACCAGAGGAATTCTCTTCGACTCCCGAACAAGCTGCTATAAGCATTGTGAGGGTTACAATTACTAGTAGGTTTAACTTTTTCATTTGTTGCCTGTTTAACATGTTCATTAAAATCATTCTAAAATCTCCATCTCTTCAATTTCGGTATCTACAAAGGGCACTTTACCGGTAGCCAGATCGAATTCAGCTTTGGCGCTCAGGTATTCAAAAACCATGAGCGTATAATTATTTTCAGCTTCTCGAACCTGCACTTCGGCATCGGTTACTTCTATTTGAGATCCAAGGCCGGTTTCCAGTCTTCGGAGAGCACGTTGATATCCTTGCCGGGCTTGTCGCAAAGCTTGTTTACGAGCCCCGGCTGTTTCAAAAGCTTTATTCAGATCTTCCCGCGCAGATTCTATCTCATTTTCTGCCGAAAGCTGTGTCAGTCTTTTTTGCTCTTCAATATCTTTTCGTTCAATCTGTGCTCTTTGTACATCTGCTACTCGCCGGAATCCTTCGAAAATCGGCAGGTTTACATTTACAGCAATAGTTTGAAACCTATTCGGTGCAGTATTTGGCTCAGGATTTTGAAAAAAGTTGGGCATTCCCGGTTCCGCAGCACTCCATTGCAGATTGTAAGTAGCTGTAACCGTTGGCAAAAACCTGCTTTCTATGGCTAATATTTCTTTGTCCTTTAATTCCAGATTCGCACCAAGTACACGTAAATCACCCCGGCTTTGTGTTAATTCCAGTGATTCTATTTCCACTGCCTGGTAGGAGTAGGGGTTCATCTGATCAATGCGCTGAATGTGGTCGTTTTCTTCTGATCCGCCTCTGTCTTCAGCCACAATATCAAATTCATTCAAATTACCCTTCACTTCAAAATCCAGGGAAAGAGGCACACCAAGAGCTATTTTCAGATTTCGATATGCTTCGTTTACCGCATAACGTGCATCTATTAACTGTGGGCGTTGGTTACTCAATTGT
This sequence comes from Balneolaceae bacterium, assembly GCA_040877545.1. Lineage (GTDB taxonomy): Bacteria > Bacteroidota > Rhodothermia > Balneolales > Balneolaceae > Gracilimonas. The sequence goes on from JBBDNN010000081.1 coordinate 17,353, forward strand.
ACTTCAAGCTGAAGTACAGCGTATTCATCAATGATACCAGCCCGCGCCCGCGCCCTGTTTTCGCGTAAATTTTCTTCAAGCCGATTGATTTGTGCTTCCTGCAACAGCACCTGTTCCCTGGCAACCAATACCTGGTAATAAGCTATTCTGGTTTGAGTGATTACCTGTTGAGTGGTCGCCCGTAAATTTTCTTGCTGTACCGTTTTAAAAACAGTAGAAGTACTTAAACCCACAAGAACTTCTCCGGTGAAAATATTCTGGTTTACCGTGAAACCACCCTGCCAATTATTATCCGTTCCAAAAGGAATGGGCACCAAGGTTCCTTCATCGGCATCAGGATCAAATATTTGTGCCGGCAAATAACTAACCGGTATCTCCATGTTTCTTGTATAACCCATAGAAGAAGTGATATTGGGGAATACGTCGCTATAGGCAATTTTCACTAACTGGTCAGCATCTTCTACAGAATATAAAGCCCTGTTTACCTGCGGATTATTTGCAACGGAAACCTGGATAGCTTCTTCCAGTGTTAGCTCCATATTTTGTAGCAACTCTTCTTTTTCCACCTGGGCTTGTAATCCTGCACTGAATATATAAAGGAGTACCGGAGTTACGCTGAACAAGCGTTTCATCAAAATAAAGTTCATGTTTAGGCTATTGAAAATATTTTAGGATTTTGGCCGGCGCTTTCTACGCCCATTATAAAAATGTGTTTCAAAAAATGAACGTTAGTCATATTTGCTTACTCTGATATTTCTTTATCTGTTGCTATTCCACAACCAATCAGTTTCATGTAATTTTCAAAAAGTGAATTTACATCGATATTATGTTGCTCCAGTAGGTTAAAGTTTGACTCCTTTTGGTCCATTTGAACTAAATTGATCAAGCCTTGGGAAGTAGCCCACAGTAAAACAGCAAGCTCTTTGGGATCATAACCGGAATTAATAGAGCCATCCTGCATTCCAATCTGAATAGCCCGAATCATACTGGTAAAAGAAGTTTCTTTATTAACCTGACACAAATTAACATATTCGCTCTCGCTAAGTTCCCCTGTATCTTTGAGGTTATCAAAAAATCGCATGGCCCGAAAATGCTCTGGATGAGACCGGGCAAACTCCAAAAATGTGGACCCGATATTGTAGATCATTTCAAGGCCGGAAAGATCTTTAGTGAGCACTTTAGCAATGTCATTAGAGAGCATTCCCGAAGCCTTATTACAAATTCCCAATACAAGATCAGTTTTGTTCCTGAAATACAGGTACAAAGAGCCCTTGCTCACCTCTGCCCGTTCCGCCACTTCATCCATATTCAAGTGATCCAGGCCTTTTTCCAAAATGACTGATTCAGCCGCCTCCAGAATAAGAGCACGCTTCTTCTCCTTTTCCCGTTCTTTTCGTTCTGATGTTCCCATTATGACTTTCAGTCATTTTTTGAATTTAAGTCAGAAGGTACACTTTTTTAAATATTAATCCACTTTTTTTAGGAACCATTCTCCTCTGGATTTTAGACTGCCAGCACGTGAAGAATTCTCAGATTCCAATTCGGTTTAAAAACCATTTCCCCTTACCTTTGGCCTCACTAATTTCCGAATATTTTGAACCGAACTTATCTCATTGATCTCAGCTTGATTTTTGTCGCAATCATCTGGGCTTTAAATTTCAGCATTGTAAAGGTTTCCCTTCGGGAAATTGACCCCTATAGTTTTAACGCACTTCGGTTTATTTTTGCCACAGCCTTTTTATGGTTTGCCGCACATAAAAGAGGGTATAGCTTAAAGGTAAAGAAAGAACATTTTTGGAAGCTGGTAGGAATTGGCATAATTGGCAACCTGTTCTACCAGATGTTATTTATCATTGGGGTGAATTATACTTTGGCTGCCAACGCTGCTGTAATGTTGGGCACTATTCCTATCTGGGTAGCCCTGCTCTCTCAATTTTTCACGGATGAAAAACTCACCACGTTTAAAACCATTGGTGTATTTCTGGCTTTTGCGGGAGTTACGCTTATTATAATCGGTGGAAATAATCCTCTTTCTTTCGAGTCAGATACATTTCTAGGGAATATCATCACACTTTTAGCTGCCTTATGCTGGGCCACTTTCACAATTCTTTCCAGAAAATACCTTAAAATTTACAGCCCTCTGCAATATTCAGCTTTTATGTCGGTTGTTGGATTGATAACTTTACTGTTGGTAGGTTTGCCATTCATGATACAACTGGAATGGTCTTCTATCACAATGGTAGGATTTGGCGGAGTATTTTATAGTGGTGCACTCTCGGTGGGATTAGCGTACATTATCTGGAATAACGGAGTCAAAAAAATTGGGGCCGTTCGTACAGCAGCTTATCAGAACCTTGTTCCGGTGCTTGGCCTTATCTTTGGACTGGTTTTATTAGGTGAAGAACTCACACTTCTTCAATATATTGGAGCGGCTTTAGTGATAGCTGGCATTATAATAGCCCGGATGAAAAGTAACCGGGTTTCTAAATAATTTTTAAAAATTGAAAATGAATATCATTAGAGTATTATTTCCTTTTCTGTTAATCGTATTGTTTATTTCTCCCAATAATTTGGTAGCACAACAAGAAAGTCAACCTGGTACAGGATTTAACTTTCAGTTCAATTCTGCCCTGGAAGGGTATTATTATCAAGATGCTTTAGGCTCTATAATTGGGGATCAAATATATACTTCCGACGGTGTAGTTGATAAAAATACCTATCAGCTTGGCCCAAACGATTTAATTACCGTTGGAATTGAGGCTAGTGAAAATATTGTGTTGAGGGCATTAGTAGTCAATCCCCAGGGAGATATTATTATTCCCATGCTGGGCTCTGTGAATGTAGCCAACCAAACAATTGCCGAGGCGCAAGAGACAATCAATGAAGCGGCTAAAGAAGTTTTCAGAAATCCCAATTCCACCATTACGTTAGAACGAGCCCGCCCTTTAACAGTGTATGTATCGGGAAGTGTTCCTTCCCCCGGGAAACATATGGCACCTCCATTTTCGCGGGTTGATGTAGCCATTTATGGCTCTATTTACAAAGTGGACCGCCCCAGTTCGGTTAGTAATTTACGAGCTGCAAATAATACTATTGATTTATTGGACGCCGGACCTCTTTCATTCAGAAATATTTTAATTACACATGCAGACGGTTCTACAGACATCGCAGATCTTGTTGCCTATTTCAAAGCCGGCCGGGTTGATAAAAACCCTGTAGTAAAGCATGGAGACCGAATATCTATTAAAAGACTTTCTAATGACAGCCCGCGTGTAAGCATCTCTGGTGCTATTAATGAGGAATTCGAACTTGAATATTCAGAAACCGACTCTCCATCACTTTTAGTTGATATTGCCGGTGGCTATAAACCCGAAGCAGATACAAGCAGGTTATTTTTATACCGGCATGAAGCTGGCCAGACAGAAAAAATAGAAATAGCCAAAAGCGACTGGAACTCACTCAAGATAAAGCCAAATGACCGCATTGTTATTCCCGTCAACAGGCAATTAAATCCTTCAACCTCTGCCTGGGTGTACGGAGAAGTAGAAATACCTGGTAATTTCCCAATACAAAATGGTGAAACCACCGCATTCGATTTATTAAATTTATCCGGAGACTTGACTAATAACGCCCTACCATCCGCGGCCTATTTAGTAAGGGCGGGAACTTTAGAAAATGAGATTCCCAATAAATTCAATGCTGATTTAATGAAAAGAACCTCAGATCAGGTTGCCCAGGGATTTGAATATCTCGACCTGGAAACAAGACTGAGCCAGAATAAGGTTTTCATAGACCTTACAGATGATGAGCAATTGAAAGGAGTGAGTATTTATGACGGAGATCGTTTGTATGTTCCAAGAAATGAAGAAACTATCTTTGTTTTTGGGCAAATCAACAATCCGGGTTATTATCCATTTTCGGGAAATCCACAATCGGTTTACAACTATATTGACCGCGCCGGCGGCTTTGCCCTCGCTGCCAACAGAGAACGCATTTTCATTATTAAAGCCGGAAGCGGAACCTGGTACCGCCCGGATGAAACGACCTTAGAATCGGGGGATAGAATTTTCATCGATCGAAATCCTTATGATGAACTGAATGCGCAACGAACCTATGAGGTACAACGCCAGCAGCTAAAAAATACCCGAATTCAATTAATAATGACGGGTATTACAACTATAACGGGAATTATAACAACCTATGTTGCTATAACCCGGTAAATGATTTTTATCCTTTTCCATAACATATTTCATTAATGAACGAACAAAACAACAACGAATCAGAAACTAATTTTTTATTTTTTTTGAGGCTGGTTATCTCCAACTGGAAATTTTTACTAGCCACGTATCTCACCGTCGGAATTGTAACTGTCACCATTTTAATGTTGATTCCGAAACATTATAAAAGTGAAGCAACCATTGTTATTATGGAGGAAAGCACTTCTTCTTTAACCGGGGTACTTTCTGAATTCTCCTCATTAGGTTTAGGCTTTGGAACAGGAGGTCAGATTGAGACTTATATAGGGTATCTGCATACTAAAAAAATGTACGATCGGCTGATTGAAGAATTTAATCTTTTTGAAGAATATGAAGCCACCTACCGGGAAGATGTATATGAAATTATTTTTGCAAATTTAGGTGCCACAGATAATGAAAATAAAACGTTTTCTATTTCTTATACATACGAGGAAGATCCGGAAAAAGCAGCGGAAATCGTTTCATTTTTATATAAGGAATTAGATAAAATTGCCCTTGAAGTTGATAAAGCGCAAGCATCCAATTTCCGGACTTATGTAGAAAACTACTATCAGGATGTAAGGAGTAGCTTGAGGAAAAATGAAGATTCTTTAAGTCGCTTTCAAGCCAGGACAGGGTTATTTGATCTCGAAACACAGGTTGAGGTTACCATCTCAAGTTTAGCTGAACTGGAAAAGAGAAAAATAGGCTTGGAAATTGAGCAGAATTATATGGACCAGGCTTTCCAAAGCTCCTCACGAAGCCGTGAGATAGACAACCAGGTTTCAGCAATTTCAAATAAAATTAATTCTCTAAAGAAAAATCAAAGCCTTACACTTCTTGCCTTAGATGAGGTACCCATTGAAGGAGTCAACTTTTTGCGGCTTCAAAGAGATATTTTGGTAGGAGAAAAAGTAGCTGAATTCCTGCGTTTGCAATATGAACAGGCTCTACTTGATGAACAGAAAATAAATTCCAATTTATATTTAGTTGATCCACCTAAAGTTGCGCAGAAAAAATTTAAGCCACAGCGGACAAAAATATTATTTATAGCGATGTTTTTTACGATAACACTATCACTAATCCTGATAAGGGTTAAAGAATATTACCGGGCAAATAGAAAGAGTATCCATTCTTTATTCTCTTGAAATTTGGTAAAAAAGATATATACATACTTTCCACTCTTCCTTTTTTCGGGAGTATGGTGCTTGGTAGTCATCTTTTCTTCATTAAACTGGTACAATATTCATTCAGTAGCTACTGATACTTGGATTTTATTAGGGTCTGGTTTATATGCCTTTATAAGTGGTTATTTAATATTTACATTTTTCGATTCCGATTTTGCCGACCTCACTTTGAAAAGAAAAAAGGTCCAGTTAGATGAAGTACTGATTGCAAAAACCATTGTTGTAATGTGTTTATTTTCCTTTTTCGGAACATATTTAGTAATGGATGCTTTAGGGAATATCGCCGGAAATGGAATATCTACATATTTTAGTAAACCTATTGATATTCGAAGAGCATATGTGGAAATACAAAGTAATCCTTTAGTACCCGCACCTCTTTCTTATAAGCTGGGCAGCTATTTAATTAATTTTTGCTTTGTTGCAAATTTGCTTGGTGGGGCCTTACTAACATCTACTCGAAAAATTAAATGGATTGGCCTGCTTCCCTTATTTTCTGCCTTTTTAACTTCTATTTCAATTTTTGGAAGATTTGGTATCATTTCAAGCTTAGCTTTCCTTTTTCTGAGCTATTTAATTATTAGCTTTTTTAAGCCTGATAGTGAAAGAGTTCGGTTAATAAAAAATCTCAGTGTTACGGCCGTTTTAGTTGTTTTCGGGCTCTATTTTCTCTTTTACTATATAGTATTAGCCCGATATTCAATCGCTTTAGATTTGCAGGAATATTTTAATAAAACCATATATTTCTATTTCTCTGGAGGCGTTTCTGCTTTAGATGACTTTTTGAAAACAAATTTCACCCATTCATATGGAACATCCAGTTTTAGGAGTTTTTTTAAGTGGTTAGCGCGTTTTGGATTATGGCCTAGTGAGAATATCAACTCCAGTTATGATAGCTTTACAAAAGTAAGTCCCTCACTATCCATCAACACGTACACCTACATCCGTTCGCTTTACATTGATTTTGGAATAACTGGTGTCGTCTTTTTTAGCTTTGCATGGGGAGCAGGAGTTAAAATTCTTCTTAAAAAAGTTTATTCAAACTTCAATATTCTTTATCTCTACTTTGCCATTATACTTATCTATAGTTCTCTAATGACCTTTTATTCTTTTTATTTTGAATCAATTTCTTTGGTAATTTTTTGGATGATTCCTCTAATATTGTTTCACGGACATTTTAAGAAATGTTTTAAAACAGTTTGAACTTCTCAAATAATATAAAATCTTACTTTATAAATGTTGCAACTCTTTCAAGTGGGACAATTCTTGCAAATTTAATTACCATTGTTGCAACCTTATTTCTGACTAGATTATTTACTCCTCAGGAAATTGGCTATCTCACCTTTTTCAATTCCTCCGCTATTGTTCTTGCTAATATTTTTACTTTGGGCTACGAATTTGCCATAGTCACTCCAAAGAAATCCAGAGTTGCTTTACACCTTACTCTTGGTGCTTCAGCCCTCCTCTTTTTCTTCTCAATAATCTTGTCAGTACTAGTCCTTCTTATTCTACTATTAAATGTAGAACCTGATATTGGCTTGCCTGTAAACTGGTTTATTTTTCTTCCTTTTGCTGTTCTCATATTGGGATTCATAAACATTTCACAAGAGTGGTTTACACGAACCGAACAGTATAAGTTGCTATCAGTAACCAAAACACTCCAATCTCTGGCAACTGCTATTCCTCAGATCTTAATCGGCTATTATTTTCTGAATAGTATTGGATTAGTTATTGGTTACATAGTAGGAAGAGCTACATCATCTATTGTTTATGTGTGGAAATTTATTCAGAACAAGCTTACTGATATTGCCACAAGAAAATCCATTTTTTCTACTTTGAAAGAGTACAAAAGATATCCGAAATATATTTCACCAACGATAATTATAGATCGATTATCATTAGAGGCACCTTATTTTCTAATATCTTTTTTGTTTGGAGAGTCTGCCCTTGGATTTTTTGCAATCTCTTATCGTGTTTTGAGTGTGCCCATGACTTTCATCGGTTCCGCAGTTGGACAAGTATTCTTTAAATTTCTTGCAAGAAAAAAAAATAAAGCCATTCAATTAAGCCCTGCATTAATTAAAACATGGTTAGCACTTTCCATCATCGGAATTCTTCCTATAGTTGTAATTTTAGTTGGTGGTGCAGATTTATTCCAAATCGTGTTTGGTGAAGAGTGGGGGTTTTCAGGAACTCTGGCAATTTTATTAGTGCCGATGCTATATCTGGATTTTATTTCTTCACCAACCGGCCGATCTTTTCTGGTTTTAAATCTTGAACATTATTCTCCGGTTTTTTCCTTTGCCCGAATCACCTATGTGTGTGGAAGTATCATAGTAGGTTACTATTTTGGAAATATATTATTGGCTGTTTTATTGCTCTCTCTTTCCAGAGCCTTAGCATTAATCATTCAAAATGGCATATTGTTTCTAAAAGCAAAACAACATGATGCAAAATTAACTCTATAATGCGCGTATCCATAGTTAGTCATCTTTTCCCTACACAACATTATCCATTTCTTGGAAAGTTTATAAAAGATCAATTAATCCTGCTGAATGATGTAAATGAAATTACAGCAGATTTGATTGTTCCAACGCCATATTCGCTTCCTTTTACCCAAAAAAAAAGCAATAATAAATCTCCATTACTTGCAGAAGATAATTTAAGTAACAGGCTCTTTTACCTATCAATGCCTAAAAAGAAATTTCCAAAAATAATTTCCCGATCGCTAGCAAACTCAATTCAGCAGTACTTCAGAAATAAGGTGTATGATATTATTCATATTCATTGGTTATATCCTGATGCACTTTGTATTCCAAAACTTCATGAAATGGGAAATAGATGTGTATTAACTATCCATGGCAGCGATTGGTATAAGAATGCGGAAAACTCTTATTTACTTCCACTATTTAAGCAGGTTTTTTTAAAAGCAGATTATGTTTTCTTTGTTGGCGATCAATTGCAGGATGATATAACTGCTCGGTTTCCAATACTGAATGACAAGTCATCTGTAATTTATAATTCAGTTGATGGAGAGAAGTATTCCATTCCTACTTCAATAGAGAAAGATCAATCTTTAAAAGAATTAGGTTGGGATATTAGAAAAAAGCATTTCCTTTGTGTGGCAAGTTCACAGAAAGAGAAGGGAGTAGATTTATTAGTTCAAGCTGTAGGGAAAATCTCTGATGAATTTTCTGACTTTCAGCTTCATGTTGTTGGGTCAAATAATCCGAAAATACTTAAGACGGAAAATTCATCAGGTAAAATTCATTTTCACCCAACAGTATCACCCGATGAACTCATAAAATATTATCACGCATCAGATGCCTATATTTTACCAAGTAGAAAAGAGGGTTTTGGTCTTGCTATGATTGAGGCGGCCACTACAGGCTTGCCACTTGTAGCAAATCCAACTGGTATTGCTACGGCTTTTATTGATGAGAATATAGGAATTCTTGGTGATGAAATTAGTTCAGATTCAATTGCCAGATCAATATCAAAGCTGATTCAAAATTTGGATAATTATTCAAGAAGGTCTATCAGGGGAAAAGCGTTAGCACTCTTTGGGAAGGAAATATATCGCGATAGATTACTAAAGCAGTATCAAATATTAATTGATTAAATTATTATAGATATGCAATAATTTTTGCTCTTCCTGAGACCAGTTATATTTTTCTACTACTGCATTTTGTCCATTCTCACCCATTTTTTTTGCTTCTGCAGGATTTTGTGAAATCCAGATTATAGCTTCTGCAATTTCTTCGGGAATCATTGGATCAACTAAAACTCCACATCCATTTCTTTCTATAATTTGTTCCCATAGAGAAAAATTAGATGCTATTACAGGCAATCCTGCATACATATATTCGAAGAGTTTATTTGGCTGTGCATCTATATGATTAGGAATTGGATGAAAAGTAACCAAACCAGCAATAGAGTCTGATGCGTACTTCTGAAAATCATTTCTATCAACCCAGCCAACAAAATTTACATACTTCCATCCAACTTCTTTTTTTAACTTATTTTCTATTTCTTTCGGTGAAAATTTACCAGCTAAAATTAAATTAACATCAACAGATTCATTTGCTACTTCTACTGCTTTAATAATTTCTTTAACTCCTCGTACAAGGGTAAGATCACCAATATAAAATACATTAGTCTTGCCTTCTTTTGATGCCACTTCCGGCTTTTCTTTTTCTAAAATCGGAAAATTTTGAATGATCGATGTGTTATCTGAGGCCAGTCTTTTTTCAATGGCAGGTGTGACTACAATAAGATGATCAAACACAATTTTAGCAATTTGCTCCAGTGCATTTACACCCACAGACATCATCTTTCTTTTCCCCTTGGGAATCCAATCTTTACCGAGTATATCTTTAGGCACATCTTCATGTACATCATATATAATTTTATACCTAAAAATTTTGAGGAATAACCCAATAGGGATAAGCTCAGGGTCGTGAAAATGAAAAATTGTTCCTTTTGGATATTTGAAACACTTTTTTAAAAGCAGTGGAATTATTCTAAATATTCTATCAGACTTTTTACGTGCTATAGGTAAGGCGTTTATATTAACACCTTCTTTTATTTCATCTTCAGGATGTTGAATAATAAGGTCTACATCAAACCCATGAACTGTTAATGATTTGCAAATTTTATGGAATATCCTGGTATCAAAAGAAGGATGAACTGAGGAAAGTTGAACAATCTTAGCCATTATATATTTGTTCTTTCATGCTAATTGACAAGCCCTTTGATTTCAACCATCATTTTTTCAGTAACATCTTCACCAAAAATGTCCCTATGTGGTTGTAAGGGAGTAAAATTCTCAATTTCAGCATGGAAATCTTTTGCAGAGGTTGAAATAAGTAGATTCCATCCGGCTTCAACTGTTTCAATCCACTCTGTTTCAGGTCTAAGGGTGATACAGGGTTTCTTTAAGATATAAGCTTCTTTTTGAATACCACCGGAATCTGTAATTATTTTATTTGAATACATTAATAATTTAACAAAATCTAAAAATCCTAAAGGCTCTATCAGCAGTATATTATCCTCAACTTTTATTCCAAAATCAGAAATTTTTTGCTTTGTTCTTGGATGAACAGGAAAAACTACTTTTTTTTCCAACATATTTAATTCATCTAAAATTTTTACCAAGTTTTTTTTTTGATCTACATTATATGGACGATGTAAGGTAGCAGTATAATAGGATTCTTCATCCAATTTTAAATCAAGTAAAACTTTAGAGTTTTTTTCTGCTATTTCACAATTATTAAGAAGACTATCTACCATTATATCACCGGTCAACCTACTGTTGCTTCTCAACCCTTCTTGCTCCAGGTTTTTAACAGCTGTTTCGGTAGGAGCTAACAATAAATCACTGACATGATCTGTCAAAACTCTGTTAATCTCTTCCGGCATTTCCCTGTTAAAACTCCTTAAACCAGCTTCTATGTGTACAATAGGAATTTGTAATTTTGATGCTGCTAAGGCGCCGGCCAAGGTAGAATTTGTGTCTCCAAAAACTATAACCATTTTCGGTTTTTCGTCAAGAAGTACTTGCTCAATTTTATTAAGCATATGTCCGGTTTGTGCTCCTTGCCGATCAGAACCTGTGGCTAAATTATATTTAGGCACAGTAAGATTTAATTCATCAAAAAATACCGATGACATATTTTTATCGTAGTGCTGGCCTGTATGAATCACTACCTCATTAAAGGTAGAAGTTAGTTTTCTTGAAAGAGCAGATAGTTTAATAAACTGTGGTCTAGCTCCCACCACCACTACAATCTTCTTTCTATTCTTTACCATTTAACTTTTGAGTTAAAACTCATTTTCAACATTTGGTATCCATACCCGGAAAAATGGCCTAAATGCATAATTAATAAGGCAAAAAAAGAAAAAATTGCTATTACAGTAGGATGAGGAGCTTCTTTTTTTGAACTTTTCCAAACTTCAGCCTTCAAATAGCCATGTTCCTTAAACGATAACCTGATAGATTCAAAAAACAGAATAAAAAGAGCAGCACTAAGAATATAGCGTGAACCTAAAATTCCTTCTAAAAAAACACGATCAACTAATAGAAATAGTATCATTAATCCAACAAAAATAAAAGGAGCTTTACTTCGGAAAGGAATCTTCCCTCCATGCATTCTTGCTGTTAAAAACCTTCCTCTGCCGTAGCGAAAGTACTGCCTGAATAGTTGCGTAAAGCTTTTCCGCGGATAGTACCAGAGTTTAATATCAGGACTTATATAAATTTTTCCATTTAATTCTTTCTGAATCCGAAAATTTATTTCTGCATCTTCATTGGTATGATTTGATTCTGTAAATCCTTTTAATTTCCTTAAATCCTCGGTACGAAAAGTACCCATCGGAACAGTATCAGAATATCCTTCATAGGTGGGATTGTAATGTTTGGCACCTCCATTTCCCAACACACTTAAAACGGCAATTGCAGTTCCAGTTTGCACTAAATTGTAAGCAAGAAATCTGGCTGCACCACCAGCATTTCTGACATTTGGTATTTTCAAGCAATCTATACACTGTTTTATATAATCACTTCCATAATCACAATGTGCATCAGCTCTGAGGAATACTTCACCCTGCGCCTGATGGATCATTCTATTCAGCCCATATGATTGAAACTTCTCCGGATTTTCTACCAGCTTAACACGGGCATCTTTTTGAAACAACTCCTGTACTATTTCCCGGGTACGGTCTGTGCTTCCACCATCCGCTATCAATATCTCAATCAGGTTAGGATAGCTGGAGTTTAAAAAACCTGATACAACTCTCTCAATATGATCTTCTTCATTTAAAACCGGTATACCAATGGTTACCGTAGGTTTTGCTGCAATATCTTGATGGTTCTGGCTAATATTTATTCGGAATTTTTTCGCTAAAGCTGGTTTCACAACTACTAATTTTCTGCATTGAATATAACAACTTCTGTTTCAAATGAATTAAACCCTGTTCCCACCACTTAATAAATATAAAATTGCCATTCGTACGGCTACACCATTTGTAACCTGGTCGAGAATTACGGCGCGGTCGCTGTCGGCAACATCACTTTCCATTTCCACGCCACGGTTAATTGGTCCGGGATGCATAATTTTAAAATCAGGATATTTCTCGAGATGTGAAAGCTTTATTCCAAATCGTTCGTGATATTCGCGAAGTGATGGAAAATACTCTGTTCCTTTTCCTTGTCGCTCTAGTTGTATTCGCAAAGCCATAGCTACATCACACCAAGCTAAAGTTTCTTCCAGGTTGTGTGATATTTCCACTCCCATATTATTCACGAAAACCGGCATCAGTGTTTTGGGCCCGCATAAAATAACATTCGCTCCCAGTTTTTTAAGTCCGATAATGTTTGAGCGCACAACTCTGCTGTGAGAGATATCACCTATAATTGCAATATTTTTTCCTGTTAGATCCGGATGCAGCGTTTGCATGGTGAACATATCCAGCAGCGCTTGTGTGGGATGTTCATGCGCTCCATCACCTGCGTTTAAAATAGCCGCATCCACACATTTGGTAAGAAAATAAGGTACTCCCGGACTTTCATGCCGTACCACCACCATATCAATCTTCATGGAGCTTATATTGCGGATTGTATCTTTTAGTGATTCCCCTTTTTTGGTGCTGGATGAACTCGTGGAGAAATTAACTACATCCGCACCCATTCGTTTTTGAGCCAATTCAAAAGAAAGCCGTGTCCGGGTGCTGTTTTCATAAAAAAGATTTACAATGGTCCTATCGCGCAGTGTCGGAATTTTGGGAACCGGCCGGTCTAATATCTCCCGGAAATATTTTGCCTGTTCAAGAACATATAAAATATCTTCTTTGGAATAGTCGGACAGTCCCAGCAGGTGCTTCTGTGAAAATTCATAGGTAGAAGAGGTATCACTCATTGTTATCTTCCTCCACTTCCACTACATAAACCGCATCTTCGCCATCCAGCTCTTTTACTTTTACGCGGACTTCTTCGTTTTCATAAGTAGGCACATACATTCCTTTATAATCGGCAGCGATGGGCAGTTCTCGGTGTCCGCGGTCAATCATGCAACAAAATTTGATGCTACGAGGGCGGCCGTACGACATCAACGCATCCATTGCCGAACGTACCGTTCTGCCGGTATAAAGCACATCATCCACCAATACGATATCCCGGTCATAAAGATCAAAAGGAATTTCAGTGACCTTCACTTCCGGCATTTTCAGTTTAGAGCGATAATCATCCCTGTAAAAAGTAACATCCAACACGCCAAAATCAATTTCTGTCTCAAAGGTATTTTTAATTTCGCTGATAATTCGCTTTCCAATATGTACGCCGCGTGTTTGCATGCCAATTACGGCAAGGCGGGAATTATCATCGTACGGCTCCAGGAATTGATGGGCAAACCGCAAATAAGTGCGGTCCAGATCCTCGGATGTCATGATTTTAGCTTTATTCAAGCGGGAGTTCCTTTTTGCTTTTGAGTGGCAAAGTTAGCGTTTGTACACAGTAAATGCCAAAGGGAAATGCGGTGCATCTTTGGGCTATACAAAGCAGCATGATCATCTTAAAGGAGATTCAAATTCTTGCACTATAATTTTTATAATTGCCCTTAGGCACGGCAGACTTTAGAAAATATTATAATGGCACCCCACAATCACCAACCAACCCTGTTGTTAGTCCTTTCATTTAGCTCCTAATCTCGGTATTATTGGCACCCCAAAAAATGCTTTAAAGACTAACACCGTATCCATGAAAATACACGAGTATCAAGCCAAAGAAATTCTTGAGAAATACGGCGTTCCTGTTCCTGCGGGTATCGCCACCACTACTGTTGAGGAGACAGTAGAAGCCGCAAAAAAATTGAAAGAAAATGGAGCCACTTTATTTGTTGTGAAGGCTCAAATTCATGCCGGTGGACGTGGGAAAGGCCGCACCAAAAAGAACAATTCGAAAGGTGTGGTGCTGTGTAAATCTATTGATGAAGTACGGGAAACAGCAGAAGCCCTTCTGGGCGATGTGCTGGTTACCATACAGACAGGCGAGGAAGGACAGCTCGTTCAGCGCTTATATGTAACAGATGGTGTGGAGATAAAATCTGAGTTTTATCTCGGCATCTTGATGGACCGCGTAGTTAGTAAAAATGTAATTATGGTTTCAACTGAAGGCGGCGTAGAGATAGAAAAAGTAGCCGAAGACACTCCTGAAAAAATTGTTAAAGAATGGGTTGAACCCGGAATGGATCTTCAGCCAAATCAGGCGAGGCATTTAGCATTTGCCTTAGGTCTTGAAGGAGACGCCGTGAAAAAAGGCGCGAAATTTATTCAGGCATTATACAAAGCATACGAAGAAACAGATGCGAGTATGTTTGAAATCAACCCATTAATTGTCACACCTGATAATGACGTGATGGCCTTAGATGCCAAAGTTACTTTTGATGACAACGCACTCTATCGCCATAAAGATATTGCGGAGTTAAAAGATGAGGCCGAAGAAAACCCATACGAGCTGGAGGCACAAGAATACAATCTCAATTACATCAAACTGGATGGAAATGTTGGTTGTATGGTGAATGGCGCAGGATTGGCTATGGCTACTATGGATATCATTAAACTCTCCGGCGGCGAGCCGGCTAACTTTTTAGATGTAGGCGGCGGCGCAAATGTTGATACCGTAAAAAACGGATTTCGAATTATCCTGAAAGATCCCAACGTAAAAGCAATCCTGATCAATATTTTTGGTGGAATTGTGCGCTGCGACCGTGTTGCTAATGGGGTAATTGAAGCCGTGAAAGATCCTGAAATTGCCGAGAAGGTGAAAAATGTGCCAATTATTGTCCGTCTTCAGGGAACCAATGCAGAAGAGGCCAAAGAAATTATTGACAACTCGGGACTGAACGTGATTTCAGCTGTTTTACTGAAAGAAGCAGCCGAGGAAGTTTCTAAAGTGTTGGCATAAAAAAATTATAATGTTGAGAATAAATGTTGAATGATTGAATGAATTTTATCGCTGAAATTCATTTCAACATTTAGCATTTATAATTTAACATTTTTCTCCACCATCTCTTTCATCACTTCCTGGTAAAAGGTTTCGTACTGCTCAACAATTAAATCCTGGTTAAACGACTCGGCGTGTTTTCTGGCATTTATTGACAACTGGGTATGTAATGCAGAATCAGATAGAATTTTAACCGCATAATTGGCCATACAATCCACATCATCCAGATCACACAGATAACCGGTTTCTCCGTGGATATTCACTTCCGGCAAACCACCCACATCAGAACTTATGACCGGCACACTGCAACTCAGAGCTTCGAGTGCCGCAAGCCCAAATGTTTCTGAGCCGGATGGAATCAGAAATAAATCTGCAATGGATAGTACGTCTTCTACCTTTTCCAGTTTACCAAGAAACCGGACCTGATCACAAATCCCCAACTCGCGGCATTGTTTTTCTGCCTTCTTGCGATCTGGTCCGTCGCCCACTAATAGCAGCTTACTTTTAATTCCACTTTCTAATACTTTTGAGAAGATGGAAATAACAGCCGGCACTCTTTTTACTTTTCTGAAATTAGAAACATGCACAATCACCTTCTCATCTTCCGGGCAGATTGCTTTCTTGAAATGAGATTTATTTGATTTCTGAAAACGATCCAAATCTATAAAATTCGGAACCACCCGAATATCCTGATTAATTTCAAAACGATTGTACGTCTCCTGCTTTAAATACTCCGATACTGCTGTAACCCCATCACTTTTATCAATAGAAAATTCCACTACATGCTTATAGCTCGGGTCGCTTCCAACTAACGTGATATCCGTGCCGTGAAGCGTTGTGATAACGGCAACTTTTCTGCCTTTTTCTGCCATAATTTGTTTGGCCAGATAAGCACTTGTAGCATGGGGAAGCGCGTAATGAACATGTAATAAATCCAAATCCTGATACTCGATAAGATTTACCATTTGGGTAGCCAGGGCTAAATCATAGGGCGGAAATTCGAATAAGGGATAGGTGTTAATGGATACTTCATGATAAGTGATGTCGGTATCCAGTGTGTTTAACCGGGCGGGACGGGCATAGCTTAGAACATGGATTTTATGCCCTTTTTTTGCAAGAGTTTTAGCGAGTTCTGTAGCAACAACACCACTGCCGCCAAAAGTTGGGTAACAAACAATTCCAATATTCATCAATAATAGTATTTAAAAATTCTGGATAAACGTTCGAAAATATACATTCTTTTGCGGTAATATGAGCCTTAACATATCCTTTAATCAGATATGTTCCTTTATAGATTTTTTTGATTAACACGATCACTGATTTCATCGGGTTTCCTGCCATTTACCTCGTCCTGAAAAATTTAAACCTTAAAATCATCTTTCAGCTAAAAGAATTCCCAGGATAAATTTCTTTGCAACGGGATTCTTATCCGTACATTCATTTTTGTATATTTAAAGGCTTAATCAATCTATAACATTTGAGAAAAACCTCCTATGGCAGGACATTCGAAATGGGCGAATATTCGCCACAAAAAAGCTAAGGAAGACGCCAAGCGTTCTAAAGTTTTTACCAAACATATCAAAGAGCTTACAGTAGCTGCCCGGGAAGGCGGAGGCGATCCAGATGGAAATCCACGGCTTTCTCTGGCCATTGAAAATGCCAAAGCTGATAACATGCCGAAAGATAATATCGAACGTGCCATTAAACGCGGCAGCGGTGATGGGGAGGATGGCGCTACCTATGAAGAAGCTACTTTTGAAGGATATGGCCCCGGCGGTATTGCTTATTTTGTGGAAGTTACTACAGATAACAACAATCGTACAGTGAGTGATATCCGGCATATTTTTACCAAGCATGGAGGTAATATGGGTACCAATGGCTCCGTTGGATATATGTTCGAGCAAAAAGGGATGATTCAAATTCCCGCAAATGAACATGACGATGAGGAATTTATGCTTCAGGCAATTGATGCCGGGGCAATAGATGTTGATACAGAAGAGGATTTGTTTGTAGTTTATACTTCTCGCGAAGATCTTTTTGATGTGCGAAATTCGTTGGAGAAATCGGGCTATGAAATTGAATCGGCGCAGCTTATTCGTGAAGCGGTTACCGAGACAAAAGTTGATTCGGATACTGCTATCTCCAATCTTAAGATGATGGAAAAATTTGAAGAGAATGACGATGTTAACAACGTATTCACCAATATGTTGATGGATGATGAAACCATTACTTTAGCTGAAAACCTATAATACCTGTGATTAAAAATATTGCTTACATACTGCTTTTTGTGGTTTTATCAGCCTCAGCTGTAAATGATGCCCGCAAAGGTAATGAAGCGTTTGAAAACGGCAATTATGAAGAAGCTGAACGGTTGTATGCCTTAGCCATTGAGCAAGACCCGGAAAATGAAAAGCTGTATTTTAACCTTGGTAATGCACAGGCAAAACAAGGAAAAACGGAAGAAGCTATTCAGTCTTATATGGAATTTCGCAACCTGTCGGAATCTCCTGAAGAAAAAGCACTTGCTGAGTTTAACATAGGTACACTGCTTGCTGAAAGTGAAAAATGGCAACCGGCTGCATCACACCTTAAAAACTCCCTGAAGTTGAATCCCAATGATCCTGATGCGAAATTCAATTATGAACGGGCGATATCTGAGCAGAAAAAAGAGGAGGACCAGCAAGATGATCAACAAGATCAGGGCGATCAGGAACCGCCGGAACCTTCCGATTATGCCAAAGCCATGAAAAAGCAGGCTGAGAAATTGGTTGCTCAGCGGCAGTATGCGCAAGCATATGATTTAATGATGAGAGCTCTCGAAGCTGACGAAACCGTCCAGGCTTTTAATGCGTTTATAGAACGCACCAAAAATGTTACCGACATCGATTCAAATTAATATTATGAACACCCTCAAAAGTAAATATAGTTTTGGGTTAAAAAATATTTCAGCCCTGCCTGAATGGACGGGGAAAATGTTATTAACTGTGATTTTCTCTTTGATGGTATCTTTCACGGCCTCTGCCCAAAATGCTGATGATTATTTTCACAATGGAGCTCAGTCTTTCATTGGAGCAGATTTACAGGATGCCATAAGTTATGTGCAGGAAGGTTTAGCTCAATATCCCAACGACCCCAAATTGAATGCGCTGCTTCAAAAGCTTGAGGAAGAGCAGGAAAGACAACAGCAACAACAGCAGGATCAAAACCAGCAACAGCAAAATCAGGATGAGCAGGAGCAACAACAGCAGGAATCAGAACAGGAGCAGGATCAAAATCAGGAAGAACAAGAGCAGCAAGAAAGTGAGGGCGATAACGGCGAAGAAGAGCAACAACAGGAACAGGAAACTGAAGGATTAGAGCCTCAACAAATAAGTAAAGAAGATGCTGAAAAAATTCTTCAGGCTTTAGCTCAGAAAGAAAAAGAATTGCTGAAAGAGTTTAAAAAACAAAAAACTGATGGAAGTGCAAAGCATGAGAAAGATTGGTAACCTTCATCATTGCCTGATTCTCTTTTTCATAGCCCTGTTTTGCACCTCTGTAAGCCAGGCACAACAAGTTCAGGTTGAAGCAGAACTTTCCGAAACAAATATTTTTACCGGAGAGCAAGTCCAGCTCAAGGTTATAATTTCCGGCACCTCGCTTAGTTCCGTAGATCAACCCTCCCTTCCAGAAATCGATGAACTTAGATGGCTGCAGGGAAGTACCTCCCGGGGATCACAATATTCTCTTATAAATGGCCAGCCTTCGGTAACCTATACTTTTGGCTATACTTTTATAGCTCAAACGCCTGGTAGTTACACAGTTCCTCCCATTCAGGTGCAAGTAAACGGAGAAACCTTTACAACCCAGCCGATTGATTTTAAAATCCTGGATAGCAGCACCTCTGATGAAGGTCAGCGATCCCCCGACATTTACCTTCGGCTGGAACCTGATCTCAGCTCACCTGTGGTGGGGCAGCAGGTAGTGGCCGATATCATACTTTATTTCAAAAGTGGTATAGAAGTATCTTCCTATCAGGCTTCGCCGGGATGGAAAGCTGAAGGTTTTTGGAAAGAAGAATTAGATAATCCACAACGTGCACAAACTACCTCAACCATCATAAACGGAGTGCGTTATCAGCGGGCAAAGTTGCTGCAATATGCTATTTTCCCGACAAAAGCGGGAGATCTCACATTGAGTCCTTTCGAGATTACCGTCTCGGTTCGTCAACGAAGAAGCTCAGATCCCTTTGGCTTCGGAATGGGACAGGAAAGAATGAACCTGGAAACCCTTCCCGAAACTCTAAAGGTAAAACCTCTTCCCAGGCTTAATGATGGAGCTTTTATTGGCGCGGTCGGTAATTTCCAAATTAACAGGGAAATTTCAACAACGGATGCTTTGGTTGGCGAGAGTATTGAAATCACCACAACCATTAGCGGCTCGGGAAATGTTCCCCTGGTAAATAAGCCGGAATACGATTATCCTGAATCGCTTGAGAAATATAATCCACAACAAAATTCTTCTATTTCAAGAGCCAACCGGCAAATTTCGGGAAAGAAAACGTTCACGGATATAGTTATCGCGAGGAATGAAGGAAATTTTACCATTCCGGAAATGAAAGTTGCCTGGTTTGAGCCTGAAAAAGAATCTTATTCTACAACCACGCTTCCGCGCTTGCACTTTGAAGTTAAAAGAGATCCTGATGCCGTGGTTACTACCCAAAACCGTTTGCGACTAAATGTACAACCTATTACCGGCCTTGCTCAATGGACTACCCCTGCAAATGCTCCCCTGTATAAACGTACCTCAGTTTGGGTTTTACTCTTTCTGGTATTGGCAGTGACAGGCATTTTATATATTTATAAAATGTATACCAACCGCATGAATACTGACACAGCTTTTGCCCGCTCCCAAACTGCCCGTGTGAAAGCACAGAAAACTCTGGAAGAAGCCGGGCATACCAGCAACGTCAAATCAGGATATTATCTAATTGAAAAAGCACTCTTTCAGTTTATAACAGATAAGCTAAATCTACCGCCAGCAGGATTATCCTCCCAAAAAATTATTGCTGAGGTGGAAAAAATTGCAGATCCACAAACTACAGCAGAGTTGAGACGTCTGTTCAATAAATGCGAAACAATTGCTTATGCACCCAATGCAACCCAGGATACGCTGCACTCCGATATTGAAAAAACAAAAATGTTGATAAAAACTATCGAAAAATTGAAATGAAGCATCTATTAATTTTATTGATATTAGATGTTCTGTGTGGATCTGTTGTTATTGCCCAAAGCAATCAGGCTATTTTTGATGAGGCAAATACCCATTTCGAAAACGGAGAACTTTCCAGTGCAATGAGCATGTACCGTATACTTGAACAGGAGGAGCAGGTTTCGGGCGCATTATTTTTGAATATGGGAATTGTAGCTGTTCAGCTCGATTCTATGGGATTGGCAAAGTACTACTTTCAGAAATCTGCCGAATTTGAAGAGACAGAAGACCGGGCACATATAGCACTGGAATATGTAAGCTCTCAATTCAGCAGGCAGTCAGCCACTTTACCAAAACTACCATGGGATCGCGCCGTGGAATGGATGATTGGAACACCAACCGCTTATGGAGTTTTTATTACCGGTTTTATCGTTGTGTCTATTGGATTGATACTCTTATATTTTTCGTGGTTTTATTCCCTGCAATATAAAAATACCCGTTGGGCTATATCATCATTATTAGCGACAGGTTCAGTCATACTCCTGTTATCTTTTTATGTTGATTATGTTGATCAGCGTTATGATGATGGAGTATTGGTGGTAAGTTCAAAAAGAGTATTACAATCTCCTGATGAACAGGCCAATCTTGTTAGTATAGCTTATGAAGGATATTCAGTTATTGTGGATCAGTGGAATAGTGCAAAACAGGACAACTGGTTGTATATCCGTCTTGGAAATGGCCAGTTTGGCTGGATAGGCAATGAGGGTATAAAAACATTATAAGAAAGCATCGAAATCTTGTACATTTATAAACGTCAAGAGTACACTTCAATTTTAAATCTAACTATCTAAAAATCTTTAATGAGTAATTCGCAGCAGTATATTGATCAGAATAAAGATAAATTTTTAAATGAACTTTTCGAGCTGCTACGCATTCCCAGCATTAGTACAGATTCGAGTAAAAAAAATGAGATAAATAAAGCAGCAGATTTTCTTCTTAGCCAATTGCAGGCTCTGAAATTGGACACCGTCAAAAAATTTGACACACCGGGAAATCCGATCATATATGCGGAACACAGCCCGCATCAAGATCGCCCAACTGTCCTGATTTATGGCCACTACGATGTACAACCTTCCGAACCTGATGACCTTTGGAATACCCCGCCATTCGAACCAACAGTAAAAGACGGCTTGATTTATGCCCGGGGTGCCAGTGATGATAAAGGGCAGGCTTTCACACATATAAAAGCCGTCGAATCATTTGTGCAATCGGGAGAAGAAATTCCGGTTAATTTGAAGTTTATCCTGGAAGGCGAGGAGGAAATCGGCTCTCCAAATCTGGTTCCTTTTATTGAAGAGCATAAGGAATTACTTGCCTGCGATATGGTGCTGATTTCCGACACATCCATGTTCGGTGAAGATCAGCCTTCCATCACCTACGGATTGCGCGGCCTGGCTTATATGGAAATTGAAGTAGTTGGCCCGAATCGTGATTTACATTCCGGCGTTTATGGCGGTGCAATAGAAAATCCGGCTAATGTTCTGTGCGAGATTATTGCAAAATTAAAAGATGATGATGGCATCATTCAAGTTCCGGGATTTTATGATAAGGTAATTTCACTCACCAAGGATGATCGCGAAGCGTATGCACAGCTGCCTTTTGATGAAGTAGAATACAAAAAGACATTAGATGTAAAAGCCGTTCATGGCGAAAAAGGATTCTCAACACTCGAGCGTTCTTCCGGGCGCCCGTCATTGGATGTAAACGGGCTGTGGAGTGGTTATCAAAAAGAAGGAGCCAAAACCGTACTCCCTTCCAAAGCCAATGCTAAAGTAAGTATGCGCCTGGTTCCGGATCAGGATCCCAAAGAAATTGCCCGCTTATTTAAAAAGCATGTGGAATCTCTGGCACCCGATACGGTAAAAGTGACAGTAAATGAGCATCACGGCGGCCATCCTTCTGTTACCGACCTTTCTTTTTATGGGTTGAAAGCAGGCGCCAAGGCTTTTGAGGATATCTTCCAGACGGAGGTCTTATTTTCCCGGGAAGGCGGCTCTATCCCCATTGTAGCAGATTTCAAACGTGTCCTGGACGTGGAATCCATTCTGATGGGATTTGGCGTTACAAGCAATGCTATCCATTCTCCTAACGAAAACTTTTCTCTAAAGGATTTTCAACGCGGTATCAAAACCTCGGCGCGTTTTATGGAGTTGTTGCCGGAGTTTATGGAATAGGCAGTTAATATTAGATAAGACAAAGGATTGCAATACCTTATTTGTTCTATTCCCTTGTTTTGTTTGGCTGAGGCTTTCTCTTACACACTAAAAATCTACAGTTCCTGATCATAGGAGATCGGGGCATTTCTGTCGAAATCGTAGAGGGTGAGGCGACGCAGGTTGTAATAGCCGGTCCAGTAGTTTCGGAGTGCCTGTATGTAACTTCGCCGGGCGCTGTCTTTTTCATTTTGGGCAATGAAAAGATTGGTGATATCAATTCTGCCAATCAGGTAGCGGTTTTTAGCAACTTCATACCGGCGCTCTGCTATATCATCGGAAATTTCTGCAAGATCTACCTGGCTTTGAAGCTGTGAAAATTCCCGAACCGTACTTCTCACACTTAGATCAAATTGCAGCTTTTGATACTCTATTGTATTTGCAGTGGCTGCCTGCTGGTTACTGGCTGCCTGAATCTCAGCTGTATTTTTTCCCCAGTTGAAAATCGGGATTTGAAATCCTACGGTAAAAAATTGCCGGTCTTGCAGGTCATCATATAGCTGGTCAAAATCTTGAGAAGTCTGGTTTAATCCATAGCTGGCTTGTAGTGTAGCAGAAAAACCCGCGCCTTTTTTAGCTTGGTCAAACGATTGATTTGCTTGTAGCTCGTTCAATTCAAACTCGAGAGATGTACTGTTATTTTGCTGCGCAAGTTCAAGGGCTTTATCCACATTGATGTCTAAAACCGGTGCCTCCTCAGGTGCAAGTACTTCTATTTCCATATGGTCAGGTATACCCAGAAGTGCTTTAAAATTTTCCTCAGCTCTTTGGAAATTAAGATTTGCTGTTGTCAATGAAGTCTCGGCATTACGATAAGCCAGCTCACTTTGTAGTAAATCATTCTCAGCGATACTTCCAACTTGATAGCGTCCCTGGGAAATATTATAAATTGAATCGTTTACAGTTACATTGAAGTCAGCAACCTCCACATTTATCTTCGCCAGCAGAAAATCGAAAAAACTTTGAGTTGTGGTTAAAGCCAATTCCTCCAGGTCTTCCACATATTCTTTTTCAGCAATTTGATAACGCAATGGTTCAATTCTATTCCTCCATTTCAGGCTATTATATTGAAAGATGGGTTGAACGTATGATACCACAAGGGGCGTACTTTGCCATCGGTAAATATTTTCTCCGTCCACACCAATATCAAACAATATCAAACGATGAATTCCACTGGATAGAGATAAATTCCCACCTGTTGGCATAATATTTTGATTGATAGATAAATTAACCGACGACTGAGATTGGCTTTCCGGAGAAAATACAGTAGTACCGTCATCCAGGCGATTTGCTGTAATGGCTCTGCTGTATCCCGGAACATCCCCCGACAATTCTAAACTCGGCAGCAAATCTGCCCGAAACGATTTATGCCGCCACTTAGCAGAAACCAGTGCATACGTTGCAGCCCGGGCAAGCGGGCTGTTTTGTTTGGCAATTTCTATGCTTTCTTCAAGTGTTAATGTGCGTTCCTCCTGTGCCTGAAGATTCGTGAAGCAGAAAAATATTAATAATACAGCAATTCCTGTAAATCGTCTATTCATGGCGTAGTGCGTGTACGGGGTCGTGTTGTGCGGCTCGCTTTGCGGGATAATATCCAAATACCACTCCTATCAGCAGTGCAACGCCAAAGGAGATGAAAATAGACATTGGTGTTACAATAGTGGCAATATCAGCGGATACTTCAATGCCGTAACTGAAAGCCATTCCGAGTACAATTCCTATAAACCCGCCGCTTATGCTTATGGTTAATGCCTCGGTTAAAAACTGAAGTTCAATATCTTTTTTCTGTGCACCCACCGCCATCCGTACCCCGATTTCGCGGTAGCGTTCAACCACTGATGCGAGCATAATATTCATAATCCCAATTCCTCCAACAATCAATGAAATAGATGCAATTGAGGAGAGTACGATGTTGAATATCCTTTTAGTTCTCTGCTCTTGTTGCAGCAATTGTTCGGGAACAATAATTTCAAAATCTACCACACCATTGTGGCGTCTTTTAAGCATGCGTGATAAAACTTCGGCAATAGCACCGCTGTACCGGGTATCGCTCACTTTCACAATTAATTTATCTAACTGGTTATAATTACCGTCAGATTCCTCAGAATTGCCACCACTCGAAATCATCATCCCCCTTCCAAAAAACATCATGCTTTGTCCACTGCTTTGTATATCCTTTTGTGTAACCATCGCGCGGTTTTTAAACCTGAGCAGCACCGTAGTGGCCGGTGCATATATATCCAGATTAAAATTTCTGATCCCCAGGTTTTCAATATTCTCTGTGGAAACTTCCTTCTTCTCGATTACCCCGACTACCGTCAGCCAAAGATGGCCCACCTTGATTTTCTCTCCAATAGGATTCTGACCGGCAAAGAATCTGGTTTTCACATCGTAGCCGATAATACAAACCGGATCGGAATTTTCTATTTGGGTATCGCTGAAATTGCTGCCTTCCGCAATATCAAAGTTACTGATGTTGAAGAAATCTTTATTAACGCCCACCAGTTTCCCGCTTCTCATTCGTGCCTCCCGGATAAAGTTTGTCTCATAGACAATTTCAGGGCTAAGCATTTCGATTTCGGGAATAAAGTTTTTAACGCTTTCCAGGTCTTTTAAATTTAATCCTGGAGAAAATTTACTCTTTTCTCTTGAAGATGAATTTACATCCTGAACACTACCTTCTCTTTGTTCAACCACCGGCTGCACAATTACATTGTTTGTGCCTAACAATTGCATCTGGGCAAGTACTTCCTGCTGAGCGCCGGTGCCAATAGCTAACATGGCAATCACCGAAGAAACACCAAAAATGATACCCAATGAGGTAAGAAATGCTCTTAATTTATTGCGCTGAATAGCTTCAAGAGCAATGTCGAAATTGTAAAGTATTTTTTGAAGCACGAATTCAGCTCTTAGTTAGATGTGATTTCTTCTTCCAGAAACAGCCGCACAATACCTGTAGTATCTCTTGGAATCGACAGGTAAATCTCATCATTGAGATCTAACCCGCGATGAACTACCACCTCATTCTCATTCATAAGGCCGAGAGCTACTTCCTGCATAACAGTAGTCAGGCCCGATTTCTTAAAAACATAACTGGTGGAATCCTGAACATGAATACTCTCGAGAGGGATAAACATAGCATCGGGTAAACGATCTACAATTATTCGGTTGCTGGTGGTCATAGCCGGGCGAAGGATGCTATCTGATTCCGCAATCTCCACAATAACTTCATATACTTTTGAATCTGAATTCGGCCGCTGTTCCCCGATGTTAGCAACACTTGTAATGGTACCATCCAGGATTTTTTTGGGGATGGCATCCAGGCCAATTTCAACAAGCAGATTTCTGCTTATATTCTGAACATCTACTTCATTTACATAAGTGATGGATTCCATAACAGAGAAATCAGGCAATTCGGCTACAACAGGATTCCAGGAGCTGATTTCACTGCTTTCTGTTACTTTACTGCCATCATAATTCCGTTCATAAATAATCATCCCTTGTGCCGGAGCCAAAACGGTAAACAACTTCATTAAATCCTGAATTTTGTTTACATCATTTTGCTCTTCCTGCAAATCTGCTTCAACTTCACTTATTTTGGCTTCCGCTTGTTTCACCTTTGTGATGTAATTCTTTTTCTCCTGAGCCAGCTGACGCCGCGCCTTATCCAGGTCAATTTCTGCCTGACGCTGAACAGCCGGCGATTCGTACTGAGATTGATCTACCGCAATTTGCCTTTCTTCGAGGGCGTACTCCAAATTAATAAGATTATCCCTGGCCTGCGATAAGGTGAGCGTGCTGTCTAAAGAAACCTGGGTAACCTGAGATTGTGCTTGTTGAAGATTTAGCATTGCATCCTGAAGCCGGCCTGTAATTTCTGAGCGATCCAATTCTGCTACAAAATCACCTTCCTTCACAATAGTACCTTCTGGAATAAGCCGCTGAATCTTCAGGTTATTTAACCGGATATCTCTCCCGCCCTGAGGGCCTTTTATTTCAACCGACTGCTTTGCCCTCAACTCACCTGTTGTGGTTACTTCAACCACAAATTCTCCTTTTTTAGGTGAGGTTGTCAATTCAACCGACTCGCTGGCATCTCCCCCAAAAACAAGCCATGCCGCCAGTGATATTGTTAGTATAATCCCCGGGATCAGATATCTTTTTTGCATATTCCTAAATTTAATTTGGATCCAAATATACTCTTTTTCTTCAGAGACGGTTGTACCATGTAAATACTTTTACATCTACGCTAGCCTGTTGTTTTTATTGTGAAGGCTTTGCAAACTTTGGCTGGTGTGAGAGGCAGGAATTTATATCCTCTTTTATATTCCTGCTATTACAAGCTGAAAGAATTTATCTATCCTTTATCTAATTCTAAAAAGCTATTATCGATAAGCCCTGTTTCCAGGTCGAATTTTGTGGAAGGGACTGAATTATCTAATATTTTTTTGGGATCATTGTTTTCATCCACTACAACGGTTCGCGGCTTGTGCTCTTTCGCTTCTTCGGGCGTCATTTCTGCGTAGCTGATTACAATAATTCGATCATCCACTTGTGTCAGCCTTGCCGCAGCTCCATTCAGGCAACAAATTCTGCTGCCTCTTTCTCCGGGTATGGTATAAGTTTCGAGGCGAGATCCATTGGTAATGTTTACTACCTGCACTTTTTCGTAAGGGAGTAAATTTGCTGCATCCAACAGATCCTGATCAATGGTAATGCTGCCTTCATACATGAGGTTAGCCTCGGTAACAACCAGTTGGTGCAGTTTAGATTTGAACATCGTAATCTTCATCGTAGTAAATTACAGGTCTAAAATTATATTGTCGATTAACCGTGTTTTCCCAAGATAAACAGCCCCGGCGAGAATATATTTCTTTCCGGTTTCCAATTTTTCGACAGGTTCTATTCTCTCCATGGAAAACACATTAAAATAATCATTTTTGAACCCTTTTGCTTCCAATTCCTCTTGCTGATGTTTCAACAGTAACTTAGGCTCATGAACACCATTTAGTATCTGTTTTTCCACATATTTAAGTGCGCGGTATAAGCCGGGAGCCAATTCGCGTTCTTTCTTGCTGAGGTAAAGATTCCGGCTACTTAAAGCAAGGCCGTCATTTGCCCTCATGATGGGAGCTAAAACTAGCTTTACTTTATGATTGAACTCCTTCACCATTTGAGAGAGAATCATAAACTGCTGAATATCTTTTTGGCCAAAAACTGCAACATCAGGTTCAATAATATTAAAAAACTTATTTACCACCAGTACAATACCTTCAAAGAATCCCGGACGGCTTCCGCCATCCATGTGCCTGTTAAGGCTGTCAATTTTTATAGACAGAAACCTTTCACCATAACCATACATTACCTCATCGTCTGGCGTAAAAACGAGAGAAACACCTTCATCCTTGCAAGCTTTTAAATCATCTTCAAGTTGCCGGGGGTAATTGTCAAAATCTTCGTTTGGCCCAAACTGTTCAGGGTTAACGTAAATGGAAACCACCACTTCATCCGCATGCTTTTTAGCAAGTCGGATCAGTGAAATATGGCCTTCATGAAAAGCTCCCATCGTGGGCACAAAGGCGATGGTTTTATCCTGCCCCCTCAGCTGCTGAATTTCGGCCCTGATTTTATTTATCGGCTTTATTTGTTTCATCCTGAAATAGAAAAAGACGCCGGTTTCAGCGCCTCTTCATTAAGATTAGTAGAGCTGAGGATTTAAAGCGCCCGTTCTAAATCAAAGTCTTCAAGTATCCCTTTGATTCGATTCAAAAATGCCCCGCCATGTGCGCCGTCAATAATGCGATGATCGTAACTCATAGATAAGAACATCATATGCCTGATCGCTATTACATCGCCTTCTTTTGTCTCCAGTACAACCGGCCGTTTCTCAATTGCCCCGGTTCCTATAATAGCAACCTGCGGCTGATTGATGATCGGAGTTCCCATAAGATTCCCAACACTTCCATAGTTTGTAAGGGTAATAGTGCCACCGACCAGGTCATCAGGACTTAATTTTTTACTCCGGGCTTTTTCAGCAACATCGCTCACAGAGCGGGCAAGTCCAACAAGATTTTTCTCCTGTGCTTTTTTGATAACCGGCACAATCAATCCACCTTCGCCACCGGTCCCAAGTGCAACGGCCAATCCAAAATTAATATCTTTTTTAAGAATGATTTCATCGCCATTCACAGAGCTGTTGATTAATGGAAATTCCAGCATTGCTTTGATAATTGCTTCCACAAACAATGGCGTGAAAGTGAGTTTTATTCCCGTATTACTCTGGAATTTTCCTTTATTATCGTTCCTCCATTTCACCATATTTGTCACATCCACTTCAGCAAAAGTAGTAACGTGTGCTGAGGTTTGCTTCGAGCGCACCATATGCTCGGCAATCATTTTGCGCATGCGGTCCATCTTTATAATTTCCACATCACCGGATGGTGTTTGAACATCCAGTTGCCCTGCAGAAATAGATCCGTCGGAAGTTTTGGGTTCCACTTCCTGGCGGCTGGCTGGCTGTTGAGCCGGAGCAGATACTTTGCCGGCTTTCCGATCTTCTACATACGCTAAAATATCTTTTTTGGATACGCGTCCACCCTGCCCTGAACCTTCAATACTTTCCAGTTCTTCCTGGCTGATGCCCTCTTCTTTGGCAATAGAGCGCACAAGAGGCGAGTAAAATTTCCCATCACTTCCAACACGCTGAGGCTCGCTTCCATTTGAAGAAGCCGCTCCGTTGGCAGACGCTGCTGCAGGTTTCTGTTCCTGTTTTGCAGGTTCTTTTTTCTCTTCCTTTTGAGCGGGTGCAGAAACATCTTTTCCAGTTGCAATAACCGCAATTGTCTGCCCTACTTCTATGGTATCATTTTCTTCAGCGAGAATTTCAACAAGGGTACCGGCAACCGGCGAGGGTACTTCGGTGTCTACTTTATCGGTAGATATTTCGAGCAGCGTTTCATCCACTTCAACTTTGTCACCAATTTTTTTACTCCACTCGATAACCGTGCCTTCCATAACCGACTCGCCCATTTGGGGCATCACAATATCAATGCGTTCACCGCCTTCAGCCGTTGTAGTTTCTTCTACCTTTGTTTCCGGTATGGGTTTAACCTCAGCTTCTACTTTTTCATCAGGCTCCTCTTTTGCAGCAGGTTCCTTTTTAGCGGCACCGTCTCCGGATGTTGTATCCGCGGCAGCATCTTTATCTGTCTCTATAATGGCAATCGGTTTTCCCACCTCAATGGTATCCCCTTCCTCTACAAGAATCTCCACAAGAACCCCGGCCTCAGGAGACGGGACTTCCGTATCAACCTTGTCGGTAGCAATCTCGAGCAGCGTTTCATCTACTTCAACTTCCTCACCAATACTTTTAATCCATTCGATAACAGTGCCTTCCATTACCGATTCGCCCATTTGGGGCATTACCACTTCTACCTTAGCCATAAAATTCTTTTGTTTTGCTGCCTGTAAGGGCTTTTTTAAGGTTTTTTAAAAGCATCTAAAGTTCACGATAATTCCAATTAGTTCAAAATGTTGATCGTTCCTTCTAATATTTAAAAAGGAAGTGCCTTTACATGTCAATTCAGCAACAACAGAATTTCTCAAGCCACTATTTTTAATTCTCAATATTCATTCCTTTCAGTTCGATTTCAGTGCCGGGTCGTTCATCGCCACCTTTTAAATATTGATTAAACCAATGCATCATCCGCAGGTTGAAATCAAACTGGGAGGTAGCTCTTCGATTTCCATGGCCTTCCCCAGGATATAAAACCAGTTTAACCGGCGTATCGGTACGGGTTTTTATGTGGCGATAGAGTTCATGAGACTGGCCGGGATCGACGCGGGTATCTTCTTTTCCATGCAAAATGAGTAAAGGGGTTTCGGCCTGATCAGCATAATAAATCGGGCTTCGTTCCAGGTATCCCTGGTAATCATCCCAAATACGCTTTCGGGCATGAACCTGGTATAACTCTTCGGGAATATCGCTGGTGCCCCACTTCGAGAGGTTATTGCTGACTCCCACACTCATCACACCGGCGGCAAAACGATCACTGTAATAGGTGCTCATCCATGCGGTTGCATATCCGCCATAGGAACTGCCGGTAACGCCTACTTTATCTTCGTCAACCAAACCGGTTTCGATAAGATGATCCACACCCTCCACTATATCATCAAACTCGGCGCCGCCTAAATCACCCTGACTGCTCATGGCAAATTCCATTCCCCGCCCGGTACTTCCGCGATAATTGGGATAAAACACTACATAATCTTCGCCGGCGGCAATTTGCCCGGGCATAGAATAAGAAGTCAGCCAGCCATTACTAAAATGAGCTTCCGGCCCGCCATGAATTACATTGATCAAAGGATACCGCATCCCTTCCTGGTAGTTTAATGGATACATCAGGAGCCCTTCAATTTCAAATCCGTCACTGGTTGTATAGGTGAATAATTCCTGATTACTAAGTTCAACATCATCCAGCCAGGGGTTACTGTTGGTGATGCGCTGGGGAGAATTTTTATTTTCCTCCATCAGGTAAAGCTCATCCGGGTGATCTGGCGTACTCACATCAAATACATAAGTACCGTTTGAATGAGCAAACCCTTTGAGAATAGGACCGCCTGTTTCTACTATCACATCTCCCTGGGTGCCATCGCTGTTTATAATGCCAAACTCTGACCACACTCCCCTGCTGGCCAGGTAATTAAGTGTGTTATTATCTATCCACTCAACCTGCCCGAACATTCCTTTAAAATCTTCCATTAACAAATCAGCTTCCCCGGTTTCCGGGTTTACTATTTTCAATCTTCCTGCAATCGGATCATTAATATTGGCAGCAGCAATAATGGCCAGTTTTTCACCATCAGGACTCCATGCAATTTGCCCCAGCTTTCCTTCATGATCTGCTTCCGCCTGAACCAATCCGGATTCATGATCTATAACGAGCACTTTTTGGCTCATGTAGAAATCATCTACTAAAGGTGTAGGTGCTATTGCAATCGCCAGCTTTTGCTGGTCGGGACTCCAGTGAGCGGCATATACAGAACCCGCCGCCGGAATTCGGTGCGGCGCATGTCCCTCCATAGCTACATTCTGTATGTATGCCCAGGTATTGATAAGATTTTCTTCATATAACTCAGGACTATAAGGCAGCAGAGAGTCGGCTTCTTCGGTAGGCTGTTCGGCTCTGAATACAATATGGTTTCCATCAGCTGCCCATTCATAGCCGGATATATTCGTTTCGAAAGCAAACAATTTTTGGGGTTCACCACCCTCTAAAGAGACCTCATAAAGAGACTGGGTTTCATCGTCTTCCTTTTTATGGAGGTATGTGATACTGTTATTATCCGGACGGAAAGCTACTCCGCTTACATTTATACCAGTGATAAATGGCCGGCTTTCTTCACTTTCCACATCCATTAGATACAGATGTGTGCTGGGGGCAACATTTTCTTCAAAAGGATCGGCAGGAACAGTTAATGTATATGCAGCAGTATTTCCATCCGCTGAGAGATAAACAGACCCCACACTTTGAATGTTAGAAACCTGTTCGGAACTGAGCCCATTTTGGGCAAAAGAAATTTGAGTAAAACTAAGGGATAGAGTCAGTGTTAGTAAAAAATTAAAAACAGATTTTCGTGTTAATGATAGTGCCATGGGTATGCTCCTGAATATTTAATTTCCGGGGGTTTGACTAAACATGTATGCTAAGAATATATAAGAAAAACGATTTCTTTGTCAGTATAGATCATTTCTGCAAATTCCTATTCATCAGGAATTACGATCATGCTTTAAGATTCTAACTTCTTACGGCACGCTTTCTTATCTTTGGATATGACAGAAGCAGAAAAGAAAAAATTATCAGAGATTATTGAAAACCAGATTGAAGAATTGAAATCGGATATCACTGAACTGATAGAACTCACCAAGCCCATCCCTCTCGATGCTTCAATCGGCCGTATTTCCCGAATGGATGCCATCAATAATAAAACCATCAATGAGTCATCGCTTCGGGAAAAGAAAAAGATGCTTCAGCGCCTGGAAAAAGCCCTCGAAAATATAGATTCAAAAGACTTTGGAATCTGTACAAAATGCAGGAAAGAAATTCCTTTCGGCCGGCTCGAATACATGCCGCACACCACCCGCTGTGTACAATGTGTGGGATGAATTTGCGCTAAGTGTTTGAACATTAATGTTTAAACAATATATTAAGCGCAATAAAAATTAAATCATCTCAGATCTTATATGTATAAAAACGATACTACTACACACGTTTACCAGAACGAGTGGCAGCGACTCCGTACGAATATCCGGAAAACAGAAGCATGGCTGCGTACAAATATAAACGAGTTTCTTAGTCAGTTTGAGATTACACATCAGCAGCTAACTATCCTGCGAATACTTCGTGATGCCAATAACGAGCCAATATCTACCAAAGAAATTGGCACTAAAATGATGGATAAAAACTCAGATGTTTCACGATTGGTAGATCGCCTGGTTGATAAAGGCCTGGTGCGGAAACGAAAATCTACAACCGATGGCCGTTTGGTCCAGGTTTCTATTAATTACGAAGGATTGAAAATTCTTGCCAAAATCGATGACCACAAACAGGATCTCGATCAGCGATTTTCACTCCTTTCGGAAGATGAAGCCGAGCAATTAAATTTTCTACTGGAGAAGGCGCGTTCTTGAATTTAGACTCAAGATATTAAGACGAGAGATATGAGATGAAGATGGTGGATTTTAAAAAACCATAGCCCTATTCATGTTCATCATTTTGAACCAGGATTAAAGGGATTTTTCTGATTAGCAAGATTCACAGTTCTGTTTTAGTTTATTCTTTCACAGAAATCCCGACAATATGGTTTATTCTACAGCCCATTCCGAAGGAAATCGGATTGCACTTCATTCAGACCGGTAAAACATTCAACAGCGAAATTCGGGTTAGGGCCGAAGAAATAGTGAATATTGAGCAGATGAATGTTGAATAATGAAGTAAAACCGCGAAGGAAAGAATCCTGTAACTTATGTCTCACATTTTAGAATTACATTAACCAGGATGTTATATCCCCGGATTATTAGATTTTAGGCAAATCAAACGGTATTTGAAATCAAGTATATTTAAAAGCTCGTTTAATTTGATTACTTTTAATCCAATCTTAGAGGAATTGAAACAAAATTGTGTTTCATTTGTTTTTACTTTTAATCGAACGTTAGAAGGATTGACTAGCTGATGGATTATAGAAAGATCATTACATTTGAACCGGGAAAACGCAGCGGAAAACCGTGCATAAGAGGTTTGCGAATTACCGTTGGGGACGTTTTAGGCTATTTGGCTTCGGGTATGACAATTGAAGAAATCCTGGACGATTTTCCCGATTTGACAAGAGAAGATATCCTCGCCAGCCTTGCCTATGCCGCCGATTCGGTGGCGTGATACTAACTACCAAACCTGTCAGTTTTCAAAACGCGACAGGTCTGTAAAAAATGCCAATCTTATTATACCACAACCACCTATATCCTACCAACTGTGTCTTATTTACTATATCTGGACGCATACCAATGTCATGACAACAGGAAAAGAATCGCAGCTATTTTCCTGAAAAAGAATTGAATTGAACCTCCTGATTTTCTAAATCTGGAGGTTTATTGATTTTACACTTGCTTCTTAATTCAAACATATTAGATTGTTTATCGGTTGTGATAGAGAGGTTCCTTCCACTAATATCGGGTACACCGGAAAAAGTAAAGTAGTTTTCGGGTGACATGAATTGACACTCCCTTTAGATACATTCGGGTATTATGAGAATAGCACTGACCATAGCGCCACAATTCGGGAACAGGACCTTGCCCATTAACTATCAGTACGAGATTTCAGCGTGGATTTACAAGATGATACACCACGGGGATGCCGGGTTTGCGGAATGGCTGCATAATAAAGGATATACAAAAGGAAATAAGCAGTTCAAGCTCTTTTCTTTCTCTAATCTGGAAGTGGAGCAGTTTAAGGTTTTTAAAGACCGGTTTAAAATAGTATCGGATAAAGCAAAATTATACCTGACTTTTCATATTGATGATGCCGTACAGCATTTTATAACTGGACTGTTTCAGAACAGCAGCTTTTCTATTGGCGACCGCAAAAGCCGTGTGGATTTTGACGTGCAAAGCGTGGAGATGCTTGCTTCTCCTGATTTTACCGATTCCATGAAATTTAAAGCTCTTTCGCCGGTGTGTGTAACCAGGCCGGTGGAAATGAATGGGAAACTGGGCGCGGAATACCTGGCTCCGGAGCATCCCGAATACGAACGGCGGTTTTTTGAAAACCTGGTGACCCGCTACCAAACGGTGTACCCGGAAGCAAATGGCCGGTACGAAGAGCGAAAAGATTTTAAACTAAAGATAACCACAAAACCTAAATCCCGATTGATAAAAGTTAAAGCCGATACTCCACAAGAAACCCAAATCCGGGGATATATGTACGATTTTGAATGCCACGCTCCGGCGGAACTGCTAAAGTTTGGATACGAAGCGGGGTTTGCGGAGAAGAATGCCTTGGGGTTTGGGTATGTGGAAGTTGTTGAAAATGAAGAAGTCCAAAATGGTTCGATTAAGTAAGCTCTGAATATCAAAGCACATGTTTCAATTCCAATTATTTGAACTCTTGAAAAAAAGATAATCAATGTTTATTTGAATATCAAAACACATTGGAGTTTTGCAATAATTCCTTCTATCTTTACTCTTAATAATTTTGAGCAAAGTAGAAGGATGAGTTCACGGTATATTCAAGGCTTCCAAACCCTTGAATAGAGTTTAAACTTCTGCTTGGAGAGGGGTCCAAACCCTCTCCTGCTCTTTTTCTTTTTAATACAATTAAAAAAAGATGATAAATGAAATTACAAATTTTGTAGATGAATTAAAGCCGGAGATTTTTTCAAAGAATCTTGAATTACCGGAAGGGCTTTATTTATTGGTAGATATTGATCAAGATGGAGAAATACTTTCAAACAAAGTTCTATCGTATAAGAAAAATGAGGAGCCTGAACCTATTCACTTCAAATTTTTGGAATGGGTAACCAATTCTAATCCTGTTTCGGCAAATAAAAGTTTTGATTCCAGGAAAAAGATTTTTAATCAGGTTTGTTCCCCTTATGCCATTGGATTCAAGAAGAAAATATATGAGAAGAATCTGAGAGAGAATGAAGATAAAAAATATAAAGATATTGAGGACTCAATTGACCTTTACTTCAGGAGTGCCGAAGAATTCTTAATTGAAGAAGATGAAGAGTTTGAATCATTTAAGGCTTGCTGTAAAAAAAATCTTATCGGTCTTGTAGAGGGTTTGGAAGAATTTGATGAAATTAAAAGCACATCTCCAATTTTTATACTTAAAAAAGATGCTAAGATTGAAAATCAAAGAGCATTTCATAAGAGATATTTAAGCGAAAAAGTTTTTAATAAAGAGGAATACAATAAAGAAATTGATGAGGGTGTTTTTGGGATTTCAGATAGTGTAAGTGGTTTTAACAGAAAAAAAACTTTTCTACAACATTTGACCGCACCTCTTGATTTAAATTATCGGGTTTCGGGAAATCAAGCCGTAAATCTTTGGAAATTTTTTGGACTTTGGAAAAACAGACAAATACCTAATCCTTTTCCACTGTTCATTGACAAACAAGAGTTAACAGAAGAAGTGGTAAGTATTTATAATGAAGATCGACGGTACGGTTATACTGAAATCATTACAATGCTAATCAAACAGTATAATGAAGAGTACTTAAGTAATTACTATTTATTGTTTTTTCAATCGGGACAAAGGGGATCGCAGATTGTTGATTTAGATTTTGTCCCTTCATTTAGATATAAAATAGACCCCACTTTAAAAATAGTAGAACCATTTCAATTAGGAGGTAAAGTACAAACCACCATATCAAATGTATTTGAATTGCAAGACAAGGCACTTAACAAAATTTTGAATGGTCAACTTGTTCAAAAAACAAAAGCCGGGAGCAAGTGGCTGAAATACTTTGATGATGTAGAATTTAACCCAAATTATTTTACAGCTAACGGTTACAATCTTTTCTTAAAATATCGGAAGGCCATATACGACTATGTTTATAAATCAAAACACCAAGCCGTTACAAAGAGAATGTTTGATGATATCATGGTCAATGGAATTTTGGATGATATTCGCAAAGATGAATTTAAGGACGGCAGTCACAGTAAAGGGTTCCAGATAAAAGAAAAACTCAATATCTGGTTTAGCTTATACAATTATTTTGAGACAACAATAAATCAAACCTCAATTGATATGATTAACAAAACAGAAGTGTTATTTGAAAAACTTAAAAACATAGCTGATGAAAATTCTGAGAAAAGAATTGATAGTGATGAAGCCTTTGCTTTTGCTGCTGGACAAGTAATTTATTATCTGCTAAATCAGAGTGAAGCTTCAAATAGATCGCATGCTTTATTGGAACCTTTTTTGCAAAAAACCGATGTCGATCTATTGAAAAAGGAAATTGCAAAATCTTTTGATGCATACAAACATGCAATAAGGTTTTATAGAAAGAAATATGGGTTTGATTTGATAATGGCTGAAGTGATGGGTTATGAATCAGATGAGAAAAACATGAAAAACCTTTTGCCCTTTATTTTGGCCGGCTACTTTTCAAAATCAGTTTTTTATAAAGACGATAAATAAACTTTCAATATAAATCTTTAACGGAAAATACTATGCCAAGCTTCAAAAACAGAGTGTATGGATGTGCAGTTATAAAATCCGTCAATTCGAATTACAACGCTGATTTCAGTCATCAACCTAGAACATTACCCGATGGAAGGGTTTATGCCACAGATAAAGCGTTGAAGTATAGTGTAAAAAACTATTTTAAGAAGTTATATCCTGAGGAAAAGGTTTTTTACTTCAAAAAACTGAATGAAGAGTTTAATCCCATGAGTTTAATCGAAGCATATGCAGATATGTTTCCAGATCATGTTGAGCTAAAGGATGAGAAGAAAGTTGATAAAGTTAAAGTGCCAAAAGCTGGTGTGGCTAAGGATATTCTGGAGTGTATAGATATCCGATTATTTGGTGCCACTTTTGCATTAAAAGCTGCTAAAAAAGAAGACAATGTAGCTATTTCTGTTCATGGTCCGGTCCAAATAAATCATGGAATTAATATTTGGCCTGAGAATAACATTTATTCCGAACAAATTATGTCCCCCTTCCGAAATCCTGGAGACGGTTCTTCTGATGATGAAGATAAAGCTGCTACGACGTTGGGTCGTCAGTCTAAATTACGGGAAGGGCATTATCTGCATCACTTTTCTGTCAATCCCCAAAACTTAGTTGATATAGTGAAACTGGCTGGAGATGGAGCAAAAACTATTTCTGAGAGTGATATTAAAAAATTGAAAGAAGCCTTTAGTAAAGGAGTTACCTATTATGATTCTTCGGCTAAAGCGGGGACAGATAATGAGCTGTTGATTTGGGTACAGCTTAAAGAAAAATCAAAAACAGTACTTCCAAATTTTACAGAACTGGTTTCAATTAATCGAGAAAATGGTACAGTAGAATTCGATTTATCTAAAATTAATAGTTTGGTTCAGAAATACGGAAATAGTGAAATAGAAAGTGTTGAAGTTTACTATTCACCCGAAACAACATTAGTGAATGGTTTGAATCCTTCCGAGCTTGTAAAACATGTTGATTTAGAAACAGGCAAAGACATGAATTCCGATGGATAACAAAATTGTTTCTTTTGACATCAAGGCTGATTTTGGGTTCCTGAAAAAGCCGGATACAAACGAGCCGGTATATCTGACATTTAATATGCTTCACAAACCAGCCCTTTTGGGAATTTTAGGAGCAATATTAGGTCTTGAAGGATTTCAGGAGAACGAAAAACTACCTGCATATTACAAAGCTTTAAAAGAGCTTAAAGTAGGTGTAAAGCCTCTGCGGGATGAAAAGGGTAATTTTCAAAAAACCGTTATTCGATACAGTAACAGTGTAGGATATGCCAATCTTGACGGGGGAACACTCATAGTAGATGAGCAAACTTTAATAGCTCCAGGTTATCGTTGTTACCTGTTGCTAAATTTAGAAAATGAACTTCATAAAAAACTTCGAGAACGGCTCAAAAATCATGAAGCTGAATATTTACCTTATTTAGGAAAAAATGATTTTTCGCTGTGGTGGGAAGAAGTCAAAGAATGGGATTTCGAATCTTTTCAATCTGATTCTTCATTTCATGTGGACACTATATTTATTAAAGAACAGCCAGTTAAAGAAGGGAGAACGAAGTCTACTTTTGATTTAGCCACAGGCTGGGAAGGTGGTTCATTCATGTATTTTGAGAATCTCCCTGTAGCTTATCATACAGAATTATATCAATATGAATATAAACCTTTTGGCTATACCGATTGGAAGTTAAAAGAGAAGTACAAGGTAAATGATCTGTACAAACTAAAAGACAATGACAAGGTCGTTCAACTCTTTTAAGAACATTGTAGATAGCACGTTGGCTTTAGAAAATGTGCTTGAAAACTATCAGCAATATTTTGCCCATACCCATCCAGTTAAAAAAAAGGAAAAACTACACGAGCACACCCAAAAAGTGCTTGAATACTTTCTTGTCTTAATAGATAAACATGGTACAGATCGGGTAGCTGATTCTCTTATAAGTGAGATTGTTAATAGTATTTCTTCAATAGAGCATCCGGACATTTTTGGTAATTATCTGAAAAGGCTCTTTGTGGACTCAATAGCATTTCATGACTTCGGCAAAATCAATGAAAATTTTCAGGTAGAAAAGATGAAGGCCTCTTTTAAGCCAAATCCAGATAATGGGATAGGTTCTACCCATTCCAAATTAAGTGCCTATCTATTTCTTAATTTTCATGCTAAAAATATTTTTGAACAACAGGATTTAAACATTCAGGAAAAAACACTTCTATATGCCTTTTCTTATCTCTTTGCAAATCCGATACTAAGGCATCATTCCAGCTTCATTGATCATTACATTGACTTTGAAGAAGATATAGTGCGTAGGTTAAAAACCTATTTAGCAAGCTTTGCAATTGATATTGATGAAAACTTGCAATCGAATTTCTTCAATAATCGGGAGGGAATTTTTGAAATCTTTGATGATAAGTTAAAGGATACAAACTGCTTCGTAATCTATGCTCTTTTGAAGCTTAATTTTTCAGTACTCACTTCCGCTGACTTTTATGCTACTTTTGCTTTCAGAAATGATGTAGAAATTGAAGACTTTGGATTGATTTATGGCAAGCTAAGAAACGAGTTTTCTGAAAAATTTCGAAAACTCAAACCTTATAACAAAAAATTATTCGAGAATTTTAACGAGTACCTTCTGTTACCCTTTGACAAGATTCAGGAAAGAAAAGCAAAAAATTTAAACCTTTTACGGCAAAAGCTTGCCGCAGAAGTTTTAAATAATATCAGAAAGTACTCTTCTCAACATCTTTTTTATTTAGAAGCACCGACAGGTTCAGGTAAAACCAATCTTTCTTTAGCAGGAGCTATCGAGTTATTGAAGCTTTATGGGAACATAAACAAAATCTTTTATGTATTTCCCTTTACAACATTGGTCAGTCAAACCTTCAAAAGTATTAGAGAGACTATTGGAGCTACCAATGATCAATTGATTCAATTGCACTCCAAGTCGGGATTTCATTCGCAAAATGAAGATGGCAATAATGATGAAGAAA
Organism: Balneolaceae bacterium; assembly: GCA_040877545.1. Classification (GTDB taxonomy): domain Bacteria; phylum Bacteroidota; class Rhodothermia; order Balneolales; family Balneolaceae; genus Gracilimonas. The sequence goes on from JBBDNN010000081.1 coordinate 57,963, forward strand.
GAGAGGAAGAACAAAATTATATTGACAATCTTTTTCTTAATTACCCAATTACTCTTCTAACCCATATTAAATTTTTCGATATCCTGAAGGGCAATGGAAAAGAAACTAATTATCTTCTTCATCGACTAAGCAATTCCATTGTAATTATTGATGAATTGCAAACCTATGATCCCAAGCATTGGGACAAAGTGATTTTTTTCTTATCCCAATATGCCAAACACTTTAATATTCGCTTCGTTTTGATGTCTGCCACCCTGCCCAAGATCGATGAACTTAATGAAGAAACGAAAGGTAAGATTGTGTCTTTGGTAGACAACAAAAATAAATACTTTCAAAATCCGAATTTTAGTGAAAGGGTTCATTTTGATTTTTCACTCTTGGAAAAGGGAAAAGAATGGTCGAAAGGTGAGTATCTTCATCAATTAAGTAATTTCATATTACAAAAAAGTGAAAATTATGCATCTACCAATGATGGAAAAGTCCGGATTTTGATCGAATGCATCATTAAGAAAACAGCCAGCAAGCTCTATCGAAATATGATGAAAGATGACGATTTTGCATCCTATAAAAAGTATTTGATTTCAGGAGAAATTTTAGAACCAAGAAGAGCTGAAATAATTAAGGCTATAGATGAAGAAAAAGATGAGAAAGTGATTGTCGTTTCTACTCAGGTAGTTGAAGCTGGTGTAAATATTGATATGGATTTAGGTTTTAAAGACCGGTCATTAATAGACAGTGACGAACAGCTTGCAGGGAGAATTAACAGAAATGCGGGCAAAGATAATTGTACAGTTTTTTTGTTTAATTATGATCGTACTGATTATGTATACAGAGATGATAAGAGATACAAAATTACTACTAAAGAGATCACGGACAAGGAATATCAGGAAATATTGTTCGAAAAAGACTTCGACAGGCTATATAAAAAAGTTTCAAAGTCCATAACTGAAAGAAACAAAAACCCTTTGATCGAAGGTCTATCAGATTACAAGAGAAATTTCAGGCTGTTAGACTTTAGTCAGATTAAGAATAAATTTAAACTAATAGAAGATTCGTCAAATTCAGTATATGTCCCGTTAGATATTCCATCTTATCATTTTGATAAGCAGGAAAAGGATTTTATTTCAAGATTCAATGTTCCAATTGATAAAAAAGAAATAAATGGTGGTGATATCTTTGAAATCTATCAGAGTATTGTAACTGACGATCAGGGAACATTCATTAACAAAAAAATTGACATAAAAAAAATTTATGGTTTAATGGCAAAGTTTATGTTCTCAGTTTTTAAAACCCAAGAACAAGTTTTCGCACCTTATTTAAATCCAGATTTAACAGAAAAGTTTGGCATTTTATATTTACAACATTGGAATAAAATTTATGATTATGAAGATGGTCTTAATGTAGAAGAGATTAAAGGTGCTGTATTTATTTGATAAATTTTTAAAACAAACCTTCAACTACGAAAACAAACCCCGTCCCCGTAAGCTAAGCCTATTAAAAATATAATTTTTTAGTAGGCATCTGGAAATCATATAATGAATACCTCAGAAATAGTATATTAACCTATGCCAACAATTCTTCGGATAGACGGATATCGTTTCTTTTTCTTTAGCAATGAAGGAAATGAACCAGTTCACATACACGTTGAAAGTGGAGATGGTTATTGTAAATTTTGGTTGAATCCTGTGGAACTTGCTTACTCAACAGGTTATCATTCGGCAGAACTCAATAAAATCAGGCAACATATTGAAGAGCATAAAACAGAAATAGAAACCTCCTGGAATGAATACTTCGGTCAAACATAAATCCGCACGAGCAGCAGATCTCAGATTTGATAAAAACTCCCTGCATGTGTTGTTGGAAGATGGCAGAGAAATTTCTGTCCCCCTGGAATGGTTCCCGCGCCTGAGAGATGCCACTGAGAAACAGCGTAAAAACTGGAGGCTGATAGGTAAAGGCATCGGCATCCACTGGAGCGAACTGGATGAAGATATTTCTATCGAAGGGCTGTTGCGATAACGTATAAATTGAATCAATGAGTCATGGAGTTAATCACTACATCTAAAAAACCATGCCATCATACCTCACCCACTTACTGTCCGACATTCGGGCTGCCCATAGAACAGATTCCCCAAAAGAAAAATCTGAGCCGGAGTCATTGGAAGATCATTTCAGGGATGTTGACCGGTGGATTTCCGGTGATGCCGAACATACACTGGGGTATTATTGTGGCCTGGAGGCGAAGGCTTTTCCGCGGTATGATCAACTCAGTGACGAGGAGGTCAGGAAAGTGTGTGATGCTTTTACGGCAATGCTCGATACCTGGAGAGTTGACCTGGACTTGCCCGATGAGCTGCCCCTGCACCGGAAATATGAATTGATGGTGGGATTATTGGATCATGCGTTTACACCCTTCAATTCCGGCAGTTTTGTATTCGATTTTTGCACCGGCTATGCCCCGGGCTGCGAACTGAAGGAATTTTGCGGGTGCCTCGAATTCTGGGAAGAGGATTTGTGATACTCAATATTAGTTGTTTAAACGAGACCTGACGGGTTTCTCACAAAGCGATCCCTTTGGGAAAATCCTTGGTGAGTTATGTGAACGGAAACAAAAAAAACTGTCAAAACCCGTGAGAACAAACATCACTCCACCATCTTCCGGGCTTTTCCATAGAGTTCTTTTGCCATTTCGGGATCTACATCATATTTGGCTGCCAGTGCATCAAAATCAGGTTTTTCTCCGGAATTGACGTACGGGATAAGTTCGGCTAACATGGCATTCATTTGGCCGAGGTCTTCCTGCTCTTCCGGTGGGGTATCAATGGTAAAAAGCTTCTCATAGGGGTTCAACGAAAGTTCTTCTTTAAGGATATCGGATGCCGTTGCTTTCATAGCCAAATTAACGCGATCATCGGGTTCGTATTCAAGAGTGTACCCCAGGCGGTTTAACAGGTCAACCAGGTAACGATAGCCTGCATCCGTCATAGAAGAGAGGGCCAGCAGCTGGTCTTCTTCTTTATAGAAAGCTGCGCTAAAGTGTGGAAATTCATTCCATCCTTTGGGCGAAAGTTTGTACACCCCCCGGCTGTACTCAATAAAAAAATCGTTTCGGAACAGCTCGGAGTTATAGTCTTCATTTATTTCGTATTCAGAAAAATTAATTACAATCTGGTGCTCATCGTGAAAGATAACGGGAGAATTACTGCCGGACAGGAGCATCGAAAAGGGAAGCGGGTTTTCTTCAACTCCTTCCATCACTTCTTCGCCGGTCCCGAACCAGTCGTCGTAGACTTCGCGGGCAAAAAAGAGGATGTCCTGCGGTTCAAAGGCCAAGAAATGTAAAATGGGCCCATAGCTTTGCCAGCACTCGCCGTTGAAACTGATCAGGTTGAACCACAACAGGGGGTGCTGCGTTTGCAAAATGTCAGTTATACCTGGAGAAAAGAACAGGTACTCCTGATCGGTAAAAACATCGTACATATCAAAAAAATCCGTTTCAGGCCGCCCGGTGATCTGAGAAAAGCTAAACTGCCAGGGATGTTCTTTTTGAAATTGGAGAAACTCCATTTCTTGTTTTGAAAAATGTTGCAGCCCGGAATGGTTGATATATTTCCGGATCAACCCTTCTTTTTTAAAAATTTGGTGGGCGATGTATTGAGCCTTGAATCTATTGAGCCATTCTTTTGGTAAATCTCTTGTAATGTGCCGATACGTGGCGAGGCGTTTATCAAACTGCCGGGCCAATTTATGCTGATCAGCGGCAAAATAGATCAAAAAATCGTCAATAACGGGGGTGGAGAATTCAGAGTTGCGGTCGCAAACGCTGCGAATGTGCTTGTAATTTTTCATAAGCGAAATTATAAACACAAAGACTCTTAAAAAAGGACGTTCCAAAAAAATTTGTAAGCACCGAAGGTATCCCTACTATTGTGCCATATGGCGTGATGTATTTTATTATAATTAACATACTCATTCACCGCCAGCGATGTGAGGGTGCAGCCCGAACAAGACTGGCGGTGATTAGGAGAAACACCATCCATCACCGCGTTTCTGGCTTTCATTACTACATCTTCGGAGCTTCAGGGAAACGGAAGGATGGATTTTGAGGCTATAGCTCCATCTTTCGGCTCAGCCGGAACAGGCATCAAAGGCATCCTTAAAAACGAGCCGGGTGATGGAGCGGGCCAAAGGCTGCCTATAGCTGAAACCCTGATCGTTTTCTGCCGATATTTCAATATTGACACAACACTAGTGAATGAAAACAAAATAAATATGCCACAAAAACGAATTCCATTAAAACCGGGGTACACCTACCATATCTGGACACACGCAAACGGGGATGACAACCTCTTCCGCAGCGAGGAGAACTACAATTATTTTCTAAACCGGTACCTGCATCATGTCCATTTGGTGGTTGAAACCTACGCCTATTGCTTAATGCCAAATCATCTTCATTTGATGGTGAAAATCAGGAGTGAGGAGGAAGTACTGGATTTTTTGAGGGAGAAAAAAAAGGATCCAACCCTCCAAGGGTTTGAAACCCTTGGAGGGTTTAGCAACATAATTAGCCGACAATTTTCACATCTGTTTAATGGATACACTCAAGCCTTCAACAAAAAATACAATCGTAAAGGCAGTCTTTTTATTCCAAATTTTAAACGAAAAATTATAGATTCGGACGAGTATTTCGTACGGCTCATCGCTTACATCCACAACAACCCTGTCCACCATGGCTTTACCAAAAATTTGAATGACTGGCCATACAGCAGTTGGAGCGCTTATGTTTTGGATAAAATCACCAAAGTAAACAAGGAAGAAGCACTGGCCCTGTTTGGTGGTATCGAGAATTTTACAGAAATACATCGTGAATTGAATTTTGAAGAATGTATTACTTTATTTGAAAGATGAATTTCAAATAAACCTTCCAAGGGTTTTCCCAAAGGGATCGCTTCGCGAGAACTCTTGGAGGGTTGAGAAGGATAAATACTTATGAACCCAACATCACCCATCACCGGAACTGAAGTCGCTTATTACTTTATATGCGCGCGAAAGCTTTGGCTGTTTTCACATAATATTCAATGCGAGCAGGAAAGCGATGCCGTACGTATGGGCCGGCACATTCATGAAACCAGTTATAAGCGGAAAGAAAAAGAAGTATCTATCGACGGAGTCATAGTGGTAGATTGGATAGATCATGACAAAAAAATAATTCATGAAGTAAAGAAATCAGCCAGTATGGATAAAGCACACTCCTGGCAGCTTAAATACTATATGTGGTACCTGGAGCAAAAGGGGATGGACATTGCTGATGAAGTATCCGCAGAAAAACATCCCACAGAACCAGGTAAACGCGGATATATCGGGGAGCTGAATTATCCAAAACTCCGCCAGACTGAGCAGATAGTTTTATCCCGCGCCGACCGGAAAGAACTCGAGGAGAAGATTCTGCCTAATATTCGCAAGATTGTCAATCGGGAAAAACCACCGAGAACAGTTGAGTGGGCGATCTGCAAAAGTTGCTCTTACAATGAACTCTGTTACAGCTGAGGCGTGTTGATTTTGAGATTTATTGATTTGGAGAGTTGGAGATTTGTTGATTTTGAGATTTAAATCAACAAATCAACAAATCTCCAAATTCTTTATAAGTACCGAAGGTATCCCTTTGGGAGAATTCATTTAAATTCGCTCTTACTGTTTAAATCACAACCAATCAATAAAATCATTGAAAGCAGAAGATTTAAAAAAACGCACCAAACTGTTTGCACTATCTATTATCAGTTTGTACAGGAAGTTGCCAAAAACCGGGGAGGCAAAAATTGTAGGAAACCAGTTGCTTCGTTGTGGAACTTCCGTAGGTTCAAACTATCGCGCGGCATGCAGGGGAAGATCAAACCGGGAGTTTTATGCCAAGTTATGCATAGTGGTGGAAGAAGCAGACGAAACCGTTTTTTGGTTGGAAATACTGGATGAGGCACATATTTTAAGTTCCTCTCATGTACAACCTCTGTTAAAAGAAGCAACAGAAATATTAGCTATTATGGCTTCATCCCGTAAAACAGCAGGGAAAAGGATTTAAAATTTGGAGATTTGTTGATTTGGAGATTTAAATCAACAAGTTAACAAGTTAAACAATCAACAAGTCCATCAATCTCCAAATCAACAAATCAATGAAAAGGCCTTACTACATTTTTACCTCTGGAAAGTTGATGCAGAAACAAAATACGCTCTTCTTTTTGCCCTATAAAGAAGAGGAGGAATTGCTGGAAAAAACCGCTACGGGAAGCGAAGAATTTACCGATTGGGACCTGATTACTGAAGCAGGTGAATTCAAAAAAGAATTTGATTCGCTGAATAAAAGGGTAATTCCTGTTGATGATGTGGATTCACTTATGATTTTCAGCGAAATTAATTTTAATGCCCGAATGCTGCGTTTTCTCAACAAGAATAATATTCCGGCCCATCTCTTTAATTATTATGGTCATTACAGTGGCAGTTATTACCCGAGGGAGTATTTGCTTAGTGGATTTCTGCTGGTAAATCAGGTTGAGCATTACAAAAAGAACTTAAAGCGGATTCGCCTGGCTTTGCAATTGGTTTTGGGTTCGGGCTATAACATGCTTCGCAATCTTCAATATTACGATGGGCGTTCCGGCGACCTTTCAGTGTTTATTGCCCGGATGAAAAAACATATTGATGAAGTGCCGTTTGCTGAAGATATCCATCAGCTAATGGGATTGGAAGGAAATCTGCGGCAAACCTATTACACTGCCTTTTCAACCATTTTGGGAGAAAAATATGACTTTGAAAAACGAGTTAAAAACCCGCCCGATAATGCTATTAATGCCCTCATTTCTTTTGGAAATTCTATGGTTTATACCACCTGTCTGACTGAGATTTATCGAACACAGTTATCACCATTAATTTCATTTTTACATGAGCCGGGCGACAGGCGTTATTCGCTTGCCCTTGACCTGGCGGAAATTTTTAAGCCCATACTGGCCGACCGTGTTATTTTCACCTGTTTAAATCAGGGAAGAATAAAGCATACAGATTTTGAGAGAGATCTGAATTTTTGCCATCTGAGCAAGAAAGGCCGAAAAGCTTTTGTTAAAGCATTTGAAGAAAAGCTTCAAACAACGATCATGCACCGAAAGTTGAAGCGAAAAGTTTCCTATCGCCGGCTTATCAGGCTGGAATGTTATAAGCTGGTAAAGCATATTACAGATGCGGAACCTTATAAGCCTTTCAAAGCCTGGTGGTAGAGAGTTTAAATTGAAGATTTGTTGATTTGTTGATTTAAAATCTCTAAATCACCAAATCTCCAAGTCACAAAATCACTCAATCAACAAATTCACCCATGTACTACATCCTTGTTTATGATATCAATGTAAAGCGCGTAGTCAAAATGCTGAAACTGGTGCGTGAGTATTTGAACCACGTGCAGAATTCCGTATTTGAAGGAGAGCTTACGGATGCTCAGCTCGAAGAGTTAAAATACAAGATCAAAGAGTTGATGAATGAAAAAGAAGATTCGGTAATTATTTATTGTGTGGGCAGTAAACGATGGAGTAACCGGGAAGTATTGGGAATTGAAAAGAATGAAGTAGATAACTTTATATAAATGATGATTTGGTGACCTGGAGATTTGTTGATTAATATTGAAAAGCACTAATCAACCAATCACCAAATTTCAAAATTTCTCAATCTTCAAGTCAGCAAATCACCAAATCCAATGTCGTCTACCCCCTTCGATCTTCATCATCAAATAATTATAGAAAGCAGTTCTGTATAAAAACCACCTATTAAAGGTACTGAGGAGTAAAAAACTTGTATCGTCAAACTCCCCATATAATTGCGAAATTAAAGAGTGACGATAAAGTATTGACATTTTCCCCGTAAAAGATGTATCTATACGCAGCAGTCGCCGATTTTGCGACGAGCTTTAATCGAACCTTAGAGGAATTGAAAGATGGCCATGAAGAACCTTACAATTGCTTCCCAGTAGCTTTAATCGAACCTTAGAGGAATTGAAAGGAAACCAGGACTCCGCACGGGTTAAGACATCAACGAGCTTTAATCGAACCTTAGAGGAATTGAAAGCACTAATCCTGACGACCCCGGTGCGGGGGAGATCAGCTTTAATCGAACCTTAGAGGAATTGAAAGCAGCTATCACAATCCTGCTCAAAATCACAATAATTAGCTTTAATCGAACCTTAGAGGAATTGAAAGTGTGTATCTAATATTCTATCGCCTTTTTTAGCGTAGGCTTTAATCGAACCTTAGAGGAATTGAAAGTTATGGATATCGGCTTTGTCAATCACTGCAAGATCAGCTTTAATCGAACCTTAGAGGAATTGAAAGGAAGAGGGCGACACGCTTTCAGATA
>JBBDNN010000081.1:66450-68455 GCA_040877545.1 Balneolaceae bacterium
TCGAACCTTAGAGGAATTGAAAGGAAGAGGGCGACACGCTTTCAGATAAAATTGAAGGAGCTTTAATCGAACCTTAGAGGAATTGAAAGTTTCCTCGTACGATGGATTGACGGGGGAAAGTGATTGCTTTAATCGAACCTTAGAGGAATTGAAAGGAAGAGGGCGACACGCTTTCAGATAAAATTGAGGGAGCTTTAATCGAACCTTAGAGGAATTGAAAGCAGACCTTATCATTGAACTAACCCCCAGACCCATGAGCTTTAATCGAACCTTAGAGGAATTGAAAGCATATCTGGAAGCTCTGCCAATTAGATGAAATGGAGGCTTTAATCGAACCTTAGAGGAATTGAAAGGGAGTTTGGCGGAAATACGCTCTTTCCTTTTCTCTGGCTTTAATCGAACCTTAGAGGAATTGAAAGCTTCAGCCAATGAGATTGCAAAGGTTGCAGAAGTTGGCTTTAATCGAACCTTAGAGGAATTGAAAGTTAAACGCAATCTTATTCTTCATTGCACCGAAATAGCTTTAATCGAACCTTAGAGGAATTGAAAGGACCTTTATAAGATTCGCCTTGCTCAGCTACATGATGCTTTAATCGAACCTTAGAGGAATTGAAAGCAAACAATGTAAACACGGCAACAGATGTAGGGGGTGGCTTTAATCGAACCTTAGAGGAATTGAAAGTAAACCGATCCAATTCATCATTATTCATTCTTCCAGGCTTTAATCGAACCTTAGAGGAATTGAAAGTTCGCATTCAGGCGGTTGATGACTATTGGGGTGGCGCTTTAATCGAACCTTAGAGGAATTGAAAGTTGATAACTGCATTTGAAGGACTATCGGATAAAGCAGCTTTAATCGAACCTTAGAGGAATTGAAAGAACGTTCCATTGTCGGGTAAAAATCTGCTCAGCCTCGCTTTAATCGAACCTTAGAGGAATTGAAAGTTACGATTCCTTCAGGTTGAGATGACCCTGTACCTGGCTTTAATCGAACCTTAGAGGAATTGAAAGCAGGTCGGGAGACAGTGTTACCCCGATAGCCCCGGCAGCTTTAATCGAACCTTAGAGGAATTGAAAGCTTGATCTTTTGCTTGTGCAGTATAAAGCCTGAGAAGCTTTAATCGAACCTTAGAGGAATTGAAAGCAAACTCTTAAATCATTCCGATGCGAGAATTAAAAGCTTTAATCGAACCTTAGAGGAATTGAAAGAAATAATGACAGAGTGCTATGATGATTCGCAGGACAGCTTTAATCGAACCTTAGAGGAATTGAAAGCAAATGAATTTGAGGCGATTGTAGTCGAACGGATGCGCTTTAATCGAACCTTAGAGGAATTGAAAGTGAATCCTTTGAGATCTTCTTTGCTCATTGAGCCAAGCTTTAATCGAACCTTAGAGGAATTGAAAGAATATTGGGCACCCGCATTAGGCAGGCTCTTAGGAGCTTTAATCGAACCTTAGAGGAATTGAAAGTTGTGTTTGCCGGTTCATTTGGGCTTGTCTCGCTGGCTTTAATCGAACCTTAGAGGAATTGAAAGTGTTATAGGCTATAGGGGTAGAAATACAGGCATCAGGCTTTAATCGAACCTTAGAGGAATTGAAAGATGATAGCGGTTGCTCTTCGCTCAAAGGCAATGATGCTTTAATCGAACCTTAGAGGAATTGAAAGCATTATATAAGCTGTACAATTAATGATTGGAAACAGCTTTAATCGAACCTTAGAGGAATTGAAAGCATTAACGAAGGTAGTTCACTAATTACCCCGTTCAGCTTTAATCGAACCTTAGAGGAATTGAAAGATATTCACGGTATTGGGTATGTTGCGAGGTTCGCAAGCTTTAATCGAACCTTAGAGGAATTGAAAGGGTGCCGTCGTCCTGCTGGGTGGAGTTCTCGAATTTGCTTTAATCGAACCTTAGAGGAATTGAAAGTCATAATCACCTTCATTAATACGAACATGATTACCAAGCTTTAATCGAACCTTAGAGGAATTGAAATATATATCT
>JBBDNN010000082.1:0-14664 GCA_040877545.1 Balneolaceae bacterium
AACAGGGTGTCCTCTTTTCATATTACCATCCCGATGGGAGAACCTCCCGGTTCCAGTGAATAACAACTCAACCACCAAATAGTGTAATAGAAATGAGCCCATCCCCACCCAAATAATCCCGAGCAGAGGAATACCGCCAATGCACCGGACGATCCACATACCCTCTTTTTACCGGATTATGATGAATATATTCTATTTTCTGATTTACCATCTCAACAGAGGATAGCTGAATAGGATGTAAGCCTTCCGCCCAAACCTGATGGATTGTATGCTTCTTATGCTTGAGTTTACTCCATCTTAACCGCCTAAAATTTTACTATGGCCTCTGGTTTTCAACACATCAATAATTCTATTTGCTGCAAATGATTTGGAGAGTCTCAATTTCTTTTTCAAATCGCCACCTTCAACAATAAAATGAATATGATTTTCCATAATTACATAGGCATAGAGTTTTACCTCTCTTTCATCCTGCAAAAAGGTTAGTACTTCTAAAATTACATCAGCTACTTCTGGAAAAGTAAATAAAGGCAAATAATCTACTATACTGCTTGTTATGAAATAGGGATAATGTTCTTCGTGTATTTTATATCGGCTTCTTCCCATAATGGTTTTTCTAAGGAAGAGCAGTTTCAAAAGAGTTCCTTACAAATTATTTTTGAACCGGGAGGTTCAGACCAGGCATTCGCCAACCAGAGGTTGGGAACGAGACGAAAAAGAAAGAAGTTACAATTTACGGTGTTATAAATACTTATCTCGACCCCAAAAATTGGAAGAAAAAAAGCACGCGGTAAGGTTCGTCCATGGGCTATTCTAAGGAAAAACCCTTTGGCATACTTGGTTTCCCTTCCGGCATCTTAATTTATCAGCTTACAATTTCTTTTAGGTGATCCCCTGACTTATTCCATCACCCGGCTCTCGTCGAATTGATCGGTTTTTTCTAATCAAGCCGAGCCGAATGATGGTGTTGGCGGGAATATCCATCATTCCGTTTCCCCGAACTTGGACAAAATCTTATCCTACATCGAAACGGGGTGATGGATGTGCTGGAGCCCGGCATCCTTGGACTATTCCATCACCCGGCTCTCGTCGAATTGATCGACTTTTTTCTAATCAAGCCGAACCGAATGATGGGGTTGTTGGGCAACTATTTAACACTATTTTTAATCAGGGCCCGGGGTGCTTGTTAAGGCCGGTTCCCGCCATCATTTGAGCGGCATTTAATTTTATTCATAAAAAATGGCCCAAGTGAAAATGGATATTACCCATTCCCACTTTAGGCCGGTTCTCTCTGTACCCCGATTTACCCCTCGTAAGAACATCCTTCTTTCGAAAATTATGCCCAATGCATATTGTTTATCTGGCATAAAGAAAACAACTTTTACTCTTATGAAGAAGTAAAAATGCGAACGGTTTTTTTTCTCATTACAAAGGTCCGCCTTTGTAATGCAAAAAGGGAGCTCCGGCTCCCAGTGATATTAAGAGCTGTGATTACGGAATGACCGGAGCAGGAGCACCGAGCGAGAATTAATTGTCATATAGTAAAGGCAAAAAAAAATGGCCGAAGTGAAAATGGACATTACCCATTTCCACTTTTGGCCAATTCTCTCTGTACCCCGATTAACCCTTAGTAAAGACATTCTTTCGAATATTGTACCCTAACATATTGTTTGTCGGGATAAAGAAAACAACTTTTCCTTTTAGGAAAAAGTAAAAATGCGAACGGGTTTTTTTAGATTAATCCACACTAGTAGAGATACATTGGAGAATTTTTACTGTGTGTATTTGGTGCCTGCAGGCAGGGGAAAGAGGAACTGTCTTATTAGTTTTTGGGATGAAAAGTATTTTCAACATCGCTGCGCAATATCCGTGAAAAAACAGTTTTAAATAAATTGTTGTTTTCACCATACAATACACTTAGATCATCACCAAAACATTTTTTAAAGTATTTCATAAAGTGGGAACGATCGAAATAACCAAACTTCATCAAAATATCGTCAACATGATCGCTGCATTCCGCAAGTTGAGTGCAGGCAAAATTAAAGCGTACCTGCTTGATAAACTGCCCCGGTGAAAAGCCAATAAACTTTTTAAATTGTTTTTCGAGATAACGCCTGCTTACATCCTCATGCTCGCATAGTTCTTGAACCTTTAACATGCCCTGCTTCTGATAAATTAGATCCACAAGTACATCAAGGTGCATGTATGGTGTTTCAGCCGGACACAATTTGAGCATGAAATCTGAGAGAATCGAAAACCGCTCTTCAGTTGAATTTGTTTGCAATAGCTTGTGGCGCGTCTGTTCTGCTTCATCACCGATTATCTCTTCCAAAGGAATAAAATCATTCAAAATATTTGCTATATAAACATTAAACATCTTGTAGGTAGCAGTGGGCTTTAAAGAAATGCCGTAGAATGTTAGAGGAGTATTGCACTCAAATGAAAATGTTGGAAAGCATTGCCCGCTTAATGCATAATTGGGAAACTTAAATATACCTTCGATATTCTCAATCAGGGGATTTCCCCTGGTTACGAAAGTAATTATACCTGTACCCATTGGTATGATCCGGTTTTCATTGAAGGTACTGGGATGAGGAATATCTATTTCATAGAAGCGATTTACGAAAGGGGATAATTTTTCGGTTGGCAAGTGGTATTTATGCATGAGTATAAAGTAAAGATTAAAACATGACTATTGAGAATATCCAATTAAGTGTGGCATAACTAACTAAGACGCATGGAAAATACAAAATACATCAACCACGTGGATGCTTTGGCAAAAAACATATCTAAGTGGCTTTAGTAAAAACCGGATCTCTCCAATTTGGAATTACCATCTTCAAAAAGAAGCAATAAAGAATAAATAAGGCGATGGGGATGAAGTGCATATAAAAAGAATTAGCCATGAAATAAATTACCAATGCCGGAAGAAGTACTAGCACGAATAAGGTAATTATCCACCCATAGCGTTTTTCCTTAATAAGGACATTCAGCAAAAAAGGAATAAAGACTAAAAGGGCAATTCCGAAAAGATACAAGGCAAATCGATAAAAGAAGCTGAGGGCGAGTAGTACCGAACCTGAAAGTTCATAATTAAGCCACTTTTCAAGCTTGTCAAGATCAGGATTTGAAGAAGTCTCAAAAGGCATTATAGCTGTTTTTGGGTACATGCTTCGGTTGTGGGGTAAGATATAATTTTAAGCTTCCGCGGCAAACCCCATCACCCCAAAACATCACCTTCTTTAAAAACAGTGTGCGCGGGTACTTGTTTGCCATCGATGCCGCAGGTTTTTATCGAGAGCCAATAATCGGCAGTGGCCACGCGGACGAACTCATTATGAGTAATTTTCACCGTTCCCGGTTTGGTGGTGCAGGCTTCCTCGGTTAATGTCACGGAGGAGATTTCAACATTAGATTTTTTATAGCTTGTTTTTGGATAGCCCCAGGGAGATTTGAAGGGAGCATAATTGCAGGCCCGGACAAAGGCATCGATTTTAGTCGAAGTTTGAGTCCATTTAATAACACCTTCTTGCGGTACTTCCTTTCTTTTAAAAAATTTCCGGCCAGTGGTATCCTGTGGAATACGGGGAACAGCAGTTATACCGGAGGATAAATCTTTAAGCAGCTTCGAAATTAGTTTCATGCCGGTAGTAGCGCATTTTGTACTTAGCGATAATCCGGTCTCATCTTTTTTCAGCGGGACGGGTGCTTTATAGGCAATATGGCCGGTATCAATTCCCTCCTCCAGCCAATGAAGTGTTACTCCATATTCTTCCTCCCTGTTATAAATAGCCCAACTCGGTGTATTCAGGCCGGCATATTTTGGGAGCGGGCCCGGGTGTAAATTAAAAGCACCCATAGTAACTGCACCAATAATGTGTGGGTGAATAATGTACAAGAGATGCACATTCAGCAGTACATCAATTTTCTTTGTTTGAATCCAATTTGCGAAGGCGGGATCGATAAGATTAGAAGGCTCCATTACCGGAATGGATAATTGGGTGGCCAGTTTACGTATAGCAAAATTATTTTCGGAGGTGATAACGGCGGCAATATGGTGATTGCTATTATTCAGCATTCGAAAGGTGTGAAGTCCGGCGGCTTCATCTGCTGTTAAAAGTATGTTCATTGGTTCAATTTCTTTAGGTAATACTAATTATGAAAAACAGGGGAATTACCAGAGATCAAATTTCAAGCCAAACATTTTTGAGGAAAAAAATAATGGCAGCAGCCTTTATCTGAGGAAATGATGGAAAGCAGCGGGAAGAAATTGCGCTTTATAGAAAGGAGTGTGTAATAACGTTACTTCATTTTCAGGATAAACAAGATTGAAATAATGTAGAAAATAGCGAAGTACCATTTTATAGTCTTTCCTTAGTAAATGAATGGGGTTAAGAATATTTGGCACCACAATTGCAGCCCTGCTGATAAAATCTGCTGTTTTCAAAGTACAGTAAAGAAATATCCGCCCTCGCTGTTAGCATTTGCGGAACAAATATTATTAAAAATTTTATTAGACATGTTAAAAACTGAACTTTTTACAACAACTCCACAATCGGTCAACTTCAGTGAAAGAAGTTTTGCCGAGGAAGTACGAAAAATCGCAATTCAAAGTGAAAACAACGGATATAAGGGGACCCTCATTTATAGTGATAATCGCCTTGCCGATCCTTGGGCTGTTACCAGTTTCATTTTAGCAGAAACAAGCAAATTACTGCCTATGATCGCACTTCAACCGGCGTATATGCATCCATATACCGTTGCAAAAAAAATTGCCACCTTAGGGTTAATGTACGAACGCAAAATTTCGCTTAACCTGATTGCAGGCGGTTTTAAAAAAGACCTTGAGTCACTCGGTGACCATACAGAGCATGATAAACGGTACAAGCGGTTGATTGAATACACTGAAATTATTCAGCAGTTGCTGCAATCAAAACGGGTTACTTATAGCGGAGAATTTTACACGGTAAAAAATTTAAAGCTACAACCAGAGTTACCGGAAGAATTACAGCCGCTATACTATCTTTCCGGCTCATCCGATTCCGCCAAAGAAGCCTCTCGTATTTTAAATGCAAAATTAATAGAATACCCGGAGCCTCATTCTTATTACACAAGCCAATCCACACCAACACCTTCTTATTCAAAAGGAATTCGAATTGGCATTTTGGCACGGCATTCTCATAATGAAGCCTGGTCGGATGCCCGTGTACGTTTTCCAAAAACCCGCGAAGGAGCACTCACTCATCAATTAGCAAAGAAAACATCCGATTCTAGTTGGCATAAAAAACTTTCGGAGCAGGGCGAGAAAATTACCAAGGAAGAGCCGGTTTATTGGCTGGGCCCTTTCAAAAATTATAACACCTTTTGCCCTTACCTGGTGGGAAGCTATGACGAGGTAACCGAGGAGATATCCCATTACCTGCAAACCGGCTGCAATACCTGCATTCTTGATATTCCGGTTTCTGAAACAGAATTAAAACACACCAAACATGTATTTAAACAAGCGGAGGCTTTGATACTACAATGCTGATGATTTACGACTGGGTTCGGCAACAAGCGGAAAAAAATCCTGGCCGGACCGCAATTACTTTAGACGACGAACACCTGACATTTGGCGAGCTCGAAACAAGGAGCAATAAATTAGCGGGGAAACTTTTAAATCAAGGTTTAAAGCCGGGCCAAAGAGTCGGCTTATTATTGGAAAAAACACCCCGAACCATTATTGCAATGCATGGAGTGAGTAAAGCAGGGGGTGTTTATATTCCTCTCGACATTCACAGCCCGGTAAACCGGATATCAAAAATTTTAACCTCTTCAGATGTTAAAATGGTGATGGTAGATCATCACGCACAAAACCTGTTTCACAAACTCACAGAGAAAACTGAATTTTCAGCCCTGCCCTGGATTTGGTGGAGTGATGAAACAGTGGATATTGTTGATTTAAGCCATAGATTATTCAATTATCCTGATATCTCCAGCGAGTCAGACTTTCCATATGCAGAAGTTCGTGATGAGGATAAAACAGCCCACATACTTTTTACTTCCGGATCAACAGGTGATCCCAAAGGAGTGGAGATCACACATAAAAATATAAGTTCATTTGTACATTGGGCGGTAGATTATTTCGGAATGAATTCAGAAGACAGGGTATCGTGCCATTCGCCGCTCCATTTCGACCTTTCCACTTTTGATATTTATGGGGCCATGGCTGCCGGTTCTCACCTTTTTATTGTTCCGCCTGCTATTTCTGTTCTTCCAAAAAAATTATGTGATTTTATAACAGACAACCGGCTTACTCAATGGTTTTCTGTTCCCTCCGCACTTAGTTATCTTGCACGCTTTAAAGCCATTCCGGAAAATGGATTCCCAGATCTTAAGCGCCTTATTTGGTGCGGGGAAGTTTTCCCGGTGCAATCGCTGCGTTACTGGATGAAATCTTTACCGGATGTGCAGTTTACCAACCTGTATGGACCAACTGAAGCCACCATAGCGAGCAGTTATTATACGATGCCGGGGATTCCGAAAGAAGGAGAAGAAGTTCCAATTGGCACTCCTTGTAAGGGAGAAAATTTATTGGTGCTGAATGAAGAGATGGGAGACGTTGAAGTTGGTGAAATTGGAGACCTGTATATTTCAGGAGTCGGCTTAAGCCCGGGATACTGGCGCGACCTGGAAAAAACCGATGCTGTATTTAGCCTGCGCAAAGATTCCAATGGAAAAAAGGTAAGAATATATAAAACCGGTGATCTGGCTTCCATTGATAAAAACGGCCTCTTTTATTGTCATGGTCGTTCCGATTATCAAATAAAGAGCAGGGGCTACCGCATAGAATTGGGGGAGATTGAACACGCACTTGATGAATTAAAACTGTTGCGTGAATTTGCCGTTGTTCCGGTAAAAAGAAACGGCTTTGAAGGCCACTCGATTGGCTGCGCGTTTGTACCTGGAGAAAGTGATTATTTAAATCCGGTACAGCTTAAAAGCTTGCTTTCTGAAAAAGTCCCTCCTTATATGATCCCGCAGCTTTGGGGATCCTACGCTCTTCTGCCGCGCAACGGAAATGGAAAAATTGACCGGAAAAAATTGTCCGATCATTTTGAAAATAATTTCTCAAAAAAAAATAAAAAGACGCACCCTTCTAAAACAGCAGTTAAATGAACGAGCAATATATTTTCAGAATAAAACAGCTGGTTTGTACTACGCTTTTGGTTGATGAAATTTCCACACAACAAGATTTATTTGAAGCCGGCTATCTGGATTCTCTGGCTATTGTAAGCCTGTTAGTAGCCCTTGAAGAAGAATTCGATATTACTCTTTCTATGGAAACGCTGGACTTGGAAGAATTTAGGAGTGTGGAGTCTATGTATAATCTCATTTCACCCCTTATCAAAATGTCGGCATAAATAAGCAGATTTTACAATGGCTTTAAAATCATATAAATCAATAAAAACAAAACCTCGATCTAAGTTAGAAATCCGGACTTTTACTAAACAGGATGTGGATCAAGTAGTAAAAATGTCTATGATTCATTTTCCCGAAAATTCAGCTATAGAATTAAATCAGCTAAAAGATAACTTTCATTCCAATTTGTCGGATTCATACCAATCATTGGTATGCAGCTCTTCAGATGGTGTTATCCATGGATATTTGTCTGTACAGATGGTGGAATTTAATTTTAAAGGGAGTGTTGTAACAGGAGCCATACTCAGCGATTTTATGGTGAACGAAAAGGCGCGTTCAGCCTTAGTTCCGATGCGAATGCTGCAAAAAGCTTTAAACGGGCCGCAGGATTTTTCTTTTTCGGAGGATGCCGTGCAGGCAAGCAGATTATTATGGTGCAAGCTTGGCGGACAAATAGCATTTCCTTACAGCACCTACTATACCATACCCTTAAGGCTGCTGTCATTTTCAATTCAAATGGCAGGAAAGAACCTTTCCCCCCGGTTAAAAAAAATAGCTGGTACTGCTGCTAAAAAGGCTGATAAAATAATGGAAACTTTCAAGGTATCTCCTTTTTATGTACCACCGCGTAAGGAGCTGTCGGTGAGAAAATTAAACAGCCAGCAATTACATGAAGGGTTAAGATCTATCATAACTAATCATGATTTATTTCCTTCTGTAAACTCAGCATCTCTTGGCAGTTTTCTGAATTTAATTAGAAATGAAAGACAGTATGGAAAGCCAGAAGGAGTCGCTTTATGTGATTCAGAAGGCAAAACCATAGGTTGGTTTATTTACTATCAAAGTGATTCCGGCCGCTGTAATGTAATCCACGCCGAAAGCCTTCCCGGCAAAGAAGAAGAACTATATATTTCATTAAAAATAAATGCACTGTCGAAAGGAGCGGTGAATATCACAGGCCGGCTTTCACCAAGGCAGGTTGGAAGCTCATTCTCCGAACAAACCATCTCCCGCCCCGGTGGTAAATGGGCGCTTGTCCACAGCAAAAACCCGGAGATCTTACACACGATACAGACTGGAAAAGCATTTCTAACACGATGCTGGTAACGTGATTTCTACTCCAGGCTAAAAACCCCGAAACTTTATCTCTGATCTTGCTATACATCGGATCACCATGAGTTGACTTTCTGACAAATACATAAATCTGCGGCTAATCAAATACAAAACTCTCAACTATCATTTTACCGCAATTTTGGTGAATTTCCCTTCATCACCTAAACAAAAAGAAAATTGAATAAATGAGCGACGGTTACGGATTATTAAAAGGAAAGAAAGGAATAATTTTTGGTGCACTTGATGATCGAAGTATTGCGTGGAGAATTGCGCTTGCTTGTAAACGAGAGGGCGCAGAATTCGTTCTTTCAAATGCGCCGATTGCACTGAGAATGGGAGCCCTGGATGCATTGGGTGAGGAAACAGGCGCACCGATTTATCCTTGCGATGTTTCCAACGACGATGAAGTAAAAGAGTTGATGGAGAAAACCAAGGAGGAACTCGGAAGTGTAGATTTCATCCTTCACGCCATCGGGATGTCCCCTAATATTCGTAAGAAAAAAGAATACACGGATCTAAATTATAAATGGATGCAGAAAACACTCGATATTTCTGCCATCTCCCTTCACAGGGTGTTACATTGGGCAGAGAAAGTGGATGTGTTGAATGACGGCGGAAGTGTGGTTGCCCTTACCTATATCGGGGCACAACGAATTTTCTCGAAATATTCTGATATGAATGACGCCAAAGCCCTTCTCGAAAGCATCGCCCGGAATTATGGGAGCAGGCTTGCACCAAAAGGTATTAGAGTGAATACAGTTTCGCAGGCACCTACCCGAACTTCGGCCGGAACCGGCATTAAGGGATTTGACGGGATGTATACTTTTGCAGATATGATTGCCCCGATGGGAAATCCAACCGCAGACGAATGTGCCGATTATTGTGTTACGTTATTCTCTGACCTCACCCGAAAAGTGACCATGCAAAATCTATATCATGATGGCGGATTTGTTTCATCAGGAATTTCTGAAGAAATGATCGACGATTTAGCAAAGCTTTATTCCAGCGAAGAATAATTTATGGCAGATATTATCCTCGGTATCGATCCCGGTTCACGACATACAGGCTATGCACTGTTGACCGAGGAGCATGGAAAGCTGATTGCTTTGCGGTGTGATGTAATTCGCCTGGCAGATATTGAAGATCATGCCGAGCGGTTACAGGTTATTTTTGATAAAATTTCAGGCATCATAAAATCAAATTCTCCAACTTCCTGCGCAGTAGAAACTCCGATTTATGGTGTGGATCCTATGGCAATGCTTAAACTTGGAAGGGCACAAGCCGCTGCAATGTTAGCGATCAGAAAGTGCGGGTTAGATGTGTCGGAATATTTCCCAAAAGTGGTAAAAAAATCTATAACCGGGAATGGGAATGCCAGTAAAAAGCAGGTGGCTTTCATGCTCAATAAAATGGTGACGATGCCGGATGAAAAACTTTCTAATGACGCAACCGATGCGCTCGCTGTAGCCTGGTGCCACATGATGAAAGGAAAAGGTGTTTCGGGAGCTGCAAAAAAAACCCATCAAAATAACAAGAAATCGAATTGGGCTGATTTCATTTCTGAAAACCCGGACAGGATAAAAGGTTTATGATTGCATTTCTAAAGGGATATATCGAGGAAAAAAGAGAAGGTGCTGTAATCCTGGATGTTCAGGGAATTGGATACCGGGTGGAAATATCTGCACTCACATTCGATCAACTGGAAAAAGCCGGCTCGGAAGTAAAACTGCTGATCCATCATCACATCACCGACAGCGATCAGCGTTTATTTGGGTTTTTTTCTTCGGATGAAAAAGCCCTCTTCGAAAAACTCATCACCGTAAAAGGTGTGGGGCCAAAACTGGGATTAACTATTTTATCCGGACTGCCCGCAAGCCAATTAATTAGTGCAATCACCGGAGGGGATGCGGCCGCTTTATCCCGCGTACCTGGAATAGGTAAGAAAACCGCTGAACGAATTATTGTTGAGCTAAGAGATAAGCTGGCTGAATATGCGGATTCTGCTGGTGTAATTGCGGATAATGGCAAAGATACAGGTATTTCCGGTGAAGCGATCTCCGCACTGGAGTCTCTTGGCTTCAAAAAAAGAGAAGCTGAACAGGCGGTATTAAAAGCCCTTAAAGATGAAGATAGTAAAGATGCTTCCACTGTAATTAAGAAGGCTTTGGCCAGGTTGAATAATTAATTGTGTGGTTTTATTTGTTAATCGTTAAAAGGATGCTGTAAAATAAACTCTGCGTTCTCAGTGCCCTCAGTGGTAAAATTTTTTGGGTAGTTGCACTTTTAAGAAAATCTGGGCAAGGGTGATTAGGTTGCATCAGTTCCCGAAAACTCTTGAAGCACTTACCTAAGTTTTATTTTCAGTTTTAGAAAAACAGATAATACTGGTGTTTGAATGCTAATGGGTATACTTTCGTTGCTTTAGCAATTCATTGAATTAACCACTAAAAACTTATAAATGGTATACGCAGTTATTATGGCCGGAGGAGCGGGAACCCGTTTTTGGCCCAAAAGTACAAAAGCCCTTCCCAAGCAATTTTTGAATCTTTTCGGGGAAGGCACTATGATTCAAAATACAGTAAAAAGGGTGGAGGAAATAATTCCGCAGGAACGCGTATTAGTAGTTACCAATGATAATTACGTGGACATTGTAAAGGACCAACTCCCGTCTGTGCCGGAGGATAATATTGTTGGAGAACCTGTTGCCAAAAACACCGCTCCATGTGTGGCCATTGCAGCTGAAATGCTGCACAAAAAAGACCCCGAGGCCGTTATGGTTGTTTTACCGGCCGACCATCAAATAGAAAATCCCGAAGAGTTTAATAAGATACTGAAAGCTGCCATTGCCAAAGCCAGGGATGGGGAAAACTTGGTGACTATTGGTATTACGCCAGACAGGCCAGAAACTGGTTTCGGATATATTCATGGTGACAACTCTTCTGCAGAGTTATTCAATGATAAAAAAGTTCATCAGGTGACAGCTTTTACTGAGAAACCGAATGAAAAGACAGCAAACAAGTTTTTGGAATCCGGTGACTATTACTGGAACAGCGGAATGTTTATCTGGACTGCAAAATCTGTTTTAAATGAAATTAGAAAGCAGTTACCGGATACCTATGACCTGGTAAAAAGAGCTGGTAAAGAACTCTTTGGGACAGGCCATGCTAAAGGAGTGAATGAATTCTACCATGCCTGTGAGTCTATTTCTATAGATTATGGAATTATGGAAAATGCGGAGCAGGTATTTGTTGTTCCCGGTGAATTTGGCTGGAATGATGTGGGAAGCTGGACGGCGGTGTACGAATTAGGTGAAAAATCAAAAGAAAGTAATGTGGTTCAGGCTGAAAATGTCACCTTTAGTGAAGCTCAAAATAATTACGTTCTATCAAAGAGCGGAAAAATGATTTCAATAGTTGGCCTGGATGGAGTTGCTGTTGTTGAAACGGAAGATGCTATTCTTGTTTGTAAATTGGATAAGGCCCAGAATGTGAAAGACATTGTAGAGCAGCTAAAGGAAAAGGAAGAATTTCGGAAATTTCTTTAATCTAAATATTCCACTGCTATTAGATTTCAAGTATCTGTTGGTCATAAGCCAACCTGATATTATCCGGTAGTTTTCTGTTGGTAGGTTCATGATCTACTGAGCTATTCATGTGGATGAAATAAGCCTGTGGAACCTCAAGTTGTTGGATGATATCTATGGCTTGTGGAATAGTGAGGTGCGTGGGATGCTCCGGCTTCCATCGAAGGGCACTTAAAACCACAACTTTTGAGCCTTTAATTAATTCAAGTGTTTCTTCAGGGATGAATTTAACATCCGTCAGGTAAGAAAAGTCATTAAGCCGGTAACCAATCATTTCAAGAGCACCATGCTGAACAGGAAGTGGGGTTACGGAAACATCCCCCAAAGTAAAAGAGTCGGGAGCTTCCATTAAATCTAATGAAGCAGAACCGGGATATTTGTTTTCACCAAACATATAATCAAAGCGGCTGCGAATAGAAATAATACAGCTTTTTGTTGCATAAACCGGGATGGCGGCTTTGTTTTTGTAGCTGTAAACCCGCAGGTCATCAAGCCCCGCCATGTGATCCATGTGTTGATGCGTTATCAAAACATTATCAATGGCTTTAATTTGAGCTTTGATGCTCTGCATTCTGAATTCCGGGCCTGCATCAATTAAAATGGATTGGCTTTCAGTTTGAACCCATGCTGAGCACCGGGTGCGATCATTTCGGGAATCATGCGCCAGTTTCTCTCTCAAAAAACCACCGGCAACTGGTACCCCCATCGATGTTCCTGTGCCGAGTAGAGTGATTTTCATTCTAATTCAAAATCTTCGGAGGTGCTTTCAGGTGTTACTTCCAGTTGGGCCCAAAGGTCGTCCAGTTTTTTTCTTACCAGAGGTTTCATATAAACACCGCCAAGATCAATTTGACCTAACACGCGCCCCATAGTTCCAAGTTGTGCTTCCACGGGTTTATTTTTATTTACCACCACAAGTTTCTGTCCTTCTATTATACATTCATCCCCCCGAAAAGAACCCCGCTCTTTGCGAAGGGTATAACCCGCCTGTTCAAGCATTAACTCAAGTTCAAGAAGTAGTTTGTCTGCTTTCAAAAAGAAATTCCTATAGTTAGAGAGTGGCCGGTAAAATCGTAATCATATTGTCCATCTACAATATCTGAGTTTTCGAGATTATAATTATAATTAAAGGAGTTGAAAGTGTAATTATATCCGAGGCTCAGGTTTTTATTAAAAATCAGGTTATAAAAGTTTAATCGCGCTTTTCCGTTTAGAGTGAACACACTTCCTCCCATAAATCCACCAGGTATAGAACTAAAGCCATAGTTGGGGATGAACTGTACAATGGCTCCCAATTTTTGAGGAAAATGAGCCTGTGCGATGACTCCTAATCCGGCGCTTAAACTTGTTTGGGTGAATTCATTACTGCTATTATCACTCTTTACCGACATTGTTTTACTGCTAAGTTGGAGAGGAATGCCTGCAATAAAATTCGGGCTTTTTATAAGAAGGAATGGATTTGCAAATTTCAATTCCAGGTCGAAATAATTTTGTTCTTTTTCACCTGTAAGCTTATTAGCAACTGATGCACCTAAAGTGAAACCACCTGTCTCAAACGAAAGATGGGCGGCTATTCCACTCATATTTAAATTTCCGGCTCGCGGTGAATCGGGATTTCCCGTATAGGTAAAATCCACCATTTTTATGCCTGCTCTTAAGTAAGGAGCAAAAGGATCAGAAATAATGCTCTCGTCATCATCCACTGAAAACATTTGTGCATGTACAGCTATTGGAAGTGAAAAAATCAAAAAGATTAAAAAAGGTGCGGTTTTTTTCATGGGAATGATTTAACGTGCGTTAACAGTTTAACCACTAACGGGCTAAGATTAAAATAAATTCAATGAAAATATTAGTTACTCTATTAATAGGGTTAGTAACAATAAGCTTTACCGGCGATAACACCTTCTACCAATTTAAAATGAAAAATCTTGATGGTAAAGAAGTCATGCTCAGCCACTACCAAGATAAAGTAGTTCTTGTTGTAAATGTAGCTTCGAAATGCGGATATACATCCCAATATGAAGGATTGCAAAAAATGTATGAAAAGTACAGAGAAGAAGGGTTGGTGATTCTTGGCTTTCCTGCGAATAATTTTAAAGGCCAGGAACCGGGTTCTGACGAAGAAATAAAAGAGTTTTGCACACTCGAGTATGGAGTTGAATTCCCGATGTTTTCAAAGGTGTCGGTTAAAGGTGATGACCAGGCTGAGTTATTTACGTACCTGACCTCACTCTCCAACCCTGATTTTGAAGGTGAGATTAAATGGAATTTTGAGAAGTTCTTGCTAAATAAAAAAGGTGAACTTCAAAGAAGATTCAGGAGTAATGTGGAGCCAGAGAGTGAAGAGTTGGTAAATGCTATAGAAAAAGAACTATCAGAATAACGGAATAAATTATTTCTATCACCATCCCGATAAGAGGATCACGATTGATTTTGTGGTCCTCGTTTTTATTAGAAATATAGAGGAGAAATGGCTTGACTTCCAATCTATATGGTCTGTATATTTGGAGCCTTGTTCGGTCCGGTAGTTCAGTTGGTTAGAACGCCTGCCTGTCACGCAGGAGGTCGAG
>JBBDNN010000083.1:0-17716 GCA_040877545.1 Balneolaceae bacterium
CCTCACTTCGCTAGGTTAGCTCTTCCTAACTCTTAATTCAAATATATAAGGGATACCTTTAGCAAAAATTAAAGATTATTTCTGAATTTTTGCACCCTCTCAGTAATCATTTGATGTCTTTAATCCTTAATTTGAATTTTGAATCTCACTGACTATTGATGGCAAAAAAAGGTAAAGTAATAATTCTTGTTGCACCCAGTGGCGCCGGTAAAACCACACTTGCCAGCAGGCTTTTTCAGGATATTGATGGGCTGAAATTTTCTGTTTCGGCTACTACACGCCGTCCAAGAAAAACAGAAAAGCAGGGGAAGCATTACTACTTCCTTTCTGATGACGATTTTGAGCAAAAAATAGCGGCGGGTGAATTCCTGGAATGGGAAGAATTTTATGGTGGAAAGAAATATGGCACATTACGTTCAGAAGTTGATAAACAATTAAATTCAGGCTATTTTGTCTTGCTTGATATTGAAGTGAAAGGCGCCCTCAGCATTAAACAGATTTACAGAGAAGATTGCCTGAGTTTGTTTATACAACCGCCTTCACTTGATGCATTGCAACAGCGCCTGATGGCACGAGGAACCGAAGATCAGAAAACCCTTGCCTTGAGACTTGAGCGCGCTAAAAGAGAACTTACTTACGCTGATCAGTTTGATCAGATTATTATTAATGATGACTTTGAAGCAGCCTATAAAGAAGTTAAGAAGGCTGTTTCTAATTTCATGAACAACAACTGAATATTATGCCGATTCAAACACTAGATATTGAGAAACTAAAATTTAAAACAGGCAACAAGTATGAATTGCTTGTTATTCTTTCCAAGAGAGCTCGTCAAATTGCAGCTCAGGAAAAATTAGAGCTCGATGAAAAGCTTCAGTATTTCGAAGGCTTTGAAGACGACGATGAATTTTCATTCAATGAAGAACAAGAGCAAATATCCAAAGCTTTTGAAAAACTTCCTCACGCTACTCAGCGTTCGGTTATAGAAATGCAAAATGATGATATCTATTTCCGCCGCCCTGAAACAGAGGAATAAGAATGTTATCCGGTAAACGCATTATTCTTGGTGTTACCGGAGGAATTGCAGCGTATAAAGCTGTATTTCTACTTAGAGAATTTCAAAAAGCGGGGGCCGAAGTGCGTGTCACTATAACACCAGCAGCTACCCGCTTTATCGGTTTAGAAACCTTCGCTTCCCTTTCCGGCCATAAAGTAGCCGTTGATATTTTTCCTGAAGAGCCTGAAGCCACTGAATGGACACGCCATATTAACTGGGGAGAATGGGCTGATTTGTTTGTCATTGCTCCCTGCACCGCCAATACCCTGGCAAAAATCGCCACCGGCATTTCAGATAATATGCTTACGAGTACGGTTTTGGCAGCACGTTGTCCAATTTTGGTATGCCCAACTATGGATGGTGAAATGTATGAGTCGCCCGGAGTATCGAAAAATATTGAAATTATACAAAACAACGGCTATCACGTATTGGAACCTGAAACCGGCTTTTTAGCAAGTGGACTTGAAGGAAAAGGGCGACTTCCTGAGTTCAGCAGCATTCTTGAAAAAACCTCTGAAATTCTCGGTTCAATCAAGGGGCCGCTTGAAGGTAAAAAAGTGGTGATTACAGCCGGACCAACTCGCGAGTTTATTGATCGGGTTAGATTTATTTCAAATCCAAGTTCAGGAAAAATGGGTTTTGCTATGGCGGAAGCTGCTCAAGGAATGGGCGCTGATGTAACGGTAATTCATGGCCCGGTAACTATTCAGAAACCGGAAGGGATTCATACTAAAAGTATAACCAATGCGGCAGAGCTTTTTTCTGCTGTGAAAAAATATACCGATGCCGATATAATAATTATGGCGGCGGCTGTTTCGGATTTCACTCCGGAAGCGACTCATTCACATAAGGTGAAAAAAGAAGAGGGAGTCGAACCTATTAAAATGAAACAAACTCAGGATATTCTTTCCTGGCTCGGCGACCATAAAAAAAAGGGACAAATACTTATCGGCTTTGCTATGGAAACCAGTAACCTGATCGAAAATGCTAGCCGAAAGCTCAAAGAAAAAAATGCTGACTGGATGATAGCTAACTCTCTGAATGATGCAGATTCTGGTTTTGAAACCGATAACAATTCTGTTTTATTGATCAGTAAAAACTCAGAAAAAGAATTTAAGGGAAGTAAGAAAGACATTGCTATAGAGATCCTGAACAGGATCTTCAGGTAGTAGTGATCTTGTGGTTATTTCTGCGCAGGCAGGAATCTAAATTAACATGCAAAGAAAGGGAACCCACTCAAACCATCCACTTATATACCCGGTAAGCCTTTGCAATTTCACACCCCAGCGCCTCCAGGCTTCGGCGCATAATCCAGTTCTTTTCGCTTACAAATCCGCCTTCCAGTATTCTTAAATTCGGATAATGTTTTTTCGTCCATTTTGCGCCTTCCACAAAAATTAAAGCTTCCAGACCTCTGCCTCGAAATCTGGGATCAGTGCCGAAGGCCAAGGGACGAAATCTTTCCGCTCTGTCCTTAAAACCAATCAGCCGTGGATAGTGCCACCATTTAAGGTGCCCACCTGTTTGCGCTGATATTTCGTGCAGATCAGGCACACTGATGAGAAAGGAAGCCGGTTCGCCATTTACAAATACAAGGGGTGAAGTTTCTGGCATCAAAACCGGCTTTAGTTTTTTGATCATTTGCCGAATGGTTTCCCGGGTTATGCCAATAAATTCATCCTCTCTTTCTTTTATTACCTGCTCATGGAATGCCCTGTTATAAATCTGCCGGACAAACTCCCCATCTCGCTCCAGGTTCTTTTTATCTATTGGACGAATTTCTATGGAATCATTTCTTCTGAGCCTTGTCGTAATTTCCAGCAAACGTTCTGGAATTTTGCTTTCCATATTCAGCTGATACATGTATAAATCATCCAGCTTTTCGGGGTTGGTTTCTTCGATCAATTCCTGGTAATAGCTGTGATGGTAAAGCATCCCATACACATTATGATCTTCAAAACCATTGGTTTGCATTCCCCAGAACATGTCGTTTTCGCCAAAATTAATGGGGCCGCGAAATCCAGCGTAACCATGTTTCTTATGCCATTTTTTTGCATAGTTGATAATTGATGTTGCTACCTCTGCCTGATTTTCCATTTCAATGAAACCAATCCCGCCAAGATTAGGATTATATTGCTCGTCTTTTTCGGGATCTGAAAACAACGCGAATCTTCCCAGAACTTTTTTTTCATCATGCACTAAAAAACGCTCGCATTCTCCGCCTTTTCGAAACCGCTCATTTTTTTGTTTATCGAAAATATTTTCAACTTCAAACCTAAAAGGAGGCCGCCACCAGGGATTGTCTTTATATAATCGAGCCGGTAATTCATGAAAGGACTGAATTTGCTGCTTCGTTTTTATCTTTTTCACCTGAAAAGGCATATCCTTTATACCATAGTTTTTATAGATTCAGGCTGAAGGTAAAACTCAACATCTTTGTTACCAACCCCATATTGTTTTGGATAGAAAAAACGGCAAAAAAATTATCACCATTTTATTGACGTTGTCGTGCATAATTAGTGGAATCATATTAGCTGCCACTCCATCACCCGCCATCCATAAAATACAAACTGTAAAGGAGTTGGATTCACTGATTACCACTCACATACTGAACTCACAGGTAAACCCTCAGCAAGTGCGCGTTAGAGATATAACAGTAGATTCAACTTTTACACGAAGGATGTACAGGATTCGTGTTCCTTCTCGATTTTCCAAGACTCTTTTTCACCTGGAGTTGCATAAAAATTTCCGCCAATACAAAATGGAAGTTCCTGCCAAAGTTTCTTTTCCTGAACGTGACATGGATATTTATCTTTATAATGAAGGCACGGTTTTAAGAACTATTCGATTAATCACCGATACGGACCTGGATACCATGATAATTGGAGTACATTGATTAATGGCAGAGAAGAATCTTTTGCTAAAAAAATTAGAAATAGAGGAATTTCCTCAACCAACTATTGTGAGATTAAAATATCCAATCTTCATGTGCCATGGATATGGAGCTATTGCTACAGTGATTAAACCCGGGTTGATGCATGATCCCTGCATGTTTATTCGCAGCCTTGGCGTAGCAGCCATTGCTCCCAATATTGTACCTTATGCAAGTATTGAAACGAGAGCCGAAAATTGGGCTTTTCTTTGTAGAAAGTTTTGCGAAGATTATGATTATGATCGGGTAAATGTAATTGCACATAGTATGGGCGGGCTTGACATGCGATATGCCCTCTCAAAATTAGGTCTAGCTGATAAAGTGGAAAGTTTATCTACAGTTTCCACACCCCACCACGGTTCTTCCCTGGCCGATCTTGTTTTAAAAGCACCCGAAATGGTTACAGAAAAACTCAGCTGGATTTTTGATTGGCTTGGGGATAACATGTATCCTAAAACAAAGAGCGATGCGCTTAGATCTGTTGAACAACTTACCCGCACTTATGTACAGGAGAAATTCAATCCACAGGTACCTGATGTGGATTCGGTGAACTATTACTCTTATAGTGCTGCCGTGGGTAAAGGAACAAAATATTCTCTGAACCCGGTTTTAAAATTTCAGAATAACCAAATTTTTGAAAAGGAAGGTCCTAATGATGCTTTTGTTTCTGTAGAAAGCGCCAAGTGGGGAGCACATATTGAAACAGCCCCAATTTCACACCTCACTCAAATGCACCTCCAGGTGAATAAGGAAAATCAAAAGCATTACGAAAAGTTCTGGCTTGACGTATTAAAGACACTGAAGGCAAAAGGCCATTAAAAGAAAAAGGGTACTGCCTTATACTGGATACTGGTTTATCAAAAAGATTTCTTCCCTCAGTCTTTCAAATCTTCCTCATCAAACTCTTCCAATAGATTGTAAGACGTAAGATCATATTGAATGGGAGTAACAGAAGCATATCCTTCATTCAAAACATGAATATCCGCGTCTTCGGCCTCATCAAGTAGTTCGAACTTTCCTGTTAACCAATAGTAGGAACGGTTATAAGGATCCTTTCTGCTTTCGTATTCTTCCACATAACGACTATCAGCCATGCGAGTCCATTTTATCCCCTTAAATCTTCCGGCGGGAGCATTCACATTTAAAGTAACTCCTTTATCCAGCCCCTTTTCAAGAACAAATTTTATTACACGCCGGGCAGCTTCCTTGCATCCACTAAGGTCAGCTTCTTCCCGAAAATCAGTACAGCTTACCGCTATGGATGGATACCCTAAAATAGTTCCTTCGGTAGCTGCACTCACTGTTCCTGAATACAGAATATTTATTCCTGCATTACTCCCATGATTAATACCACTTACTACTAAATCGGGTTTTCTTTCCAGCAATTCGCCGTGTGCCAACTTTACACAATCAGCGGGGGTTCCGGTAACTGCTTCTCCCTCAAAACGATCATCTAAATTAAATTTACTTGTACGTAAGGGAACCTGGACAGTAATGGCATGTCCCATCGCACTTTGTTCGCGTTCGGGTGCTACAATATAGGTATCTCCAAATTCGGCGGCTACTTCGGCGAGTGCTTTAATACCGGGTGAAAAAATTCCATCATCATTACTAACTAATATGAAAGGTTTTTTTGATTTGTTCATCCGCCGTATTGCTCGTCTTTGTTTGGGAAATTTTTGTTTTTGATATCTTTGATATAATTCTGCACCGCGTCTGTCATCACTGAATGTAAATCTGCATACCGGCGTAAGAATCTTGGATTAAACTCTTTGTTCAACCCTAACATATCATGTATTACCAGTACCTGACCATCACAACCGGCCCCGGCACCAATTCCAATTGTTGGTATTGAAATCTCTTTTGATACTTTTTCAGCAAGTTTAGCTGGAATTTTCTCAAGCACCAGCGAAAAACAACCGGCTTCTTCAAGTAGTTTAGCATCACGGATTAACTCCTCCGCCTCGGCTTCATCGGTGGCACGAACTTTATAAGTACCAAATTTATAGATGCTTTGAGGAGTTAATCCCAGATGTCCCATCACAGGGATACCGGCATCCACAATTCTTTTTACTGTATTTACTATGGCTTTTCCGCCTTCCAGTTTAATGGCATGAGCGCCGGCTTCTTTCATCATTCTTCCGGCACTGTTAAGAGCTTCTTTTGCTGTTACCTGGTAACTCATGAAGGGCATATCGGCAATAACCAATGCCCGCTGAACTCCACGAACTACACAAGAAGTGTGATAAAGCATATGCTCGAGTGTCATGGGAACCGTGGTTTCATAACCGGCCATCACATTACTGGCAGAATCTCCTACCAGTATGATTTCAATTCCTGCCTGATCAATAATTTGTGCCATGGTGAAATCATAAGCCGTTAACATGCTTATTTTTTCACCTGTTGATTTCATATCCACCACGGTTTGAGTGGTGATTTTTACCGGGCGGTCTGTACCTTTTTGTGTACTCATGATTTATCCTTTGGCACTAAAGCTGCGGATGCTTCTATCTCACAAGCTACTTCACCATCCACAGTAGCAACTCCGGTCATCACTACAAAATTCCGTTTCATCGCAGTAAGTTTTACCTCCAGAACAAGCTGATCTCCGGGTACTACCTGTCGCCGGAATTTGGCATTTTTGATGCCGGTAAATACCATAAGTGAATTTTCGGGATCATCCACTTTTTGAGTCATTAACATGATAGCCCCTGCTTGTGCCAAGGCTTCTACCTGTAAAACGCCTGGCATGATTGGCTGTCCCGGAAAGTGTCCGTTAAAAAATTCTTCGTTGGCCGTTACATTTTTTATGGCTTTGATTCTTTCTTCTTCGAGTTCTAAAACCCGGTCTACCAGTAAGAATGGGTAACGATGTGGCAGTACTTTCTTAATTTCTTCTATGGTCATAAAAACACATTAATTTAATTGGCTGGGGAATATACAATTATTGAACGATTCCTACATAAACGTAAGCTATACCGCCGGTCAATTTTACAGCTCTGCGATTTTTAAAGGCACCGCATTCATCCATCAGCACTAAAAATTCATCTCCCGCAGGGAAAGCTGCACTAGTTTTGGGTAAATAGGTATAAGCCTCCCGATTGCCACTCAACCAACCACCAATAGCCGGCATTATGCGCTGACTATACAAATTATATGGATGTTTTAGCAAACCTTTGGGTTGACCAAATTCCAACACCACAACTCTACCGCCGGATTTTACTACACGCGCCATTTCTTTGAGAGCTGTTACCGGCTCATCCACATTTCGGATGCCAAAAGCTATAGCGGCAATATCAAATTCATCACTTTCATAAGGAAGATCCATAGCGTCGGCCACTTCGAAATCAATATCAAGCCCTTCTTTTTTTGCTTTGGCTGGTGCCGGTTCAATCATCGGAGCACAGAAATCAGTTCCCAGAACATGGCCGGTATCCCCTACTACTTTTTTGAACCGAATAGCTAAATCGCCCGTTCCTGTTGCGCAATCCAGTACATGGTCGCCTTCTGAGGCACCACTTTCCGAAACAGCCTTTTTTCGCCATGCATGGTGCACTCCAAATGAAAGCACACTGTTGACACGGTCATAATCGTCCGCAATATCCGCAAACATAGATTTTACTTTTTCACTCATAAGTGTTGATGATTTTTACCTAATGATCTGTAATGAATTATAGCCTCAAAGGTACGTATAGATTTAGTATCACTCACAGATTTTTATAGATCCGGTGGATTTTAATTAATGAAAGATAATTGTACAGAAGCATTTTCAGCTGTTAGGTAATAGCTCCACAAGGATGACTACAGAATCAAAAATAACAGATTTTTTTACAGCAATTTTTGCAGATGATCTGCTTTATTTAACTCAACTGCTTCAAACTCACCTTCATCCCAGGGAAGCTGTTGCCTGTTGCTATCCCAATGCATTAATAGGTGCGTTGATGCTTCTATCCTAAATTCTATTTCTTCTTGGTTTTGTGATAATTCACCACTTTAATAAACTCTTCCTCCATCTCTTTCACACTACCTGTAAGCACCCCTTCTTTCATTCCGTAGCGGATAAGCAGCATATTCAGCACACGATCAGGCATTTGTGTTTTAATTCCCGGTTTTACTGTAACTACATATTTTAATCCCAATCTCAATAAACCAACTTTAAACAAAAATAACAGGCCGGCCCCCACCCACATTGCTTCTAAATCATTAAATGAAAAGTAAATTAGAACGATTGCTGAAATAGTGTAAACAAAGGCATCACTTTGTAAGATTCTGATCAGTGACCCCAAACTAGCCATAACTAAAGCACTGGTATTAAAATACCAAAACATAAAAAAAGCAATTGAAATAAGAGCCGACAAGTATGCATTTATGCTTAATAAAGCCAATACATAAAACAACATTAATGAAAGTACATCAGCACTTTTTAACCAGGCATCGGCTTCACGAATTATCTTATCCAGGGGATATTTGTTCAACAATCCCGGTAAATAATCTTTAACACCTTTAGTTGTAATATGGTACCAATTTCCATCCGATGTGGTAATTCCATCGGGAAGTTCCAGCATCTGCCATTTGTATTTTCCGGGTTTTTTATCTTCCATAATTGTTACAAATATAACCTTTAAAAAACACTCATTCAGGCTTGAGCTACCGTCGCAATCATAATTTCTGCCGCATTATGAGCATTTAAAACTGCGGCTAACTCAAAAGTTGTAGCGCCTGTGGTAAACACATCATCGATGATAACGCACACTTTATTTTTAACTTGGTTAGGATCTGCAACCCTAAATGCTCCACCTATATTTTTTCTTCTTTTTTCGAGAGAAAAGCCTGTTTGTGTACTGGTATTTTTAACACGTTGTACAGCCTCTTGTTTAATAATAGGCATGTCAAGGACTTCAGCAACACCTTTTGCTACAAAATAAGCTTGGTTATAACCTCTGATTTTTCTTTTCCTGATATGCAGAGGCACCGGAAGTAGAATCGTTTTATCTTTTTTTAATTTTTTGGTAAGCCATGGATTTTTTAAGAGGTTTTTCCCGAGTTGGCGTCCAACATCTTCACCCACCCCTGTTAATCGGTTATATTTTAGCTGATGAAGTAAATTCTGTAGATGTCCTCCCTTGTCAAAATTCCAAAGTGCATGTTGTAAATAAATCCCTTCCGGCAACATAAGGTCACTTGTAGAACGCTTATTTGTAATAAATGCTTCTTCAAATTTATCGTTTAAGCAAACGGTACACGCAAAATTTTCTCTGCTTGAAAGTTTTAATCCACAGACTACACAAATTGTTGGAAATAATACTTCCGATATACCTTCTGTTATTCTATTTATTAATTTTATCATCTTTACTAAATAATGCTAAAAGTTTGCTTTTGCTATCAAGTTTAATTACTTAGTTTCTTAAAATTTTATAAGCCTTAAATATTTTTCTATGCCTCTGGGAAAAGACCTAGCTTCAATTCGTAAAAGCCAAAACCTCACACTTGAGGATATACAAAATGCTATCAAAATTCCTCTCAGTACTCTGCAAAGTATTGAAGATGAAAGCATTTTTCATTCACATGCTGAAAATCCAACTTACCGGCGCAGTTTCATACGCAGCTATGCAAAAATTCTCAAAATTGAGGATGATAAAATTGTTAAAGCCCTGGATGCAATGGAGGCAGGAACCTATCAAGGTAATTTGTTTTCAGGTAGCGAAACAGAGGAAGAACCGGAGCCAACAGAGTCAGACTTTATAGAAGAAGGGAAAGAGGAAGGTATAGAATCTACTTTTACCCCGCCTGTTTCAGAAAAGCCAAAAAAGGCCAAACCACCCGAAATTAATTCTGTTAATTGGGCAGATATGGGTAGAAAATTCTCACCGGTGGGCCGTAATTCAAGAAATGTGTTAGTATTGATAATATTAATTAGTGTTTCGCTATTAGCCGGAGCCGGATATATTTTCTCTGATGAGATTATGGATTTTATTTCTAACACCACCCCTGCTGATGAGCTACAAGCAGATGCAGGGGAACCTGCTATTCAACCCGCCCCTATCGACTCCGCTAATGTTTATTTAGAGGAAACTGAATCTGACAGGACATCTGCTGAGTCCCGTGATGAACCGATAGTTCTGGGAGATACTTTAACAGTGGCGGTGTATGCTGCCTATGGCCAATTAGAACCTGTACGTGTTACAAGTGATTTAAACTGGAGAACTAATCCATACTGGATGGAAGAAGGCGAAGCTTATAATTTTGATTTTAACGACACTCTCTTAGTCCGCGGGCAGTATAGCAGAATGCTCCTTTTATTTAATGGCCATCCAATTGACAACCCCCGCCAAAATCATTTCAATAATTCATACAATTCGATTTTAATTACCAGAGCAGATTTAAATCAATCAAGATATTTAACTCCGCCACCCCAAGAGTTTCCGCTTGATATAGGCGCACCCGACACTATCGAATACCGACTTCGATTTTAGTACTACTTTTCTAATGAATAAAGAGCAAGCAAAACAACGCGTTGAAGAGCTCCGAAATCTTCTTGAAGATGCTAACAAAGCCTACTATCAAGATGCTCAGCCTTTTATGAGCGATAAGGAGTTCGACCAAAAACTGCAAGAACTCGAAAAATTAGAGGATGAATTTAATCTCCATCACCCCGAATCGCCTACCCAGCGTGTTGGTGGGGAAACTTCATCTATCTTTGAAACCGTACAACATCCGGTGCCTCTTCTTAGCTTGGATAATACCTACAATGAAGAAGAGCTGAACCTATTTGACGGACGGGTTCAAAAAATATTAGGCCATAAAGATTATGAGTATGTGGCAGAGTTAAAATATGACGGAGCATCACTACGACTCAGGTATGAACATGGAAAACTGGTATTGGGTGCTACCCGAGGTGATGGGCAAAAAGGCGATGACATCACCAAAAATGTCAAAACCATCCGCGTAATTCCGCTCACACTAAAAGGAAATTATCCTGACATAGTTGAAGTTCGTGGGGAGGCTTATATGGAACGTGAAGCATTTGCCCGATTAAATGAGCGGCGGGAGAAAGAAGGGTTGGCTGTTTTTGCTAATCCAAGAAATTCCACAGCAGGATCTTTGAAAATGCAGGATCCAAAAGCCGTAGCACAACGTCCCATACGCTTTTTTGCTTTTGATATGTTATTAACTAGTGAAGATATTTCTCTCACACAATTTAGAAAAGCAGAATTACTAAAGGAATTTGGTTTACCCGTGGATGAGCATAACAGGGTTTGTTCCAGTATAGATGAAGTTCATCAAGTAATTGGAGAGTGGAAAGTTCTGCGTGACGAACTTCCTTATGAAACAGATGGTGTAGTTATAAAAGTAAATCAAAGCCATTTTCGTGATCAGCTTGGCAGCACTTCAAAATTTCCCCGCTGGGCAATCTCATATAAATTTGAGGCCGAACAGGCTACAACCACAATCAACAATATAACGCTGCAAGTGGGGCGTTTAGGCACTATCACACCCGTGGCAGAACTTGAACCTGTTTTACTGGCCGGAACCACTGTAAAACGAGCTTCACTCCACAACGAAGATGAAATCCGCAGGAAAGACCTTCGGATAAAGGATATAGTTGTAATTGAGAAAGCGGGTGAAATTATCCCGCAAGTGGTAAGCGTTGTGAGCAAAGATCGACATGAAAGGAATAAGCCCTTTGAATTTCCCACCCACTGCCCGGCATGTAATTCGGAGCTTATAAAATATGAGGGTGAAGTGGCTTGGAGATGCATAAATCCAGCCTGCCCGCCTCAGGTTCGTATTCGCATCGAACATTTTGCTGCACGGGATGCCATGGATATTGAAGGTTTGGGTGAGGCAGTGGTTGATCAACTTGTCTCTGAAAATCTGGTTCATACTTATGCCGACCTTTACGATTTAAAAAAAGAACAGATTATTGAACTGGAGCGGATGGCGGAGAAAAGTGCTCAGAACCTCATTGATGCAATCCAAAAAAGCAAAGAGCAATCTTTTGAGCGGGTTATTTACGCCCTTGGAATCCGGTTTGTAGGCAAAACAGTAGCTAAAGATTTGGCAAATGCTTTTAAAAATATAGATGCACTTGCCTCAGCTACCGAGGAAGAGTTGGGGGCAATAGATTCAATCGGGCCCAGCATTGCAGAGTCTGTTTATGAATTTTTTCGAAATGAAAAGAATATCCCCATAATAGAACGTCTGAAAGATCAGGGTTTACAGTTTAAGCAAAGAAAGCAGGCTTTAGCTTCAAATATTTTAGAAGCTAAAAAAATTGTACTTACCGGATCATTACCTACTTATACTCGTGATGAAGCAAAAGCTTTAATTGAGAAACACGGGGGAAAAACGACTTCTTCTGTAAGCAAAAATACAGATTTTGTGCTTGCAGGAGAATCAGCCGGAAGTAAACTTGAAAAAGCAAAAGAATTAGGCATTCACGTATTAGATGAAAAAGAATTCCGGGAAATGATAGCAGAAAATTAAACAGTACCGGGAAAATGGTATATGTTGTGAAATATTCCAGCATGATAAAAATCACCATTTACCTGTTTTGCTGATTTCTACACACAATTCATTATCTTTATAAAAAAGCTTTGTTAGCCTCTGTGGTACATGGATATAAAACCTCTTGATACAGAACAAATTGGTTTAAAGACGCTTCAAAAACATTTGATGCGTTCAAAGAGCAATGTTTCTCTAAAAATTGGTTTACCTAAAGAAATTTCTAATGATGAACGCAGAATTTCACTGACTCCAGGTGGTGTGTCTATTTTAAAGGCTAATGGCCATGAGATTTATATTGAAAACGGAGCTGGTGACAGTGCTAATTTCACCGATCAGGATTATGCCGATGCCGGTGCTGAAATTGCCTATAGTGCTGATGATGTATTTAAAAAATCGAATCTTATCCTAAAAATTGCCCCTCTGGAAGAAGATGAACTTGATTTATTACAACCGGGTCAATCCCTGATTTCAGCTCTCCACATGGGAAGTCAGACAAAAGAATACGTGCAAAAACTAATAGATAATTCTATTACCGGTATAGGATATGAGTTTATTTGCGGGGAAGATAAAGAATTTCCTATCGTTCGAATGATGCACGAAATTGCAGGTTCAATGTCGGTACAGATCGCAGCACATTACCTGGAAAGTATGAGTGGTGGACAGGGAATTATGTTAGGTGGCATATCAGGAGTGCCACCGGCAACTGTAGTGATTTTAGGAGCCGGTATTACAGGTGAATATGCAGCACGTACTTCACTGGGTTATGGAGCCCAGGTGTTCGTAATGGATACCGATCTTACTGCTCTTCGAAGGCTTGAGAATGCTTTAGACCGAAGAATTATTACCGCTGTGGCAAATCATCAATATCTGAACACGGCCTTAAAATTTGCCGATGTTATAATCGGGGCAGCAATGGCGGAAGGTGATCGTTCGCCTTGTTGGGTTACTGAAGAAATGGTTGCCGGCATGAAACCCGGAAGTGTAATTGTAGATACCGTTATTGATCAGGGCGGATGTGTAGCCACAAGTAAACCCACTACCCATTCTAACCCAGTCTTTATGAAACATGACGTAATCCATCATTGTGTGCCAAATATCCCGGCAAATGTTCCACGCACTGCCACCTATGCATTAAATAATGTGCTTGTCCCTTATATATTGGCTATTGGTGATGCAGGAGGCGTAAAAGAATGTCTTTGGGAGAATGTTGCTTTAAGAAACGGAACCTACGCGTATAAAAAGCATCTCACCAAAAAATCGGTTGCCAAAATGTTTGACATGCCCTACCGCGAAATTGAAATGATGATAGCTTCACAGATTTGAAATTATCCCCTTGAAGATATTAGATAATTCAGGAAAAATTTCTGGATTTCAAAACAGATCTTTTATTTCTCTCTCCGTATGATTCATAATTTATAATCTCCCGTGTCTGAACTAAACGAATCAAATTATATCCGCATTTCTATCATCAATTGGATGCTTACTGTTCCTTTAATAGTACTTTTTGCATGGCCGTACTATTATGCCTCTAAATTAGTAGGCTTGGATCTGTTACTTAGATATATGGGTGCTTTTGTTTTTTCTGTCCCATTTATGCTAACTATTCTTCATGGCCACGTCACTATGGCTTTAGGTTCTGTACATCGCCACCTTTATTACGAATGGATGGATAAAAAACCCCTTACTTATGGCATTTTTTTCCATCCAATATTTGTTCGTACCCGATTCCGGCTGATTTTGATGGTCCTTAGTCTTCTGTTCTTGCCTGTGGGTTATTTACTCAGTATGTAAAATCCACTATAGAACAATCTCTTTGAAATAAGAACCAACTATTCCTCTTTCAATCAATAAGCTTTCCCGTTCTTGATATCCTCCACTACACTGGGGTCAAGCAAAGTAGATGTGTCTCCCACATTTTTCAGATCGTTAGCAGCTACTTTACGAAGTATGCGCCGCATAATTTTCCCCGAACGGGTTTTTGGTAATCCTGAACATATTTGAATTTTATCTGGCTTGGCAATGGGGCCGATAATCTTGGTTACCAAATCCAACAAATCTTTTTTGAAAGCTTTAGGGTCTGAAATTTCCTCATCACAAATCATAAATGCAAAAACTCCCTGTCCTTTGATGTCGTGTGGGAAACCAACTACTGCGGTTTCTACCACGTTAGGATGTTCATCAAGAGCATTCTCAATCTCAGCAGTGCCCAGCCTATGTCCAGATACATTAAGAACATCATCAACACGCCCGGTAATACGATAATAGCCATCTTTATCTCGCCGGCACCCATCACCAGTAAAATAATATCCTTCATAGGTGCTTAAATAAGTCTTTTTGTATCGGTCATGATCACCCCAAATAGTACGGGCAATTGCCGGCCATGGATGTTTTATGCAAAGATTACCTTCCACCTCATTTCCTTTTATCACCTCGCCATTTTCATCCATCAACTCAGGAAATACCCCGGGCAATGGTAATGTGGCAAATCCTGGTTTTGTAGGGGTGATACCGGCAAGAGGTGATATCATAATTCCTGCCGTTTCTGTTTGCCACCACGTATCCACAATGGGACATTCACCCCCGCCAATATTCTCGTGATACCAATGCCATGCTTCTTCATTGATAGGTTCTCCAACCGAGCCCAGCACTTTCAGCGAGCTTAAATCATATTTTTTCACATATTCAATATCAGCAGCCATTAGAGCGCGAATGGCGGTTGGTGCAGTATAAAAATGAGTTACTTTATACTTTTCTACTACCTCCCATAGCCTGCCTGCATCAGGATAAATTGGTGTTCCTTCAAAAATGATACCAGTTGCTCCGTTAAAAAGTGGCCCGTAAATAATATAGCTGTGTCCGGTAATCCAACCTGCATCTGCCGTACACCAATAGATATCATCCGAACCCACCTGAAAGACATTTCTAAACGAGTAACTTGTATAAACCATATAGCCACCACAAGTATGCACTACGCCTTTCGGCTTACCAGTAGACCCGGAGGTATAGAGGATAAAAAGTGGATCTTCTGCATCCATCTCAACAGCTTCATGTTTTTTTGAAGCATTTCGAATCAGGTTATGCCACCATTGGTCTCTTCCTTCTACCCAGTCAATTTCTCGATTTGTTCGCTGGCAAACTATTACATCTTTTACCGAAGGACTGGTTTCAAGAGCTTCATCTGATATATCCTTTAAAGGAACATGTTTATCGCCTCTCCTTAAACCATCGTTGGTAATCAGCATTTTCGCTTCACAATCGTTTATGCGTTCGCTTAAAGATTGAGCGGAAAATCCCGCAAAAACAATAGAGTGCACTGCCCCAATTCGAGCACAAGCTAAGGCGGCAATTACTAGCTCTGGAGTCATTGCCATGTAAATGCAAATCCGGTCTCCCTTTTTAATACCTTTGCTTTCCAGCACATTCGAAAACCGACAAACATCTTCATGCAGCTGATTAAAAGTAATTGTTCTGCGGAATGAATCTGGATGATTAGGTTCAAAAATAAAAGCTGTTTTGTTCCCAATGGTATTTAAATGCCGGTCAAGAGCATTTTCCGTGATATTCATTTTACCACCTTCGAACCATTTTACATCAGCATTTTCAAAGCTCCCAGTTTGTGTTTTATCCCATCTTTTCCGCCAATAAAAAGTTCCTGCTTCATGGTCCCAAAAAGCCAAACGATCTTTTTCGCTTTCTTTAAATGTCTGCTTGTACTCTTCAAAGGATTTTATATTCAGCCACATATCACGATCAATTAAGGATTAAGAATTTATTGATGTTGAGGTTTTTTAGCCGGAGAATCAAGTATTGAAAGATATTTGATAAATTTATTCAATCGAATTAACACTTGTACAAAAATATCTAAGACGAAATTCAGTTGAGAAAGGGTTTTAATTTATTCTTTGTTCATCAAACAGTAGGTGAATTGAAAGAGTGTTACAAAAAATAAACTCTTTTTTTTGTGATTAATTGGGAAATGTTACACGCACAAAACACTATTTTTTCAACCAATTCCACGCACAGAAAACTTCATTTTTGAAAAAAAAGTTACAATCCTGGGAAAAAATATACTGTCGGGAATAATTTTTTTTATGAGATTACATGAAATTGAGCGAGATCAGAACTGAATTAAATTTCAATGAATTATCTGCTAAAGAATCAAAATTTTGTACCTGTAAAGGTAAGATGGTGCCCGAAGTCTACATTATCTAAAAGTGAGTTGTTTATAACGGATAAGTAGTGATTTTTTTATTACAGCAGCAGACATGAGGTTTTTATAAAGCCACAGTTACCAGGCTGTTATTATTCACTGGATTTTCGTTTATAACAATGGTGAAGCCGGCTTAGAATACGGGATTTTCTGGTTCTTACATTAGCACTTGTAAGGTTAAAAATCTTAACAGCTTCATTTGTTGTAGAGTCAGGTTTATCAATAAAATACTCAATAAATTCTCTCGATTTCTTTTGTAGCTCTCCCAGGCACTCTTCCAGCAACAATTGCCGTTCTTTATCCATCAAGTTTGAAAGCTGTTCTTCGGAGTCACACCTTTCATTTAGCATATCATTATAGTCAAACTTATGCTGCCGTTTAACATACCTGATGTATTCATTTCTGCTGGTTTTTAGCAGGTAGTTAAAAATATATTGCGTGTTTTTGATGTTGCCTTTCCTGATTTGTTCAAAAACATTAAAAAATGCCTGATGAACGCACTCAGAGGCATCTTGAGGTGTTGCATTCATTACCACACACAAATAATCCTGCAGGCGCGGTAATACTTCAGACAACAGCTTGCTGGCACTGGCATCATCCCCTTTTTGAAGTGCATCTACTAATTCTGAAAAATTATATCTGATTTCTGCCAAACTAATAACCAATATTTTGTGAAATTCTAATGGTTTGTACCAAACCCATTTCCGCTCTAAATATAAAGCTATGAAAACTCTATCAAAATCTTTTGAATACCAATAATAAACGAAATTTCGCAAATGTTTACGGATTTTAATATCTAGGTAGCAGCTTAAAAAAAAATAAATTAGCTTAAATCTGTAACAAACAAGGAGTAGGACACTCTTGTAATGCAGAGTAAATATGCTCGGAATAAATCTTGGTATTAATTTAATTTGTAACAAACAGGTGCTAGCATACTCTTGTACTTAACCATTAAAACAAAATCTAATACAATCATGAAATCACTTAAATCTCTCTTCGCACTACTTGCCAT
>JBBDNN010000083.1:17816-66955 GCA_040877545.1 Balneolaceae bacterium
TTTAGTACGGGCAACGATGTAGAGCCTATCCGGGAAGATGCTCCGGTACTTTAATTCATTCCTTAACTGTAAATCCTTTAACTCAAAATCTAATACAATCATGAAATCACTTAAATCTCTCTTCGCACTACTTGCCATCGTAACCCTTTCTTTCGGATGCGCCTCGGTGACCGATGCCTCCCTGATCGATGAACCTGCTGATAAAGCCGACATCGAAGTTCAAACCACCGACTCCGGCGTTTTTAGTACGGGCAACGATGTAGAGCCTATCCGGGAAGATGCTCCGGTACTTTAATATTAGACATATATTTCTTTTTTGTTAGTAGCTTTTAGTCTTACTTTCGTACAGATTTATAATTAGCCATATAGGCTCATAATGTTCGTATTTGTTGTACTACTTTTATTAAACGCGTCTTATGACTGGCAGAATCAACCTATAAGACAAAGCGACAGGTATATAGAGGTTTTAACTCGAACTACCGATAAAGCGAGTGTAAATTATTGGGCTTTGACAGAAGTTTTTTTTTCTAATTGTCAGGTGCAGGATTACATTCTCACTCAGATAAGTAATTCTGATGTTCATAAATATTATGCAGGAATTCAAACTTGCGAGGACAATGAAAATCCTTCTACAGAAGAAAAGCTGGATGTAATTCTCGATATTGCATTAACAGAAGGATATACAGATCTATTTGCTTACTATTTGACACAAAAGAATCAACAACATCCAGTTGAAGCTTTCCAGAAATATCTTCACCATTGGGGGGCTAGTCTTAGTTTAGAAGAGCGTACTCTTTTACAGCAGTTAGCTAATAAAGAAATCTTAAATGAAAAGGCGCTGCCATTAGATGCGAATTTCCTGATACATCTGGGAGTACTTACCAGCCCCTTTCGATCGGACTTATATGCTGCTGATGACTTAAAGCATGCTACCTCCGAGTGGTTGACCCATATCAAAAGCAATGAAAGCCCCAAAGGTCTTGAATATTCTGTGCTACTCATGAATATTATAACAGCAGCATATCTTACCGATGATGAGCAAATCATCATTGATCATTATCAGGACTTTTTAAATTCCTCGGAGTTTCCCCATTCTTCATTGAAAATAAGCAGACTAAATGCTAT
Source organism: Balneolaceae bacterium (assembly GCA_040877545.1). Taxonomy (GTDB): domain Bacteria; phylum Bacteroidota; class Rhodothermia; order Balneolales; family Balneolaceae; genus Gracilimonas. The sequence continues at coordinate 18,942 of JBBDNN010000083.1, forward strand.
TGAATATATTCTTTATTCTTCCGGCCGTTATGATCAGGGGTTGGAAATGTTAAGAGAGGATTTAATTCCTTTGGCAACTCATCTGAAAAATCATGAATTGGTAGATAGACTTTTAGCGACCCAAGGCACATATCTATTCCAACTTGGAAAGTATAAAGAATCTAAAAATATCTATGAATCTCTTTATCAAAACAAAAATATTTCACATTCCCAAACAAGATTATTTAACAACCTCGGAATTTCATATTTAAAACTCGGTCACAAGAATAAATATATTTCCTTTCAGATGAGAGCCTTGGAGAATGCCATAGATGAAAATGATTATAAAGCATTGCTAAACATATATAGAAATCTGTTTGTTGTAAATACTTCTACCACAGATATATCCTCTGCACTCGTTTACATAGATAGAGCAAAAGAATTAGCCACTGTAAATAAAGACAGCACAGAACTAGCTCTCATAGATTCCTATTTAGGTTCTTTTTATTGGAGAACTTTTAAAGATCATACAGAAGCTTTAAAATATTTTAATTCTGCAGAAAAAATACTTTCTACTGAAAAGGGTAATAAAAGATATCTCAACCTACTTTTAGAAAAAGCGTTAATTTTATCTAAGATTGATTCATTAGATAATAGCAAAAAATTATATCACCAGATTTCAGAGATATCTTTATCTCAATCTAATACTCCTGTTTATCTTGAGTCTTTGATAGGTCGTACTGCTATAGAATTAACAACTGGAAATTTACCTGGAGCTGAAGAGCTTTTTAATAATATTAAAATATATCCACTCGACGATTTAACCTTTGAGCTTTTAGTAAAGTACTATAATGTAAAAGCAGAATATCTCTACAAAATAGGTGAAGTAAGAGAGGCTATTAAACAACTAAAGCCAATTATCACTCAGGTGATTGAACGGGTTAAAAGCAGCACAGACTCTCAGGCCGGTTATTGGACAGTGGAGGATGAGTATCTGGATGCATTCAGTTTAATGGTAAAAATGCTTACAGAATCTGGATATTATGGTGAAGCTTTGGTTTTGTTAGATCAGCTTAAAACTATAAACGATGCTTCTCTTTATAATAACCCGCTGGTAAAAGCTTCCAAACTTTCTGAACAGGACTTAGCTGAGGAAAAAAGGTTGAACACAAGCCTGCAGGCATTACGTAAGCAATATTTAAATGCTGGAGAAGATAAACGCTTCGCTTTAAAAACCGAAATAGACCGTACCTCAGCCGCACGGGAAGAAATATTAAGTACTGTAAATAGTCATAGAGATAAACCCTTATCTCCAATATGGGCTATCCAAAGAACCATACAGGATGATGAACTGCTACTTCATTTCACTGAAATAGGATCGCAGTTATATGTCACCCGTTTAACTTCAAGCTCTATTAATATTCAAAACTACCCTCTCAATAAAAATGATCAGGAGTTTTTTACAAGCGTTGCAAATAATTTAGCCTCTGGAAAAACTGATCTAAATGAGCTTTATAGTGTTTATGAAAATTTAGATTTAGATGAATTACCACCTGGCACTAAACGAATTACAGTTATACCTGATAACTACCTGTATCGAATTCCTCTGGAAGTATTACCTACTAAAAAACCCTTCTCATCAATTAGTTATGGTAGTGCAAATTATCTGATAGAAGATTACCATTTCAGGTACTTCACTTCATTACAAGAATATGAAAACAATAAAAGATCCACTAGGTCTGCAACTACTGAGGACTTTTCTGTATTTGCTATTTCGGAATTTAAAGATGTCAGTACGTTAAATTTACCATCACTTCCTTTTGCTACTTTTGAGGCAACCAGTGTTAGCTCTGCTTTACCTTCTTTCCCCGATAAGAATATTTATACTGGAAGTTCTGCCACCAAACAAGAGTTCAAAAACAAAGTTAGTTCTTCCAGGATGATTCATGTTGCCACACACAGTGAGGTATCGGAGCAGGACCCCTTATTTTCTACTATTTATTTAAAAGGAGATGTAGATAGTGACACCTTGGAATCTGATCAGGCTTTATATGCCTACGAATTATTTGACACTACACTAGAAAGTGAATTTATAATGTTGAACTCATGCAGCTCAGGATCAGGAAATTATATGCAGGGAACAGGGATTATGGGTATTAGCCGGGCTCTCAGGTATGCAGGCGCAAAAAGCCTGGCTCTGAATTTATGGTCGGTAAATGACAAAGTGGCTTCTATCTTTGCTACTGACTTTTACACATACATTAATGACGGAGAAACAAAAAATGAAGCGACCAGACAAGCCAAGTTAAACCAACTACGTTCTGCAAATGCGAATCCGCATTTTTGGGGAGCTTATATGATGATTGGAAACCCGTCTCCAATGATCAGTAAACCGGCAAAACCATATTTACTTTATTCCCTGCTTGCTACTACCATTTTATTGGCAGGGTATATGGTGCGAAAAAATGAAGTCTTATAATTATCTTTTTATCGCACACTTTTTAATGCATCAACATAAGTTTTAGCTACTCTACTGTAGGCACCATTCAACTCATGTGCTTTTTGAAAGGTTTCTTCAGCTTCAGCAAGCCTTTCTAATTGAAGATATGCATTTCCTAGAAACCAGTAACTTTTTTCAAGAGTTAAAGTATGTATGTCTTCCTGTTGATTAACAAGCTCGAAATTTTTAATGGAAGAAATATAATCACCTGAATTATACTGGATAGAACCCAAACTAAGAGCTAAATCGGCTGTCAATTGTGGATCGGCGGTTTCTTCCATCTCTTTTAATAATAAATCAATTGCCTCCTCTGATTCACCTTCAGTAGCCAGACGTATGGCCTGCCTTATAATATCGTTGGTCACCGTTTCAGATATTCCATCTATATCACGGACAACATCCAGGCCGATATCTGTAATTGGATTAACTGATGTTTCCCCTGAGGTATTAAAATTTAAAACACCAACTATACCTACTATTAAAATTACAGCAGCGGTAGCCGCATATTGCGCCACTTTCCTGAAGGTATAAACCTTTGAACCTGTCTTTTCTTCATTCCTTTTATCTAAGACTGCCTTAATATTTGCCACACTTTTCATGTAGTCTAGATAATATTCATCCTGAACCAAATCAGCCCACAACACATCAATTTCTTCTGTATTTAACTTCCCATTAACATACAGATCTATTCGTTTCTCCAGATCTTTATTTACTTTACTTTCTATCATTTTTATTAAACTTTTGGATTACCTATCTAAAATTAGCAGAACATATAATAATAGCTTCTCTTTCTTTTCTAAAAGGTGAACTACCCATCTATTAAAGATTGATGCAGTCATTCACCCTTTGTTATGATTACAAGAGTATCCTGACTTAAATTTGTTACATATTAATTTTATTATTTAGAAAATAATTTTGCTCCAAGTTAAATAGTTTATTCTTTCCATGTATTATTTATGAGAATCTTATAGGTTCCAAACCATAAAAGTTTAATTTCTTCTATATGAATCTTGAGAAGTATATTTTTTATTTAGTTTTTTTAGCTTTCCTTGGTGTGGGTTGTAACTCTCACACTACTATTCAGGGGGAAATGGATTATGCTGGCAATGTTCATCTCATACTTGAAGAAATTCCAATTCATTATAAATATGCTTCGGTAAAAAGAGATACCGTTAAAATATCTGAAGAAGGTTCATTTGATTTCTCTATAAACCTGGAGGAACAAAAATTAGCCTTTTTAATCATCGAAGATCAACAATATCCACTTGTGCTAACCCCGGGTGCAGATCTTTTTATTACTATAAGTCGGGCTGATTTTCCCGCCAATACCCAAATAACAGGCTATTCAGAAAATTGGGATCAGAAATATAATTCCTATTTAGAGGCTATTAAAAAAATTGATGCACAGATTAGTGTAGAGGTTGAAAAAATAAAAAATGGCTCAGAAAATCAGTTGAGTAGTCTTAGTAAAAGAAAATATGAGCTGGCGAGAGAAAATTTTTCGGGTACTCCTTTCCACAGTTTTTATCTAAAAGCGATTGGTGAGCATTTGGTGTATAAAGTACGCTCCATTGAATATAATGCCCGTAATTTTGATAATTTTGATGCCGACTCTGCCCGCACAGAACTCTTTAAAGAAGCTGACGATCTGCATTTTTTCAGCAATGAATCTCTAAAAGCTCAACGCGCCGGTATCAGAGATTTTGCCCATTATTATGCACGTACTTTTGGGATTTATGACAGTGTCAAATTTGAATTTGGCCAAGACCTAGCAGAGTATGACATAAAAAAACTAGCCTATAAAGAGTTAAATGATAAGCGCCTACAGGTTTTAGAATATATCACCGACAGGGATGCGCTGGCACATGCAAAAATGTATCTTGCTGCCGAACGCATAGGTGAACAATCACTAGAAATTGCCACACCATCCTATGAAAAATATATGGATGAATTTGCTAAGTATACCGAATACACTGAATTTCTTACTTATTTTTATAATGAAATTAAATCCGTTTCTCCGGGTGAACCGGCTGTAGCTTTTTCTATCCCAGATATTAAAGAGAAAGTACATACTTTAGAAGATTATCGTGGCAAGTTTGTACTGCTTGATTTTTGGGCCGGATGGTGTATTCCCTGCCTCGATGAATTTCCTTATATGAAAGATATCTATAAAAAATATTCACGAGATGATCTTGAAATATTGGCCATCTCCACAGAGAAAGATAGTTTGCTTTGGGTACAGGATATAAAACGATTTAACAATCCCTGGCCGCAACTTTATGGTGGTAAAGGATTCGATCAGCCAACATTCAAAGCATACAAAGGTGGTGGAATTCCATTTTACATTTTAATAAATCCTGACGGCGAAATAGCACGTTATAACGATATCCGCCCTTCCTTTAACTTCACCTCGGTTTTGGATAGCTTAATGTTAAAATATTAATTATAGCCCGGGGCTGTTGGTTCTCCATGCTCTAGTTGCTAAAAATCTAGAGGTTCTATTTCTAGTACCCTCAGAAGGTCTTCAATAGACGCTAGAATTCCAGATTTAAGTCTTATTTAAACTTAACTGGACAAGAATATTTTAATTTTAGTCCCCTTCAATTTTTAAAGATCAAGACAAATAAATTTCTATTTTGCACATGCAATATACATATATTGTTCTTTCAACAATTTTAAAAAGAATCTAATATGGAAGAGCTAAAAATTTACCCGGGAAGAACAACCAAAAAACAGAAGAATGAATTAGAATCCTCCCGCAAAATGGAGACTGGATTTCCCTCGCCGGCAGCCGATCATCTTGAAAAAGCACTGGACCTGGAAGAGTTAATCGTTCGCCAGCCGGCTGCTACTTTTTATGTTCGCGCTGAAGGAAACGCTATGCAGGCCTCAGGAATACACAATGGTGATATTCTGGTAGTAGACCGTTCCATTCGCCCCACGGATGGGAATATTATAATTGCCGCTGTTGATGAAGAGGCTATTATCAGAAAGTTAATTAAGAAAGGCTCAAAAAAAATTTTATTGTCGGATGATACCAAACTTGAGCCGATTATTATTCACCCCGATACCAATTGGATGATTTGGGGTGTGGTCACATGGCTGATTCACCGGTTTACGAATTGTAAATGAGTTGCCTTTTAGCAAAAACAAATCTCCCCATGCTACCTCACTTTAAATCAACCAAAAGTCCTACGGTCTATGCTATGATAGACTGCAACAACTTTTATTCTTCGTGCGAACGCGTTTTTGCTCCTTCATTATATAATAAGCCCATCGTAATTCTTTCCAATAATGATGGCTGCGTAATTGCCCGGTCGCAGGAAGCAAAGAAAATTGGGGTTCCCATGGGCGCCCCGGAATTTAAATACCGTAAATTTTTTAAAGAAAACGGAGTGGTAGTTCGTTCCTCTAATTATGCCCTGTACGGAAATATGTCGCACCGGGTGATGGAAACGCTCCGTCATTTAACACCCAATATTGAAGTATACAGCATTGACGAGGCTTTTGCCGAGCTATCACCCAACATCTGTTCCGATTTAGACGAGTATGGGCGAATCATTAAAGAGACAGTGGTTAAGTGGACGGGGCTGCCTGTTTCGGTAGGCATTGCACCGAGTAAAACTTTGGCTAAAATTGCCAACGAAACCGCAAAGAGAAATGAAGAATATAAGGGAGTCCTGAATTTATGCGGCCATCAGGGAATCGATTATATTTTGGAAAAAACCTCTCTCAAAAAAATATGGGGAATCGGCCATAATCTTTCTCTCCGGCTAAACAGGGATGAAATTAGAACCGCTATGGACTTAAAAAAAACTATCAACAACCAAAAATGGGTGCGGAAGCATTTATCAGTAACGGGATGGCGAACAGTACTCGAGCTCAATGGTTTTGCTTGTTTGAAACTTCATGAGGCATTGGATTCCCGCAAAGGGATTGTTACCTCACGTATGTTCGGGAAACCACTTTACAGCTTACAAGAAATCCAGGAAGCTGTTTCAACTTTTGTAACACGGGCGGCAGAGAAACTGCGGGCACAGCATTCCGTCGCATCCAATCTACAAATTATTTTGACCGGCGATAAATATGATAACCTCAAAGGGAAATATAAATACTGCGGTGGTTTTCCTTTGAAAGTTGCAACAGCTCATACTCCCACTTTAATTAAAGCAGCAAAGGCAGTAACTGAAACCTTATTTTTAGAGAAAACTAAATATAAAAAAGCCGCAGTTATACTCACGGGGCTTGTCCCAAACAGTGAAATTCAAATGAATTTATTTGATCCAGAATTGTATACGCAAAGACAATACCAGCTTATGGAGTGCATGGATCATATCAATGCCAACTATGGAAGAAATACAACGGCTTTCGCCGCCACAGGTTTACATAAAGAAAAAGGGTCCTATAATAAATGGACGATGAACCAGCATTTTCTGAGTCAAAAATATACTACCAGCTGGAAGGAAATTATGACAGTGAAAGCAAAATGATTACAGACTCATGATTAATTGGCAATGATCTCCTCAGACCGGTCACTTGTATCTTGAAATGAACGCCGGGATATTATTTTTATGCTTATTATGATAGAACCCAATCAAATAAACTATGTCCTTATTATTAATTGCTCCAAATCGTGATATGAATCCGCTTAAAGAAGCCTTGCTTGAGGTGGATTCCAGCCTCGACGTGGAGTTATGGCCGAAAGTAGAGAAGAGAGAACGTGTAAATTTTGCTGTAAGCTGGAAACATCCCAAAAATGGTTTAGGGGATTATCCCAATTTAAAAGCTGTTTCTTCTTTAGGAGCCGGGGTTAACCATTTACTTGAGGACAAAAATATTCCTGAGACGGTAAAACTTTGTCGTGTAATAACTACTTCCCTGCAATCCCAAATGGCCGATTATGTAATGAATGCCATTACTAATTACCGCTTGCACACTTTTCTTTATCATGATCAGAAAAAAGTGGGAGAATGGCAGGTTTATGAATCCATTCAAAAGCAGGATTGTACTGTAGGAATAATGGGATTGGGTGAAATGGGTAAAACCACCGCTCAATTTTTAGCAGAAAATGAATACGCAGTAAACGGGTGGTCCAATTCGAAAAAGCATATCAATGGAGTTACCTCATTTTCTGGAAAAGATGAATTAAACGATTTTCTAAGCTCTTCGAATATTTTGGTTTGCTTGCTTCCTCTTACAGAAGTAACTGAAGGCATTTTGGACCTTGGCACTTTCAAAACTTTAAAAACCCCGGCATACCTGATTAATGTTGGCCGTGGAGGACATTTGGTAGAAGAGGATTTGATTTATGCCTTAGATACTAACACTTTGGCTGGAGCATGCCTGGATGTTTTTGAAAAAGAACCCTTGCCTGCTAATCATGTTTTCTGGAATCGCCCTAACATTATGATCACCCCACATGTGGCTTCTATTACTCCGGCAAAGGAAGCAGCGGCCATTATTGTAGAAAATTACAAACGAGCTTTATCTGGAATGGATTTAATTAATGAAGTGAGCCGGGAGAAAGGGTATTGAACATTGAATTTAGATGAGTCTTGTCCATGGGTTATTTTTCCAAAGTTATCCTCGAATTAACTTTGGAAAAATTGCAGTGATGAGAATTTAAGATTACTGAAAAATTCGAATTAGCATATATCCGAGCCACACAAAAAGCAACCCAAAGATAACCTGAAGGCTGATATTTAGAAGCCCAATTAATAATTCTCCGTGTTTCCAAAGCAGAAAAGATTCGTGTGCGAAAGTGGAAAATGTAGTGAAGCCGCCTAAAATCCCAACAAAAATGAACAGCCGAACTTCGGGACTGATCCACGATTTAGCTTCAAATAAACCGGCTAATAAGCCAATTAGCAAACAACCCAAAAGATTTACCAGTACCGTTCCATAGGGAAAAGAGCTGTCTTGAAATTGGGACTGGGCGAATACATACAAAATATATCTTCCTGCAGCCCCCAGAAAGCCTCCTGCACCAACTGCCAGAACTTTAAATAAGTCTATATTCACTATTTAGATTTTAATCTGGTGTACCCAGCCATGGCGATCTTCCGTCTTTCCATATTGGATATCAGTTATCTCATCAAAACATTTTTTAGCAAATTCGCCTGGCTTGTCGCGATCTAATTCGATGATTTTACCGTTGTGCTCAATCAATCCCACAGGAGAAACAACAGCAGCGGTACCGGAACCGAAAATTTCTTTCAGGCTTCCATCATCGTATGCATCAAAAACTTCCTGTAGCGAGATTTTTCGCTCTTCTACATTCAATCCCCATTCTTTAGCTAAAGTGATGATGGACCTCCTGGTAATTCCAGGTAAAATTGATCCATTTAAAGCAGGTGTGATCAGCGTATCGCCAATAAGAAAATGGATATTCATTGTACCTACTTCTTCGATATACTTTTGCTCTTTGGCATCCAGCCAAAGTACCTGGGTGTAACCTTGTTCTCTTGCCTTTTTAGCCGGCAGAAAACTAGCAGCATAATTACCGGCTGTTTTTACATTTCCAACACCGCCAACAACTGCCCGTACATATTTTTCGGAAGTGGTAAGAGAAACCGGATTAAATCCTTCGGGATAATAAGCACCAACAGGCGAAGTAATAATATGATAAGTAAACTTATCGGAGGAACGGGCTGCCAACAGATCATCCGAAGCATAAATAAAAGGACGGATATATAATGCTGTTCCGGATTCTTTGGGAATCCATTTATGATCCAACCGAATTAACGTTTCCAGGGCTTCCATAAACGTAGGGTAATGGGTTTCCGGAACACAAATTCTTCGACAGGAGTTATTAAAACGCTCGTGATGGTCGGCAGGACGAAATATATTTACGGTATTTTCATCCACATAAAAAGCTTTCATCCCTTCAAACACAGCCTGCCCATAATGCAGCACGTTCATTGCCGGAGTTATTTGTAGCGGACCATATGGTTTTATGGTTGGTTCCTGCCACTCATTGTTTACATACTCCCTGTTAAACATGTGATCAGAAAATTTTCGTCCAAACACGAGGTTATCAAAATCAACTTCATCAATACGGCTTCTGGTCACCGTTTCTACTTTAATATTGGTACTTGAGATTAGTTCGTTCATCATGCAGTTAAAATAAGAGCTTTCTACACAAAATGTAGGATTACCGATTTTATAAATAAACTTTCTGTCAAATTCCTGATCATCCTGTGCTTTGCATAGCCGCGGCAATCCCATTTATGTTCAGGAACAAAACTTCCGTTAATTTTTCTTTTTCCTGATGTCCATCTGCGATTTTCCACCTTTTCAATAATTCAGACTGGATAATATTTAAAGGATAGGTAAAAGGATTTCGGAATAATATAGAACGTTGTATCACTTTATTATGATCAAGCACATTTTCCAACCCGGAAATATTTGTAATCCATTTTTCAGTGAGCGCAAAATTTTCGCTTATTTTATTGTCAAATTTTGATTCTTCCTGATTATATAATCCCGAGGTTGGTAAATGAGTCCGGGCCATTTCCCGCTGCGAGTTATTTAAAATTGATTTAAAAAACGTCCATTCGCTGAACCATTTTTTTAGCACCTTTTCAGTGTCTTTATCTTTTTGAATTACTGAATTTATTCCAGTACCAATGCCATACCAACCAGGGACATTATAACGAACTTGCGTCCATGCAAAAACCCAGGGAATGGCACGTAGATTATCAAATACCATGGAATCAGAAGATCCTCGTGAAACCGGCCGCGAAGCAATGGGCAGTTTTCCAATATGTTCTATTGGTGTAATTCCTGAATACCACTCCCAAAAGGCCGGGTCATCAATTAAATCGCGGTATGCTTTCATACTGGCTTCAGCAATTTCCTCCATTATTTCCTTTTCCTTACTGCCACTTAAATAACCGGATGATTCTGAATATTGAGCCATAGTAACTTTAGCCACTGCATGCACAATTTGCTCCAAATGGCGGTGCGTAATAGAAGGCAGGGAGTATCGGAATGAAATAACTTCACCCTGTTCGGTAAATCGTATTTTGCCATTGTTTGCAACAGCCGGCATGGCAATAATAGCTTGGTTTGACTGTCCTCCGCCGCGCCCAACCGTTCCACCTCGACCGTGAAATAACCTGAAATCCACTTCATATTTCCGGCAAACGGCACCTAATTCATACTGGGCTTTATCAAGGGCCCAATTTGCCATCCAATAACCACCGTCTTTATTACTGTCGGAATAACCAAGCATAATTTCCTGAAAATTATCCCGCGATTTCAGATGTCTGGAAAACAGTTCATGCTCAAACATCTCTTCCATCAGCTCACTGCTTTTTTCCAGATCTTCGATGGTTTCAAATAGCGGAACAATATCGAGCGGGCAATTAACTTTTTTACCGGAATAACTCCAGAGTCCCATTTCCTTTGCAATCAGCATTACTTCCAACATATCACTCACGCCGTGAGTCATACTTATTATATAACTGCCAAATAGATCCTTATCCAACTCAATCATATCCCGGATTTCACCAAAAACTGTTATTACCCGGTTGGCAACTTCAGAACGGGATACTTTTGCCGGGCATAATGGCCGTGGATTAGAAAGTTCATCAACCAAGACCTGTATTTTATCTTCCTCACTCAATTCCGAATAATCATCCATTACATGGCCAATCGATAGCAGCTCCTCTACGGTTTCTTCGTGCAACCCGCTGTGTTGGCGCACATCAAGTGCACTCAAATGAAAACCGAAAGTTTGCGCCCGAATAATCAGGTCCTGGAGCTTACCTTCCTGAGATAAGCCGGTTAAGCCATTTTCAATTAGGCTGCTTTTTATAATTTCCAGATCCTCAATAAAATCATCTTTAGTAAATTCTTTAGATGACGATAATACTTCCTGTTTATCTCCAGACAAGGCGCCTAAAAGAAACTGAATTTTGTGCATGATATGTGTCACTTTTCGGCGATAGATTTCATGCTTGTAACGGCGGTTATATCGCTCGGAAAGCGGGAAATTCTTCTCATCTTTTTGAATGGATTTTTCCAGCTTCTTAGAAACATTCGCCTGTTTATCCGAAACGCTCAGATACCTGCGTAGTTCATTCAATTCCTCCAGGTATAAATTCAGCACGGTTCTCCGCTGTTCAATAACCGTGGCCCAGGTTACTTCGGAAGTGACATTTGGATTGCCATCACGATCACTTCCAATCCAGGAGCGATATTTCAGGATAATGGGAATATCAGCGCGCTTACCGTAATAAGTATCAAAAGCCTGCCGAATATCCCGGTATAGAACGGGAATGGAATCCCAAATGGAATGCATGAAATAAAACAAGCCATTTTCCACTTCATCCTCTACCGATAATCTTTCCGCACGAATTTCATCAGTTAATAAAAGCACATTCAGCTGATTCAAAATTTCCCGGTGCAGATCTTTTTGTTCATCCGGGGTGATGTCGTCATGGCCCAGGCGGCTGATCATTGAGGAAATTTCCTGCTGTCTCATTAGCACACTTCTGCGGCGGGCTTCGGTTGGATGGGCGGTAAAGGTTGGCTGAATATCCATTTGCTGAAATACATTCAGTGCTTCCTCAAAATTATAACCGGCAGATTTCATCCGGTAAACGGCTTCAGCAATACTCTCTTTTCGGGGAGATTCTTTGGTCTCCTCAAATTCACGGTTTCTGTTAACCCGGCTGATCTCATGCTGTTCCAGGGAATTCACTAAATGAAAAAAAGTGGTATACATTTGCAAAATTTCCTTAATCTCATCCAGAGAAAGCCCGGCAATTTGTGCCCGTATTTTTGTAAGGGCTTCATTATCACCTTCATCCAATGCTTTAGAACTTAAAGATGGTAAGGTTCCGAGTTTTTCGACAAAATTATCGCCATATTTTTCTGTGGCAAGTTCTTCTAAAATTTCGGTAAGATTGATAATTCTTTTTGAAAGGCTCTGACTTATGCCGCTGCTTTCAGCAAGCTTACTTACGGTAGTTTTCCAATGCATGAATAAAATTTATTTAAAAACTGTGTGATTAATTAATATTTAAGGTAAAAAGAATAATTCTCATTTATTATTTCTTAATTAGAAAGTTTATCACTTAAAACCAACGATAAAAAATGAATAAAAGGAATCGCTGTGAATGGGTTGAAGGCCAATTCGATCAGTATATAAAATACCATGACGAAGAATGGGGAGTTCCCGTTCATAATGATAAAACGCATTTTGAATTTTTGATTCTCGAAGGAGCGCAGGCAGGCCTCAGCTGGTCTACCATTTTAAAGCGCAGAGAAGGCTACAGAACCGCTTTTGCTAATTTCATTCCTGAAAAAGTAGCTGCTTTTGATGAAACTAAAATACAGGAACTGCTTCAATTTGAAGGCATCATCCGCAATAAATTAAAAGTGCGCTCGGCCGTAAAAAACGCCCAGCTATTCCTGAATATTCAAAAAGAAATCGGAAGTTTTGATACATATATCTGGTCATTTGTAAATGAAAAACCAATTATAAATCACTGGAATAACGTAAAAGAAATTCCCGCCACTTCTAAAGAGAGTGATGCCTTGAGCAAAGATCTCAAGAAAAGAGGGTTTAAATTTACCGGGAGTACCATTATGTACGCACACATGCAAGCCTGTGGATTGGTTATGGATCATACGGTAGATTGTTTCAGGTATGAAGAACTTCTAAAGAAGAAATAATTCCGGAAAATTTAATCTTCTATTTTTACTTCCTTCTTATCCATTTTCTCCAGCCACGGCTCCACGAAATCATCCACATATTTCACGGCAAAATCGGCTCGTTCCAACATAGCCGATGCAACCGCAGATCGTGCCCCTGATTTGCAGTGCACTATGACAGGTTTGCTTTTTGGCACCTCGTTAATTCTTTCGAGAAGGCGTGTATGTGCTATATTAATTGCTTGCGGATGATGACCTTCATCAAATTCTGATTTTTTTCGAACATCCAGTAAGTTTACTTCTCCAGTTGCCAAATATTCATCCGCTTTATTGAAGTCGATGGTTTCTGTTTTGAACAGTTCACCACCTTTCTCCGCAAAATCCTGAAGCTGTTTTGGTGTTGCAAAACCTTTCACTTTATCCAGGCCAATCCTGATTAAATCGAGTACTGCTTCTTTTACTTTATCTTCATCTATGATGAGATAAATATTCTCCTCTTCTTTTACATAGGAACCTGCAATAGTATTAAACTGCTTATTCAGGGGTGATAATAAAGAACCCTGTATATGACCATTCATAAATTCGGTACGATTACGGGTATCTACAATCACCGAGTTGCTAAGGCGGACTTCACCAATCATTTTTTCGATAGAAATTTTTTCCGGTTCGGGGAATTCTTCCAGCAGTTTTGGGCCTTTTTTATTATCCCTTTTCATACGAGCAAAGTATAACGGAGGCTCGGGCTGGCCTTCCAGAATAAAATCTGTAAACTCTTTTTCACTGCTCGCTGCACGGATGGATGCATTAAAACGTTGTTCATATCCCACTGTAGATTCGGGAACTGCCCCAAGGGCTTTCCCACAGGCACTTCCGGCTCCATGGCCCGGCCATAACTGCAAATATTCAGGCATCTTCTTGAAATCTTGAAGAGATTTATACAGCACTTTTGCCGAATCTAACATAACTCCTGTTTGGCCCGCTGCAGATTCCAGCAAATCAGGGCGACCCACATCTCCCACAAAAACAAAATCACCGGTAAAAATTCCCATGGGTTCATTCGTGGCAGCACCATCAGAAACCATGAAACTCAAATGCTCCGGTGTATGTCCGGGTGTATATAACGCCTGAAAATGAATATTTCCTATTGAGAAATTATCATCATTTTTAAGCAGCTGATAGTTGTAACCACTACCACTCACCCATTCGTACTTCCAGTCGCTATTGCCTTCATCCGAAGCAAATATTTTAACTCCTTCTTCAGCAAATTCTCTTAATCCAGAAAGGTAATCCGCATGAATATGGGTTTCAGCCGCAGCAACAATACTGAAATTATGCTTTTGGGCAATTTCTTTGTACCGGTTTATGTCGCGCATTGGATCTATTATGATCGCTTCGCCTGTAGCCTGGCAACCTATTAGATAAGCATACTGGGCAAGTTTCTCTTCAAATATCTGCTGAAAAAACATGAATCATATGAGGTTTAAAGTTTTAGATATCAGACTTTTTAAAATACTATTAATCATAGCTATCAAAAAATGAATGAAATATTAGATGTACTAGTCTTTTGATACAGACTGGGTTAATTTTATTCAGCCTTGAATCCTGCATTTACCAGATCTTTAAAGCCGCCGATATTATGCACATCTTGAAATCCCTTTTTCTTCATGATTTCTGCTGCCTGTCCGCTACGGTTTCCAGTTTTGCAGTGCAGGTAATAGGTTTGATCTTTATCTAAATCTGATAATTTATTTTCGAATTCGCCGGAAAGATAATCGAAATTATAATCAGCAATTTTAAGATGTCCCTGATCGAATTCACCAGCGGTTCTAACATCAATGACTAAACCCGGATTATTTTGATAATTCTGCTTAAAAGTTTCTACTTCTGTATCAGCTTTGGAAGATTTCTTTTTGGCTGTCATAAAAAAAACAGCTAAAGCCAATACGATAAGAGCAATAATAGAAAAAATAGTTTTCATTGATATAGAGTTTACGATTTCTGACTTAATTTTAGCTCAATTTTATTTAGCCGTTCCTGGATATCCAATAGCATGTGAATGATTATAATATGGGTTTCTTTAGCATCTATTCCCACCACACTATCTTCGCTGGCTATCATTTTTTCAATTTCAAAATATGCTTTTTCGGGTATTTGATTTTTCATTGCTTTCTATTGTGTTGGCATCAGTTAATTTCCAATGAATATTATTCAAGCTCATACCAAAACCAAAAAAACATGTGGCAATAAATCTTTATGCCAGCCATAGCTAAAACCAGCTATTGCGGCTAGAAATTTACACGCACCTAATAAAACCCAAACAGCATCTTGTTTATAGAATTTATTGAATTTCAAGCCTCAGATGAAATGTCAGCTGGCCCTACACCTTCTAAAAACTGAGTTTGCTAAATAGTAGTAATAACACCATCTTCTTGCTATACAAAACTTACACAAAATCGCATATTATCATGAAAACTGTAGGAAAAAAATTTACCACTTCCTTCCTGCTGCTATTGTTTATATTCAATTTCGGGAATGTACAAGCACAATATCTGGAAGAATTCGAAGAGAAAACAACTGAGTTTACACTCGACAATGGCCTTCATTTTATTGTTATAGAACGCCATGATGCACCTGTTGCCAGCTTTTACACACATGTAAATGTTGGCGGTGCTGACGAACCTGTTGGAAATACCGGGATCGCTCACATATTCGAGCATATGGCGTTTAAAGGAACTAAAATTATTGGAACTACCAATTGGGAGGAGGAAAAAGAAAATATTGAGCAACTGGATGATGCATACTCCGATTGGTTAAGAACTAAATATTTACCCAATCCTGACTCATCCACTCTGGCAGAAAAATGGGCTAAATTCGAAGGCCTTCAGGAAAAGTCAAAAGAGTATGTTGTGAATAATGAATTCACACAAATTATTGAGCAAAATGGCGGAACCGGCTTAAATGCATCAACCGGAGCTGATCTCACTAATTACTTTTATAGCCTTCCATCAAATCGAACAGAATTATGGTTTAACCTGGAAGCTGATCGATTTAAAAATCCTACGTACCGCGAATTTTATGTTGAAAAGGAAGTTGTACGCGAAGAGCGCCGGATGAGAACAGATTCTAATCCCATCGGACGACTGGTTGAGGAATTTTTAGCAGTGGCTTATACCGCACATCCTTATGGCCGGCCGGTTGTAGGCTGGGATTCTGACATCACAGCCACCACTATTGCAGATGCCAAAGATTTTTATGAGAAGTTTTATGTACCAAGTAATATCACCATTGCCATTGCCGGTGATGTTGATCCAGATGAAATGAAAGGTTTTGCCGAAGAATACTTTGGTGATCTTCGGGAAGGAAAACCTGCTCCCATTGTAACTACACTTGAGCCTGCGCAGCGTGGGGAACGTCGTTTTACCATCGAAGGAAATTCACAGCCCATAATGTTGATCGGGTATCATGGTGTATCAGAATCTCATACTGATTTTGAGGCTTTGAATTTGGTAGGTAATATCATCTCCAGTGGACGAACTTCCCGACTGTACAAAAAATTGGTTGATGAGGAAAAAATGGCTCTCCAGGTTGGTGCTTTCAATGGCTTCCCCGGCAGTCGTTTTGGATCTATGTTTCTGACTTTAGCTGTGCCAAATATGGACATAGATGTTGACACTCTTGAGCATGCTATTTATGAGGAAATTGAAGCGGTAAAAGAAGGGGCTCTCACAGAGGAAGAACTAAACCGTGCCCGAACAAACATCCGGGCAGGATTGATAAGAGGCCTGAATAATAACACCGGGCTTGCCAGAAATTTTGCAAGTACCCATGCCACAAAAGGTAACTGGCGAGAAGTTTTCAACCGTTTAGATGCCCTTGAAGCAGTTTCGCTTGACGACCTTCAACGTGTAGCCCAGCAATATTTGGTAAGAAAAAACAGAACAGTCGGCGCTACCGTACGAGCTGAATCCTAAATCAAGATTTAAAAAACCAAACCACTTTCATTATGAAACGATTAATCCTTTTTACTTTTATTGTGATGCTTGTGCTTCCACTATCAGCGCAGAAGCGATATGACGAAATCGAGTTCCCAGAAATCAACCCTATACAAATGCCGGATGTTGAGGTTTTTAACCTCGATAACGGCACTACCTTTTACCTGGTTGAAGATAATGAATTACCGCTCATCAACATGCGGATTACGATTAAAACAGGCAGCATATTAGAACCTGAAAATAAAACGGGACTGGCCAGCATGACCGGTAGTGTTATGCGGGAAGGCGGTTCTACCAATTATCCGGCGGATGAACTAAATGAGTTGCTGGAAAATAATGCCGCTTCGATGTCAACTTTTATCGGGATGGGTTCAGGTGGGGGAAGCCTCAATATATTAAAAGAAGATTTTGATGAATTACTTCCTGTCTTTGTTGATTTGCTTCAGAATCCAGCCTTTCCAGAGGATAAAATTGACTTGGCTAAAACTCAGACTAACAGTAGTATTTCCCGCAGGAATGATGAACAGCAACAAATTGGATATCGTGAATTTCAAAATCTTGTGTATGGAGAAAATACCGTTTACACGCGAGAAAAAGAGTATGAAACGATCGACAATATTACGCGGGATGATCTAATAAATTTCCATAAAGAAGCATTTGTCGCATCCAATTTAACCGTTGGGGTTGTTGGTGATTTTGATTCGGGTGAGATGAAGGTAATGTTAGAAAAAGCATTTGGAAGTTTACCTTCCGGAAAAGAAACAAATCTCCTCTATCCTGAAGTGGATTATGACTTTCCCACTACTGTCAATTTTATTGATAAGCCGGATGTAAACCAGAGCTTTGTAACTATGGGACATATTGGAGGTCTTCGTGAGAGCCCCGATTATGCCGCATTGCAGGTAATGAACCAGGTATTGAGTGGTGGCTTTTCCAGCCGCTTATTTCAGGAGGTTCGAAGTAATCTTGGCCTAGCCTATTCGGTTGGTGGAAGCTATGGCAGTAATATCAACTACCCAGGTATTTTTCGAATTACGACCATGACTAAAAGTTCAACAACGGCAGAAGCAATTGATGCAATCATCAAAGAAGTTAAAAAGCTACAGGATGAACCTGTCACCGAAAAAGAGCTGAGAGATACCAAAGATCAGTTTCTAAACTCCTTGGTTTTCCGCTACGATAGCAAATCAAAGATTCTGAATGAACGCATCAACAATGAATACAATGGACTATCACAAGATGCTTTTGATGAATTTGTTGAAGGTGTAAAAGCCACAACTATTGAAGATATACAGCGTGTAGCAAAAGAATATCTCCGCCCAGACAATATGCAAATCCTTGTAGTTGGAAATGCGGAAGAGATAGGTAACCAGCTTGAGAAGTATGGTGAAATAAATGAAGTGGATATTTCAATCCCTGAACCTCCTTCTGATGAAGAGCCTGCTGTAGCCGGAGATGCTGAAAAAGGCAAAGAATGGCTGCGAACAATGGCTGACGCTGTTATAAATCCCGACACCGAATTCGAAAGCATTGATGAAATAGCGGTAGTAATCCAGGAAACACAAATGGGAGCTATGGAGATTCAAAGTTCTTCCACCACCAATTACAGAAATATTACCTCTGAGCGCATAATGCAAACTCCCCAGGGTGAAATGCAGATGAGTATAGAAAATGGCGGCGGAACGTTAACAATGATGGGAAATGAACAGCCACTTCCCCCGCAAATGGCACAGCCGATGATCAATGAAATCAAACGCAGTTATATCTCTGTATCTTTAGATACTGATAATCTTAACGCTGAATATTTGGGAGATGAAACGGTTGATGGCACCTCTTATGTGCTGCTTCGGGTAGATCTTAATCCCCAGGTTACTTTTTTAATTGATCCGGAAACAGGATTGCCAGCCCGAAGCCGATACTCGGAAATGAATCCCCAAACCGGCCAGCAAGCAAAAGCTGAAAATGTTTATGCTGATTGGCAGGTTGTAGACGGAGTAGCTTATGCATACTCGGTAACCTCTTATGTGGATGGCGAAAAAGGTGGCGAAATGAATGTGGAAAGCCACTCAGTAAATAAGTAATCAAATATGTTTATTATAGATCCTGCACTTTTAACAAGGTGCAGGATTTTTTTATAGCCTTTTTATAAGCGTTTTGATATATATAAGAGTGATTAAAAATTAAATAAAGAATCTTATGTCAGCTTGGGAAAAAGAATATCCTACCCCTTCGGAATACGCCCATTACTATGCTCATTATGTTGCTCGGGTTCCTAAGCAACCTATTATAGACACGTTGAATTCACAGATGCATCAAGCCTACACCTTCATCAATTCTATTCCCGGTGATAAAGCTTTTACCTCCTATAAAGAAGGAAAGTGGACCATTAAGCAAATTGTTGGACACCTGATAGAAACAGAGCGGGTTTTTGCTTACCGGGCGTTAGCCTTTAGCCGCAGAGATAAAAACCCATTGCCGGGGATGGATCAGGATGGATATGTGAAATTTGCTAATCACAACAGCAGAACCTTGAGTGATCTGGCTAATGAATATTTAGCAGTACGCATTTCAAGCATCCACCTATTCCAAAGCATGACCAAGGAAATGCTTTCTCTGAAAGGAACTGCAAGTAATGTGGAATTTACGGTGCGCTCCATTCCTTTTATAATTGCCGGCCACGAGCTGCATCATATAGAAGTAATTAAAGAGAAATATCTGTAGTGGGATATTTTTGAGAATTATTGAATAAAGCTGGCATTTAATAGATCAGACGATATAACTATCAAATTTCTCTAAATTAAATGCAGCGTTTCGGAATGATGCGAATTATTTTGGGGATTAAAAAAAGAACCTGATTTAAAATTACCTCACAAAAACTCCAGCTTGCAAACAATAAGAAAATGAGTGAAGAAGCCACCCGAAAAATTATTCATGTTCATCTTTCAAAAGATGAAACTTTTAAGACCACTCTTTCCGCTGCAAATCATCATCTAATTGCTGATGAACCAGAAGATGTAGAGGGAGGTACCGACCAAGGACCTGATCCATACGACTATCTGTTGATGGCTCTCGGCTCTTGCTCGGTGATGACGGTAAAGATGTATGCTAAACAGAAAGGCTGGCCTGTGGAAGATATTTACGCGGAAATAAGGCATCACCACAGCCATGCTGAAGACTGTAAATCGTGTGAAAGCTCCGATTCGAGGATCGATTTAATCGAAAAAGAACTTATTGTTAAAGGAGATTTAAATAAAAAACAAATAAAGAGATTGCTGGAAATCTCCAATAAATGCCCTGTCCATCGTACATTGCAAAGTGACATCAGTATTGAAAGCACTATCAATATATAATTATGAAAATCCCATTAACTTTTGCTCTACTATGTCTGTTTGGTTCAGTTGGTTTTGCCCAACAGCCAGATAGTATAATTGTTAAGGAAGTAGTAGAATTCCGGGAGGAACTGAATGCTGATTTCAAAGATCCCGGGGAATCGCCATTAACAGAAGAGGATTTTGCTGATTTTAGCTCCCTGGATTTTTTTCCTATCGACTTAACTTATCATATCAACGCTCGGTTTATCAGAACATCTGATCAAAAGCCTTTCAAGATGGCAACTACTACCGAGCGCTCGCCGGTGTACGAAAAATACGGTGAAGCCCATTTTACACTGAAAGGCCAAAATATAGCTTTAAATATCTACCAAAGCCATGAACTAAGGGAAACCGAGGAATATCGTGATTATCTATTCCTCCCTTTCACGGATGAAACAAACGGGGAAGAAACCTACGGGGGCGGGCGATATCTTGAATTATGGATTCCGGAGGCAGATACCATAACAGTAGATTTTAACAAAGCATATAATCCCTACTGTGTATATAATTACAAATATTCCTGCCCTCTTGTACCGGATAATAATCACATCCCCCTAAAAATAAATGCCGGGGTTAAAGATTATAATAAATGATTGTGCTTATGGCTCTCGCATTCGATTTTTCTAATATTTAAGTACAAAATCACAATGCCCATTCTGGGAGCACTCCAATATCAATCCCAAAAAACCAGCTTATTAAGGTGAGTGAAGCAATGGACAGCAATAGAATGAATAATAGGTTCAACCATAACCCTGCTTTCGTCATTTGGGGAATGCTGATTTTTCCGCTGCCATAAACGATGGCATTTGGTGGTGTAGCAACCGGTAACATAAAAGCACAACTTGCTCCAAAGACAGTTGGTATGGCAAGCAGCAGTGGATTCTCTCCTAAACCGATTGCCACTGAAGCAAGAATAGGCAAGAAAGCGGCCGTTGAAGCAGTATTGCTGGTCATTTCGGTTAAGAAGATGATAAGAGCTATTACTATTACAATAATCACCCAGATCGGCCAAGTGCTTAAACTACCTATACCGGCACCAATCCATGTGGCAAGCTCGGTAGAACTAATGGCGGAGGCCATACTTAATCCTCCTCCGAATAAAATAAGTACTCCCCAGGGCAGTCGTTTTGTATCAGGCCAGCTAAGTAATCCAGTAAGTTTTCCTGGTTTTGCAGGAATTATAAATAATGCTACAGAAGCTGCTATAGCAATTCCAGCATCAGAAAGGCCGGGTAATATTTCAATTATAAGAGGACGGAACATCCACATCAGGGCGGCAGAAATAAATACGGCGGCCACCTTTAATTCCTGAGATGACATCTTTCCCAAACCTTTCAACTCATTTTCTATCAGTTCTCTTCCACCCGGCAATACCTTTAGTTTAATCGGATAAACAATTTTTGTTAGCACCAGATACATGAGCGGCAATGAAATTATAACTATAGGTAATCCAACTTTCATCCAGTCAAGAAAGCTTATTTCCATACCATAGTTTTCTTGCATAAAACCAGCAAGCAGCGCATTGGGAGGTGTTCCAATTAAAGTGGCCATTCCGCCAATATTACAGGCATAGGCAATACATAGAACAAGTACTATTTCAAAGTTGATTTTATTTTCATTCTTATCCCTATCTATAAGCTCAAGTATTGAAATTGCGATGGGAAGCATCATAATAGCTGTTGCCGTATTACTTACCCACATACTTAAAAATGCCGAGGATATAATAAACCCGATGATAATAGAGGAGGGTTTGACACCTACCACATTTAAAATGGTAATTGCAACCCGCGTATGCAGGTGCCAGCGCTCCATGGCCAAAGCAATAATAAAACCACCCATAAATAAGAAAATGAGAGGATTGGCATAGGGTGATGTTGCATCACCAATAGAAAAAACGCCAAGTATCGGAAATAATACAATGGGCAAAAGTGCGGTAGCGGCTATAGGAATCGCTTCTGTAATCCACCAGAATGCCATTAAAAGGGTAACCGCAGCTGTTTTCCATGCAGCATCCGAAAGGCCTTCGGGTGCAGGTATAAACATCAGCAGAATAAAAACAGCTAACCCACCTAATAATCCTAAACTTTTACCAAAATCTTTCATAAAAATGTCATCTATCCTCTGGGTAGTCTTCCTTGTCCATCCAATATTCTAGATAGGGAACATTATAGATACTCGTCCAACCAAAGATTCTCAACCCATTGGTTATCTTCCATATCGGAGGCCTTCTGGCGCCTTCCTCTGCTTTAGGAAAGTTACTTACTTCTTCCAAAGCATCAGCCAGAAATCGCTGATTTTCATAAGAATTAAAATCCTGAGGAAGTTCACTTGCTCTCAGATATTGGGCTCTTTCCACGGCTTCATTAAGTAGACTTTCTTCGCCGGAATATTCATAGCCTAATATCAGGCTACTTATGGAAGAAAGGTACGATTCCATTCCATGATTTAAAGGAGGCACATCCCGTACCCTTCTTGCATGATCAACCACTGCTTTCTTTACTTTCTCATCCCCCGTCATCTGGTAATATTTACGAAGTCCGTTAGAAGCATAAATTTGTGCATATCCATATCGATTAATAATCAGTGAGCCCCCTTGATCCGGATGTTCCTGGAGAGCAATCATAAGATTTACCCTCTCATGGAGTTCGTCCAGGTACTTATCCATTTTTGTAGCATCATAGATTTCAGCCAAATTCCATACTGACAGGTATAATCTTCGACCTCGTAA
Source organism: Balneolaceae bacterium (assembly GCA_040877545.1). Taxonomy (GTDB): domain Bacteria; phylum Bacteroidota; class Rhodothermia; order Balneolales; family Balneolaceae; genus Gracilimonas. The sequence goes on from JBBDNN010000083.1 coordinate 42,177, forward strand.
ACCATGTTCTCCAAAATCGCGGCGCAGATAATAATCGCCATTCTCAATAGCTACATCTAATCCTCGATGATTAGCATCTAAATAATAAGAAGTAACCCAACCCGCAGACCATACGTGGGCGCTTAGCAAGGAAGTAAAATGTTGATTCGCATGTCGCCGGCCCATTCCAACATAGGGAGAACCTTCAGGTAGCTTCTCGGCCTCAAAAGCATGAACCGACTCATTTGTGTCTCCAATATACACCGGAGCTTTTGGCCAATGAATATTGTCTACATCCGCTGTGTGCATGCTGGCAGCTTTTGCCATTTTATAATAATCTTTGTTTCCCGTTCTCATAAATTGCAGCCACCACATGTAATCGTTACCCGGTTCGTTATTGGTCCACTGATTCCATTCGTAGCCGTAATAGTAAGTAAGATTGTCCCCATAATTCAGCATTCCATACCAAGGCTCCCACTCCTGGTTAAACATCATCCACTGAAATTTGTAATCCAGGCCTCGTTCATAAGCAGCATATTGGTCTTGACTGCTTGCCATTTTTCCAAAAGCTTCACTTGCGGCATACCATTCTGGCGAAGCATGAGTTACCGGCCCATCAAGAAATATATTTGCTACTTTTTCTACTTCTTCATTGGTACTTTTTTTGTGGAAATTAAACACCAGTTCGGTGGTTTTAGCCATTCCCTGCGCAAAATTAGCAATCATACCACTGTCGTTATCACTATCTGCTCTTGCGAAACTCAAGGGCTCTACTGATGGTGACCAGATAAAGGCCGTTACTTTATTCTGCTCATCTTCAATATTGATCTCTTTCGGATACTCTTCAAAAAAGCTATGAAAACCAATACTTATCCCCCATTTTTCGTCGGAAACATCCATCCATCCGGGTGATCTTTCTTTGGATATATTTTCACTTCCATCCACGGAAATAGTGGAAGAAAATCCTTCTTCCATTCGAGCATCTGCACTGGCATTGGCCAAGGGTGGAATTTGTGAAGGATTAGGGCCAGTCTGTAGCAGAGAAATATTACTTCCAGCATTCAGCTTTTCGTTCATCATTTTGCTTTCTCCCGGCGAATACCACTTTCCATCATAATAAGCAGTAGTTACGCTGGCATTTTCCGACAAGTTATAATTTAATGCCAAACCGGTAGCAGCTATCTGATCATTAGGCTGAGTAAAACCGGGATCACCCTGTAGTTTACTTTCATCAATTATTTGATCGGCCTGCGTAGCTATAGGAGCATATTCTCCTGACACTTTTGTGTGTTTATCCGGATCACCGGTGTACACGAATGTATGCTGAACCTTCACATAACTTTTTCCGGCATATGCATGAATACGGGTAATGAAAGGCGCGGAGTTATTATCATCTCTGGAATATTTATAATCACCTTCAACCCGGATAATTGCGTGTAAAGGCCCGGTGCCTTTTTCTTTTACAGTACGGTTAACTACAGCTCGAGACTTATCAAGGCCGGCGTCATCAAGTAAATCAAGAAAAGAAGCCCTGCCTGGATCTCCCGTTGCAATTACATCATCTTCATCAAATCCGTCGCCATCAATGTCCAGTTCTACTTTATCAAAGAAACCACTGCCTGCAGGAGCATTAAAGTATCCGCCGCCTTCTCCCTTCTCAACTGTGAACTGCAGGGGACCGGTATTTACTACTACTTCCCCTGTTGGGCGTTGATTATTTGTCACCGTGAGTGTTTCTGGAAAATCTCTGCCATTTTTTATATTCTCACCATATTCCACTTCATATTCGCTTCCTTCTTCAGTAAAAAAGAACACCCAAAGCCATTTAATGCTGTTATTATCAGGGCCCCATGTAGTCACTTCTGTAATTTGAGAAGGAATTTCATTTCCATTACTTAATACTCTCACATGATCGGGAGAATAGAGTTCTCCTTTGGGAATCGGAACCCCAAATACTTGCGGTGAACCGGGAATATTGTTTTCAACGGTAACTGGAATTTTAGTGCCTGCCGGCCCAGTCATACCACATCCATAGCTAACGAATAAAAGCAGGATTAGAGTAAAAATTTGTTGAGTTACGCTGTTATACCTGTTCATAAATCTTTAAGCTTTAGGTGTTGATATCATTTCTTGATCGAGTGATAAAGCCACTGCTCCTAAAACAGCTACCTGATCTAACTCGGAACATGTAATTTTTAATTTTTGCAAGGATTTGGGATATGCGAAATCTTGCATCGCCGAATGCATTTCTTCTTCGAAGAGATCATAAGCGGATTTAATTGAACCGCCGAGAATAATTAAAGCCGGATCATAAGCATACATCACTGCTTTAATGGCATTACCGAGATGCGTTCCATACTCTTTGTACATCTCGATTGAATTTTGATCTCCTTCTCTTGCCTGTTTATAGGCCTTATCCCCTGCAATATTTTTGTGAATTTCGAAGAATTGGCCTGAGCAGTAATGCTCAAAAATGGAGTCTTTATAAGGCAACATGCCAACTTCACCAGCACCGCAATTCTCCCCAGACACCAATTTACCATTAATTACCAAACCGGATCCAAAACCTGTTCCGAGAATTAGGCCTACAATCGAATTATAACCTTTGCCTTTACCGTAATATTTCTCACCTAATACATAGCAATTTGCATCATTATTTATGTAAACAGAAATATTGAATTTGTCTTCGAGGATGTTTTTTAAAGGCACTTTCTTCCAGGCCGGAATATTTTGAACATCATAAACAATCCCTTTTTCCACATCCACTACACTCGGCACTCCTATACCTATGCTTTGGACACTCTCCGAGATTACCAGCTTGATAAGATTTTTAATTTGTTCAATGAGATCATCAGGAACCTGGGACTTAGCAATGGGATGACTTTCCGATCGTTTAATTTTTCCATCTTCGATTCGGGCTACCCTGATATTTGTAGCTCCAAGATCTATCCCTATGGTACAATGTTTCACTTTATTCTGTGGTTATCCCTGTTAAATGAATACTATTATGCCTTTGCGGGACTTTCTTTAATTCCAAAATCAATAGTTTTATTGCTGATAAGTGGCTTGGCCCAAAAGCCAATGCTCAGGATATAGCCAAATGTGATATACAGGAAGAGCATGCCAAAACGCAATCCAATCAGATCACCTAATGAACCTACAATCAATGGAACAACCGCTCCACCGGCAATACCTGTAACCAAAATTCCTGAAAAAGAACCGTGATGTTCTGATACTGAATTCAGCGCCAGGGAGAATATAATAGGCCACATTACAGCAATGAAAAATCCAACCGCAGGAAACATAAACAGGGCTACAGAGCCACTACCAAACAAAGCTACAGTAAGACAAGCCAGAACAATGGATGTAAACAGAATGAGCACTTTTTTACTGTCCATTATTTTAAGTAGAAACAGGCCTAATAAAGTACCGGCAGTCATCATTCCCCAAAACCAGGAGACCGTGGATGCCCCAACAGTTTGAGGATCATACCCGTGATAGGTTGAAAGAAATTCTGAAATCCAGTTGGCAACTCCCTGCTCAGCTCCTACATAACAGAAAATACCAAGGAAAAAGAGTATCACCTTTTTGTTTTTGAGAAGCTCCACATGAGTTGCTAAAGCTCCTACCAGTTCATCCTCTTTCTTTTCTACTACAGGAAATTTTGAGGCGGAAATAATAGCCACCATTATTAACGCTACAATAGAAAACAGCCAGTACAGGGAAACCCATGGGAGCTCTTCCGGAACAACAGATGCTAAAGCAGATAAAATAAAATCCTGATTCTCGCTACCCAGGTTTAGCACCAGGTATGAATAAACGAGAGGACTTAAAAAAGAAGCTAAACCAAAGAATAACTGCCCGATAACCGAATTGAAAGCAAAGTTCTCTTCACCACCTGAAACCCGCAAAAGTGGATTAATTGCCACCTGAAGCATGGCCATTCCCGATCCTATAAGGAACAAAGATCCTACCGCCACCAGGTATTGTGGAAATAGCGCAAAAAGAAATGCTCCAGAAAATGCCACAAGAAAAGCAACAATCATTACCCGCTTTTCAGTAAAGCGTTCGATCATTATTCCTGCCGGAATAGACATTACCCCGTAGGCAATAAAAAAGGAAAAGGGTAAAAGAGCTACCAATGTCAGGCTCAGGTCAAAATCTTCAATAATTTGAGGAACAAGTGGTCCTATTATATTCGTCAAAAAAGAGATAACGAAAAATATGAGTAGAATAAGACCAACTAAATAATAGTTGCGTTTCATAACCGGTTCGATTTTTTTAGAAATTTAATGTGCTAAGTATTTTTTACTCAATGCTGTTATTTACGCAACATCGGGAATAATTCCATTATCTGCTCTTCTGTTGGTCGTAATCCATATTCGGCTACTTCAAAGGATTCAGCAAATTTGAATTGAGCAGCTTTTTCTTTGCCATACCATTTTTCCAAACCAGCGCGTTGTGCTTCACCCATTTCACGTCCTACCCAACGATCTTGCAACCATTGTTTCCTTTCAGCATCACCTTCGGGAACTTCGTCTAATTGTCCGCTCGTCCATGGAAGCCATTCATACATTTGTGAAACGTGAGCGTCTAGCCCATCAACTTTTGTATCGATTACTTCGTCTATGCCAACCACAATATCGTGGCTGAAAGGGTTGGGTTTTTGAAAGCCATCCGCCATATAAAGGAAGAGTGGGTTTTTATCCAGGGGTGGGGTGTCTGGTGCTACATTCGGAACAATTACCATGTATGATGCATCCATGACCAGTTTACCGGCATTTCTGTGGTCGGGATGATAATCGTTCGGACGTAAACCCAGGACAACATCGGCATCCCATTCTCTGATTTCGCGAATTACTTGCATCCTTACATGTAAATCGGGAAGAAGTTCGCCATCATGGTTATCCAGCACTTTATACTCATCAATTCCGAGCCGGCGTCCAGCTTCAGCGGCTTCATCGCGTCGTCGTTTAGCTAACGCTCCGCCACCTTCTGAATAGTGGCCAGCGTCTCCACTGGTTAATGAAACAAATTTCACAGCGTGCCCCATTTTAGCAAAAAGAGCAGCAGTACCACCCATCTTTACATCACCATCATCGGGATGGGCAAAGATTGCTATTATTCTTAACTGATCTTCACTTTGATTTTGGGCAACGGCTTCTTGATTTAAGCTGCTCATTAATAAGGCAGCCACGATAAAAAAGTATTTCAGATTTTTCATATAAATAGATTTTTTTCTGCTGAATAGTAGTGGATATTTTTTTATTCATCCATTATTGATAATAATACAGTAATGGATGAATAAAAAAATCCGAAACTATATATAGGTAATATAATTCCGGACTCGTTCAGAGGTTAAAGTGAATTTTGTTCCATTGCTCCAGGAGCCGAATCCAGTTCTCTTTGAGGTATTGGATAAAGAAGCCTGATATCAGATTCAGTAATATTGGGATTATCAAAATGATCAACCATTACTTGTTTAGCTACACCAAAGCGGCGTAAGTCTGGCCATCTTTTGAATTCAATTGCGAATTCACGCCGGCGTTCATTCAACAGCTTTTCTTCGAATGTTCCCGGAAGGTTTTCTACCGGTTCTGTTAAGCCGGCACGACCTCGTACATCATTGATCAACCCATTTGCTTCACCACTTTCTCCAATTGCTTCTGCAAGCATCAGGAGAACATCGGCATATCTGAATACAATAAAGTTGTTATCAGCATCAAAGGCATCAAAAGGGGTGCTTTCGTATTTTTTCACAAAATAGGTGAAATCGGTGTCGGCGGTATCTACCAATACACTATCGAAAGTTCCGCCCCAGAATCGCTCGTCATCATCCTCATATATTGAAAGGACATCACTTGTAATAACTTGTGGAGCATTACCGCCGCCAACACCGCCGGATGTTCCAAATGGAGTGTAGAATTCGGTATAAGAACTTCCTGTTCCCGTTCCACCAGATTTGTACTGAATCTCAAAGATTGATTCTATGTTATGCTCATTAGTAATACCAAAAATGTCAGCATAGTTTGGAACCAGGTCATACTCCTCAGAATCTATTACACGTCGAAGTGCAGCTTCAGCAAGAGCATCATTTCCATTTGTTAAATGAACCAGGCCAAGTAAAGTAGCGGCAGCACCTTTTGATGCTCTGCCAAGATTCTCCCCGGTTAAGGTGGAGCCAAGGGGCAGAAGGTTTTCTGCTTCTTCAAGATCACCTGCTATCTGATCATAGATAACACTTGCTGATACCTGATTGATTTCCACACTGGGACCTGAAACCTCGTCCAGTTGTAAAGGAATATTCCCAAAGATAACGGCGAGGTTATAATAGAGAAGTGATCTAATAAATAATGCTTCCCCTTTTATTCTATCACCTAAGCCAGAAGTATTAAACTCCATATCATCTACTCTGGCCAGAATTACATTTGTTCTGGCAATACCACGATAGGCGCCTGCCCATGTAGTTTCCAGTTCTGTAGCTGAAGCTAATTCATTGAATATTTCCAGGCGGTACAGGGTTTCTGCTAAACCGGTGTTACCTCCACCATTGCTGGTGTTATCTGATCTCATTTCATGAAAAAGAGCATAATTTCTGCCATAAGCATCATTATGGGCAAGCGCAGCGTATGCGCCATTAATTGCCACTATGAAATCAGAATCTGTGCGGTAGAAATTTTCAACGTTACGATCCGAGTGAGGTGCAAGTATGGTAAAATCATCCCCACATGAAACTGCTAATAAAAGCACTGGAATAACCAGTATTAATGTTTTTAGTTTTTTCATTTTATTCATCATTTTATTCAAATTTCGATTAGAAGGAGATGTCTATACCAACCTGGAAAGCCCTGGAAAGCGGATATGTACCATAATCCTCTCCGGGTGTTAACCCGCTACCTGGCTGTAGATTCACTTCTGGGTTAAAGCCGGTATAGTCGGTCCAGATTGCAACATTAGTAACAGAGCCATATAGACGTACATTACTAGCGAAAGAATTTACTACGTCAAGCGGCAGGTTATATCCTAATGTGATGTTTTTTAGCTTTACATAAGAACCATCTTCTACCTGGTATGATGATTCTCGGTTGTTATTTCCAGCTGAAACACGGTCAGCTTTTGGATCTATACCATTACCTGGCTGTTCAGGTGATATCCAACGATCATTGAGAACAGCATAACTTCCAAAGTTTGCTTCTCCATTGCGAAGATGCCTCATGGTCAAGTTCAGGATTTCACGTCCTTCAACACCTTGGATAAAGAAGCTGAAATCAAGATTTTTCCAGTTAAAACGGTTGTTAATACCCCATACCAGATCTGGATGATAACTTCCAAGAACGGTTCGGTCATCCGCGTCAATAAATCCGTCTCCACTCACATCTCGAAAACGGAAATCACCGGGAGTGGGATCTCCTTCTAAATCTACTGGAGCATTATTTATTTCTTCTTGTGTCTGGAAAATCCCTTCTACTTCATAACCATAGTAACTACCAATCTCAGAGCCTATCTGAGTAATATGGCGCACACCGGCAGCACCTGGAACCAGAATGGGATCTCCTTCAGGGCCCAGAGTTTTCACTTCATTATGATTAAAAGCTAGATTCAAGTCAGTTGACCAGTTAAAGTTACTCACCACATTTCTGGAGGTTAACTGCACCTCAAACCCTTTATTTTCAACTTCACCTACATTTGTTAAAGCACTCATAAATCCTGTTACGGATGGAATGTTAACATTTAGCAGAAGGTCTTCGGTTTTACTAATGTAGTAGTCAAATGAGCCATAAAATCTGTCATTGAGAAATGCATAATCAACACCCACATTCATTTGTCGGGTGGTTTCCCATGTTAACTCATTATTACTTAGTGTAGTTGGTACTACCCCAGATGCAACCTGGTCGTTAAACACATAGCTTGAGGAGGAAAGCAATCCAATGGAACTGTAGTTACCAATTTGAAAGTTTCCTGTTACCCCATAACTAACACGAGGCTTTAATTGATTAAAGAAGTTTACATCTTCCATAAATGGCTCGTTGGTTACTTGCCAGCCAAATGATGCGGATGGGAAAATCCCGGTTTGATCTTTAAAACCAAATCGTGAGGACCTGTCGGAGCGGATGCTTCCTGTAAACATATATCTGTTTTTGAATACATAATTGGCACGAGCCAAGGCAGATACTAATGTCCATTCTTCAATAGCCTGACTACCACCGGTAATTTGTCCACCACCTACTGTTTTCACCTGGTCATCAGGGAAATTTTGTGCAATTACACTATTGCGTTCGTCTGTTTGTTTTTGGACGGTATATCCAGCAACTGCATCCAGTCTGTGATCTTCTCCAAAAGAATCAACATAGCTCAAAGTATTTTCCCACAGGTAATTGAAGCTTTGAGCAGAGGAAGATTGAGCATAAGGCCTTGGATCTCCACCACGGTAGTATAACTGAGTACCTTGATAAAATGATCTTTGATAATTATCTACATCGTAACCCACCAAAGATTTAAACTCCAGCTTATCCATAATTTCATAGGTTCCATATAGGTTACCAAAAACCCTGTTGTTCTTGATTTTTTCATCAATGAAATCTCTAACAGCTAGTGGATGGTTTGTAGTTGTCATTCCGCCAACTAAACTGTTATGACTGCCATCTAATTGCCGGTATGTTCCATCTTCATTATAAGGACTAACCACCGGGGAGTTTGTCATAGCTGAATAAATAATTCCAGGAGGTGTTCCAAAATAAGGAGCATTGGCTGACTTTCTATCGTTTTCTGTGAATGCGGCATTCAATTGAAAACCAACTTGGATATCTTCAGAAATGTCGCCGGTTAAATTAGTTTTAACGGAATAGCGATCAAAATCTGACCCACCAATTATACCGGATTGATCTAAAAATCCACCAGCAATTAAGTAAGTCATATTTTCAGAACCACCGCTCACTGACAGATCATAATTTTGCAAACGAGCTGTTTCAAGCACTAAATCAAGCCAATCTGTATCCGTACCATCCCAGTTTACATATTCTTCCGGGATTATATAATTGGTATTATAATCATCAGTTCCTTCTTCAGGACGTCCTACATTTGTATTAGGATCATACTGCGGATTATAAAGAGGACTATTTTCATTTAAAGGATCTGCATCTCTTAAATAGGTGTTGTTACGACTATCTTTTGTATAAGCGATTATCTCTTCTGCATTCATTAAATCTGGTGTATTAAACACAGTTTGAAAACCAGTATATGAGCGCACATTAACTTGTGGTGCCATATTCTTTTGCCCCTTTTTTGTTGTTACAATAATAACACCATTTGAACCTCTTGAGCCATAAATAGCTGCTGCAGAAGCATCTTTCAATACTTCAATAGATTCTATGGTATTAGGATTGATTGAAGCAAGAGGACTTGCGGGTGGTGGTTGAAAAGAAGCCCTTTGCGAGCCAACCTGTCCCTGCTGGTCAACATTTTGTGAAAGGGGAACACCATCAATCACATAAAGAGGATCGTTACCGGCAGAAATAGAACCGGTACCACGAATTGTGATTTGAGGGGCAGCACCCGGCTCGCCACTACTTTCAGCCACATTAACTCCAGCTAAACGGCCTTGCAGTGCATTTTCAAAGCTGGTTACCGGGCTGTTTTCAATAGTCTCTGCGCGGATGGAGGCAACAGAACCAGTAACTTCTGTTCGCTGTTGTGTACCATAACCTACCACAATTACATCTTCAAGGGCGGCCATATCCACTTCTAACTCAATATTAAAAACGGTGGTATTCCCAATTGGTACTTCATGTGTTTTATAGCCAAGAAATCTTACAACCAATATCTCTGCATCATCTGGCACAGTAAGTTCAAAAGTACCATCAGCCTGTGTGCTTGTACCAATGTTGGTATCTTTCACAAGCACATTGGCCGCGGGCACCGGATCACCAGTTTCAGCATCAGTTACCGTTCCCCTGATATCCTTTCTCAGTACTTTCTTCTCGATTGGAGGTATAGGAGAATTTTTTACTAGTAAAAGCTCTCTGTTTTTTGAAACTGCAGCCTCAAAACCAGTACCTAGCAAAGTGGTTCGTAAAGCGTTACTAACCGTAGTATGCCTTACATCTACGCTGATTATCTTTTTTAGGATTTCTAAATCAGCATTAACGGCTATCCCTAGATTTGCTTTTTTTGCAATCTCTTTTAGTACATCCCCTAACATAGCATCTTCCTCTGCAATAGAGATAATGCCTTTGAGTTCAGGAATAGCGTCTGAATAATCTTTTACTGTATAGTATAGATTAGTTTGCAGATTATTTGAAGCTGATGTTATCAATTGTGCATTTGCAGTAGTGTTACCTACCTGAAATACAACAATTGCCAGAACTGCATATGTAAATGCCCTTCTCATCATTTTAGTAACTATTGTTTTCATAAATATCCTCATTGCTGTTTTGGTTGTACTCTTATTGGCAGCACAAAAGCGCTACCATGGGTTATGCCGTTTTAGCAGCTGATCATTTTATTTTTCAACCTTACTAAAACTAACAGTGTCTTGATCTAATTTATATTGGAGCCCCAGAGACATTGAGATGGTTTCCAATACATTGTTGAGTGATCTACTCTTTAGTTCGGCAGTTAACTGTAGCTGCCCGATTTCTTCCGAATGAAAATCTACTTTTATATCATATTTTCTTTCCAGCTGACGTCTTACTTCTTTCATTGAAGCTTTTTGGAATTTCAAATAGCCATCTTTCCAACTTAAATACAAATCCATATCCTCTACATTTTCGGTAACCATATCTTTCTTGTCCAGGTTGAACCTCCCAAGTTTTCCTGCCGTCAATATCACCCCTTCATCAACAGGTTGTTTTTCCTCTCTAAAGGATACAACGCCTTCTTCAACTACTGTTTGTATAGTTTCTTCTTCTGGAAAGGCCCGAATAGAAAATGAAGTACCTAAAACCTGCACAACTGTCCCTCGTGTATATATTATAAAGGGTTTATCAGGATTTTCAGCCACATCAAAATAAGCCTCACCCTCCAAATACACTTCCCTTACATCGGCTTTAAATACATTTGGCAGTGTAATCTTACTATCTGAATTTATTAACACTTTTGTTCCATCAGATAATGTTAACGAGCCTTTTTGTCCTTTATCCATTGAAATCTCTTTAAGGATAGACTCTACTACAGGAGATTCCTGGAAATTAATTTTATTAGCACAGACACCTATAAATGCTGCCATCAGAAAAATTGCAGCAACACGGGAAAATACTGCCCAATTAGAATTGAGTGAAAGTATGTTCTTTGATGGAGTTACTTTTTTTGGACGATCTTTGCTTTCGCTTTCAATTCTGCTTTGGAGCACTGCCCAATCAAGCTCCACATCAAAATCTTCCATTGTTTCCGGGTATTCTTTAGACAAATTCCAGATATCGGCAAAATCTTTCATTCGTTCTTCATTCTCCTTGCTTTTAGTCAACCATTGCTGCACTGCAGCATATTCTTCTGAGGAGCATTCTTTTGCTAAATATTTTGCCAGAAGTTTACTTTTCACTCTGATACATTTTTAATGAATTATTGTTTGTAGTAAGACAGCCAGGAATTCAGCTACCCCTAAAGTTTATTTATAATCTTCAGTATTAATATTGCTTCTTAGAAATTGGAAAGCTTGAGCAATATGATTTTCAACAGTTTTCCTGGTGATCCCTAATATTTTGGCAATTTCTTTATAGCTTAAGCCATGTTTTCTGTGAAGCTCAAAAACAATTCGCTTTCTCTCCGGCATTTCTCCTACAAGTTCCCATATCTTTTTTAGCAACCTCAGTTCATAGTCGCTCAAGTGAGAGTGTTTTGCGTCATCAACAAACACCTTCTCTTCTCGTTCTTGCAATTCTTTTTGCATTCCTGATTTAACCCGCAATCTGCTGTTTTGCTTTTCTAATAAATTGAGGGACTGATTGCGTACAGACTGGTACAAATAAACTTTAAGCGAATAATTTATTTCCCAGTTTTCACGATTCCTCCAGATTTTCAGAAATACATCTTGAACAGCATCCCGGGCAAATTCCCGTGATTTGGTTATGGTATTGGCAAAACGAATAAGTTGATTATGATATTCAAAGAAAAGCTCCTCATATGCTTTTTTATTTCCAGCACGTATCTCTCTTACTCTATCTCTTTCATTAGATGCTTTCTCCTTCTCATTGCCTTCACTTATATGAGCAAATAATAGCATTATCGCTAAATAGCTCCCAAACTTATACTAATCTTATCAATCCTCACCTAAATTATTCAAGGTCTTTAATTAAGTTATAGCATCAAGTAAAATCAATAAATATTTATTAGCACCTAAAAAGTTGATAAAACAAAATAAGCAGTGAACGGTTAGCTCACTGCTTATTATAAATGCATAGAAAATGTGTATTCAGAGACTATTTTCTTCTGGAGCCGGCACCATCCGGATTGCCTTTATAATAACGGAAATGCTCTGTTGGTTTCCCATCTACTGCTCCTCTTTCAAAAACACCAGAACGCATTCTTTCCAAGAAACGCTCTCCTTCATCACCGGGTAAATCTTCTGGATTTGGTCCGGTATAATTATCGAATGCAGAAGTAAACTGGCTGATATATTTTGAACGGGATCTTACTTTGTTTTCAGCATAATCAGAGATGTCTACAGTAGTGTTTGCTCCATCTCCTGTTGTACTGTAAAACAAATAATCTGAAACACTATGCCGCTCCAGGCCTTCATTAATAATCTGGCTTGGGAAAATCAGGCGCCATTCTGCTGCACGGGCAGCATCAACCGTTAAGTAAGCTGCTGAACGATGATCAGTTTTATGCCACTGTTGGTAGCCATATCCGGGGTCGAATCCCATCAATGTAGTTGGTTTTAGTTTTCTTATCCACCACACCATTTGCTTTACTACTTCTTCTTTATCAGCAAATTCCAACATGCCATCGGTATACCCTAAATTGATATAATTTTCTTCAGGAATACCCAGCTCTTTTAAAGCATCTACTTCTTCCTGTCGGCGAATTTCTGCCAAACGGTACCTGCTCATATCAGGGTCTCCTGTTCCAACATTTCCAGTGGTTAGCAACATCACGTAAACATCGTTGCCATTTTCTTGCAGCATTGCCAATGTACCATGAGAGCCGGCATCATCATCGGGATGTGCTCCTATCAATAAGATGGTTCTGCCTGTCCATTCTTCTACCGGAGTATCCGGTTGTGCAAAAATTAACAGGGGCATCAACATAAATGCTGACAGTAAGAGGGTGGTATATTTTTTCATAATTATCCTTTTGTTTTTATTTATTTACCAGTTGTAAAAATCAATGTTTGTTAATTTTCTATTAAATTAGATTGAATAAGTTTTGCAGCAGCAGGGTCCAGAATTAATTCAACATTTCTTTGTTCCTGCAGGTATGATGCAGGAAGCTTGCTTGTTACCTCTTCCAGAAAACATTTCCGAATAACCTCAGCTTTCTCGGCTCCCCATGCTAACAAATAAATTTTATTTGCCTTCAAAATGGATTCGATTCCCATGGTTATTGCTTTTGAAGGAACCTTTTGCAGGTCACCAAAATCTGAGGCAGCATCTTTTCTTGTAATTTCATTAAGATCAACCAGCCTTGTACATGAATCTTCGCTTGAACCGGGTTCATTAAAGCCGATATGCCCTGTTCTTCCTATTCCCAAAATTTGAAAATCGATACCGCCCGCCTCAATTATTTTCTGATCGTATGTATCACAAAAAGAATCAATTTTACTAGCGGGAAAGGTACCATCAAAGAGGTGAATATTTTGGGGCTTTATATTTACATGGTTAAATAGTTGGTTGTGCATGAATGCATAATAGCTTTTAGCTGATTTCTTTGGCATTGGGTAATACTCATCAAGGTTGAAGGTGATTACATTTTCAAAGTTTAAATCCTCCTCCTTATGCATTCGCACCAACTCTTTATATAACAGCAGAGGACTACTGCCCGTAGCCAAACCTAAAACCAAATGTGAATTTTCTACTGCTTTTGCCCTCATGTTTTCGGCTATGCATTCGGCAACATAAATTGAAGCTGATTCAGAAGTGGGAAATGTACTTATTTCCATTTTATTTGATTTAGCTACTAAAGCCTTTTGATAGTATTTCTTTTAAATTACTTTCTATAAAGACCATACCAAATCCACCTACCCCTAATTAGAAAATATCAATAACAGGAATTCAGTCTTGTATTGAACTTATAAGGAGCTATAAACTACTTCTCTCTACTGCTATCACTAACAATTACCCGAATGTATGTTAATTGTAAAAAATTATGCTTCGCAAATTTTCAGAACTTCTGTTTACTATTATTTAAAGACACAAAGGATAATTTGAATTTCTTATCCGACTAACTTATTCAAAGACAAACAAGAAAAAGCCGGGGTAAAGAATTAATTCTCTTTAGTGATTTCTCCATCCCCAAACTTTGAACCTGCCGGTGGGCGGTATTGCTGAAATGGAATTCTTAGCAGGTTTCCCAGGCTGTCATTTTCTTCAGGATTCATATGGGTGTCAATTCCATATTTTAAATCTTTGGTATTTTCTACCTGAGCAAAAGTGCCAAAAAGCCGATCCCAAACAGCAAATATATTTCCATAATTGGTATCGGTTAAAGGCTGGGTATAGTGGTGATGAACTTTATGCATCAGCGGAGTAATGAATATCCAGGAAAGAGCACGATCCATCTTTATAGGCATTCGGATATTTGCATGGGTAAGATGGGCAAATAAAACCGAAAAGCTTTGATATAGGAATACAATACCGATAGGCGCTCCAACTATTAAGACAGCCAAAATAGTAAAAGTAATTCGAATCACAGTTTCACCGGGGTGATGACGAAGTCCTGTGGTTACATCAACTGTAGTATCGCTGTGATGAATAAGGTGAAATTTCCACATCCACTTTACTTTATGTTCGGTCCAGTGAGCGAAGTAAGCACCAATCAGATCAAGAAACATCACTCCAATTATTACCTGAATCCACAGGGGCATTTCAACCAGGTAAAGGAGTCCGTATTCATTTTCGGCCACATACATTGAAACCCAGTACAAAAGGCCGGCCAGTCCAAATCCAATTATTGCTGTACAAAGGGTAAAGAAGAGATTTATTCCAGCATGGCGGTATTTTTTGTACTGAAATTGAAAAAGTGGAATAACACCTTCCATCACCCAAAACAAAAAAATGCCACCAATAAGAACCGTAGCCCTAAAGGAGGTGGGGACGTCTTCAAAAAAACTGATTAGAGAATCCATGGGTGGAATATGTTAAACAATTTTCTAAAAGTCAGACACAAATCCATTTCATTCGTTGTAAGCAAAAAAAAAGCCTCTTGATAAAAATCAGGAGGCTTAGATTTACAAAAAGATATAATATTTTACTCGTTAGGATTCAGGATATTATCAATCCTGACCTGAGCATCTTCAAGATGAATTCTACTGCTGCGGTCAAATCCACCACTTCGTAAGGCGCGGTCAATATCTCGGTTGAGTATAGAAAGTTGATTTCTTACCACCGGACGAATATCTGATTGGCTTACATTTACCTGTGTCCATCCAAGATATTGGCGAAAGTTTGCTGGTATATTAGGTAGCTCTTCCGTCATCAGTGATTCCATCTCTTCGATATAAGCACGTTGCAGGTTTCTGCGATGCACATCAATATTACCGTTAGAACGTACTTCACTGAAGATTCCATTTCTCACATCATCCATCATTTCGAAGACGGTGTATACTTCACCAGATGAACGTCGTTCAAATTCTATCAAACGGGCAATGCGTTGAGGATCTACCACCTGACTTAATACCCGTTGCTGGGCCCCCCTGAAATTATCAATCGCAGTAGCCTGGTTCACACGATCAAGTATATCATTATTGAAAGCCCATGTTGGAGTACTGAATGCATGGCGATTCAAAAATTCTAACGATTTCTTTTGTGTTTCTTTTTTCACCGGCTCATAAACCACACCTTCCTGGTCGAATGTTTTATGGTTTTCGTGCACACCGCCAATATTGCTGAGCGCGTGTCCCATATACCGGCTCCATTGGCCGGTTATATTGGAATAAAGTTCACTGAGATCTGCGAAATCTTTGCCGTCTTCACCAATCCAGTCTATAAGATTTTCCGTAATTACCTGCAAGTTGGCAAGTCCCAGCTCACCGGCTTCCATGGCATTATTAGTTAAATCTTCATTCTGAGATCGTGGATCAATTTTACTTCCTGTTTGTCGGCCATAAAAATAAACGGGATCACCTGCTCTTTCCACAGTCCATTCATTCAGCTGCTTTTCAATTTCCTCCGTACTCATGTCTTCAGGAAACCAGGTATAGCCCCATTTTGTAGCCCATTTGTCATATTCGCCAACAGCCGGTAAGAAATTGGTGACACCGTCACCAGGCTGTGCTACATAGTTAAATCGTGCATAATCCATTATAGAAGGGGCCGTTCCGTGGGTTGATGTAAACTCCGGATCTCTCAACTGTTCTACGGAATAAGCAAAACTTGATCCCCAATTATGAGGATGGCCAAGAGTATGGCCTACTTCATGAGCAGAGACAAAGCGAATCAATTCACCCATTACTTCAGTATCGAAATGTACGGATCGGGCTTCGGGATTGGCCGCTGCAGTTTGGATGAAGAACCAGTTCCGCAGTAAATTCATAACATTGTGATACCAGCCTATATCACTTTCCAGAATCTGACCTGATCTTGGATCATGAACATATGGACCATATGCGTTTTGTACAGGTGAAGCAAAATACCGGATTACAGAATACCGAACATCTTCGGGACTGAACTCAGGATCTTCTTCTTTTGTGGGAGGATCTTTAGCCAAAATAGCATTTTTGAAACCGGCTTCTTCAAAAGCCACCTGCCAGTCTTCCACTCCTTGTTTCAGGTATGGACGCCACTGTTCAGGAGTGGCCGGATCAATATAATACACTATCGGATTTTCCGGTTCTACCAATTCTCCTCTTAAATACGCTTCCTTATCACTTGGAATTAACTTCCAGCGGGTTATATGCTGAATTTGTTTGGCACGATGTTCAGGAGTACCATAATCGGTTTTCCGAACACTAAGAAATCCGATTCTGTCGTCATAGTTCCGCGGACGCATGGTATCTTTTGGAAGTATGATCATGCTATGATTAATCTCCAAAGAGATGGTACCGGTAGCAGAATTTGAAGGAGGTTTTCCCGCGTCATAAGTAATTAAATTACGAGCTTCAATATTTTCAGGATAACTATTGATGTGCTCTACAAAAGTTCTGCTTCCGTCTACTCTTCGCACCTGATAAGATTGGCGGCGGTTACTTTGCAGCCCCAATGAAGGGATATCAGTATTAAATAAACTGGTAATTTCGACTACTGAACCAGATGTATCTTCATTTAATGCTTCGATACTAAATGAAGCAATAACTGGTTCAAAATTTGAATTTCGCACTGCCTCATATATAGGAAGTGTATCAGATGCTACATTTTCAAAAGAAACATGACGCAGCAAAATATTTTTGTCTTTCTTTTCCCATCGTACAATTTGGGTATTTAATTTTTCCCCGCCGTAGCCAATGTTATCAGCCGCTTTGGAAATTCGGCTAACCATCAGCATTTCACGGCCCAAAGCAGAATCAGGAATTTCATAATAATATTTATCTTCTACTTTATGGACCTTAAACAAACCTTCATCACTTTCGGCTTCATCGGTAATAACTTCACTATACTTTTTCATCTCACCTTTTTTCCCTGCCGGCCCGTTTGTGGCAGAGCCGCTTGATTTAGAGGCTTGTTCTGCAGTTTTACATCCTGCAAAAACAAAAGCAACAATCAGGAATAAGACAGAAAATTTACTAATACCATTATCTCTGTAGTTCATATTTACTTATTAGTTGAATTTAATTCTAAGGTGCGATAAAGTGAGGTTAGTTTATAACCTTATCAAGTACTTTTATTTTTTTGGCGTAAAAAGATTAAAAGGGTTAGCTCTTATTTCAGGTATTCCAGAAACCATCCTTCGGTCCAGTCAAGAACTTCAGCAAATGGTTTGGGAAATTCCTGTTTCTCAAAAGGGTGTGAGGCTCCATACGTATGGCCGGCATTGGCTACCAAACGTAGTTCTTTTTCTTTTGCCTTGCAGGCTATATATAATTGTTCAGAATCTGTATTAGGTACCGATTCATCTTCACGGCCATGAATAAAAAGCGTGGGAATTCTTAGTTCCTTAACCCGGTTAATCGCATTTACACGCTCCACATTTTCTACAGAGTCGGTATATACCTCTTCCCCTATTTTCATTTCCTGGCCAGTACGGCTGTTCAAAACTTTTGTATACCCTTTATCTTTCCAGTCATTTTTCATTTCCTGGGTCCAGCGCTTTTGATAATCTGCCACAGCCGACCACGTCACCAAACATTGAACAGGCGCATATTCAACCGCAGCAGTAATAGCAGTATGTCCCCCTCTTGAATGGCCGATTAACCCAATATGATCAGTATTAAGATTTGAATGGCTGTCGGAGATTTTCCCTTTTTGGAGCGCCTCAATTATACTTCCGATATCAGCGAGATCTTGTGAAAAAGTTTCACGCTCAAATAAATCCAGTTCTGTGAATTCTGCTTTATCCTCCCCAATCCCATTGAGCGAGAAATTCATGGCAACAACACCAAATCCTGCGCGAGCCAAATCTTCGCAAGCATCCGGAAATGGCCCCCAATCTTTAAAACCTTTAAAACCGTGCAAAAAAATGATCACCGGAAAAGTTACTGCATTCCTTGTGATAGGAGAGTAAAGATCATATCGAATAGGTAAGCCTTCTGTTGATGATATCTTCCCCGATGAAACTGAAATACTGCTTACTTCCATAAAATTATTTTCTTTTGAAATCTAATGTCTCAAGCTTAACCAGCTTCCGAAGATCATTAATTTCGTTTTGGTGAAGATATCTCCACCGCCCCTGGCTTACACCTTTTAAGTTCAGCCCGGCATATTCTATTCGTTTTAGTTTAGTAACCTCCGTTCCATAATGTTCCACCATTCTTCGGATTAACCTGTTTCGCCCTTCAAACACCGACATCTCAAAAAGCTCCGGCATATCCATAAACTGCTTGATATTGTAGCCTTTGGCCACACCATCTTCTAATTCTACTCCCTTTCTGAAGCCCTCCAGGTACTCTTCTTTCAATGCTTTTTTTGTAGTGACCTCATACGTTTTCCGAACTTTATAACTGGGATGCATCAGGCGGTGGGCAAGATCTCCATCATTAGTAAGCACCAACAAACCGGTGGTATTTCTATCCAATCTACCTACAGGATATACGCGGTAACCGGTGGCGTTTTCAATTTCATCCATAACCGTAGTGCGATCTTTTTCATCATCGGTTGTGGTGATTACATCCTTCGATTTATTCAGCAGCAAATACACAAAAGGTTCCAGGCTCAGGTTCTGATCATCCACCACGATTTGATCTTTTCGGCGAACTTTAGTTCCCAGTTCGGTTACCACTTCCCCATTTACTTTTACTCTGCCCTCTTCAATATAAGTGTCAGCTTCGCGCCGGGAACATAAACCAGCATGAGCTATAAATTTGTTCAGGCGAATTTCCTCTGTACTCGAATAATTCTGATCTACCCTTACCGCTTTTTTATCTGAGACTTTTGCTTTTTTTGATTTCTTCTTCGATTTGTCTGGTCTTTCTCTTCTCTTTTTCTTCATTCTTCTTCGTCTCCGGAATTCTCCATTCCATTATCTTTTTGCTGATTTTTCTCTATGTCTTCAAAATTCATTTTTTCGTTTTCCTCTTCCTGATCTTCATCCATTTCATCCATCATAAGCTGGCGTTCCATCAACAATTGGCGATGTTCGGCCATATCATCATCTTTGAGAATTTCATCAATTTCGCGTGGTTTGGGAAGTTCATCTACGGTGTTGATTCCAAAGTGCCGTAAAAAGTGACTGGTCGTTTTATAGAGCAGCGGCTTGCCGGGGCTATCGGCCCTGCCTGATACTTCTATCAGTGCTTTTTCCATAAGCTGCCGTAATATATAACCCGAATCCACACCGCGAATCTGGTCTACTTCCGGTTTGGTGATGGGCTGCCGGTATGCCACAATAGCAAGCGATTCTATAGCTGATTGTGACAATTTCCGATACGCATTCTCATGCTGAAAAATACTCAGCCAGTAATGATATTTACGCTGCGTTACAAAAGTATAGCCTCCGCCCTTTCTCTCAATTCGAAAACTTAGTCCATTTTCATCATAACGCTGATTCAGTTTATCTACAAAATCAGCCACCGTATCCTCGTTAACTTCTATCTGCTCCTCATTTTCGACAATAATTTCCCGGATTTTTTCACCCGTAAGTGGCCGCTCGCTTGCAAAAATAAGCGATTCAATTACTGAAGAAAGAAGTGTACCGTCTACAAATTGATAATCATTTTTCATAATCCAAGTTTAAGCCCAATTTTACAAAGGATTAAAATACGGGTGAACTGAACCAAACGATAATTCAATATTGAAATTTTATATTTCAGCATTCGCGAAACGTTTAGTTACAATCCTGAACTATAAAAAAACCATCCTCTCCTTGCTGCTGATAAAGAGGCATTAAAATATATCCATCCTGCTGAGCTGAAACTTTTCCATGTTGATCAGTTGCCAGCCAATCTCCTTTTTTTACTGCATCAAAATTTTTAAAACCCAGACGCATTTTAAAATCATCACCCGGTTCTATGATGTGTTTGTAAACGTATTCGACTTTCCGGGGAAGCGACTCAGTTTGATTCTTCAGGTAATCGTAATAATGGGTGAAATCTTCAATTTTTGATGCTTGTATACAACCTGCCGCCACCAATAAACAAAGCAATCCTGCTGAAGCATTGTTTTCCGATTGCGAGCTGAAATGCTGCCCTGCTTCAAAGGAAAAACCTATTTCTCCAGAATCCTGTATGTATTTGGATACAGTTCCTTGCAACGCATGTTCAATTCCAAAAACCAAAGGAACTCCTAAAGGCACCATTAGTTCAATATTCTCCTCACGTCGGGAAGTGAGAGCGAAAATTCCACTTTCTGAAGAAAAAGTATGTAGATCAGCAAATATTAAAGGATGATTTGCTTCATCATTCGATGTAATAGGGTCAATTATTTCCAGAAGTTTTTTTATTTCTTTTCGTTCCGTGGTCTGTAAATCCGGAGTTGGAGTTCGGCGGATTTTATCCAGGATAGAAGTTGACCAAATCCTGTTCATATCCTCATCAATATAACGCTGCCTTTTCTCAAGGGCTTCCATATTACCGATTAAACCTATAAACCGGCCTTTAAAGTGAGCTTCTGATTTTTCAATCTTTTTTAAAACCCGGCAAACCGCTCCAATTCCCGAGGGTTCATTTCCATGTATAGCTGCCATAGCAATAATAGTTGGACCTTCTTCTTCTCCAATAATTTCACCAATAACACGATCAGAAAAATCTATTTTTTCTACATCTGATATTTCCAGTTTAGCAAATTCCAACTACTTCCTTTTTTTATGCTAAAGCTTCATCCTCATTTACTGCTGTCGAATATTCCCTTAACACTTTTCGAATGGTAATGAATCCCATAAGATGCTTTATTCTGCCACAAATGCGATGATATTCTCTTACCGGCAAGCTTTACGCGCTCGCCTCCCATGGTAGAATGGATTGAAAGGAATTTTAATGTGTATCTTTCTGGCGCAGTTTACATTTATTACTGAATTGCATCCACATTCACATTTACCCGCACTGAAGTATATTTACCGTCCATATTCTGCTCATGAGCTTGCGTAATTTTATTAACCAGGGCGTCTATATATTTAGCTCCTTTTTCGGGATCAATTTTCAAGGTTACTTCCCAAATGTATTTCTTAT
The DNA here is from genome assembly GCA_040877545.1 of Balneolaceae bacterium. Lineage (GTDB taxonomy): Bacteria > Bacteroidota > Rhodothermia > Balneolales > Balneolaceae > Gracilimonas. Next base: position 64,063 of record JBBDNN010000083.1, read on the forward strand.
TCATCCAGGGAATTGCTCCCGGAGATGGTCCTAATACCGGCAAGTCCGGAACTATTTGTTCAATTACAGATTTCAAGAAATGTGCCGCCGAATTCACTTCATTTCCCTTTGCTGATTTTAATACAAACCTGATTAAACGGGAATACGGTGGATAATACAATGGCTTACGAAACTCCATCTCTTGACGGGCAAAGCCCCTGTGATTGTGATTTTTTGCAAATTGAATAGCTGGATTTTCAGGCTGACGTGTTTGCAGAAATACTACTCCCGGCTTTTCCCCTCTGCCCGATCTACCTGAGACCTGACTGAGTAACTGGTACATGCGCTCTGTTGCCTGAAAAGAGGGAAATGCTAATTCAGTATCTGTATCAATCACCCCGACTACCGTCACATTTGGGAAATCAAGTCCTTTGGCTACCAATTGAGTTCCTATTAAAATATCTGCCTCACCTTTTCCAAAAGCAGAAAGTATTTTTTCGTGTGATCCTTTCCTCGAAGTTGAATCGCGATCGAAACGAGAAATCTTTGCTTCCGGGAAAAGTTCAATCAACTGCTCTTCAATATTTTGTGTACCCGATCCCTGAATTTTTATAGATTTTGACCCACACTTTTCGCATTCAGTCTCGGCTCTTCGTGAGTACCCGGAATAATGACACATCAACAGGTTTTTTCTTTTGTGATAGGTAAGGCTGACCGAACATTCGGGACTTTGGGGAATATGTCCGCAGTCTTCACATTGCAAGTAGCTGGCAAAACCACGCCGATTATACAGTAATATTATCTGTTCCTTCTTTTTCAAAGCATCTTCCATAGCCATAAAAAGAGGGACGGCCAGTTCACCACGCATTGCCGACTTATACTGCTTGAGATCAATTATATTTACTGTTGGGAGCAGTGCATCGGCATGACGTTTATTTAATTCTAACAGCTGGCATTTATCTTTTGCCGCCATATTTAATGCCTGCATACTTGGGGTAGCAGAACCCATAATTATTACAGCTTTTTTATTTTTAGCTCGCATAATTGCTGTTTCCCGGGCATGGTATCTCGGCGAAGGATCCATTTGTTTATAGGAGCTGTCGTGTTCTTCATCAAGAATAATTAGGCCCAAATTCTGAACCGGTGCAAAAACTGCCGAGCGCGGACCGATTGCAATACTTTTTTTCCCGGAGTTCAGATCTTTCCATGCCTGAAGGCGTTCGCGACTGGTCATTCGGCTATGCAACACCGCAATTTTATCTCCAAAAATCAGATGGAATCGTGCAACTGTTTGTGGTGTGAGGGCTATTTCCGGAACCAGGACTATTCCATCTTTTCCTTTTTCCAGCGTTTTTTGCAGCGCATGAATATATACTTCTGTTTTACCGCTTCCTGTGATCCCAAATAAAAGGAAGTTTGCAAATTCCTCCTTTTCCAGTGAAATATCTATTTGCTGGAAGGCTTTTTCTTGATCTTCATTCAGTGATTTGATGGAGTCTGGGGCAAAATCCAGGTTTTGCATACCCGAACCTTTCTCAACTTCTGTAAATGTAATCCAACCTTCCTCCTGAAGCTTATTTAAAGTATAGGAGGTAAAAACAGAGTAATCGCTGATTTTTGACTGGCGAACCGGTAAACCAATTTCCCAGAACTGTTGGAGTGCAGAAATCCATTTCAGAGTTTTTTTTGATTCATCACTGTTTAAGAACTTCTCAACTGCTTTTGAATTTTTTCCTTCAGCCCAATGCCATTGTTTTTCTGTAGCTAGTGTTACCTTTAAATCCGGCTCTTCCCATATTTCTATGGCTTTCTTTTTTAAAAGCCGGCTGAAAATTTTATTGAGGCTGGATCCTTTCCATCGCTTCTTTGCTTCATCAAGTGTTGAGTGATTTTCCTTTAATTCTGCAATGATTTCCTGCTCCTTTTCTGAATATGCGCTATAATCGAGCGAATCGGGAATTTTCAAATACTTTTTAGAAACAAAATTTAAACCTGCCGGAAGTGCGGCCTGAATGGTTTCTCCCCAACTACTGACATAAAATCTGGAAATCCAATCGGTAAGGCTCAGTAGTTCTTTGGTTAAAATGGGATCTTTATCCAGAACTTGCTTAACGGCTTTGGTTTTAAAATCCGGTTTATTGCCATGGATAGATGTGATAATACCTATGGCGAAATAATTTCTGAATGGTACCCAAACTCTCTGCCCCACCTGAATGGTGTTCTTAAGATCGCCTGAAAAATGATACGTAAATTGCTTTCGTACAGCGGTCGGAAAGGCTACATCAACAAAAAAGGACAAAATATGCGCGGCTCTAAAATTATGTATAGGAAGAAAGCTTATCCAATTTCAGAACTTCAATCAACTATAACTTATAAAACGAGCAACAAATATAGAACAATGATTAAGAATGGTAAAGTAAAAACCAATCCGCCTTTCCAATATGCTGATCTTTTATTTAAGTCTTTGTCCATAATCATCTCCTCTTGTTTTCCTGCCTGTTTATAGTAGAAAAACCATTTTCGTGTTCCACCTAATTTACTTCTTATCCTCATTTTACATACCGCATGATCATGCCAGATGAACAAAATGAACATCGAACAGGGAACTTCGAACGCCGAAGGGCAAAGCGGGGCTTATTCTTAGCCATATTTTTTCTTGCGGTTTGGATGCTTTTTACAAAAATGGAAATAAGTTCATTTGTTTCATTTATAACATCATCCAGATCTTCTGCTTTTAAGAGGGGTTTTCTTTTAAGAATGATCAAATTGATATAAGTCTCTCTAAGTTCTTTTAATCCTATTTTGAACTTATGAATGAAATCTCTTCTTCTGCACTTTGAGCTTCTCCATGGTGAAAAGCAGGAGCCGTTCCACTTCGCACCAGTTATTTTGCAAAATGTAAACCAATAATAGT